>JBGVLE010000001.1:0-3485 GCA_045124135.1 Alloprevotella sp.
CAATGACATTACAGAAGCATATATCTGCAAAATACAAAAGAAAATCAACAGAAGACCAAGGCAAAAACTCAATTTCTCAACACCAATAAAAGAGTTCTACAAACATTATTCGTAATATTGCACTTGCTTGTTGACTCTATAGTTCAGGCTCGACTCTGCATTGAAGAAGAAGTTTTTGATGAAAAACTTGCTGTTGTCGCCTAAGGGAATATTGACGTTGAAGTTGTTGAGATGGATGTTGAGGAACTTGAACGAGGCGTTGTCGGCCATGAGTTCTTCGGCCGTATACACCATGTTCTGGCCGCTCGAGCGGCTTGTGCTGGTGTCTTCGACAATGATGACGGCGGGATGGAGCACACTGTCGGCATCCATATAGCGGTTGTAGTTCACGCCCTCCACGGCATTGGTCGCCCTGCTGCGTCGACGCGGCGCCTGGGCTGCGTTGTCCACGTAGAGTTCGGTGTCCATCTTGATGTCGAGGTTGTTCCACATGTCGCCCATGTCGCCGGGCTCGGTGGTGAGTATGAGCTTCGAACCGTTGTCTGTCACGCCCGTGATGATACGGATGAAGGGCTCCGTGTCCATCGTGCGCCAGATGCAGACGGCCTTGCCGGCCTCAACGGCAATCTCTTGGCTCTCGACGAAGGCACGGCTCACTGAGATGACGGTGGTGTCGGCCGACATGATTTCCACGTCTTCGGGCGTGAGGAACTTGTCGTAGCTGAACACGATGCCGATGGTGTCTTCGCTGGCTGCGTCGGGCTCGCCGCCGCCGGGCAGGGCTTCGCCGTCGTCGCTACAAGCCGTGAAGCCGAAACAGGCGACAATAAAAGTCATCGCCCACAAGAAAAAGTGTTTTCCTTTCATGTTGGAATAGGGGATTTGTAATAATCTGACACGCTCCCGGGCAGATTGGATAAGTAATGAGGATAAGGTATTTGACTGACGATACATAAAAATCGTGGGAGTGTGTCACTCGTCTCACGTTTGGAGGTCAAGTGCCTTTGTAAACGCCTTTGTCGTATGTCGCATTCCCGCCTTGCCCGCTCCGCTTTGAAGGAGCCTGCGACGTGGGAATGGTGCAAAGTTATGGGTTTTGTTTTAAAATTTATTCAAAATCGCAAATATTTATTTCATTTTGACTCAGAAGTATAGCCGTGGGCAGTCACAGCCGTTTGTTTCGGTCCGGGCTCGTGTGGATATGATCTAAAAACGATTTGCCGTTTTCTTCCCGTTGTCCGGCTGTTTGAAAGAATGGGTTGAGCGTGACGGAAAAACTTTCATTCCCTCAAAACAATAATGGTGAAAGGTCTTTCCGCCTCCGAGAATGTGCCGGAAGCGGTCCGTGACCGATTGGATGAGGCTCCGGAGCGTCTGGAATAAGGACAGAGATTTCGCGCATAAGGACAGTTTTCCCTCCCATAAGGACAGTGTCCCCGCGCCTTATGTCCGTAATGGCCTCAAACAATAAGGGAGAAGCCCGATTGGGGGCTTCTCCCTTATTGCTTAGTTCAAAAATAATGTTTTTGCCTTGTCGGGGAAAAGACAAGCGGCCGTGGCGGTTGCCTCCTTGACGGGCCGTGGCGGCGTCAGAGCTCGTAGGTCTTCTCCAAGTTCCACACCTGCTTTTTCCAGAAAGAGAAGCGGGTGCTCCATTCGCCGATGGTCCATTTCCATATCTTGAGTTTGGCGCCAATCTGTCCGCCCACGTTGATGGTGCCGTCGGTGGTGAGGTGGACAGTGGGCGGGTTTTCGGCCCAGTTGACAGCTGCCTTGACGTTGCTCTCCACATACGGGCCGATGCCTATCTCGGGGCCGGCGCAGCCATAGAGCATGACGTTGGCAAAGAGCATCACGCCCGAGGTGAAACGGCCGCTGATGGAGGTCTCTACCTTGTCGAGGCCGGCCGAGGAGGTGACGCTCGAACTGCTCACGGTGTTCCAGCCGCCTTTGTAGACTACGCCCTCTTTGTAGTCTGCACGCACTGAGGCCGTGGCCGAGATGGTGCCTTGGGCTGAAAACAGGGCTTCGTTTATCCACTTGAGGCCGGAGTTCAACGACACGGCCACGGGGATGGGGCCACACCAAAAGACGGCCGTGTAGCGGGGGAACTTGACGAGCTCAAAGTCTTTCTTGAGAGGCTGGGCGGGTTTGCTGACTTCCACGCCTGCCGTCAGACTGGTCTGGACGTAGCCGCTCAGGCTGCACTCAAACTTTTTCAGTTTGAAGCGTTTCACCTTTGCCTCAAGGTTGAGTCCCGACTCGGCGTTGAAAAGGATGTTGATGAAGAATTTGCCGTGGGTGCTGATGGGGATGTTGGCCTTGCAGTCTTTGATGTGGATGTCGAGGAAATTGAAGCGGCTGTTTTGGGCCAGGAGTTCTTCGGCGGTGAAGGCTTCGGGACTGCCGCCGGCATTGATGAGGGAGTCGTCGGTCACGATGATGACGGCAGGATGAAGCACGCTGTCGGCATCCATATAGCGCCGATAGTCCACGCCGGCCACTCCGCCCGACTTGCCTGTCGCCCGACTCAGTGCCTGGGCCGTGGAGCGGGCGTAGAGTTCGGTGTCCATCTTGATGTCAAGGTCGGCCCACATATCGCCCATATCGCCGGGTTGGGTGGTGAGGGTGAGCGTATTGCCGTCCGCTTTTACGTCTGTGATTATGCGGATGAACGGCTCCGTGTTGATGGTGCGCCAGATACAGACGGCGCGGCCTTTCGTCACCTCGATGTCTTGGCTCTCGAGGAAGGTACGGCTCACGGAGATGAGAGTGGTGTCGGCCGAGGCGATTTGTACGTCGTCTGGTGTGAGGAACTTGTCGTAACTGAACACGAGGCCGACGGAGTCGGCTCCCCAGTCGCCGCTGCCGTCGCCGCCGGGGAGGAGGTCTCCGTCGTCACCGGGGGAGAGGCCAGGCCAGACAGGGCAACGATTGCCGAGATGGCCCAAATGAAGAAGTGTTTGGGTTTCATAAAGATTGGTTCGGGAGTTGGATAATGAGTGTTATTGTGTTAGAACGGTGCAAGGTTTGGTGTTTTTGTTTCATTTATTTCAAACATGCCATAAAAACATTTCCCTTTGTTTGTTTTGTTGCCGAATTTAAACAAAACCGGCCCGAAACTTCTGCGAGAAGTTCGGGCCGGCAGATAAGAAGCCGGTGAAAGTCTCTTCGACTTAGTTGAAATGATACAAGAAGGTGGCCACGCCGCTGAGGGCAGGCTTACGCTGGTCTTTGATTTCGATGGTGAATTTGATTTCGGCTTTCACCGTGCCGCGCAGGTTGGCAATGCTTTCGAGCACGGCTACGAGGCGGATGCTCTGACCGCTCAAAACGGCCTGACCAAACTTCATCTTGTCCATGCCATAGTTCACCATCATCTTGAGATTGTTCACCTCGATGATCTGCTCCCAGAGATAGGGCAGGAGTGAGAGCGTGAGATAACCGTGTACGATTGTCTGTCCGAAGGGGCCCTCTTTTGCGCG
>JBGVLE010000002.1:0-25210 GCA_045124135.1 Alloprevotella sp.
TCGGGGGTTCGAATCCCTCAGCGCCCACTCCTTCCTGACAACCGCCACACCACAAACCAATCCTTCCACAGAAGGGCGCTTAGCTCAGTTGGTTCAGAGCGTCTGCCTTACAAGCAGAGGGTCGGGGGTTCGAATCCCTCAGCGCCCACAAAGCACAGAAGAAAGCCGTGAAACGCAAAGTCTTTTCACGGCTCTTTTTGTACCCGTTCACCTTTTGCACAACCGGAGGCGGCTACCCAAAAGCCGGCCACACCCCCACACCTCAATCTCAACAACTATGCTGAGCAAAGCCAGACTCAAGACCATAAGGGCACTGGCCCTCAAACGCTTCCGCGACGAAAACAATCAGTTTCTCGCCGAAGGACATAAGGCCGTGAGCGAACTTGCCGGCCACTTGAGGTGTCGGTTGATTTGCGCCACCGATGCAGCCCTGAGTGCACACCCCACGCCAAAAGCCGACGAAATCTGTACCGTCAGCGACAAAGAACTGGCCATG
This sequence comes from Alloprevotella sp., assembly GCA_045124135.1. Lineage (GTDB taxonomy): Bacteria > Bacteroidota > Bacteroidia > Bacteroidales > Bacteroidaceae > Alloprevotella. The sequence goes on from JBGVLE010000002.1 coordinate 497, forward strand.
GCCTCACAACTCAAAACCCCACAAGGCCTGCTGGCCGTCTTCGACAAACCCACTCCCCGCCCGTTCACACCCGACGCCGACAAGCTGGCGCTCATGCTCGACGGCGTGCAAGACCCCGGCAACCTCGGCACCATCATCCGTATAGCCGACTGGTTTGGCATCAAAGACATCATCTGCTCTCCCTCGACTGCCGACGCCTACGGCCCGAAAGTCGTACAGGCCACAATGGGAGCCTTGGCACGCGTCAATCTGGTCTATAACGACCCCGTCGACCTGCTGAAGCAACTGCCCGAAGACTATCCCGTCTACGGTACATTTATGGAAGGCCAAAATCTCTATGACGAGCCGCTCACCCCGGGTGGACTCATCATTATGGGCAACGAAGGCAACGGCATATCGCCCGAAGTGGCCGCCTTGGCCAACTGCAGGATCCACATTCCGCCCTACCCCGCCGGCAGTGACACCGTCGAGAGTCTCAACGTGGCTATGGCCACAGCCATCACCTGCGCCGAGTTCCGTCGCCGCAGTCGCTGATTGTTCTACTGTTCTTCATCCTCTCCGCATGACACCCATTCTCCACCCCCTCGTCACATCTTATGCCACCTACGCCCTGCCGGCATTGGCTCTCGTGGCGTTGCTCATAGTGTGGAGACTGCGCTGGAGAGATTACGCCTTGGGGCAGAAATGTTTCCGTTCGCTGTCCGCGACCTCTGCCGCCCGACCCTCATTGGCACGCTTGCCATTGCCCGACCCCGAAGTGAGCGTCATCGTCCCTTGTCAGGACCAGGCCGAAGCCCTGCGGCAGCTGCTCCCCGTTTTGTTTGAGCAAGACCACCCGCGCTTTGAAATCATCGTGGCCGACGAAGCCTCAACCGACGAAACCAGCTTCTTGGTGGAGCATCTTTCGCAGACCAACCCCACCCTACGCTACACCCGTGTGCCGGCATCGTCAAAATATATCGACCGCCTCAAGCTGGCCGTCACACTGGGCGTGAGAGCCGCCCGTTCGCCATGGTGCGTGATTTTGCCGGCCGACTGCCGGCCGGCCGGGGAGCATTGGCTTCGCTTGATGTGCTCAGCGTGTGCAGACGATACCAACTTTGTGCTCGGCTATGCCAACTGGCGCGACGACCACACTGCCCATTCCCGCCGTGCCATCTATGAGCGCCTGCGTCGCAATCTGATGCGTTTTCGTGCCGCCCGCCGTCGTGCCTTTGGCGGAGACTTCTGCAATTTCGCCTTCCGCCGCGACTGGTTCCTTGCCCATCAAGGCTATGCAGCCAGTCTCAACCATCGCCTGGGCTACGCCGACCTGCTCATCGACGATATGGCCCACAGGGGCGATACGGCCATGGTGACCTATGTCGAAGCCAGCGTTTGGCAGACGCAGCCACGACTGAGATCCACTCTCAAGACCGACCGGCTCAGCCACCTCAAGACCCACACCCTCTTGAGCCGTTCCGCCCGCCTCTATTTCTGGCGTGAAAGCATCGCCTCATGGGCTTCCTGGCTCTTCATCCTCTCCATCATGACCGACATTGCCCTCCTCACAACATCAATAATATTCACCCCCACCTACCCCACCACCCTCCTCCCCTTCGACCTCGCCGTCGTCATCCTCTTGACGGCTTTCTTTCTTCTCCCCTACACCTTCCTGCGCCGCACCTGCGCCATCCTTGGCGAGCGCCGCTTCAGCGCCTGGACCATCTTCCGTCTCGACCTCACCTCGCCCCTCCGCACCTTCTTTTTGAAGTTGAAGCTCCTCCGCCATCGCCACGATTTCGGCCGCCGATAATAGCGGCAAGATGGCTTTTAGCGTTCTGTTTCTCCTCCGCTTAATCCACTTCCCTTTTCTTTCTTTACCCTCTTTACTTTCTTTTTCATCATTCTTTACATTCTGGTATTATCTTTTGTGATTAAGCGCAATCAACCCGTCCAATCACCACATCGCGTTAATTTTCAGCCTCATACAGCTCCGTGATTGTGTGATTGGGGAAAAGGCCAAACTTTGGGTATATAGGAGTTAGCTCCCCTCCCGCCATCATTGCCATATACACTCAAACGCCACGACAAACAATAAAGTCAACGCAATCTCACTGCGTCGACTATTATTATTGAAAGTATATATCTATTTATCTCTATCTGACAATAAAAAAGGTGCAGTAAATTTTGCCCGCCGCCTGCGTTGAGCTATCTTTGTCGGCGTTTCTACAGCTCTATGCGACAAAACATTACATCATTCACGATATGAAAAAATTATTTGCTATGCTTACAGTGGCGGCCACGGGGATGGCGGCCACGGCTCAGACGAACCCGTTTTTTGAGGAATGGAAAACACCATACGGCATTCCGCCGTTCAGTCAAATCAAGTGCGAACACTATATCCCGGCCATCAAGGAGGGGATAAAACAACAATGGGAGGCGGTGTGCAGGATTGCAGACAGCAAGGAGACGCCCACGTTTGACAACACCATCGCGCCGCTCGAACTCTCAGGAGAGTTGCTCAGTCGCGTGGGGGGCGTGATGTATAACGTGGCAGAGACCGACCGTACAGACGAGCTTGACTCGGTGGTAAACGCGGCCATTCCGCTTATGTCTGCACACAGCGCCGCCATTAGTTTCAACAAAAAGCTCTACGAGCGCATCGCCACGCTCTATCATGCCGACCAGTCGGGGCTGACACGCGAGCAGCAGATGGTGTTGAAGAAACACTTCGAGAGCTTCGAGAGAAACGGTATCGCCCTGCCGGCCGACAAACAGGAGAGACTCAAAGACATCAACACGCAAACGACGCTCCTCGGGCAGAAAATCAGCAGCAACATCCTGGCCGAAAACAATGCCTTCAAAGCACGTTTCGGCGTGGGCATTTCTGAATATCCCCAAGCTATGGCGACTACGGCCGACCGCAGCAAACGCGAGGCGATGTGGCGGGCCTACACCACGCGCTGTGCCAATGGCGGCGAGCACGACAACAAGGCACTGGTGCTCGAGGTGATGAAACTCAGAATTGAAAAGGCCAACATTCTCGGCTACAAAACGCCAGCCGACTATATCCTCGAACCCAAGATGGCCCATACGCCGGCAGCTGTGGACGAGATGCTGAAAGGCATTATGGACAAGGCCGTGGCCAGAGCCAAGGGTGAGGTGAAGGAAATGCAGGTTTTGATGGATGCCGACGTGAAAGCCGGACTCTTGCCCAAGGGAAGCAAAATCGAACCGTGGGACTGGTGGTATTATTCAGAAAAGGTGCGTAAGGCCAAGTACGACCTCGATGACGAGACCATCAAGCCTTATTTCAAAACCGAACGCGTGATAAAGGGTATGTTCCTCGCGGCCGAACGCCTCTACGGCATCAAGATGGAGGAGCTCTCGGGCGTGCCTTCGTATAACGACCTCGTGGTGAAGACATACAAAGTGCTGGATGCCGACGGCTCGCTGCTGGGTATCTACACCACCGACTTCCATCCGCGCGACAGCAAGCGGGGCGGAGCGTGGATGAACAATGTGCGCGAACAATATGTCGATGCCGACGGCAAGATGGTGCGGCCCATCATTGTGAACGTGGGCAACGTGGGCGAATATCTCACCATCGACGAGGTCCAGACGCTCTTCCACGAGTTTGGCCACGCCCTGCACGGCTTGCTCTCGCAATGTCACTACCCCTCGGTGAGCGGCACGAGCGTGACGCGCGACTTTGTAGAGATGTTCTCACAGTTCAATGAGAACTGGGCCTTCCAGCCCGACTTGCTCAAGGTCTATGCCAAGAACGACATGGGCCAGACCATCCCGTCGGCGCTGGTGAAAAAGATTGAGCAAGCTGCTTGTTTCAACCAGGGCTTTATGACCACCGAACTCTGTGCGGCTTCCATTCTCGACATGAAATGGCACGAACTGGAGAGCGTGGAGGGCATCGACATCGACGAGTTTGAAAAGAAGGTGTGCGACGAAATGGGCCTCATTCCCGAGATTGCACCACGCTACCGCTCCACTTATTTCAACCACATTTTTGCCAGCGGCTACAGTGCCGGCTACTACGGCTACCTTTGGGCCGAAGTGCTCGACAAAGATGCCTTCTCTGCATTTGAGAAGGGCAAGTCGGTGTGGAATAAAGACCTGTCTATGCGTTTCCGCCGCACGTTCCTCGAGCGTGGCGGCTCTGAAGAGCCTATGGTGCTCTTTGAGCAATTCATGGGCCGCAAGCCGGACAACGCTGCTGCCTTGAGAGGTCGCGGATTGGAATGATTTGAATATAAAAACGAAGACAAGTAATAAGCAATAAACAATTTATCGGCCCGCCAAACATAGTGTTCGGCGGGCCGATATTGTTATAAAACCTTCATCTGTTTATCTCCCCGAAAGCAGTCGCTCGCCCACATAGGCCTGGACACGGTCACGATAGCTGTCGCTCACGGTGATGCGGCGCTCGCCAAACACAATCTGGCCACGCTCCATCACCTTGACCTGAGCCATATTGACTATGAATGACCGATGTACGCGCAAAAATCGGTCGGCCGGCAAGAAGTCTTCAACGGCCTTCATCGATGAGAGCGAAAGCAAGGGTTTGCTGCCGTCGGCCAGATAAATCTTGATATAGTCTTTCAGACCTTCAATATAAAGAATATCAGCAAAATAGACTCTCACCAGCTTGTAGTCGCTCTTGACGAAGAAAGAGTTTTTGTCGTCGTCGACGGCCAAAGGCTGTGAGGGCTGTTCGGCACGGACCGTGCGCATATCAAGCACCTTCTGCGCCGCACTGAGGAAGTCGGCATAGCTCACGGGCTTGAGCAGATAGTCCACGGCATTGACCTTATAACTGTCGAGGGCATACTGGCTGAAGGCTGTGGTGAAGACAATGCTCGTGCCGGGTGAGAGCAGACGGGCAAAATCGAGGCCGTCGAGCTCGGGCATCTGAATGTCGAGAAAAAGCAGGTCGACAGGATGGGTCTGAAGGTCGTAGAGCGCAGCCGTTCCGCTGTTCCAACTGGCTTGCAGGGTGAGGAATGGCGTCTTTTCCACATACGACTCCAGCAGTTTTACGGCCAGAGGTTCGTCGTCGATGATGGCACAGGTGAGCGTGGCAGTCATAGCTCGTATCTGTTTTTTTAGGGGAGAGGGTTATTTCAGGTGGATGGTAATCGTTGAATTATAATAGCGGCCGTCGGGCTCCGGGCCATATTGCCACTCATAGCGTCCCGAATAGGCGGCATCGAGACGGCGGCGCACCTGGTCGAGGCCTATGCCGCCGGGGCTCTTGTCGTGGGCCTTGGGATAGTTGGTGTTGTGACAAGAAAAACGTATGGTCTTGGCGTCGGCCTGCATGCTGATGGCGATGTGTCCGGTGCTGGTGGGGCTGACGCCGTGCTTGAAGGCATTTTCAACCAACGAGATGAAGATGAGCGGCGATACCTGCACACGTTCCGGTTCGGGACAGTCGATATCCACTTCCACCACCACGCCGTCGGCCAGGCGCAGGCGCATCAGGGCAATATAGGTCTGCAAGAAATCCACTTCTTTTTTCAGACTCACCTCGCCGGCCTGATTTTCATAGAGCACATAGCGCAACAGTCCGCTCAACTCTTCAATGGCATGGCGTGCCTTTTCGGGGTCGAAGGCCGTTAGCGCATAGATATTGTTGAGCGTGTTGAGCAGGAAGTGAGGATTAATCTGGTTCTTGATGTTCTGCAGTTCGGCCTCACGCCGTGCCGTCTCGGCCCGGCGCCAACGCACACTGAGTTTCACGGCCACGGCGATGAAGGCGATGAAAGCCATCGAGACGAAACTGCGCAGATAATAGAGCAATCGGAACCAGACCGACGGACCGCCGTCGCCATACATCCGCATCCGTCGCCGCGGCCGCAGGGCCTGCCAGTCGTGGGGAGGGAACAGCATGATGTAGAGGTCGCGACTGTAGAGCAGCAAGACAATGGCGATGAAGTTGAGCACCACAAACATACGGTAGCGTTTCTCTATGAAATAGCGCGGAATGAGCCAGAAATAGTTGAGATAAAACACCGCACACGACGACAGCGGGAAGTAGAGGCGTTGCAGATAAGACACCCACTCAAACGTCTCGCTGGGTCGGTGCATGAGCAGCGGCGAGACGAAAATGTAAATCCAGATGCAAGCGTGAATGGCTGCCTCTATGAGGCGCTCCGAGCGCGACTTGGCGGCCAGGGCCGTGGGGTTGACTTCAGACATAATGTTATAAAAGCAGATCTTTTTACTCGTAACGGATGGCCTCGATGGGGTCGAGACGGGCAGCCTTCTTGGCCGGATACCAACCGAAGAAGATGCCGGTGGCCGTACAGACCACAAAACTGAGCAGGACGCTCCAGGGCTGGACGAGCACGGGCCAATGGGCAAAGACGTTGATGCCCCAGGCGGCGCCGAGACCTACGAGAATGCCTATGATGCCACCGGCCACGCTGAGCATAATGGCTTCGATGAGAAACTGGCTGAGGATGTCAATGCCGCGAGCACCGACAGACATGCGCAGACCGATTTCGCGCGTGCGCTCCGTCACCGATACATACATGATGTTCATGATGCCTATGCCGCCTACCACCAGAGAGATACAGGCCACAACGAGCAGCAGGATGGTCATCGTGTCGCTGGTGGAGTTCATCATCGAGGCCATTTCTTCTTGCGAGCGGATGGTGAAGTTGTTTTCGTCTTCACCCTTGAGTTTGTGGCTTTCGCGCAACAAGGCGGTGATTTCGTCTATGGCCTCCTGCGTTTTTTCTTGGGTGATGGCCGAGGCGTTGATACCTTGCAGATAGGTGACCGAAAGTATGCGCTTCATCACGGAGGTGTAAGGGGCCAGCACGAGGTCGTCCTGGTCCATGCCGAAAGAGTTGTAGCCCTTCGCTTTCAACACACCGACCACGCGGAAGGGGATGGTGCCGAAACGGATGACACGCCCTACCGGGTCTTCACCGCCGGGAAAAAGATTGTCGGCCACGGTCTTGCCGATGACGCAGACTTTGGCACTGGTGCGCACGTCGTCTTCTGAAAACATTGCGCCGTCTTCGACCTTCAATTGACGTATCTCGAGATAATCGGGCGAGATGCCGTAGATGGTCGAGGGCGTGTTGTTGTTGCCGGCCACAAACTGTCCGCCTTTGCTCACCCGCGGACTGATGGCAGCCACATATTTGCAGTTTTCCTTGAGCAACTCATAGTCTTTGAGTTTGAGCGTCTGCATATCTGAGGCATCTTGTCGGGCTCCGCCCGGACCTCTGTCTTGTCCGGGATTGATCATAATCATATTGGAGCCCATCTCAGCGATATTCTTCTGAATGCTTTGCTTGGAGCCTTGACCGATGGCAATCATTGCAATGACAGAGGCCACGCCAATGATGATGCCGAGCATCGTCAGGAACGAGCGCAGCTTGTTGGCGGCAATGGCACGCAAGGCTATCTTGAAAAGATTGGAAATGTGCATAAGAGGTTAGATGAAGGGATGAGCAATCAGTCGTCCTGAGGCACAGGCAGAGCGGCCAATGCCTCGGCGGCCGACTGAATGTTGGTGTTGATGGTGTCTTCCTTGATTTGTCCGTCGCGCAAGACGATGTTGCGGCTGCTATAGAGGGCAATCTCAGGGTTGTGGGTGACGAAGATGATGGTGCGGCCTGCTGCGTGAAGCTTCTGGAAGAGCACGAGGATTTCAAACGAGGTGCGGGTGTCGAGGTTACCCGTAGCCTCATCGGCCAGCAACACGGCCGGGTCGTTGACCAGTGCGCGGGCTATGGCCACACGCTGCATCTGTCCGCCCGACATCTGGTTGGACTTGTGGAAAAGGCGGTTGCCCAGTCCCACCATCTCAAGGGCCTTGATGCTGCGCTCACGGCGCTCTTTGGCACTGACGGCGGCATTATACATCAGCGGCAGTTCGACGTTTTCCACGGCCGTGGTCTTGGGCAGCAGGTTATAGTTCTGGAAGACAAAACCAATCTTGCGGTTGCGCAACACGGCTCTTTCGCGGCGTTTCATCGTGCGCACGGCCACCCCGTCGAGATAATATTCGCCCGAGGTCGGTGTGTCGAGGCAGCCCAACTGGTTGAGCAGGGTGGATTTGCCGGAGCCGGAGGTGCCCATGATGGTGACAAACTCGCCTTCGTATATCTTGAACGAGACGCCACGCAGGGCATGCACCACTTCTTCGCCCACAAGGAAGTTGCGCTTCACGTGGTCCAACTCAATCACCACCTTGCGCTCGTCATTCTTGTTTTGCTGAGTCATAAGCGTTTTGACGATTTGAGTGGTTGGGTTTTATTTTTTTCTGTTTCTCGGACCGGGGGCAAACGGACTGCGCTCTTGTTCTCCGGCAGCAGCTTGTTCCTCGCCCGGCACGGCGGCCTTGATTTCGGTGATGACTTCGGCACCCTCTTTCACGCCACTGACAATCTGCGTGAGCGTGCCGTTGGTGATGCCGGTCTGCACGGCGTAGGCTTTGATGACGTTGCCTTCGCGCACCCACACCTTCTTGGTGCCTTGGCAGTCCTGGATTTTGTCGCCCTTACGCAGCAAGTCGGCCGTGGGCGTAAAGCGCAGCGCTTTGGTGGGCACACTGAGCAGGTTGGGCTGTTCGAGCGTATGAATGGTGACGTTGGCGGTGAGGCCGGGTTTGAGCTTGAACGAGGGGTTAGGAGCTGAAATCACCACCTCATACGTCACGACGTTGCTCTCTGTGGTGGCTTCCTGGCGCACTTGCGTCACTTGGCCTTCAAAGGTTTCGTTGGGATAGGCGTCGACGGTGAATTCCACTTTTTGTCCTTCGGCCACGTCGCCTATGTCAGCCTCGTCGACGTCGGCAATCACGCGCATGTCTGTGAGGTCTTGGGCTATGGTGAAGAGTGTCGGGGTGGTAAAACCTGCGGCCACTGTCTGTCCCTCTTCTACGGCCTTGCTGAGGATGACACCGTTGATGGGCGAAGTGATATAGGCATAACCCAGGTTGGTCTGCGCCTTGGCCACGGCCTCTTTGCGCATGGCATAAGTGCTCTCGGCCTGTCTCAGCGAGAGGCGTGCGGTTTCATATTCATCGTCGCTCACGAGGCCTTTGTCGTGGAGGGTTTTCATACGGCTGTGATTGGCCTTCTGATAGCTCAGGTCGCTGCCGGCAGCCTCGAGATTGCTTTTGGCGCTGGCCAGTTCGCTCGTCAGGTTGGTGCGGTCGAGTTCGGCAATGAGCTGGCCTTTCTTCACCTCAGAGTTGTAGTCCACATAGATTTTGCTGATGATGCCGCTCACCTGCGTACCCACTTCCACCTTGGTGACGGGTTCGATGGTTCCGGTGGCGGTGACGGTGCTGCCAATGGTGGTACGTTGCACTTTGACGGTTTCGTAGTTGATTTCCTGTTCGGCCTTGCCTCCCATAAAGAGATAGGCGCCAAGCCCCAGAAGGGCCACGACACAGAGGCCGACAACGATGGTTTTCTTGCTTTTCATATGGTGTTGTGTGTATATATTATAAATCGGAGTGGTTATTGCAAAGCGCGAAACTCGCCCGTGGCATAGAAGTCGAGCATGGCACGGTTGAGCACGGCGGTGTATTTGTCTTGCAGCAGGTTTTGCTTGGCAGTGAGCAGTGTGGAGCGGCCTGTGAGCAGGTCGGCAATGTTTTTCACGCCCACGTTGAACTGTTCAGTGAGCAGCTCGTAGCTGGCTTCTGCACTCTCCACGTTCTCCACCGAGGCCATATATTTCTGACGGCTTGTCGTGGCACTCTGCCAGAAGCCCTCGACGGTTTTGTAGAGCGTCTTTTGGGCGTCGAGCAGGTCGAGGTCGCTCACCACCTCCTGGACGCGTGCCTTCTCCACCTCGCTTTTGGTCTGTCGCTTGTCAAAGATGGGTATAGACACCGAGAGACCCACGTTGGCATTGAAGTTGTTTTTCATTTGGTTGAAAAAGTTCTGGCTGGTGCCGGTGAGGTGGCTGTCGCCCACGCCGCCGGTCAGGCTGATGGAGGGCAGATAGCCGGTGCGGGCAATCTTGGTGGCCAGCCGGCTTTGGTCTACGGCCAGTTCGCTTTGGGCAATCTCCGGCCGCTGACCGAGAGCGGCGAGATAGGCGTCGGTCAGACCGGGAATGAGTCCGGCCACCACTTCGTCTGAGACGGGGAGGTCGGCAATCTCAAACTCCTCGTTATAGTCGAGTTCGAGCAACTGGCGCAACTGCATCTTGCAGAGGTCAATCTGACTTTGGGCATTGACCACGTCATAGCGGGCACTGCTCACCTGGCTCTTGAGTCTCACCACGTCGGCACGCGAGAGCTTACCGTTCTGGCACATTGTCTGTGCACGCTCGTAGATGGTCGAGTCGGCCTCGAGCAGTTGGCGGTAGGTCTTGAGCGCCTCGCGGGTATAAAGCGTCTGCACGTAGAGCTGGGCAATCTGCTCTTCAATGCTGTTGGCCGTCTGCTGTGTAGTGAGCGCAGCACTCTCGCGGTTCATCTCGGCGTTTTGGATGTTGTATTTGTTTTGTCCGCCGTTCCACACGGTCCAGCTGGCATTCACGCCATATTGTCCGGTCTGTGTGGCCTTGTCGGCGGCGTTAGAGGCGATGCCGCCGTTCACCATGCTGCCACCCGTCTCCTGGAAGGGTCGGTAAGTGAGGCCTTGCACCACGCTGGCACTGAGTGAAGGGAGCAGTGCACCTTTGGCACGGTCTACCTCCACTGAAGAGAGCGCTTCGGCCTGCGAGTTTTTCTTGAGTGTGATGTTGTGTTGCATAGCATAGTCCACACACTCCTCCAGCGTCCAGGTTTTCTGCCCGGCAGCCGTCACGGCAGTCAGGGCCAAAGCGGCAAAAGCAATAGGTTTGATTTTCATAAGTGAGATATTTATTCCAGTGCAAAAATACACCGCGCCGTCCAAATAAAGCTACCCATTCATACTTCTTATATAAAAGAAATAGACAAAAGGCCGTTTTTTACCGATGAAACGGGTGGGACCGGTGTGGGCCGCTCTCTGAATTAGTGCAAGGCGAGCGCAATCAAACTCGTTTGAATTGCCGAGCCGCTGCCCAACTTGTATTTATAAAAGGGCTGATATGTTACGCTTCATATTGGGTGTTCAAAATATGTTTTTTTTGCGCGGCCTTGACAAAACATTTTATGAATTGGGCTTGCATGGCCGCTCTTCGTCTTTTATCCTATATATACCCAAATTGTTACCTTTTCCCCAATCACCGGGTCACGGACTTGTAACTCATTGACAACTATAAAATTGCTGTGACTGAACGTGTCCGTCACGCTCTGGTTACGCTGCCGCGGCGAAACCAATGCGGGCGTGCCCGGCATTGACTGCCACGGCACGCCCGCTATAGGACTGGTGTTAAAAGGTCAGAAAACATGAACACTTGTCAAGGTCGAAATTTGACATCTGGATTATAATAACGTATAATCCGGCCAATAGTAGCCATTTCTTCGTTGCTCATATATCTTGCATTCATATCTTGTCTTTGCAGAGAGGAAGAGAATGGTTGAACATGTACAACTCCCTTTTGGAAACGTTCCCCATTTCCTCCTTGATTGGGATTGTTATAATGAGGATGACTCCAATCAAAGTCCAAAACAGCCTGATGCCCCTTGTACAATCTAAGTTGTTTCGGTTTACCATCTGCCCCTAAACACAAATAGCCATCTGAAGTACCAGATAACATTGGCAAATTGGAATGAGTACCTCTCAAATCAGACTCTAATCTAATTATTTTAAATTTCATACCAAACATCTCTAACTCTGAGCCCGGAATGGTAGTGTAAAGATACAGACTGAAACGACCGTCTTTAATGTGGTATTTTCCTGAACCCATAGTTATAGATTGTCAAAATTACCATTATAATTAATGCCCTGATAGTCGCGTTCACGCAACCATTCCAAAAGAGTGATGTCCCTTCCAAGCAGACCTACCTTTTTGAGATTGACTTGCATTGCCGAGGGGAGATCCATCGCATAGAAATCTTCTTTAATTCCAACTCTCCCTATTTCAAATTCGTCATAATAATGACGTACAATATACAAACCGTCCTCATTATCATCTTCAAACAACAAAAGGTCGTTGGCATAAGTAAATTCATACTGCTGCCGATATCTCATTGTTTCAAAGAACAGTTTTTCGTTTTCAGAATAATAGTGCTCGGCCATCTGCTCGTAATAAGCTTTGTAGAATGGGTATAATGGTTTATATTTTGTGTTCATTTCTAAAGTATTTAGAGATTTGTGTAGGAATAAAACGTATTGGTGTTGTGATTGACGGATCCTCTATCGGTTCTCCATAGGCAAAGACCATTACCGGTGAGAGTACTTCCTCTATTTTTCTCATAGCATACAAAAACAATCTTGATTTCGCGGAACAATCTTTCAATCCGGTAGCAGAAATTCCGTAGACTCCGTTTGGGGCTAACCCCTCTAAGCACCAGTTCAGGGATGAAGCATCTGCATAAGTGATTGTGGGAATTACATTATATCCGGCAATTTGCATACGTGCTCCACATAATCTGGATTTGAAGAGTTGCCATTTGTTATGAGGTTCAGGAGCGTCTACAAACATCGTAAAATCAGGCGTAAATACAGCCTCAAAGTCTTTCAGCTCATAGATGACATTGCCCATATGAGTCCAAAACCTTTCGAAGTTATAATCATATTCAAAACAATGAACTACACAACCTGTTTTTCTTGAAGATCTTCTATGGGAAAAACGCACAAAAGCATCATCGTCCCAATCATATCTACCAGTATATGCTTTAAGATAAGGGAATTGGTTGATTGCAGACAATGGGACATTCTCCAACAAGTGCATATTGTTTAGTTCATACATTATTCTGTAATTACGAGACATATTTTTTTGTCGATATAAGTCTCCACGGGAATTTCGTTCTAGTAAAAACATCTCTTTAGTAGAGAATATATATTGATTCATTGTATAGTATTTTGGATTAATAATATTTGTTTTTTCAAAAAGCATTATCAGCAATCATATTCATCTGAATAAATATTATATCTTGCATTTATCAATCTAAGTTCAATACTTCTTCTCGTATTCCTATGATGAGCTTTGTAAGTATCTTCTCTATAATAAGACAAAATACAACGTGTCAAATAATCAGCAATCGCCTTTTTATGTGTAATGTAACATTGAGAGGCAATATTTTTTTGCCATTGTGAGGTGTTTTCCTTGCGTTTCCATATGAGCCAATTAAACTCTATATCCAATGATATATGATAAACCGAGTTCTTAACAGCCTGAATAAATAGCTTACAGATTTTCTCTAAATCTAGTATTCCATATGTGAAGAACAAATCATAACATACAGAATAAAGCAGTATGTTATCAACTATATCATCACAGCCTCTACTGTTGTCGGATAATTTTTATAAAATCCGAAAGTTAGACCAAGTGGACTGTTTGTTATCATTCCTATCATTCTTTTATATTATAATCTTTTCTGATATACAAATATAGTAAATAATTTTTACCTCTATAATTTCCTAATTGTTTTTATGTCTTCTTATTTTGAAACTACTTCAGCAATATCATCTTTCACAGATTATTTTATGCCCCTCTCCTCTTCCCCCATCTTCTTGCCTTTCACCGGGTCACGGGCCTGTAACTCATTGACAACTATAAAATTGCTGTGACTGAACGTGTCCGTCACGCTCTGGTCACGCTGCCGCGGCGAAACCAATGCGGGCGTGCCGGCATTGACTGCCACGGCACGCCCGCTATAGGACTGATGTTAAAAGGTCTGACGATAAATCAGCAGAGTTTGCGCGAACCGTCGCCGATGACTACATCGATGACGATGGGCTTCTTGCCATATTTCTCGGCAAATTTCTCTACGACGGTCTTCTTGAAGTTGTCGGCGAGTTCGTCGGCCACGAGGTTGATGGTGCAACCGCCGAAGCCGCCACCCATGATGCGCGAACCGGTCACGCCTACTTCCTTGGCCACGTCGTTGAGGAAGTCGAGCTCTTCGCAGCTCACCTCATACTCCTTGCTCAGGCCGTAGTGGGTTTCATACATCATCTTGCCGACCAGTTCATAGTCGTCGTGTTCGAGAGCGTCGCAGACGGCCAACACACGCTCCACTTCGCCAATGACGTAGCGGGCACGTTTGTATTCATCGCCGGTGATCTTACCTTTCACTTCGTCAAGCATTTCCATGCTGGCATCGCGCAGAGACTCCACTTCGGGATGGTTCTGTTTGATGACCTCGGCCACGTGCTCGCATTGCAGACGGCGCTCGTTGTAGGGCGAACCGGCGAGTTCGTGTTTCACGCAGCTGTTGACGAGGATGAGCTGGTAGCCTTTGGGATTCCAGGGGAAATACTGGTATTCACCGCTGCGGCAGTCGAGGCGCATGAGGCTGCCCTTGCGACCGAACACAGAGGCGAACTGGTCCATGATGCCGCAGTTGCAGCCCACGTATTTGTGCTCTGTGCTCTGTCCCACACGGGCCAGTTCCATCTTCTCGATTTTGTTTTCGCCCCAGAGGTCGTTGAGGGCGAAGGCATAGGTGCTCTCGAGGGCTGCCGAAGAAGACATACCTGCACCGAGGGGCACATCACCTGCAAAGGCGGTGTTGAAACCTTCAACGGGTACGCCGAGGGTCATCATCTCACGGCAAACGCCAAAGATGTAGCGGGCCCAAGTGGCTTTGGGGCCGGCCTCGTCGTCGAGGTTGAACTCCACATAGTCTTTGAGGTCGATGGAATAGGCACGTACGTTGCGGGTGCCGTTGGGTTTGATTTCGGCAATAATATCCTGCTCTACGGCGCCGGGGAATACGAAACCTTTGTTATAGTCGGTGTGCTCACCGATGAGGTTGATGCGGCCGGGAGAGGCATATACGCTACCCGTGCTGCCGTCGAAATGTTCGATAAAGCGACTTCTTACGTCGTCAATTGTGAGTTTCATGGGCGTATAGTTTTTTAGTAAGTTAATGATTTGTACGGAATTAGTCTTCGCGCTTGGTCACGCGGCTGCCGATGAGGGCATAGAAGAGCAGGTAGGCAGCGCAGAAGGCCACAACCCAGAAGCTGGCCATATAGCCGGCCACGTCGGCAACGAGACCTTGGATGAACATCATCACGGCGCAACCGAACACCATAGTCATGAACAGACCTGAAGCGATGGCGGTGTATTTGCCGAGACCCTCAACGGCCATGTTGAAGATTGAACCCCACATCACACTGGTGCAGAGACCGATGAGCAAGAGGGCAAACACGCCGACGGGAATGTCTTGGGTGATGAACGAAAGTGTAGACCAGTCTACGCCAGGGAAGGGCACTAGCACGGTGCGCGGCGCAAACATACCGAAGAGCACGAGCACAAGCGTCAGGATAGACACGGTCGTGATCATTGTGCGGGCGCTCACTTTACTACCGATGGCAGCACCGACGAAACGGCCGATGAGCATCATAAACCAATAGACGGCCACGAGCAGACCCACGATGTTTTCGGGGATTCTCAAGTCTTCGGTGAGGTGGAAGCCTACGTAGCCGGGCACACCCACTTCGATACCCATATAAAGGAAGATGGCCAACAGACCGAGTGAGAAGTGACGGTGGCTGAGCGCACCCTTGATGAGGTCCACACGCACGGGAGCCTGTTCGGGCTCTTCGATTTTGGTGAACATAATCACCACGAAGGCCACGGCAAAGATGGCAAGGGCAATCATCAAGGCAGGCGTAGCGTCGGCAATCTTGGCCTTGGACATGTCGGCAATGAGCGCACCCATCAGGATGTAGCAAGCCACGGCGGCAGCCGAGTTGAACACGCCACCAATCTGGATGAACTGGTTTCCGGTGTTGCCACCGCCACCAAGCAGGTTGAGCATCGGGTTGACCACGCAGTTGAGGATACACATACACAGACCGGCGATGAAGGCACCGATGAGGTAGACGGTGAAGACAAGACCCAGGTTGGCCTGTGCGTCGAGCAGACCGCTGCACCACTGGATGAGAATACCTGCGGCACCCACCACGAGGCCGATCAGCGCTGTGCGCTTGTAGCCGAACTTGGCAATGAGCATACCGGCCGGAATACCCATGATGAGGTAGGCCACGAAGTTGCCGTAATTACCAATCTGGGCGAGCACCGTAGAGATTTCTCCCTGGTTCTTGATGATTTTGGCCATAGGGTTGCAAAGGTTAGTCACAAATGCAATCATCGCGAAGAGCGCAATCATCACCAGGATGGCGCCCCACTGTTTTTTTTGTTGACTCATAATAATTTAAGGTTATTGTTTGTAAAGATTTGGATTGAAATTTCCTGTCAGGCTCGGGTTGCCGAGAAAAACACTGCGGCGGAAGGCCGTCTGCCCCGGGTGTCCGCGGGCAGGCTGTCTTCCGCCTGTGTGGGTCATTCGGCCACGCCGAATTTATAGATGGTCTTTTGCGTATAAACCTGTCCGGGTTTCAACACCACGGGCGGGAAATAGGCGCGGTTGGGACTGTCGGGGAAATGCTGTGCCTCGAAGCAGAGGGCAGAGCGACGGGGGAACGTGGCGCCGTGCTGGCCCTTGTAGCCGTCGGCCCAGTTGTCTGAATAGAACTGCACGCCGGGCTCGGTGGTGTAGACCTCCATGGTGCGGCCGCTCACGGGCTCGGTGATTTTGGCTGCGAAAGTCAGTTCGCCGGGTTCGCGCTTGTTGAGCACGAAGCAGTGGTCATAGCCTGCGCCGTTTTTGATCTGTTCGTCGTCGGCATCGATGCGCTCGCCCACGGCGTGAGGCTCGGTGAAGTCAAACGGAGTGCCCTTCACGCTGCGGATTTCACCGGTGGGGATGGAGTTTTCGTCGATGGGGATGTAGAAGTCGGCGTTGATTTGGCAAATCACGTTTTCGGCCGACGGTGTGGGGTTGGCAATACCTGAGAGCGAGAAGAAACCGTGGCTCGTCATGTTGACTACGGTCTTCTTGTTGGTCGTGCCTTTATAGTCGATTTTGAGTTCGTTGTCGTCGCTGAGCGAATACATCACCGTCATCGACAGTTCTCCCGGAAATCCTTCTTCATAATATGCTGACACGTAGCGCAATACGAGCGAACGTTCATTGATTTGTTCAGCATTCCACACTCTGGTGTGGAATCCCGTGGGGCCGCCGTGCAGGTGGTTGGGGCCGTTGTTGATGGCCAGGTGATATTCTTTGCCGTTGAGGGTGAAGCAGCCTTTGCAGATGCGGTTGCCATATCGTCCCACGAGGGTGGAGAGGAAAGGTTCGGGCGAGTTGATGCGGTCGTCGATGTTGTCGTGTCCCTGAATGACGTTGGCCACGTTGCCATTGCGGTCGGGCACCATAATGGCCACGATGGCGCCGCCATAGTTCGTGATGGCCACTTCCATGCCGTTATCGTTGGTCAGGAAAAACAGGTCGGTCTCTTTGCCGTTAATAACCTTCTGAAAATCTTCTTTTTTGAGCCCGCTGAGGGCTTTCGTTGCGTGTTCCATAGTTTTAAGGCTTTGGTATTTCTCGCAAAATTGATAATAAGTTTTGAAAAAGCAAAGCACAAAGGCCAGAAAAATAGGCAAGCGGCGCGCGAAAAGGGGACGAATGGGCGACGGGGCAACTTGTGAGCCCTGACAGGTAGGGTATGCAAAATATGTTTCAGGGCTTGCTCGGCCGCATAATTACCTTACGAGACCGCTTAATCACCTTGCTCGGCCGCATAATTACCTTGCGAGACCGCTTAATCACCTTGCTCGGCCAATCAATTACCTTGCTCGGCCGCTCAAATACAAACAAATCCTGTTTCAAATGCCCCTCTCCTACCCACCTTGTCTTTTTCCTTTTGCCGCCCGATGGTTATCTTTGAGGAGAAGAAGGAAGAGAGGGGCCTCAACGGGACATCTCTTCCTCATTTTCAAGCATTTACTGACATAAGGAGAGAAATTTCCGGGCTTATTCCCGCAACTGCGGTCCTTATGCGCGTACGTACTTTCCCTATATATGATTTCTGCGAAGGCCTTTTGGCTATTTTTGGGCCGCGTCCGTGCATCTCGGGACGGCCGTCTCGACATTTTACCAACTTTTATTGTCACCCTCCACCCTCTTTTTGAACAGACCAATAATGGGGGAGGAGGCTGCTATGGAGATTGTTTGTTCAAACCAAGCAGAAAAAAGCTCAACGTATGGTTGGGATGCTCCCTCGGTGTGACCAGAGCGTGACGGAAACGTCCAATCACAGCAAAGCGCTAATGCTCAACGCGATACAAGCCCGTGACCCAGTGATTGGGGAAAAGGTAAAAATTTGGGTAGGAAGAATAAGAGCGGGATGGGCAAGTCTATGGAAGGTCGGGCGTTCAGAATTTAATTTGTTTGTTGTTTTTAAGCGGCTAAGCTACGGACTGGAAGTAGAGTATTCAAAATTATGCGTTTTTTGCCGATATCGGCAAAAAAATGATAACATTGCGCTTGAAATTAAGCATAACCTTGCCGACAACCTTGCCGACAAAGAATGTCTGTGTGAACTATGGAATATTTATCTGTCATTCAGTTTGCCGAAAAATATGTGCGTTTGTGCACGGTTTGTCGGCTCGACTCTACATCATCCATCATTTTATCGCCCAACGGTTTAGCCGCTTTGAATGTAGAGTTGCACAGTTTTGCGCGAGGTTTGTAAAGACGTAGGAGCGGTGGAGGGAATGACAGGAAGGCGATTGAATTTGAGATTGTTTTTGCTATTTTTATATGGCACTGCAAGCCCTGAAAGGGTGCAACATATCAGCCTATGTCGTAGGCCCGGGTTGTGGATTATCCCTCTAATCTCCGGCCTGTAAGGTCGGCACATTAAGGGGAAATGCATGCTGAAATAACACATTGATCATTAAACGTTTAGTATTCCGACCTTACAGGCCGGAATTATAGCGCATATCGTATACCCAGGCCTAACGACCTGGGCTAAAATGTTGCGCCCTTTCAGGGCTTGCTTGGCCGCAAAAAAAACAACCAATCAAATTTCAAACTCAACTCCGAACTCCCAACCAAACCAACAATCAAAAAAATTCAACTCGGCCGTGCTCCATACACCCCTCGGCGGCGAATAAATGCCTCGACTGCCGGGGGCAACATACGGCTGACGTCGTTTCCCTCACGCAACGCGCGGCGAATGTCGGTGGAGCTGAAAGGATAGAGCCGTTCGGGATTGAGCAAGGTTACGCCGGTAGGCAGTTTTCCGGGTTCAATAAAGTAACCATCTCGGGGATAAACGATTATGGGCGTATTCTGCAGTATCTCTTCATAATGCGCCCAACGGTTGAAACTGGTCCAATTGTCGGCCCCGACGAGCAAGGCGAACTGCGTGTCGGGATGGTGGCGACGAAGAGCCTCGAGTGTGCGCCACGTGAAAGACGGACGAGGCAGCGAAAACTCGAAGTTGCTGGCTCTGACGCCCGGCTGGTCGGCTGTGGCAATGCAGGCCATTTCAAAACGCAGCGTTTCGTCAAGAAGTTCGTCCGATGGCTTGAGAGGATTATGGGGCGAAACCATAAGCCACGTTTCGACGGCCAACCCCCGGCCGACGACTTCACGCGCCAATGCGAGGTGGCCGAGGTGAATGGGATTGAACGAACCGCCAAAGAGGGCTACGCGTTTCATATATAGATCCACTCCATCTGTCTATGACTTCAGAAAGGCCTCGACACAGGCGGCTACCTCGGCCTTGGCGCGGTCGAGGTCGTCGTTGATGATGACACGGTCGAACTTGTCGGCGAAGGTGAGTTCAAACTCGGCACGGGCCAGACGGTCGGCGATGACCGCAGGGCTGTCGGTGCCGCGACCCTCAAGCCGCTGACGGAGGGCTTCGACGGAGGGAGGCTGAATGAAGAGGCTCAAGGCACGGTCGCCATAAATCTGCTTGATGCGCTGCCCGCCAAGAACATCGACATCACACACCACATTCTCGCCCTCGGCCAACTGACGGTCTACCTGCGCCCGCAAGGTGCCATAGTAGCGGTCTTTGTAGACTTCTTCGTATTCCAAGAACTCGCCGGCTTCGATGCGGCGACGGAACTCGTCGGGGGTGAGGAAGAAATATTCCACGCCGTCGCGCTCGGTGCCACGCGGCGGGCGGCTGGTGGCTGAAATGGAGAAATGCAGACCAAGCGGCAAAGACATCAGACTGTTGATGAGTGTGCTCTTGCCGCTGCCGCTGGGAGCCGAAAAGATGAGGAGTTTGCCGGCGGCGATATTGTCGGATTGTTTGGTCATAATGGTATGAGTAAGAGAGAGTTGGGGAGATTGATGTCTATATTTCGGCGGCGCCGGGTGAAGGGGGCGGTGTGAAACATTCAGACAAACGGGGCCTTCACGAGACCACACCGGACTCTGCAAGACTCAGAGCACATTGAGCACCTGCTCTTTGATTTGCTCGAGTTCGTCTTTCATTTTCACCACGATGTTTTGCATCTCGGCCTGATTGCTCTTGGAGCCTGTGGTGTTGATTTCGCGTCCCATCTCCTGGGCGATGAAACCGAGCTTTTTGCCTTGGCCATGACCGTTGTCCATTGTGTCGACGAAATATTTCAAGTGGTTGGCCAGACGTTGTTTCTCTTCGCTGATGTCGAGTTTCTCAATATAATAAATGAGTTCCTGCTCGAGGCGGTTTTTGTCGTAGTCCACTCCTTTGAGTTCGGAGAGACGGTCGAAAAGGCGCTGACGGATTTTTTCCACGCGCGACTGCTCGAAGGGTTCGATACCGGCCAAGAGCACCGAGATGTTGTCAATCTTCTCACGGAATTTCCTGTAAAGGGCCTCCCCCTCTTGACGACGGAAGGCCACGAGTTGGGCCACGGCTTCTTCCACCACCCGGCGCGCCACCTGCCACTCGTCGTCGGTGAGCACCTCGTCTTCGGCAGCCTTGAGCGTGTCGGGCAGACGGAGGATGACATTCCAGATATCTGTGCCGGGATGGTCGATGCCGGTCTGGGCACAGACGGCTTCAATTTGCCGCTGATAGTCGGCCACGGCATCGGGATTGATTGAAGCCGTGTGGGCACCGGCAGAACTTTCAATCCAGAGAGAGAAGTCCACTTTTCCACGCTCCACGGCAGCGGCAACAAGGCCGCGCAACTCCATCTCTTTTTCGCGATACACAGGCGCCAGGCGCATGCTGAGGTCGAGGGCCTTGGAATTGAGTGATTTTATCTCGGCGATGATTTTCTTGCCGCCGATGGTGGCTTCGGCTTTACCGTAGCCGGTCATTGAGTCTATCATATTATTGGGTTTATATTGTTTTCAAAAAGAATAGTCTTTGTTGGTTTATGCCTGACTGTGACCTGCCCGGGCCAGGCAGCCGCGATAGGCCAAAGCAAAAGCGGCTATGACGACAAAACAGAGCAAGGGTACACTGAAGGCGAGCGACATAAGACCGGAAACATCGGCAATCAAGCCCATAAGCAGAGGGGCCACGGCGCCGCCGACGATGCACATAATGAGCAGCGACGAGGCCATCTTGGTGTGGCGCCCCAGACCACGAATGGCCAAGGCAAAGATGGTGGGGAACATGATGCTCTCGCACAAGAAGCAGACAAAGAAGGCATAAAAGCCCACTCGGCCGGAGAGCGTCATAATGATGAGCATAGCCGCTGTGGCACCTATGGCAAAAAAGAGCAGCAAGCGCTCCGGACTGAGGTATTTCATCAGGAAACTACCGCCCATTCGTCCCGACATGAAGAGGCCCATGCCGAGGAAACCAAGCCACAATGCGGCCTCGTTTTTGTCCACGCCGGCACACTCTTCGGCATAGTTGATGAAGAAACTGTTGATGCCGGTCTGGGCGGCGACATAGAAGAAGAGGGCCACGAGGCCAAACAGGAAATGACGCTGACGCAGCAAGGGACGGTCGGCCGCAGACGGCAGATGTGACTCTGCGGCATCGGTGGTGGAAGTGACTTCGGGCAACTTGACCATGACAAACACGCCAAGGATGAGCAGCACGACAATGCCCACCACAGCATAGGGCAAGGCAATGTTGCCGCCGCCCAAGACACAGAGACCGCCCACCACAGGACCTATGATCCAGCCCAAACCGTTGAACGACTGGGCGATGTTGATGCGGCGCTCGGCCCATTTGTCGTCACCAAGCACGGTGACGTAGGGATTGGCGGCCGTTTCGAGACAAGTCAGGCCGCAACCGATGACGAAGAGCGAAAGAAGGAAAAATTCAAACGAACCTATCCCACTGCCGGGCACAAACATCAAGGCGCCGATGCCATAAAGTCCCAAGCCGGTGCAGACGCCGGCACGATAGCCCCAGCGGCGGATGATTAAACCGGCAGGCAGGGCCATAAGGAAATAGCCGCCATAGACCATAGCCTGAACCAACGCCGAGCGGGTCTTGTTCATATCGAAAGCCTCCTGGAAATGCTTGTTGAGCACGTCGAGGATGCTGTGGGCAAAGCCCCAGAGGAAAAACAGGGCCGTGACCAGGATGAAGGGCATCAGATAGTTTTTGCCTCCCACCGAGAAGAGGCTGCCGCGAGAAGACTGTGCGTTACTCATTCGTTCACGGATTTATCGATGAAACGTTGGCCCAGCTGGGCAAAACACTCTATGCGGCGGTCGCGAAGGAAGGGCCACCAGCGTCGCACATTCTCGCTGCGCGAAAGGTCGATGTCGACCATCTCAACTACTTCCTGGTCTATGGGTGCACGATAGATGAGTTCGCCTTGAGGTCCGGCCACAAAACTGCTGCCCCAGAAGGTGATGCCGCCGGTGACACCCGACGGATCGGGTTCGTAGCCGGTGCGGTTGACGGCGATGACGGGCAGACCATTGGCCACAGCATGACCACGCTGCACGGTGGTCCAAGCCTCTCGCTGGCGGGCTTTCTCTTCGTCGGCATCGCTGCTCTCATAGCCTATGGCTGTGGGGTAGATGAGCAGTTCGGCACCTGCCAAAGCCATAAGGCGCGCACCTTCGGGATACCACTGGTCCCAACAGACTTGCACGCCAAGGCGTCCCACACTGGTGTCGATGGGACGGAAACCGAGGTCGCCGGGAGTGAAATAGAACTTTTCGTAATAGGCGGGGTCGTCGGGTATGTGCATTTTGCGGTAGGTGCCGGCTATGCTGCCGTCTGTCTCAAACACCACGGCGGTGTTGTGATAGAGCCCGGGAGCGCGACGCTCGAAAAGCGACGTGACGAGCACCACCTTATTGCGCCGTGCCACTTCAGCATAAAAAGCCGTCGAGGGACCCGGAATGGGTTCGGCCAGATCGAAGTTGTCGACATTTTCAGTTTGACAGAAATAAGGCGTGTTGTGCAGTTCCTGCAACACGACGAGACGGGCACCTTGTGCTGCAGCCCGATCTACGGCTTCGGCCAGACGGGTTTTGTTCTGCTCGACGTCTGCCGTACAGGCCAATTGGACAAGGCCGGTTTTGAGTGTGCGTGAGGTAGGCATAGTTTTTGGGATTTTCGGAATCAGGGATGGAAGATGCCGCGCGGATATTGCATGGTGGCACAATGGAGCGAACCGTGCTGGCGGATGAGGGCGCGGCAGTCTATGCCCACGATGTCTTTCTTGGGAAAAACAGCAGCCAAGGCGTGGCGTGCAGCCTCGTCGGTGTCCGGTTGGGCATAGGTGGGATAGAGCACGGCTGTGTTCATAATCAAGAAGTTGGCATAGGTGGCCGGCAAGCGCTCACCGTCTTCGTCATATATGGCGCGGGGCATAGGCAAAGCAACCAACTTATAGGGTTCGCCTTGGGCGTTGCGCAGAGCCTGGAGTTCTCTCTCCATCTCGGTGAGAGGCGCATAGTGTGGGTCGTGAGGGTCATTGCACGACACATACGCGATGATGTCTTCCGTGCAAAAACGCGCCAGCGTGTCGATGTGGGCATCGGTGTCGTCACCTGCCAGTTCGCCGTGATGGAGCCACAAGATACGCTCCACTCCGAGCAGCCTTTTCAGTCGTTCTTCGGCTTCGGCCTGTGTGAGTCCGCCGTTGCGGTTGGGGTTGAGCAGGCATCGTGACGTGGTGAGCAGTGTGCCCTGTCCGTCGCTCTCGATGCTGCCGCCTTCGAGTTCAAAATCGAGGCAGTCTGTGTATGTGCCTTTAAGCAAACCGCCGTCGTAGAGCCGACGGTTGATGGCATTGTCAAGCGCTGCCTCAAATTTGCCTCCCCAACCATTGAAACGAAAGTCGAGCAACTCTGAGGCTGGGCCGTCTATGACACTGATGAAGGCGTGGTCGCGTGCCCAGGTGTCGTTGGTGGGTGCGGCAAAAAAGGTAATATTGGCCACAGTCCGAGCCGGCAGGCGCTCACTCAGGAGTCGTTTCACTCCACTGACATCGGGCGCTACAACGAGCAGAGGCTGGCGTGTGGCTATCTCGTAGGCCATACGGATATAGCACTCGGTCACTTCGCCCAACATATCTTTCCAGTCGGTGTCTTGGTGGGGCCACGTGAGCTGAACGGCACTTTGTGGAAACCATTCGGCCGGCATTGTGCGGCATCGGCGGTCTGTGACTTCACCGTCGCGGCCTCCGCCAAGAAAGAAATTGAGGTCGAGGTCGGCACGCGGCGGTGCCGGAGGCATGGCTATAAGTCCCATAAATTACTCCTTATATAATATATATGTGTGGGAAGTCGTTTTCAGTCAATTTTGTGACCGCGCAGATAGTTGATGAAAGCATCGGTCGTGGTGGGAAGTGTGGCGGCGTGGTTTTTTTCTGCACACTCTTTAGGGAAAAGGCTGGTGGCGTAAC
>JBGVLE010000003.1:0-1801 GCA_045124135.1 Alloprevotella sp.
TCTTCTGACTCTCTTGCACCCAAATTGTTGCCTTTTTCCCAATCACACAGTCACGGGGCTGTAAGCATCTGATTTTATGGCGATTGCAGTGACGGGACGCTACAATCACGCCAATCACGGGCGAGTTAGTTTTTTATAAATTGTTTTCAAAGAATATTGTCGCCCTCAATGGCACGATGGATGACGTAGTGCTTTTGGCCGTCGGGCAATTCGCCGTCGCGGCGAATGATGTTGGACACCTCGGCCACGTCGCGCACTTCTCCCGATGGCATCAAGATGCCAATGCCCTCGGCGGCGCGTGAATACATTTCGTTGCAAAGGCTCTGGGTGTCGACAAAATAGGCGGTGTCTTCGTCAGAGAGTGAGAGCTGCTGCTTGATGGCATTGCGGTAATGGTCGAGCGCCTCGTCGAGCCGGTCGGCATCAACCTCGGTCGACTTGAACAAACGGCGATCTGTGAAGTCGGCTGCCAAGACTCTCAACACGGGGTCGGGATGGTCGGCCCAAACTTTGACAGCACAAACCAGGTCGCTGTCGTCGAGGGCTGCATAATGACGTAGGGCCTCACTGTCTTCGTGGGCAAAGTCTTCACACGACACTTCGCGCGAGAGGAAATAGTGCAGCGCCGGCGAGGCAAACAGCGGTGTGCCGGCACACACCAGATGATGGGCACGACGCAAAATGGCACGAAACATCGCCTCGGCAGCCAACGCCGTCTTGTGCAGATAGACCTGCCAATACATCAAGCGGCGGGCCATAAGATAGTTCTCGACAGAATAAATGCCTTTATAGTCCACCACCAGACGCTCGTCGACCAGGTCGAGTGTCTTGACGATGCGTGCGGCGCCGATATTGCCCTCGCGCACTCCCGTGTAGAAACTGTCACGGCAGAGATAGTCCAGGCGGTCCATATCGAGCTGGCTGCTGATGAGTTCGTGGAGGAAAGGTTTGGGATATTCGCCCGTGAACACTTTGAGCGCCAGCGACAAGTCGCCCTGCAAGTCGCGGTTGACGGCCTGCATCATGAGCAGCGAAATCTCTTCGTGACAGATGCCCTTCACCAGTTCGCCTTCGAGCACGTGTGAGAACGGTCCGTGCCCCACGTCGTGCAGCAAAATGGCGGCTTCGGTGGCTTCGGCTTCAGAGTCGAAGATGAAATGCCCTTTTTGCATCAACGTGGCCAGCGCCGTCTGGGTGAGATGAAAAGCTCCGATGACGTGCTGCTTGCGGGTGTGATGGGCACCGGGATAGACAAAAGGCGCCATTCCCAACTGCCTGATGCGCTCCAGACGCTGGAAGAGCGGATGGGCAATGACGCGGCAGAGCAGGCCTCGCGGCACATTGATGAAACCATAGACGGGGTCGTTGATGGTGAGGTGTTGGTCGGGCATGGGTGTGAGGTAAATGACTCCGTACAATCCGCGTTCAAACTATATAGACCACGGATTTAGCGGATAAAACAGATAACGTGATTTTTATTATTCCGTTTAATCCGTCCAATCCGTGTTCCAATAAAAATCTGACCACGGATTTAGCGGATAAAACGGATAGGCGTGTTGATTATGAGTTCTGTTTGTCGTAAGACAAAAGCGGACTTTGCCGCCGTCCTTCCATTTGTGGGGATGAACTGTATGCAAAGTCCGCTTGTCGGTTCAATTCAAAGCGAAAATCAGATGTTGTCTTTTTCGATGTCTTTGAAATATTTGTAGGTGCCGTGCTTGATGTCTTCACAAGCAGCCTCGTCGCAGACGATGATGCCGTGCTGGTGCATCTGGAGCACAGAGATGGTCCACATCTGTGT
>JBGVLE010000004.1:0-7274 GCA_045124135.1 Alloprevotella sp.
CCCGTCAACAACCACGGCGGCACCGTGAGCGACGTGTGGCTCAAAGGCTACCGCTCGTACGACGACTTCAAAAACGACAAACAGGCACCTTTGCATCTGTACGACAGCAAAAACGCCGCGCTCAACCTCTCATTGCAAACCACGGCCGGCACCGTCAACACCGCCGACTACCGCTTTGTGGCTGCCGAGCAAAAGGGCAAAAGCGAAGTGACCATGTTGCTCCAGGCTGCCGACTCTACGGCACTGGCCATCACCTATCGTCTGCAAGAAGGCGACGGCTATATGCTGGCCATGACTGTGGCCTCACGCGGTCTCGGCCGTCATCTTGCCGCCGGCAAACCCCTCGGTATTCATTGGACACAGAAGATTGCACAACACGAAAAGGGCTACGACTTCGAAAACCAGTATTCCACCATCACCTACAAGCTCACGGGCGACGACACTGAGAAGCTCCGTGATATGGGCGACGACGAAGAGGTGGCCGAAGGCGATGCCGACTGGGTGGCCTTCAAGAACCAATATTTCTCTTCGGTGATGATTGCGCCCACCTCTACTTTCAGAGGTCTGCATATGGTGAGCCGGCAAATCAAGCCAGAAGTCGAGGCCGGCTATCTCAAACACTACGACGCACGGGCCGAAATACCCTTCGACGCCACAGGCAAAGAGGCCACTACGCTCCATTTCTACTACGGTCCCAACAGCTTCAACCTGCTCAAGTCTATGGACCGCTACAAATTGGGCACCAAAGACTATGACCTTGAAGACCTGGTCTATCTCGGCTGGCCCATCGTGCGCTGGATCAACCGCTTCTTCACCATCTATGTCTTCGACTTCCTCACGCGGCTCGGTTTGCCCATGGGCATTGTGCTGTTGCTCATCACTATTCTGCTCCGCTTCATCGTCTATGTGCCCACGCGCAAAAGCTTCCTGAGCAGTGCAAAAATGCGTGTGCTGCGCCCGAAAGTGGACGAAATCAGCCGCAAATACCCCGACAAGGCCGACGCCATGAAAAAGCAGCAGGAAATGATGGCCCTCTACTCGCAATATGGCGTGAGCCCTATGGGCGGCTGTCTGCCTATGCTCATTCAGATGCCCATCTGGATTGCCATGTTCAACTTTGTGCCTAACGCCATCGAGTTGCGCCAACAGGGATTCCTCTGGGCCGATGACCTCTCCACCTACGACAGTGTCATCAACTTCGGCACCCATGTGTGGGGCATTGGCGACCATTTGAGTCTCTTCTGTCTGCTCTTCTGCGCCACCAACCTGCTATACAGCTATATGACCATCCGTCAGCAACGCGAGTCGATGTCGGGTGAACAGGCTCAGCAGATGAAGTTCATGCAGTGGATGATGTATCTCATGCCCGTGATGTTCTTCTTTATGTTCAACAAATATTCGGCTGGTCTCAACTACTATTACTTCATCTCGCTCCTGGCCAGTGCACTGACCATGTGGTATCTGAGACGGAAGACCGACGACGCCAAATTGCTCGAACAACTCGAAGCCAACTATCGCGCCAACAAGAACGATCCCAACAAAAAGCCCAAGGGCTTGGCCGCACGCCTTGAAGCACTCAACAAACAGGCCGCCCAAATGGACGAAATGCGCAAACGAGGCAAACGATAATGATAGGGGCGAGTAGGGTGCGGCTTGTCGCAACACCTACTCGCCCGTTTGTTGAAGCCTTCCTATTTATATATAGTCTATGAAACTCAAAACCGGTTTACTCACAGCCACACTGCTTATGTCCCTTTCACTTGGTGCACAAAATCTTCAGCAAGCCGACGAAGCCTTTCAGAAAGGCCGGCTAACGCCTGAAGCGCTCTGGAGTATGGGACGAATCGGTGGCGCCACCGTTTCGCCCGACGGCAAGACCGTGGCCTACACCGTCACCACCTATGACATCAAAGCCAATAAAGGCGAAACAGCCCTATACGTTATGGACATTGCCACCTGTCAGACACGCCGGCTCATCGCCGGCCGCGGCAGTCAGCCTGCCTTTATCGACGGCGGCAAGCGCGTGGCCTATCTCAGTTCGGCCTCGGGCAGCTCACAGGTCTGGGCCACCAACCTCGACGGCACAGGCACCGAGCGACTCTCAGACGAAACGGCCGACGTGGAAGGCTTCAGTTTCTCGCCCGACGGCAAACAGGTCATCCTCATCAAGAGCATTCCCTCCAACACATCAATCGCAGAGAAAGACGCTGACCTCCCTCTATCGACCGGCATCCTGGCCACTGACCTGATGTACAAACACTGGGACCAGTACGTCACAGCCATTCCTCACCCCTTTGTGGCACAGTTTGACGGCCACAAAATCAATGGAGCCGTAGACATACTTGAAGGCGAACCTTTCGAATGTCCCATGTTGCCTTTTGGCGGCATCGAACAGCTCGCCTGGAGTCCCGACAGCAAGACTGTCGCCTATACCTGCCGCAAAAAGACAGGCCGCGACTATGCCGTGAGCACAGACAGCGACATCTTCCTCTACGACATCGCCGCCAAGACCACGCGCAACCTTTGCAAGCCCGCTGACTACAAGGCGCCGGCCATAGACCACACCAAGAGTCTGCAAGACCAGGCGGTCAACGCCCAGCCGGGCGACCTCAATATGGGTTATGACGAAAATCCTCAATTCTCTCCAGACGGCCGCTACATTGCATGGAAAAGCCGCGAACGCGACGGCTACGAAAGCGATCTCGCACGCCTCTGCGTATACGAATTCAAGACAGGGCGCAAAACCTATTTGGCTGCAAATTTCAAAAGCGAAGTCAATGAATTCGTATGGGGTGCCGACTCAAGGCAACTCTACTTCACCGGCGTATGGCACGGCAAAACACAAATCTACCGCACTGACGTCAAGTCCGGCTCTTTCAGCGCCCTCACCGATGAAGTCTGCGACTACGGTCTGACCGCTCTGATGCCCGACGGCAAGTCACTGCTCGTCACCCGCCACAGCATGAGCCGCGCCGACGAAATCTTCGTCGTTCCCACACAAAGAGGCAGCGCCATCACACAGCTCACCGAGGTGAACCGTGCCTTCTACGACCGTCTTGAATGGGGCGAAGTCAAAGAGCGCTGGGTGAAAACCACCGACGGACAGTCTGAATTGTGCTGGGTGGTCTATCCGCCACATTTCGACCCCAACAAGAAATACCCTGTGCTGCTCTTCTGCGAGGGCGGACCGCAGAGTCCCGTCAGCCAGTTCTGGAGCTATCGTTGGAACTTCCAGATTATGGCGGCCAACGACTATATCATCATCGCCCCCAACCGTCGCGGCCTCCCCGGATTTGGCAAGGAATGGCTCGAGGATATTTCGGGCGACTACAGCGGCCAGTGCATGAAAGACTATCTCTCTGCCATCGACGACATTGCCCGCGAGCCCTACGTAGACAGTGAGCGACTGGGCGCCGTAGGTGCCAGTTTCGGCGGATACAGCGTCTATTGGCTGGCCGGCAACCACGACGGCCGTTTCAAGTGCTTTATCTCACACGACGGAATCTTCAACACCCACCAGCAGTACCTTGAGACTGAAGAGTTGTGGTTTGCCAACTGGGACCTCAAATCGGCACCTTGGCACCGTCAAGCCGGAGGTGAGATGCAGAACGCCTTTGCCCATTCGCCCCATCTTTATGCTGACAAGTGGGACACGCCGATCCTCTGCATTCACGGCCAGCGCGATTTCCGCATTGAATACACTCAGGCCGAAAGCGCCTTCTCGGCAGCACGCGTACGTGGCATCGACGCCCAACTGTTGCTCTTCCCCGACGAAAACCACTGGGTGCTTAAACCTCAAAACGGCATTCTCTGGCAACGCACGTTCTTCCGTTGGCTCGATAAATACCTCAAGAAATAATGCCTACATACAAATAGAAAACTCCAAACCTTCTTATGACTTCAACCCTAACCACCAAACTTAGTGACAAAGCCTCTGCCCGCTGGGCGGCGCTCTTCATTGTGGCCTTCACCATGATGGCCGCCTACTATGTCAATGATGTCATGGCCCCGCTCAAAGGTATGCTCGAGAGCGACCTGCGCTGGACCAGCGGCGAATTCGGAATGTTCACCGGCGCCTATAGTTTCCTCAACGTCTTCCTGCTCATGCTCATCTGGGGCGGACTCATCCTCGACAAGTTCGGCATCCGCTTCACCGGCATCCTGGCTGCCGTGCTCATGGTCGTGGGCACAGGCGCCGAATATTATGCCATCACCCAGATTTCCGGCGACGGAGCGCCCATTCTTGGTTCTCGCCCCGACGTGTTCATCGCCTCGGCCGGCTATGCCGTGTTTGGCGTCGGCGCAGAAGTAGCCGGTATCACCGTCACCAAAATCATTGCCAAATGGTTCAAGGGTAAGGAAATGGCTCTGGCTATGGGCGTCCAGGTGGCTCTGGCCCGCATCGGTTCACAAGCTGCCTATGCCGTAGCCCTCCCCATAGCCAAAAACTTCGGCCTGTCCATGCCCCTCTTCATTGGTGCCCTGCTCCTCGTGGGCGGCCTCGTGGCCTTCCTGGTCTTCTCGCTGATGGACCGCAAACTTGACCGTCAGGTAGCCCAGACACAGACAGACGAGGAAGAAGAGAAATTCAGTTTCAAGGATGTCGTTGCCGTGGTTAAAAATCCCGGTTTCTGGCTTATTGCCCTGCTTTGTGTGCTGTTCTATTCATGTGTCTTCCCCTTCCAGAAATACGCCACCGAAATCATGATGTCGCGCTACGGCGTCTCTGAAAACGTGGCCGGTCTCGTAGCCGGTCTGCCCGCTCTTGGCGCCTTGTTCCTCACCCCCGTATTCGGCGGAATGATTGACAAGCAAGGCCGTGCCGCGTCCATCATGATACTCGGTTCGCTCATGCTCATAGGCGTCCACGGCATTTATGCCATTCCCGGCCTCCACTTCGCCTGGCTCGCCATTGCCCTGATGATTGTGCTCGGCATCGCCTTCTCTCTCGTGCCCTCTGCCATGTGGCCCAGCGTGGCCAAGATTTTCCCCGTGAAGCAGCTCGGCACCGCCTACGCCCTGATTTTCTTCATCCAGAACATCGGTCTTTGGGGTGTGCCCGCCCTCATCGGCAGTGTGCTCGACAAGTATTGCGTCGTGGGCCAGCAAGTCGTTGAAGGCAAAGTTGTCAACATCTACGACTACACGCTCCCCATGTGCATCTTCACCTCAATTGCCATTCTCGCCCTTCTCGTAGCCTTCCTGCTCAAAGTGGCCGACAGAAAATACGGCTACCATCTTGAAGAGCGCAACATCAAATAATCAAACGACTCACACAAATCCATCACGATATGCTCACCATCAAGCAAATCACAGAAGACAAAGAGGCCGTCATCCGTGGCCTTGAGAAAAAACATTTTGCCGGCGCCCGTGAAGCCATCGACGCCGTGCTCGAAGCCGACGGCCGCCGCAAGGCCGCCCAGGCACAACTTGACAACCTTTTAGCCGAGGCCAAAACCATTTCCAAACAGATTGGTGCATTGATGAAAGAAGGCAAGGCCGATGAAGCCGCAGCCGCACGTGCACGCGTGGCCGAAATCAAAGAGCAGACCAAATCCCTCGAGGAGGCCATGAAAACGGCCGCTGAAGACCGCAAGCAGTTGCTCTACACCATCCCCAACATCCCCTACGACCTCGTGCCCGAAGGCACCTCGGCCGAAGACAATCTCATCGTCAAGACCGGCGGCCACGACACCGTGCTCCCCGAGAACGCTTTGCCTCACTGGGAGCTGGCCAAGAAATACAACCTCATAGACTTTGACCTCGGCGTGAAAATCACCGGTGCCGGCTTCCCCGTCTACATCGGATGGGGCGCCCGTCTGCAGCGTGCCCTCATCAACTTCTTCCTCGACGAAGCCCGTGCCGCCGGCTATACTGAGATTATGCCGCCCACCGTGGTCAATGCCGACTCCGGCTATGGCACCGGCCAGTTGCCCGACAAGGAGGGACAGATGTACCATTGCAACGAAGACGATCTCTATCTCATCCCCACGGCCGAGGTGCCCGTCACCAACATCTACCGCGACGTCATCATCCCAGAAGCCGACCTGCCCATCAAGAATTGCGCCTACACACAGTGTTTCCGCCGCGAAGCCGGCAGCTACGGCAAAGACGTGCGTGGCCTCAACCGTCTGCACGAATTCTCCAAGATTGAGATTGTGCGCATAGACAAGCCCGAACATTCAGAACAGTCTCACCAAGAAATGCTTGCCCACGTCGAGGGCCTGTTGCAGAAACTCGAGTTGCCCTATCGCATCTTGCGTCTTTGTGGTGGCGACATGAGTTTCACGGCTGCCATCTGCTATGACTTTGAAGTGTATAGCGAAGCCCAGAAACGCTGGCTCGAGGTGTCGAGTGTGTCCAACTTCGACAGCTATCAGGCCAACCGTTTGCAATGTCGCTACCGCTCGGCGGCCGACAAGAGCATCAACCTCTGCCACACCCTCAACGGTTCGGCACTTGCCTTGCCGCGCATCGTGGCCGCCTTGCTCGAAGATTTCCAGACGCCCGAAGGCATCCGCATCCCCAAGGCCCTCCAGCCTTATATGGGCACCGATATGATCAAGTGAAACAAACGGTACATTCCGTCAGATGCAGACAGGGACGCCACTCATTGCTGAGGGCGTCCCTGTATTTTTGTATTGTTTTAAACTGACGGCCGCCGATTGGCGAAAGCCTCAAATCCAGCCAACCAGTTCTTCGGGTCTTCGGATATAGTGGGCGTCGGGAAAGCGCGAGCGCAGAAAGGTTTCGTCTCTAAATCCCCAAAGCACCGTCACGCAGCGACAACCAGCGGCACTGGCGGTCTGGATGTCCACCTCAGAGTCGCCCACATAGAGCGTGGTTTCGGGCGTGGCGCCAAGAGCGCTGATGGCCGTGAGGAGCGACTTGGGGTCGGGCTTGCGCGGTATGCCGGGTCTTTCGCCTATAGCCACGTCGATGAGCGTGCCGAAAAACTTTTCGTGCAACTGGGTGACGGCTGGCTGGAGTTTGTTGGACACAATTCCCATCTTCATCCCTTGGGCGTGCAGTCGTTCCACGAGCGGCATGATACCTTCGTAAGGTTCGGTCTGCTCCATACAGTGGGCCACATAATAAGTGCGGAACGTGGCGAAAATGGCTTCATAGTCGCTCTCCGTAGTGCCTTCGGGCACAGCCTCGGCCACCAGCCGGCGGATACCGTTGCCGAGATACGAGCGTATCTCACTGTCGGTCCGCACCGGGCGGCCGTGAGTCGCCAGAGCGTAGGTGACGGCTGTGGCCAGGTCGGCAAT
>JBGVLE010000005.1:0-18653 GCA_045124135.1 Alloprevotella sp.
ACCGGTCAATAGACAACTTCGTCACTAACCTTATTGCGGGACTTATAGCATACAACCTGTTGCCGAAGAAACCGTCAATGAACATCGAGATCATCGACAAAAGTAGATTGATACCATAAGGCTTATATCGAACTCACGTTAAATGAGCCAACGAAGGCAGTACTTCGTTGGCTTCCATAACCATTCCGGAAGGGGTTTACACTATCTGGATAATGCCCTATGCCTGCCAATCTGCCAAATTTGGCCGAAAAAAAGATTTTATGTTGCACGAAATAAGGGCGATTGGGGATTTATTTTCAAAAAAAAGACTATCTTTGCAGCCGCTATGGGAAGTATTGTGCCCTTGAACATAGACCTGGCTAAAGCCTTCGCTCAGCCGCAGCCCTTTGAGTTTAAGCTGGATAACGCCTTTTTTGAAGCGCTCGACCAAGAGGAAATTCAAGGCGGCGAAATCGTGGTGAGCGGTGAGGCACGTCCAAGGCACGATGGCATGATAGAAGCGGTTTATCACGTCAAAGGCAATGTGCAAGTGTTCTGCGACCGCTGTCTGGATTTGCTGGATTTCCCTATAGAAGTGGAAGACCGCACGCTGATAGCCACGGAAGGCCAAGACGAAGGTACGGCAGAGCCCGACTATGTGGTGTCGCCGCGACAGCGCGAATTTGACCTTGCCTGGGCAGTCTATCAGGCCATAGAACTTAACCTGCCGCTGGTGCGCGTCCATCCGGAGGGACAATGTAATCCCGACATGCTTGCCTACATCCACACCGAAACCTCGGCGGAGGACGACGAGGCAGACGAAGACGATTTCGAATAAAAACATAAACATTTAAAGCATATACAGAAATGGCACATCCTAAAAGAAGACAATCCAAGACCAGAACACTCAAACGTAGAACTCACGACAAGGCCGCTATGCCTACGCTCGCCGTATGCCCCAACTGCGGCGGCTGGCACATCTACCACACCGTATGTCCCACTTGCGGCTACTATCGCGGCAAGCTGGCCATCGTGAAGGAAGAAGTGGCTGAGTAACATCAGATTTACACTAAAGAGGAGGACAATCTCGGCTGCGACGGCCTGTTCTCCTCTTTGGTCTTTTTTATAAGAGAGCCTGCCCTCCCAAAAGCGTGGGGCGATGCTCTAATGTGTATTGTCTTCATAAACAAACCGCAAATGGAAAAAATCAATGCCGTAATCACCGGTGTTGGCGGATATGTTCCCGAATACGTCCTCAACAACGATGAACTCTCTCGTATGGTCGACACCAACGACGAGTGGATTATGACCCGTATCGGTATCAAAGAGCGCCGCATCCTCAACGAGGAAGGTCTGGGCACAAGCTATATGGCACGCAAGGCCGTGAAACAGCTGCTCGAAAAGACCGGCACCGACCCCATGGAAGTGGACTGTCTCATCATAGCCACCACCACACCCGACTACCATTTCCCCTCAACATCGTCTATCGTCATCGGTCGTACGGGTATGAAAAATGCCTTTGCCATCGATATGCAGGCCGCTTGCTGCGGTTTCCTCTTTGCGATGGACGCCGCTGCCGGTATGGTGCAGAGCGGACGCTATAAGAAAATCATCGTTTGCGGTGCCGACAAGATGTCGAGCATTGTGGACTATACCGACCGTGCCACCTGTCCCATCTTTGGTGACGGCGCCGCTGCCGTGATGGTAGAGCCTTCGACAGAAGAGGGTATGGGTTGGCAAGACTCGTTCCTCCGCACCGACGGCCTTGGTCTGCCCTTCCTTTGTCTCAAAGCTGGCGGCTCTGTGTGCAGCCCCTCGTATTTCACCATCGACCACCGCATGCACTACCTGCATCAGGAGGGCCGCACCGTGTTTAAGTTCGCCGTGACGAATATGAGCGACGCTTGTGCCACCGTGGCCGAGCGCAATGGCTTGAACAAAGACAACATTGCCTGGGTTATTCCTCACCAGGCCAACGTGCGTATCATCGAAGCAGTGGCCAACCGTCTTGAACTGCCCATGGACAAAATGATGGTCAACATCCAGCGCTATGGCAACACTTCGGCCGGTACGCTGCCCTTGGCCATCTGGGATTATGAAAAACAGCTCAAGAAAGGCGATAATCTCATACTTGGTGCCTTCGGCGCAGGTTTCACTTGGGGCGCAGCCTATCTGAAGTGGGCCTACGACGGTGCAAAATAAATCGAGTAAGCAGAGCTGCAAAATATAAAACTGGGGGCGAGGCAGTGGCTGTGAAAGCTGTTGCACCGCCCCTTTTCGCATATAACGAGCGGGTTCCGTGGACAAGGTGAAGAGCCGGACTATAGGTTCTGTGTCATTGTTTCGCCTGCATTTTATAAAAGGCAACACGCCACCCCTCCGTACATCAATCATAGACAATACTTATGCACAAAGCCGGCTTTGTCAATATCGTAGGTAATCCCAATGTGGGAAAATCGTCGCTGATGAACTTGTTTGTCGGTGAGCGTATTTCCATTGCCACATTCAAGGCGCAGACCACACGCCACCGCATCATGGGCATCATCAACTCTGACGACGCCCAGATTGTCTTCTCAGACACTCCGGGTGTGTTGAAGCCCAACTATAAGCTCCAGGAGTCTATGTTGGCCTTCTCGGAGTCGGCCCTGCGCGATGCCGATGTGCTGCTCTATGTCACCGATGTGGTGGAGACACCTGACAAACACGGCGATTTTATCCGTAAGGTCGAGGCGCTGAATGTGCCCGTGTTGGTGCTCATTAACAAAATTGACCTGACCGACCAGAAAGGACTGGAGAAACTCGTGCAGACCTGGCACGACATCTTCCCCTCGGCAGAGATATTTCCCGTATCGGCCAAGGCGCGGTTTAATGTGGACAACGTGTTGCGCCGCGTAAGAGAACTGCTGCCCGAGTCGCCACCCTATTTCGGAAAAGACCAATGGACAGACCGTCCGGCGCGTTTTTTTGTGACCGAGATTATTCGGGAAAAGATTTTGCTCTATTACGACAAGGAAATTCCCTATGCCACTGAGGTGGTGGTGGAGCAGTTCAAGGAGTCGGACAAGGTCATCAAAATCAATGCCGTGATCTATGTGGAGCGCGACAGTCAGAAAGGCATTATCATCGGCCACCAGGGTGTGGCCATCAAGAAAGTGTCGACCGAAGCCCGGCGCACACTGGAGAAGTTTTTCGGCAAGTCCATCTATCTGGAACTGTTCGTGAAGGTGGACAAAGACTGGCGCAACGCCGAGGGTCGTCTTGAGGCATACGGCTATAAGTTGGACTGAATTGACCCGATTGACACCGAGAGACTCCCTAAAAAAGAAGAAACAGAATTATGTCAAAATTAGTAGCAATAGTAGGTCGCCCCAACGTGGGCAAGAGCACATTGTTCAATCGTCTGACCGGTACGCGGCAGGCCATTGTGAGCGATGTGGCCGGCACCACGCGCGACCGCCAGTATGGCAAATGCGAATGGGGCGGCAAGGAGTTTTCCATCGTCGACACCGGCGGCTGGGTGGTCAACTCTGACGACATTTTTGAAGAAGAAATCCGCAAGCAGGTGATATTGGCCACTGAAGAGGCCGATGTCATCTTGTTTCTCGTCGACGTGAAAAACGGTGTGACCGACCTCGACAGCGAGGTGGCCCAAATACTCCGACAGACCAATATGCCCGTAATCTTGTGTGCCAACAAGACCGACAGCAACGAAGACCGCTATGGCTCGGCCGAGTTTTATTCGCTCGGTCTGGGTGACCCTTATTGCGTGTCGGCTGCCACAGGGGCAGGCACAGGTGATCTGCTCGACCAGATACTCGAAAAGTTCGGTCCCGACCTTGACGACGAAAGTGGCGAAGATGCCATTCCGCGTTTCTCGGTGGTGGGACGACCCAATGTGGGCAAGAGCAGCATTATCAATGCATTTATCGGTGAAGACCGTCACATTGTCACCAATATTGCCGGAACTACTCGCGACAGCATCCTGACACGATACAACAAGTTCGGCTTTGACTTTTTCCTCGTAGACACCGCCGGCATCCGCAAGAAAAACAAGGTGAACGAAGACCTCGAGTTCTATTCGGTGATGCGCTCCATCCGCGCCATTGAATACTCGGATGTATGCATCCTGCTCATCGACGCCACCCGAGGCATTGAAGGCCAGGATATGAACATCGTGCAGATTATTCAGCGCAACGGCAAAGGCCTTGTTGTGGTGGTGAACAAATGGGACCTTGTGGAAGACAAGAGCAAAGAGGCCGTGGCCTTTTTTGAAAACGCCATCCGTGAGCGTATGGCTCCGTTTACCAATTTCCCCATAGTGTTTGCCTCTGCCCTCACGAAACAACGCATCTTCAAGGTGCTCGAAGTGGCCAATGCTGTCTATGACAACCGTTGCCGCCGCGTGAGCACGTCTAAACTCAACGAAGAGATGCTGCCGCTCATCGAGGCCTATCCGCCTCCCTCCATAAAAGGCAAATACATCAAAATCAAATATTGCGCCCAGATACCCGACGTCAAAGTGCCGTCGTTTGTGTTTTACGCCAATCTGCCGCAGTATATCAAGGACCCTTACAAACGCTTCCTGGAAAACAAAATCCGCGAGCGATGGAATTTTGAGGGTACTCCTATTAATATATATATACGTCAGAAATGATGCCCTCACAGCCATTGCCCCGAATGTGCCGGCGTGTGATGTGGGCAGTGCTTGCCGCGATATGTCTGAGTTGTGGCGGTTCGAACAAAGAGCCAAGCCAATCCGGCTATTGTCCTGACAGTCTTACGACAGAGACGGTTGAGGCCATTTTCGACCGTTATGCACAGGGAGACTATGAAGGCTATGTAGACGCCATGGCCTCGTTTGACGACAAACCGGAAGACTATAAGAGCCAAATGGTTCTGGTCTACAAGCAACATGCTGCCGAACATCAAGGCGACGACCGTTTGCAAGACTTCAAAGTGACACGCATTGAGGCGTCTGACGACGGCAATGCCGCCCAAGCCTTTCTCGAGACCATCTATGCCAACGGCGAGCACGAAGAAATCATGCTCTCGTTTGTGTATGACGGCAAGGATTGGCGCCTGAGATAAGCCAAACAAGAAATAATAACCCTATATGGAACGATTGTACAAAATCAAGAAAGGACTCGACCTTAACCTCAAAGGTAAGGCCGTCCTCGAGTTACAACCGCTGAAGACATCGGGTGAATATGCCATTGTGCCCGACGATTTTCACGGAATGGTGCCTCGTCTCGTAGTCAAGGAAGGTGAGCAGGTTCTGGCCGGCCAACCGCTTTTCGTGGACAAGGCCACTGAGAGAATTAAGGTGGTTTCGCCTGTGAGCGGAACGGTGTCGGCCATTGTGCGTGGCGACCGACGCAAAATTCTGCGCGTTTGTGTCAAGGCCGATGCAAAGCAGGTCTGTCACGACTTCGGCAAGGCTGACTTAGACAAAATGACGGCAGAGTCGGTGCGTGAACTGTTGCTTTCATCTGGCCTTTTCGCCTTTGTGCGTCAGCGTCCTTATGACGTGGTGGCCAATCCCGCCGACCAGCCCAAAGCCATTTTTGTCTCTGCATTCAGCAAGATGCCTCTGGCTGCCGACTTCACTTTTGCCGCCCAAGGCCGTGAAGAAGCTTTCAAGACCGGTCTGCGCACGTTGGCCAAAGTCGCCAAGGTGCATCTCGGCATTTCTCCCGAACAAATCAATACGCCTCTTCTGCCCGTCAGCGAGGTGGAGGTGAGTGTGTTTGACGGTCCGAATCCTTCGGGTAATGTCGGTGTGCACATCAACCATATTGACCCCATCAACAAGGGTGAGGTGGTATGGACGCTCGACCCCGGTGTGGTCATTATGCTGGGCGAACTCATTGAGACCGGCCATGTCAACCTGACACGTCGCATTGCCGTGGCAGGTTCGCTTGTGGCTTCACCCCGTTATGTGGAAGTGAAGATTGGTGCGCCGCTTTCTGACATCCTTGAGGGTCAGACCGACCTGAAGGCTGAGCATCAGCGCATCATCAATGGTAATCCGCTTGTCGGCGCCAAGGCTGAGGCCGACGGTTTCCTCTCCGCTTTTGCCGGTGAGGTCTGTGTCATTCCCGAAGGCGACGACGTGAACGAAGTCTTCGGCTGGATTGCTCCCCGCTTCAATCAGTTCTCGACGAGCCGCAGCTATTTCTCTTGGTTTTTCGGCAAAAACCGTCAATACGACCTTGATTGTCGCATCAAGGGCGGTGAGCGCCATATGATTATGAGCGGTGAATACGACCGTGTGTTCCCGATGGATATTTATGCCGGCTATTTGATAAAAGCCATCATCACCGGCGACATCGACAAACAAGAAGAATTGGGCATTTATGAAGTGTCTCCCGAAGATTTTGCCGTGGCAGAGTTTGTGGACTCTTCAAAACTGGAATTGCAACGCATTGTGCGCGAAGGTCTTGACATCTTGCGCAAAGAGAATGCCTAAGTCTTTCATCATTCATTCACTCCTCCCTATTCAGGCGACGAAATTATAGCAAAATATGATAAAGAAAATTCTTGATAAAATGCGTCCCAGCTTTCAAGACGGCGGCAAGCTCAAAGCCTTCCGCTCTGTGTTTGAAGGTATGGAAACATTCTTGTTGGTGCCCAACACCACTTCAAAGACCGGTGTGAGCATTCACGACGCCATCGACTCCAAGCGCATTATGTCGTTTGTGGTCATTGCCTTGTTGCCCGCATTGTTTTTCGGCATGTATAACATTGGCTACTGGAATGCCGTAGCGTCAGGACATCTGGCCGATGCCACCTTCTTTGGCATGTTCTTCTACGGCCTGGCCGTGATGTTGCCCAAGATTGTGGTGAGCTACGCCGTCGGTCTTGGTATTGAATTCATTGTGGCACAGTGGAAACACGAAGAAATCCAGGAAGGCTATCTTGTCACCGGTCTGCTCATCCCCATGATAGTCCCCGTGGGCTGTCCTCTCTGGATGCTGGCCGTGGCCGTGGCTTTTTCTGTGATTTTTGCCAAAGAAATCTATGGCGGTACGGGTATGAACATCTTCAACCCCGCCTTGGTGGCCCGTGCCTTCCTCTTCTTTGCCTATCCTTCAAAGATGAGCGGCGACAGTGTCTGGGTCAATCTTGACCCCGTGCTCGGACTCGGTTTCCAAGCCCCCGACGCCTACACGATGGCTACTCCGTTGGGACAGGCCGCTGCCGGACATCCCGTCACGACCGATTTCTCTCATATGATTAGCGGCTTGATGCCCGGTTCCATCGGCGAGACCAGTGTCATTGCCATTGCCATTGGTGCCGCCATATTGCTCTGGACGAAGATTGCCTCTTGGCGCACGATGTCGAGTGTGTTTGTCGGTGGTGCACTGACCGCTTTCCTTTTCAATGTCTCCGGAATGGAGTCGGGCGTGGCTACGATGCCTTGGTACCACCATCTCGTGTTGGGCGGTTTCTGCTTTGGTGCCGTCTTTATGGCCACCGACCCCGTCACCAGTTCGCGTACAGCCTACGGCCAATACGTCTACGGCTTCCTTATCGGTGTGCTGGCCATTGTCATCCGTGTGCTCAACCCCGGTTATCCCGAAGGCATGATGCTGGCCATCTTGTTTATGAATATGTTTGCCCCGCTCATCGACTATTGCGTGGTGCAGCGCAACATCAGCCGCCGTGCACGCCGTGCCAAAACCTCTCAAAAGAATTAATCACTACGCACCATGAAGATCAATACAAACAGTAATACTTATACCATCATCTACGCTTCGGTCGTAGTGATTGTGGTGGCGTTTCTTCTGTCGTTTGCGTCATCAGCCCTGAGTCCTAAAATCACGGCCAACGAGCGCATCGACAAGCAGAAGCAAATCCTCTCTTCGTTGGGCATCAGCGTGCCGCAAGACCAGGTAGAGTCCACTTATGCCTCCACCGTTGTGCGCGACATCATTGTCAACGACAAAGGAACTGTGGTAGACACTGCCGGCGGTTTTGAAGTTGCCATTAAGGAAATCAGTGCCGACCGCCTGCCTTTCTATGAATGTCGCGTCGACACCACAACCAAATACGTCATCCCCCTCGTCGGCAAGGGCCTTTGGGGCACCATTTGGGGCTATATCGCCGTCGATGCTGACTGCCGCACCATCTATGGGGCCTATTTCAGCCACGAGAGTGAAACCGCCGGTCTGGGTGCCTTGATGGCCGAGAAGCCTTTTCAAGACGAGTTTAAGGGCAAAACCCTCTACGACAAGTCTGGCGCAGTCATTTCAGTAGTGAAATTCGGTGCCAAGAGAGAGAACCCTGCCATGCAGTGCGACGGTCTCTCGGGAGCTACACTCACTACCAACGGCATTACCGACATGTTGCGCGACTATGTGGGTATGTATCGCAAATATCTCGACAAAATTTCCTCGACAAACCAATAAAAGAGCATAAGCTATGAGCCAATTATTTTCAAAAGCCAATCGCCAGGTCTTTGCTACGCCGCTCGGTCTCAATCATCCCGTGCTGGTACAGGTGCTCGGCATCTGCTCGGCCTTGGCTGTCACCGCAAAACTCGAACCCGCCATTGTGATGGGCCTTTCGGTGACGATTATCACCTCTTTCAGCAACGTCATCATCTCTCTCTTGCGCAAGACCATCCCTATGCGCATCCGCATCATCGTGCAGTTGGTTGTCGTGGCCGCTCTGGTCACTATCGTAAGCCTCGTGCTTAAGGCCTTTGCCTATGATGTCAGTGTGCAGCTCAGCGTCTATATCGGTCTGATCATCACCAACTGTATCCTGATGGGCCGGCTTGAAGCCTTTGCCATGATGAACGGTCCGTGGGAAAGTTTCCTCGACGGCATCGGAAACGGCATTGGCTACGCCTACATCCTCGTCATCATTGGCGGTGTGCGTGAACTCTTTGGTGCCGGCACTCTGCTCGATCACCAGATTATCCCCACTGCGCTCTATGACGCCGGCTATGTCAACAACGGTATGATGACTATGCCCGCCATGGCCATGATACTTCTGGGTTGCGTCATCTGGGCACAGCGTGCACTCACCAAAGACGAGCAGAAGTAAGTTTCATTCTTTTCCCTAACCTTCAGAAACAATAAACGATGGAACATACATTGAGTCTTTTTGTCCGCTCCATTTTTGTGGACAACATGATATTCGCCTCCTTCCTCGGCATGTGCTCCTATCTGGCCGTCAGCAAAAACGTCAAGACCTCGCTTGGTCTGGGCATTGCCGTAACGTTTGTGCTGCTCGTCACCGTGCCGGTGGACTATCTGCTTCAGACCAAGGTGCTGGCCAAAGACGGCATCTTCGGTCAAGACCTCACCTATCTCTCTTTCATTCTCTTCATTGCCGTCATCGCCGGCATTGTGCAGTTGGTTGAGATGGTCGTGGAGCGTTTCTCTCCTTCACTTTATGGTGCCTTGGGCATCTTCTTGCCCCTCATCGCCGTGAACTGTGCCATTATGGGTGCGAGCCTTTTTATGCAGCAGCGCATCAACATGGATTCTGCCACAAGTTCGCAGGCCATTGGCGGTCTTGGCGACGCCTTTGTCTATGCCCTCAGCAGTGGTATTGGCTGGATTTTGGCCATTGTCGGTTTGGCTGCCATTCGTGAAAAAATGGCCTATACCGACGTGCCCCGTCCGCTGCGTGGTCTCGGCATCACCTTCATCACCGTCGGCCTTATGGCTATGGCATTTATGTGTTTCTCGGGCTTGAGCCTTTGATTAATAGAGTCAACAACTATGGATATACCATTTATTCTTTCCAGCATAGGCGTATTTCTTGCCATCATTCTCGTTTTGGTCGTCATTTTGCTTGTGGCCAAAAAATATCTTACGCCCGAGGGAGAAGTCACCCTCACCCTCAACGGCAAGAAGCAAATCAAGGTGGCTCAGGGCGGCAGCCTGCTTTCCACGCTTTCTGAAAACGGCATCTACCTTCCGTCGGCTTGTGGCGGCAAAGGCTCTTGTGCCCAGTGCAAATGCCAGGTGCCCGAGGGCGGTGGCGATATTCTTGATGTAGAGAAAGGTCATTTCAGCCGTAAGCAAATCAAAGACCACTATCGTTTGGGTTGCCAGTGTAAGGTCAAAGGCGACCTTGCCGTCACCGTGCCCGACAGTGTGCTTGGTGTGAAAGAGTGGGAGTGTGAAGTCATTTCCAACAAAAACGTGGCTACCTTTATCAAAGAGTTTATCGTGGCCCTGCCTCCCGGCGAGCACATGGACTTCGTGCCCGGTTCGTATGCCCAAATTAAAATCCCGGCCTATGAGATGGACTACGACAAAGACATCGACAAGTCCCTTATCGGCGATGAGTATCTGCCGGCTTGGGAAAAGTTTGGTCTCTTTGGTTTGAAGTGCCGCAACACCGAGCCTACCATTCGTGCTTACTCTATGGC
The DNA here is from genome assembly GCA_045124135.1 of Alloprevotella sp. Classification (GTDB taxonomy): domain Bacteria; phylum Bacteroidota; class Bacteroidia; order Bacteroidales; family Bacteroidaceae; genus Alloprevotella. The sequence goes on from JBGVLE010000005.1 coordinate 10,373, forward strand.
CAACTACCCGGCCGAGGGCGACCGCATTATGCTCACCGTGCGCATCGCCACACCGCCTTTCAAGCCCAAAGACCAAGGTCCCGGTTTCCAAGACGTGATGCCCGGTATCGCCTCGTCATACATCTTCACACTCAAGCCCGGCGACAAGGTCGTGATGAGTGGTCCTTATGGCGACTTCCATCCCATCTTCGACTCCAAGAAAGAGATGATGTGGGTGGGCGGTGGTGCCGGTATGGCGCCGCTCCGTGCCCAAATTATGCACATGACCCACACGCTCAAGACCACCGACCGCAAGATGTCTTATTTCTATGGTGCTCGTGCACTCAACGAGGTGTTCTATCTTGACGACTTCTTGGCTCTTGAGAAAGAATTCCCCAACTTCTCTTTCCATCTGGCCCTCGACCGTCCCGACCCAGCAGCCGACGCTGCCGGTGTGAAATACACCGCTGGTTTCGTTCACCAAGTCATCTACGAGACCTATCTCAAAGACCACGAAGCGCCCGAAGACATCGAATATTACATGTGCGGCCCCGGCCCGATGTCGAAGGCCGTCGTGGGAATGCTCGACAGCCTTGGCGTAGAGCCCGAAAGCATTATGTACGACAACTTCGGCGGTTAATCCGTCCTCACCCGGCCAATCGCAAGATTGGTGCAATAACAACGGCGTGCCCATCAGAATAAAAATCTGGGCACGCCGTTGTTATAATCATTGTGAGGGAGTAAAAAATCAAATATTGTCCAAGTTTATTCCAATAGTATGGTTACATTCTCCATGGAAAAATAAAGTTGGCTCCCTCAATAGTAACACATATGCTCATACTTTCGCCCTTTATACGTTGTATCATAACATAACCATATATTGATTCTCCAGGATTAAGGGTCGTCCGTTTTAAATAACCAGCATCTTTTGCTTGCCGTTCTTCATAGAGAGCGTTATTGAAAGAAGTAATTCTGTCAGATGCAATTACATTTGCTTGGTATGCAGCAGCACCGTCGAAAGAATTAATTGTGGTTTTTGCTAGGTATGCATCGGTTCTCCCCGAAGCATACGCCCCAACTCCCCATCCATTAGAACCTATTGCGCCAGCAACCCCTGCCGAGGAAGAAGCTCTCAGGCCTGATTTTGATATTGTTGTTTTTGAATAGCCGGCTTGTGAAGCTTGCATTGTTTCATTGAATGCATTAAGTGCCATTGTCCAATTTTGTCTTCTTCTGACTTTCTTTAGGTACTCTTCTGCGGTAAGAACATTGATATTCACAATGTCGCCATTCTTCTTTGTAAGTTTAGCTGAGAACAGTGCTGGATTTAAATCAACCGGATCCATTGAGAAATTTGTCACCATAATGGGTATCCTAAAATACTTACCGTAGTCTTTTACTTGTTCATTTGATAGACAAACTTCAATGCCGCAGGAGTTACTGGAAAGCCAAGCTTCGCCTCTGATGTATTCTGTTTTATTATCCTTAGGATCAGGAGATGAAAAAATAGGTGTGTCGTTTGACAATAGACGATGGCTCAAATAGCCTTTATTATTAGATATCGTATAAAAGTTGTTTACGGGTTCACCATATTCATAATTGAGTTGTATACAGGCCAAGCCATTATCAACAAACTCCGTACAAAGACCATGTAATCGCCCTTCATAATATGAGAAGTGTTTTCTAATAAGTCCATTTTCTTCATATTCTACGTATGTTCCATTTAATAGTCCATTTTCCCAATTCTCAATAACAGCCTCTTGTCCCGATTTATAATACTTTATTATTTTACCACAGAATACTGTTTTTGACCAGTCTGTTGGATCTAAATATTTGTATTCGCCTTCAGAAAATAATTCCCCCGTATTGTAATAACAACGAAATGGTTTATTGGTGTTAGTGTCATTCGTTTTAACATATACACAATGATACGTAGAAAATTCTTTCATTTTTGTATATTTCCATTCTCTATTCATATAAAGCGTATCGATTGTCTGTGTAATATCCTCATTGAGATAATCTGATTGGTTTATGGCTAATTGAGAAGACATCTTTACTGAGTATTCATTTCCATTGTTTATACTAATGCCTCGGTTTGTATTGTTGCAAAGGTTAAAGTAATATTGTGCTTCTTTATCGCCAGAATCTGCGGCCTTCTTTAACCATAATTTAGCTTTCGATAAGTCTGTCTGCACACCTTGTCCAGAGTAATAACATATACCCAATAGACGTTGCGCTTCAACATTTCCATTATTTGCAATATCAGATAATAATGCAAGAGCAGTCTCATAGTCTTTATTGCACCCCCAGCCGTAAAGCAGGCATAACGCTAATTCGTATTTTGCTTTGGTGGAGTAGGTCTGATTTACATGCTTAAAGCAATTGAATGCATTTTTGTACATTTTTTTGTCAAGGTATATTTTGCCAAGTTCGTACTCTGCATCAATATTTCCTCCTTGGAAGCTTTTCTCGAACCAGTTTATTGATTTTGATTCGCTTTTCAATACACAGTTGCCTTCTTTATAGTATCTTCCTAAATAATACTGTGCTTGTGCATCTCCTTGGTTTGCAGCTTTCTCGTACCACTCAACAGCCTGTGCATCCATATGCTGGCTTCTGTAGTAGTTTGCAAGTAGAACTTGTGCTTCAAGAATTCCGGAGTTTGCTGCTTTATTCAATAAATCAACGCCTTCTGCCACCTGATCGGATGTGTTTCTTTGTTCAAGATATATCGAACCTAATAAATATTGAGCTTCTGGGATTGCCTTTGCTTTATTAAGATTTTGTACGGCTTTGTCAAGATTCATTTCCAGATTTTCCCCTTTTGCATAATATGTACCGAGAAGGAGGCATGCTTGTATATATCCTTTATTTGCAGAAGTATTAAGAAGATTAATGTTTGAGGTGAAGTCTTGACTCAATCTCGATTTTAGAATATAAAGATAATAATCACAAGAACCCGTTAGGTCTTCATTTGCTTCTTGTTCTAGCATTGTTGTTGCTAAGTTGACATCGCCATTCTCAACATCATTAATTTCGCTAACATACGTTTTATAACATTGGGCGATTTTCCCAAGAATCTCATAATCTCCCAATTTATAAAGTTGCTGATACCATTTAGCTGCTTCCAATAAGTCACGTTCCATACCTTTCCCTTGAAAATATATGTCTGCAATTTGAAGTATAGCCTTGTATTCTCCCTTATTGGCAATTTGCTCAAACCAGTCAATCGCAGAGTGTCCTCCTTCATTAGCATAGTAATCCCATAAGAATGTATTTGCAGATTGTAAACCAAGTGCAGCTGCTTTTTTGTACAAAGCGAGACCTTCCTGTGATAGACCTATTTGCATTTTTGATTCTGCTTTCTTGACGAGTTTTGATGCAGTGATAGAGTCTGATACAGACATTTGTTGTCCAAAACAGCATAAAGAGAAAAAACATCCTATGCCAATGCTCAATAATTGTTTCATACTATCGTGATTGAATGCTCGTTGTAGATACTCAATACAAATAATCTAATTACATATCAACCATATATAGACAAAAAACGTGAGTATCCACTGATCTCGTCTGTTTGCAGAGGCCCTAAGAATGCCCATAAGACTAGACGAAACAGAGAAAAACTCACGTTGTATGATATGCATATGAACAATAGTGTGCGGAGGATATATTGATATATCTTCACAACTCACTAAGGCATACCATAAGCATACCCGTAAGCAACATTTCCTCTTTGTCTTAAGTCTCATTCGAAATTTCTCAGGTTTCTGCAAGCCAAGAACAAAGCATCAATGACGCTTTTGTTTATATAGGGAATTCCTTACTCCAAATTATCCTATTTCCGCAGAACAAGTTTTGCAGTAGATTGAATAATTTAGAAGAGTAGAAATCACGACAAATATACCGATAATAGTGTATATTGCCAAGTACTTACGAAAAAAGGTGCATTGGGGTTTACTAGTTCATAATTCGTGACGGCTTCTCCCTGAAAACCAAGGCAAAGAGCAACAATACGACAAGAGCGTAGGTGGCAAAGATATACCACACGGGCGTCCAATTGGTGAGGCCGGCGGGTGAGGTGAAGTGGTCTACAACGGCTTGGGCGGCAATCATACCGAGTGTTGAACCGCAACCATTGGTCATAATCATAAACAGACCTTGCGCACTGCTGCGGATGGAGGCAGGCGTGTTTTGGTCGACGAAGAGCGAACCAGAAACGTTGAAGAAGTCAAAGGCCACGCCGTAGACAATCATCGAGAGTACAAAGAGCCATACACCCGGTCCGGGATTGCCCAGACCAAACAGGCCAAAGCGCAACACCCAAGCCAGCATAGCTATCATCATCACTCGCTTGATGCCAAACCTTTTCATGAAAAATGGGATGAGCAAGATGCAGAATGCTTCGCTGATTTGTGAGAGACTGATGAGAATGCCGGTGTGTTGTACGCCGAAGGTTTCGGCATACTCGGGAATGTTTTTGAAACTGTCAATAAATGGATTGGCAAAGCCGTTGGTGATTTGCAGTGACACGCCGAGCAAGAACGAGAAGATGAAGAAGATGGCCATACGCCGCTCTTTGAACAACTTGAAGGCGTCGAAGCCCAAGGCCTGCACCAAACTCTTCTTCTCTGTGTGGGCCGCCACGGGGCAGTTGGGCAGAGTGAACGAATAGATCGCCAGCAACAGGCCGAGACCGGCAGAGACGAAGAACTGATGGTAGCTGCCCATATAGCCCATCAGGTCGACGGCCCACATCGTCACGATGAAGCCCACCGTACCAAACACACGGATGGGAGGGAAGTCTTTGATGGTGTCCATACCCGAGTTCGTCAACACAGTGAAGGCCACCGAGTTGCTCAGTGCCAGCGTAGGCATATAAAAGGCCACGCTGACCGTGTAGAGGGCGAAGAATTTGCTGAAAGCCACATCGCCTCCGGCCGTCATGGCGTAAGTGGCAGCAGCGGCCATTGACATGGCAGCGAGCAGATGGCAGATACCGAGCATACGCTGCGCAGGCACCCAGCGGTCGGCCACCATACCCATCAGGCCGGGCATGAAGATGGACACAATGCCTTGGACGGAATAAAACCAGCCAATCTGGCCGCCCATGCCCATGCCGGCGAGATAGCGGCCCATTGAAGTGAGATAAGCGCCCCATACGGCAAACTCCAGAAAGTTCATGGCCGTGAGGCGAAATTTGATAGTCGTGTGATTCATATATACTACAGAGGATTGTTTTCGGTCTGGTGGTTGATATGCTCCCTCTCGTGGCATAGCTTTAAGGCCCTACGCAGTTTGCGGGCCGAGACTTTCTCTATGAAAACAGCCTTCACCACGCCGTTGGCATCGGCCACATAGACTCTGGGCAGGCCGTGGGGAGCAAAAAGGCTGTAGATGGCGCGGTCTGTTTGTGGACTATAGGGGAGGGTAAGGCTTTTTGTTTTCCAATACGCTTCGATTTGGTCTTGCCCTTGACTGCGCGACACGCAGACCACACGATATGCTCCGTCGGCCTCCGTGTGGAGACGCTGCAACAGAGGAAGTTCGCGACGGCAGTCAAGGCAGTTCGTGTTGAAAAACGCCAAGACCACAGGACGGCCTTTGAGCGTTTCGGTGGTCAGATGGGTGCCGTCTGACATCTCAATGCTGAACGCAGGCAATGTGTCGCCAGGCTGCACAAATGTGTCTTTGCCGCGGGCCAGCGCCGTGGCTGCGCAGCAGGCAAATATGACGACGGCCAGCGCTATTTTGATTATTTGCATAACTGTATGGCTGAATAAGCAAGGCAAATTTACTAAATCACCGCTTTTGGTGTGGTTGTTTCTAAAAAAACACACAAAAATATTCTACTTTTACGTTACAAATGCCGCCCCGCTGCGTTATCTACACAGAAACAACAACAAAATGAGCACATCTGCTGGAACCTCAACGTCACCTCTTCTCGCCGCCTACCGCCGCCTCGGCGGAAGGTTGCGTCGCTTGGTGGGGCGGATGACCCAGAGTGACGAAGAGGCCGAAGACGCTTTGCAAGAAGCCTTCTGCCGGCTCTGGGCGCGACATCCCGACATCAAGCGCGAAGACGAAGCCGCAGCCCTGCTCACCACCACCGTGAAACATCTGGCCGTAGACGCCTTGAGGCAGCGGGGCAAAACCTGCACCGACCGTCTCGACGCTTTGCCCGAAGACGCTTTGCCCGACGAGACCGACGAACAGGCCGAAAGAGAACGGCTCTTTGCCGAGGTGGAAGGCCTCATAGACCAACATCTCTCGCCCACGGCACGCGACATCCTGCATCGCCACGACTATCAGGGCCAGGATTACGCCACCATCGCCAGCGCACTCCATATGCAGGAGGCTGCCGTAAGGATGCAACTCTCACGTGCCCGCAAAACCATACGTCAGTGTTACCTCAACTCACCGAAATCATGAAACGTCAGCAGACTTCTTCTCTCAACAATCGCATAGAGCAACTGGCCCATCGCTATTTTGAGGCCACGGCCACGCCCGATGAAGAGCGCGAACTCTGTCGCCTTCTGGCCGGGACGTCAGACAGCCGATATGACGACATCCGTGCTTGTCTGGGTTTCACCGTGACGGCCAGGCGACGCCAACGTGCCTCAGACGGCCAGCTCCCCTCGGCCGCTGTGGGGACTGTACGCCGGCATTGGCTCGTTCCGCCCCTCACCATCACCTCTGCCGCAGCCGTCGTTGCCCTCTTTGCATTCATCGCGCTGCGCCCGTCGGCCGATGTGGCTGAAAGCGAAGACTGTTGGGCCTATGTGGGTGGAAAAAAACAGACAGACGAGACCGAAATCTTGAAAATAATGAAAAACGAACTCGCCACCGTCATACCGCCGTCAGAGGCCGACGAAACCATCGAGACACAGATGAAAGATGTCCTTGGCGGGTTCTGAAACACAGCCATATCCCTTTGCCGCTTTTCTCTAACAAGATAAATGCTTCACATCATGAAACGCCATATCCTTACGCTTTTTCTCATACTCGCCTTTGTGGCGACATCGGCAGCCCAGAACGCCCCGGCCGTGGCCGAACTCTTTGACGGACGCTACAACAATGCGCCCTATGCCACGGTGGTCTATCTCTCGGGCTCCAAGGTCAAGGCCTTCAACCTTACGCGTTATCGCAGTCTCACGCTCACCGGTAACACACGGACGGTCGCGGCCATTGAGCAACTCGTGAGCCGCGATGCCGCCTCGGCCACCGACAAGGAAATCACCCGTTCTGGCGGCCAAATCACCTATGCCGCCTTGCAGATAAAAGGGAAAGACAAAAACGAAATCTATTGCGTGTTTTATCGCAACCGCCCCGCCGCCTCGGATGGACACACACGCCGGCTCACACTCATCCTCACCGAGGGACGGGCCACAATCAGTGAACTCAAAGAAAAATTCAAACAATAAAAAAACACTACAACTATGTGCAAAAACATTCTGATCACTGCCGTGCTGCTCACGTCAGGACTCACGGCCACTGCCACCGAGACCGGCGACACCATCCTTAACAAAACTGACGTCAAAGAGGTGGTCTTGACCGACGCCGACAGTGTTGTTTCGCTCACCGTCAAGGGGACGAAAGACGATCCCGGCTACACGTTCCACTATGAGAAGCGCATGAGCGCCGATGCCGTCAGCAAAATCGACGAGCATTCCATCTTCGGTTTCGACCTGTTCTTTTCAAAGAAACGAGCCAAGAACCGCCGATTGCTCGAAGATGAACTCTGCACCGGCGGTCTGAGCTACGGTTTCGTCACTGCCATCGGTGCACCCGAAGGCCTTGACATAGACATGGGCAGCTCCTATGAAATTTCTTGGGAATTATTCAACGTCTATAAGGCGTCGCGTTGTGGTCACCACGCCGCGTCGATTGGCTTCGGCTTGAACTGGCGCAACTTCCGCCTCAACGGTCGCCAACGTTTCGTCAAGACGCTCGACGGCATCTCCCTGGCCGACTATCCCGCCGGGGCCGACATTGACTTCTCGCGCATCAAGGTGTTCAGTCTCATGGTGCCCGTCAGCTACAACTATATGCCTTCACGCCACTGGCTGCTGCGTTTCTCGGCCATTCCCTGTTTCAATACCTACGCCAGCATCAAGACGCGCTATCGCAATGCCGACGGACAGAAGGTGAAAGACATGGCCAAACACATCCGTCAAAGCCCCGTGACTGTAGATTTCCGCTTCGACGTCCGATGGCATTCCATTGGCCTTTATGCCAAATACAGTCCCTGCCGCGTCATCCGCTCCGAGTTCGGACCGAAGTTCACGCCCTTCTCCACCGGCAT
>JBGVLE010000006.1:0-3010 GCA_045124135.1 Alloprevotella sp.
CGCTTTGTATTACTGATGCGGTCGCCGAGAATTCACAGACCGTTTTATTGTCTTTCGCAGACAAGCAACAACCCGTTAAATTTAGACATAAAAAAGAGGGAGACCCTTCGGGGCCTCCTTTTTCATATATGTCAAAAAACAATGTGCACTAAAGCGCAATGTATTCGTAGGTGCTGCGCACGGTGGTGAGATAGCGTTCAAAGTCCGTGCGGGCGATGACCACCGTGCCGCGGCTGTCGTTGGGATGGAACGACAAGGTTGCTGCCTCGCGCAGCCTGGCGTCGAGAAAGAGATGCACAGCGCCGTCGACGTCGTTAATCAGACCAAACGGCGACACACTGCCCGGCAACAGGTCGAGATAGCGCTGCATACGCTCGGCCGAGGCAAACGACAGTTTGCCACAAGAGGGCAGACCCTGCTGCAAAAGCGAAGCCTTGAGCGTGGCCTCAAGATGATGGATGTCGAGGTTGAGGTCGCAGGGGAAACAGACGAGATAGTGGCGGTTGCCTTTATGGTTGCGGAAAAACAGGTTCTTACAATGCACACTTCCGTCGTCCCGCCACCATCGGCGGGCCTCTTCGATGGTATTGCCTTCGGGATGATGGTAGATGGTGAAGGGGATATGGTGAGCCTCAAGGTGGTTGATTACAATTTCTTCTCGGGTCATGGTTTGTAGGGTAATGATGAAGACCAAAAGACACAGCGCCCTCACGGCAAGATGCGGTGAAGGCGCTGCGACGTTCTTGCGGCGAAGTCGGGGCGCTTAGAGCTCGAGGTCGCCGTCGTGGATTTCGTGCCAGGGCAGACCCTGCTTGTTGAGTTCGGCCATGAAGGGATCGGGATCGAATTCCTCAACGTTCCACACGCCGGGACGTTTCCATTGGCCAAGCATAAACAGACGGGCGCCAATGCAGGCGGGTACGCCGGTGGTGTAGCTTACGCCCTGCATGCCGGTTTCTTCGTAGGCGGCGCGGTGTGAGCAGTTGTTGTAGACGTAGTAGGTGTGCTCCTTGCCGTCTTTCACGCCTTTGATGCGGCAGCCGATGCTTGTTTGGCCTTCGTAGTTCTCGCCGAGGTCTTGCGGGTTGGGCAGGACGGCTTTGAGGAACTGCAGGGGCACGATTTTCACCTTCACCGGTCCGCTGCCGTCGGCGGCTTCAGCCACATAGTCAATCTCGTCGATACGCGACATGCCGATGTTCTGTATCACGTCGAGATGCTTGATATACTGCTCGCCGAAGGTCATCCAGAAACGGGCGCGGCGAATGGTGGGATAGTTCTTGACGAGGCTCTCAATCTCTTCGTGGTGAAGGAGGTAGCTCTCGCGCGGGCCAATCTCGGGATAGGTGAGGGGTTGGTGAATTTCGAGCGGTTCGGTCTCTACCCACTTGCCGTTTTCCCAGTAGAGGCCTTTCTGGGTGATTTCGCGGATGTTGATTTCTGGGTTGAAGTTGGTGGCGAAGGCTTTGTGGTGGTCGCCGGCATTGCAGTCTACGATATCGAGATAGTGGATTTCGTCGAAGTGGTGTTTGGCTGCATAAGCTGTGTAGATGCTCGTGACGCCCGGGTCGAAACCGCAGCCCAGAATGGCGGTGAGTCCGGCCTGCTCAAAGCGTTCTTTGTAGGCCCATTGCCATGAATACTCGAAGTGGGCCTCGTCTTTGGGCTCATAGTTGGCCGTGTCGAGATAGGAGCAGCCGCTCTTCAGACAGGCTTCCATGATGGTGAGGTCTTGATAGGGCAAGGCGAGGTTCATCACGAGGTCTGGTTTGAAGGCGTCAAAGAGTCGGCAGAGCTGGTCTACGTCGTCGGCGTCTACCTGTGCCGTCTTGATGTCGGGGCGACCAATGGCTTTGACAATGGCGTCGCATTTTGAAACCGTGCGCGAGGCAATCATGATTTCGTCAAACACGTCAGTGTTTTGGGCCACCTTATGGGCGGCCACTGTGGCCACACCGCCGGCCCCGATAATTAGGACTTTTCCCATGTGTGTGTGATTGTTGAGTTGTTTTGGATTGATATTAATTTGATTTTGTTGTTCTGTGGAATGGCTCCCGGGAGCGTTTTTCTCATTCAATGAAACCTTGCCGGCGCAGCGCTTCCATCATGGTCTGGCTCATGGCTTCGCAGTCGCGGCGGGTGTATCTCACGTCGGTGAAGACCTGTGAGAGAGTCTCTTTGTGGTTTTCACGGACGAAAGCCTGGTTTTGGGGCAAGGCTTCTTTGGCGGCATAGTCGCGGTCGATGGTCTCGGGGGTGGCGGCCACGTAGTGTTCGTCGTGGCGGATGGCCGTGAGCGGCAGCCGCTCGGTGAGAGTGGGTGGCACCTCGGCCGGATGGCCCAGTGTGATGGTGGCCACGGGCATGACCAGACGGGGCAGCTCGAGGACTTCGATGATGCCGAGCGGGTTGTAGAGCGTAGTGCCCAGATAGCAGAGGCCCAAGCCCTGGGCCTCGGCCAGTGTGCAGAAGCTCTGGCAGAACAGCAGAGCGTCGGTAGCGGCGTTGAGGAACGAGAGCAGATTGTCGTAGCCCGGATTGGCTTGGCGGCAGTCGCACCAGGCGGTGGTGCGATGGTAGTCGGCACAGAAGGTGAGCACGACAGGGGCCTCGGTGACCATTGGCTGACCGAAATGGAGCGGCGAAAGCCGGCGTTTCATGGCTTGGTCGCGTGTGGCCACTACGCTGTAGAGTTGCAGGCCGCCCATAGTCTGTGTGCGCGAGGCCAGCGTGAGCAGGCGGTTGAGGGTTTCGTCGCTCACGTCCTCGGCCGTGTAGCGGCGTATGGTGCGCCGGGTGGCCATAAAGTCACACAGACTCTCGAAGAAGGGGGAAGATGCTAAATTTGGAGCGTCACTCATGGTTTTATATATATTTATTTATGAGGGCTAAGAGGGGAAAGGGCTGTGAGCGGCACAGTCACTTTTTTAACTGTTATTCTAAAGGCTGTGAGCGGCCAAGCACGGCCTGTAAGGCCAACGAGACCATAGCCCAGGGCAGAGGTGACACG
>JBGVLE010000007.1:0-2374 GCA_045124135.1 Alloprevotella sp.
GTCTTGCCGAAACCGGGGAGGTCAAAGCTATATACATGCATCTTGCCTTCCAGCAATTTACGGATGCTTGCCAATGTGGTATGGTTACAGCCCCAACCATGCAGCAACACAATCGGGGTACCGGTTTCAGGCCCGGACTCATCGTAATGCAATCTCAGGCCATTGACTTCAATATCCTTCTCCATAAGGTCAGTTTCTGAGAAAATCAGATACAAAGTTACAAAAAAATTTGCAACCCCACATCTTGTCAGCCGAAAATAGCATGAGAAAAAGACAATAAAAAACGAGAGAGCGCTTCAGGGTCGGCGCTCTCTCGTCGCTATATGAGATTGAAAGTATTATTTCAGGTTGTGACAGGCTGAGAGGAGCACCTCTGAGACTGTGGGGTGGCCAAAGATGATGTCAGTCATCTGTGAGTGGGTTGTACCGCGGCTCATGAGGTCGGCTGCCTGCTGTGCGAGGTCGGCTGCCTGCACACCCATGATATGGGCGCCAATGAGCTTCATGTCATCGGCACGGAAGATGAGTTTGCAAAGTCCGTCGGGCTCGCCGAGCGCAAGAGCCTTGCCGTTGGCACGGAAGAAGGCTGTTCCGGTCTTGACAGCTATGCCCTGCTCCTTGCACTGGTCGGCGGTAAGACCGACCATGCCGCACTCAGGCTGTGTGAACACAGCCGAGGGCACTATCGAGAAGTCGATGCCATCTTCCTTGCCGTCAATGGCATTGAGAGCACGTACACCCTGGAAGGTGGCGACATGGGCAAGCATCATGCGGGCGTTGACGTCGCCGATTGCATAAATATGCGGTATGTTGGTACGCATGTAGTCATCAACCTTGATGCCACGAGGGGTAAACTCCACGCCTGCCGCCTCAAGATTCAAACCTTCGAGCCTCGGCGCACGGCCTACAGCCATGAGTATGTCAGAGCTGACGACGGTCTGCTCCTTGCCTTTGCACTCATAAGTGGTGACAATTTCATACTCACTGTTCTGCTCTATCTTCTTGACGGCAGCCGATGTGATGATTTCGATACCCTTCTTCGAGAGCGCCTGCTTCAGACGCTTGGCTATGTCTGAGTCAAAGGGAGGCAGAATCTGCTTCATAAACTCGACCACAGTCACTTTCGAGCCCATGGCGCTGAATATGGAAGCGAACTCCATGCCTATGACACCGCCGCCTACAATAGTCAGACTTTCAGGCACATAGTCTATGGAGAGCATGTCAGTCGAAGTCTTGACACACTCCAGCTCCGCACCGGGTATGGGCAGAGAGCGGGACACGGAACCTGTGGCTATGATGATGTTGTCGGCTGTATATTCCTCGCCTCCGGCTACAACGGTGTGAGCATCCTTGAAGGCTGCAAACTCGGTCACGACATTCACCTTGGCCTGCTTCATCATGGTGTCGATGCCTGCGCGCAGGGTGTTGACCACCTCGTCTTTACGGGCCATGACCTTGTTGAAGTCAAATTCAAAAGTGAAATTGTCAATGCCAAAGCGGTCGGCCTCCTTAAACTGGGTCAGGACCTCCGCATTCTTGCAAAGGCACTTGGTGGGGATGCAGCCTTCGTTGAGGCATGTGCCGCCAAGATGCGCGCCCTCAAAGAGGGTCACGCTCTTGCCTGCGTGTGCAGCGGCCAGAGCGGTCTCGTAACCGCCCGGACCTGCACCTATGATAATGAGATCTGACTTAGTCATTGGATTTCATCTGCTTGTAGTTCAAGATGGGATGCTTTGCCGCACCGGTCTCGTCGAGCTTGCGCACCAGTGTGGTGAGCGGAGCGTTCTTGACGTCGTCGGGAGTCTCGCGAGCCTCCTTGGCCACCTTGTGCATCACCTCTATGAACTCGTCGAGTGTCTCCTTGCTCTCGGTCTCGGTAGGCTCGATCATCATTGATTCATGGAAAAGCAGAGGGAAGTAGATGGTGGGAGCATGGAAACCATAGTCGAGAAGGCGCTTGGCCACGTTCAGGGTAGTGACACCTGTTGACTTGTCTTTCAGACCGTCAAACACAAACTCGTGTTTGCAAACGCCCTCGATGGGGAGCAGGTAGTCATCCTTAAGGTTCTCCTTGATGTAGTTGGCGTTGAGAGTGGCCATGGGGCCTACGTTGCGGATATTCTCCTTGCCCAGGGTGAGGATGTAGGCGTATGCCTTCATCATCACGCCGAAGTTGCCGAAGAAAGTAGAGATGGAACCGAGGCTGTCCTTGCCGAAATCAACGTAGAACTTGCCGTTCTCATCTTTCTTGACGTGGGGGTTGGGGAGAAGCTCCGTGAGGCCTTTGCGTACACCCACGGGACCTGAGCCGGGGCCGCCGCCGCCGTGAGGAGTCGAGAATGTCTTGTGCAGGTTGATGTGCATGATGTCGAAG
>JBGVLE010000008.1:0-6577 GCA_045124135.1 Alloprevotella sp.
TAAGGTACAGATGTTTATAATAATAACGCAAAGATAGCAATATTATTGTGTACGGCCAAAAACAAGAAAAGCGTGTAACTCATTGAGCTACACGCTTTCCATTTGATATTGTATTCTTATTTCTCTATGTGCTTATTTCACTTCCTCAAAGTCGGCGTCTTGGATGTCGTCTTTGTTGGAGCCTTGGTGGCCTTGCTGACCGGCACCGGGCTGCTGGGCACCTCCGGCGAAGCCGGCACCGGGCTGGGCTGCACCGGCCTGCTGATACATCTCGGCACTGGCGGCCTGCCAGGCGGCGTTGAGCTCGGCGGTGGCGGCATCAACGGCGGCGAGATCGGCAGCCTTGTGGGCCTCTTTGAGTTTGGCGAGAGCGGCCTCGATGGGTTGCTTCTTGTCGGCGGGGAGCTTGTCGCCCAGTTCCTTCAGCTGGTTCTCGGTCTGGAAAATCATGCTGTCGGCCTGGTTGAGCTTGTCCACGCGCTCGCGCTCTTTCTTGTCGGCTTCGGCGTTGGCCTCGGCCTCGGCTTTCATGCGGTCAATCTCTTCCTTGCTCAGGCCCGAGCTGGCTTCGATGCGGATGGCCTGCTCCTTGCCCGTGGCCTTGTCTTTGGCCGAAACGTTGAGGATGCCGTTGGCATCGATGTCGAAGGTCACCTCAATCTGAGGCACACCGCGGCGGGCGGGAGCAATGCCGGCGAGGTTGAAGCGGCCGATGCTCTTGTTGTCGCGGGCAAACTGGCGCTCACCTTGCAGCACGTGGATGGTCACCTCGGGCTGGTTGTCTTCGGCCGTAGAGAACACCTGGCTCTTCTTGCAGGGGATGGTGGAGTTGGCGTCGATGAGTTTGGTCATTACGCCGCCGAGGGTCTCGATGCCGAGTGAGAGGGGCGTCACGTCGAGCAATACCACGTCGCCCACACCACTCTCTTTGTTCAGGATGGCACCCTGGATGGCGGCACCCACGGCTACCACTTCGTCGGGGTTCACACCCTTTGAGGGGGCTTTGCCGAAGAAGTTCTCTACAAGCTGCTGTACGGCGGGGATACGTGACGAACCGCCCACGAGGATCACCTCGTCGATGTCTGAGGTTGAGAGGCCGGCGCTCTGCAGGGCAGCCTGACAGGGTGTCTTGCAGGCTTCGATAAGGCCGTGTGCCAGTGCTTCAAACTTGGCGCGGGTGAGCGTCTTGACCAGGTGCTTGGGCACACCGCCTACGGGCATGATGTAGGGCAGGTTGATTTCGGTCGTGGTGGAGCTTGACAGTTCGATTTTGGCCTTTTCGGCAGCTTCTTTCAGACGCTGCATGGCCATGGGGTCGGCCGAGAGGTCGGCGCCTTCGTCGTTTTTGAATTCCTGCACGAGCCAGTCGATGATGACGTGGTCGAAGTCGTCGCCGCCCAGGTGGGTGTCGCCGTTGGTCGAGAGCACTTCAAACACGCCGCCGCCCAGTTCGAGGATAGAGATATCAAACGTACCGCCACCGAGGTCGAACACGGCAATCTTCATGTCGTTCTTGGCCTTGTCCAGACCGTAGGCCAAAGCGGCTGCGGTGGGCTCGTTGACGATGCGCTTCACGTCGAGGCCGGCAATCTGTCCGGCTTCTTTGGTGGCCTGGCGCTGTGAGTCAGAGAAGTAGGCCGGTACGGTGATGACGGCTTCGGTCACTTCCTGTCCGAGGTAGTCTTCGGCGGTCTTCTTCATTTTCTGGAGCACTATGGCCGAGATTTCCTGCGGTGTGTATTGGCGGCCGTCCACTTCCACGCGGGGCGTGTTGTTTTCGCCGCGCACCACGCTGTAGGGCATACGTGAAATCTCCTTGCCCACCTGGTCGAATGTTTCGCCCATGAAGCGTTTGATGGAGTAGATGGTGCGTTTGGGGTTGGTGATGGCCTGACGCTTGGCGGGGTCTCCCACTTTGCGTTCGCCGCCTTCCACAAAGGCCACCACGCTCGGGGTGGTGCGTTTGCCTTCGCTGTTGGCAATCACTACGGGCTCGTTGCCCTCAAAAACTGAGACACATGAGTTGGTTGTTCCCAGGTCAATTCCGATAATCTTTCCCATTGTTGTATTTGTTTTTTGTTTGTTGTTATGCGTGTATATATTATATTATAGGAGTGTGTCGTGTCGGCGTGTGGCCGGCTGCACGCTCTATATAGAGCAAGGAGTGTGCCAAAATCCAGTCGCCGTGTGCCAGCCGTTGTGTTTTATGACAAATTGGCAGTCGTGGCATAGTTTTTTGTGTCAGAAGGCGCGTGTGCCGACCTTGCAGGCCGGAGATTAGAGGGAAATCCCACAACCCAGGCCTAACGAACCGACGACAAGGCGAGAGCAGAAGCCAAGTTTTACTTGGATTATGCTGAGCCGCGAAGGAGGAAGACGAAGTCAATTGGGCTAATATGTTACGCCCTTACAGGCCTTGCTTGGCCGCTCAATAATTATGCCCATAAACCAATTTGGGACATCCTGCCCTTCAAGGTCATGCCGTGGCCGCCCATCTCGGCCTCTTGCCCTACAAAAAAAGATGCCCTATCCATCACGGACGGGGCATCTTCAACCAATCAATTTATTTTATATATACTCCATTGGAGTCGAACGTAAGAATTCGGCAGTGTGGGGCTTATTCCATATTGTCCCACATGCCGCCGCCAAAGCCTTTGCGGTTTGAGAGCACCTGGTTCTCGTCGTTGACCACTTTGTCGGGGTCGTTGTTCACTTTGGGGTCTGACATAGAGAGCAGCGTGTCTTCGGTCATCAGAGCCACGGCCTGCGCTTTGGGTGTGATATAAGTCTTTTTCATTGTTTCTAAAGTTTAGGTTTGAGTGGGTTGATGATTATTTGATGAACACCTTCTTGCCCGAGCGGGTGGCGTAGATGCCGGTGGTGGGGTAGAGCACGCGGCGGCCGTTGAGGTCGTAGTATTCTTCAGCCTCGCTGTTCTGGATGAGGGTGCTGTCCACGCCGGTGGTGTTGCCGGTCATGTAGAGTGCGCGGTTGGTACCGTCTTCGCTGGTGGTGATGTCTGCCTTTTTGATGTAAGCCTTGTTGGCCGGCAAGATGTTGAGGGTGCTGGGATAGAAGGCTACCACGCCGTCCTGTTGTGCCAGAGCGTAGTGGGGGATGGTGATGGCGGTAGGATCGGAGCCGTCGGCGGTGTTGAAGCCTTTGCGGCGAGCCGTCGTACCCATCAGGATGTTGTTGCCTTCGTATGACGTACCGGCCTCGGTAGACACGGTGAAGTTGTAGGTGTCTTCTTCGTTTTCAGACGTTGAGGCGAGGAGCAGGCCGGTATTCTTGGCCACGACAGTTCCGGGTTCTACTACGTTGAGCGTCATCACGCCGGTGACATTGTCCACGCCGCTCACGGTGTAAACCTTCAGGCTTGCTGCGTTAACGGGAACTTTCACGGCCACGGGGAGGCACAAGGTGCTCCATTTGGCAGCGCCGATGGTCACGGGGATGTTCTGTACTTCCTTGATGAGCCAGAGGTCGCCGTCGTTAACTGCAGGAGCTTGAGCGCGTACGATGGTTTTGCCGTTGCCCGTACCGCAGTGCAACCATTTGTTTTCTGTGTTGTAATTTGAGAGAGCGAATACGTTAGTATAGTATGTTGCGGGTGAGATAATGTATGTACCACCGGCGTCGGTGGCTACGGGCATATCAGGGGTTTGCATATCATTGAATGCGCTGAGCTGTACAAAGCGATAGTCTGAGTTAGCGTGGTGAATGCGATAGCCATTGCTTACGCTTTCAAACCAGAACAGAGTTTCTCCAATGGGGCGGTCGGTGCCAATCAGGATCTTACGGTCGTCATATTGGCCGTTCCCGCCATTCGGGCCACACCAAGTGTTAGAATAGATGGTCCAGCCTTTGCAGTTAGCGTCATTATATGAGATAATCTGATAGACTTTCGACGGATCGAGGCTTACATAATAGGGGTTGTTGTAGTTGAATGTCTCACTTACGCGTTCAAGAGCCGTATTTAACTTGGCTAAAGTTTGGTCTCTATGGAAATCAACAAGATAATATGCGTCTTGTGTATTGGTGACTGCTAAATAGCCTTCAGATGCGGGATATGTTTCGTCTGCGCGCATAAGCAATGTTTGAGCCAACTCAGTCATTTTATCAACGCTGGTGAAGAAGAAGCGTGAACCAGTGCCATTGGCATTCCAAAGTCCAAGACCTGTATTGGCATCTCGGTTGCCATCAGCATTTGTGTCAAGAAGACTGTGGCTAGCATTCAGGTATGTAGTGGCCTTAGTGTGAAGGAAGGCATAGCCGGTATCGCTGGTGGTTAGCGTGAACTGGTCGGTGCTTGCGTCGCCGCTATCGTATGTGCCCATACTAACGGGAGTCTCATTGCCGGTGCCGTTAACCGCCATAGGAGCAGTCGCGCCTGCGGCTAAGTTGTAAATCTTAAAATTGGCCTCGGTGCCGCTTACCTGTTCAAAGGCCCAAAGGCTCTTCTTGTTGAAACCTTTTGTGCCGGCCATCGTCGTGACGCCTGTGCCACCTTCATATACCACATCACGACTGCCGTTGGCAATCAGCATCGTATAGAAGTTGGCATTGGCAAATGCACCATCGGTGATAGTCATCAGCTCGAAGGGGAAGTTGGAGGTGCAATTTACGGTATAGGTGCCACTTTCTGTGATTTCATTGACCGTTTCGTCGCTCTCATTTTTTACATTATTGATGGTGTAGAAGTCCAAACGCAAATCGTCAAGAGACAGCGGAGAATTATACATGAATGTGGTTTCTTTTGTAAATGTGTTGCGTTCGCCGTCCTTATAATTCAATGTCACCTTATTTGCAAAACCAGTGGCGGCATAGAATTGTGCATAAAGCAAGGAGCCTGGATTGGCATCATGCCATGAGCCTATGTTGTTGTCGCCGTTTACGTGGAAATAAGAATACGTTTGTTCACCACCGTAGTTGTAGCTCGTGGTGTTGCCAATCAGACAGGTGTTGCCGTCTTCGGTCATTGCACTTGTATTACCTCCCAACGTCTGATTTGTGGTTTTAAGGTCAAACACTTGAGGGTTTTTGGTCACCACCAGTGACTTATTACCCCATTGTGCCGTAGGCCAATAGCCGGCTAGGGTTACGGAGGAAATAGTTACGGTCACGTTCTCTCCGGTGGTTTTTACGTCCACATACCACAGATACTTGTCAATGGCAGGGTCTGTTACGTCTGCTGAGGGTGTTGTCGCAGTGTGTTTTAATGCGCCATTTACAGTGTTCGCACAATAAATGTAGTTCAATGGTTTAGAACTGTTCACATTCTTAATGACATAAAAACCCGAGGTAAGTCCTGAGATTGGTGTAGGGCTTTCGGCTATGCTTTGTGCGTAGCCCACCGTTGCTCCCACCAAAGCGAAGAGCAACATGAAGAATTTTGTAAATTTTCTCATATTGTTGATTGTTGATGAATAAATTTCGTGCAAAAGAGGCCACGGATGGCACCGCAGCGTATGATAGGGTAAACAACTTTTGAAAGTTGATGTGAAATTACCTAATTTTGACCCAACCAAATTACCCCCCGTTTTTAACACGTACGTTAAGAAGGTTTAACTATGCAGCCATAAAAATGATAAATGGAGATTGCAAAATGCGGGTTGTGGTGGCGGGCTACAGCCCAGCGCAGAGGCGGCGCGAAACGACGCCGGCATCCTGGGTAAGCGTGGCCCGTACAATGCGCCTTGAAGGGGCAAAAGATTTATAGTATAATTAGTTGTCACGTCCATAAAAGTCTTTTGCCCTTACAGGGCGAACATTATCACACAACGCAACCCAGGGTGCCGGTGCCACTGCGTGTCACCTCTGCCCTGGGCTATGGTCTCGTTGGCCCTAAAGGCCGTTGCCGGGCCGCTCATATAGGCCCATAATCAATCTTAGTGTCAAATTCAAATGCTGAACACCCTACCCAAATTGTTGCCTTTTCCCCAATCACACAATCACGGGCTTGTAACTGCCGGTGGATGAGGCCGATGCGGTGATTGGACGCTCCGGTCACGCTCAATCACACTCTCGCCGCGCTCCGGCGGCGCCGAAACACAAAAATCGCGGCCGATGTGGGCCATCCACGCCTTTTTTAGTAGTTTTGCCTTTACAAAAAACATACGCCGGCCCGTGGCCACACGGTGAGGCGGCCTTAAACCTTAAACACACTATGTACGACATCCAACTCAACGAGAGCGGCACGCGCCATCTCCAAATCTCCGACGACAATCTCCAAACCATCCGCCGCTATCAGCTCTTCCAAGGTCTGGTGGACTCGACGGGCTACGTCACCGAACCGGTGCTCGACAAACTCAAACTCAACATCCGCTCGCTCATCGCCCACTCGGCCGACGACACCAAAGACCTGCTCGACCTCTGCATCGACGTGATCTATCACGACAAAATGAAAGCCTACGGTCTCCGTGCCCTCATCGCCCTCTACGACGAATGGTCCAAGACGCACCCCGAAGCCGCCGCGGCCGAGTGATGTCGGCAGGATATATGCACGGGGCGTTAATGGGTCGTTTTTTTGAGGGGAAGCGCCGGAAGGTGATTGTTGAATTTGTTTTGGGCAAAT
>JBGVLE010000009.1:0-9059 GCA_045124135.1 Alloprevotella sp.
CTCCTCGGGGCGCTCGTCGATGAGCAGCATCATGAGGTAGGTGTCGGGGTGGTTGCGGGCGATGGCATTGGCTATGTCTTTCATCAGCATGGTCTTACCCGTCTTGGGCTGGGCCACGATGAGCGCACGCTGTCCCTTGCCTATGGGCGAGAAGAGGTCGACCACGCGGCAAGAGAGGCTGTCGCTTTTCAGACCGGTGCTGAGGTTGAATTTTTCGTTGGGGAAAAGCGGCGTGAGATGTTCGAAAGCCACACGGTCGCGCACCTCTATGGGGTTGTGGCCGTTGATTTGCTCCACGGTGGTCAGGACAAAGAATTTGTCAGTTTCTCTCGGAACGCGCACTTTGCCCTCTACCACGTCGCCGGTCTTGAGGCCATACTGGTCGATGAGGGCCGGGGTGACGTAGATGTCGTCGGGCGAGGTGAGGTAGTTGTAGTCTGACGAGCGCAAGAAGCCATAGCCTTCATTGACGATTTCCAGGACGCCGCGGCCGTCGAGCAGTTCGGCGGGTTGAGGCGCCACGGGGGCAGGCTGTGGGGTGGGGCGCGGCATCACCGGCGCGGCAGCCATCTCGTTGCGGGTGGCGAAACCGGGCACCACAGCCCTGAAGTTGTTGATGCTGCTCTGCATGTCGCCGGGCACAGACTGCATGGTGGCCACATCCGTGCGTGCCACAATCTGGCCTTCGAAGGCCGGCACGTCTTTCAAGATAATGAAATCGCCTGCGGGCTCTTTGGCGTCGGTCTTGGTGTCGCTCTCGAAGAGCGGTTTGGCATAGGCCACCTGCAGCGGTTCGTCGTCTTCGTTATGCTGTTGGTTGATTTGTTCGGCCACAAAGTCGGGCAGTTCCTGTTCATCGTCATTCTGCGGGGCCGTTTCGGCTTCATCTTGATTTTTCATCTCTTCGGCCTCGGCGGCTTCGCGGGCAGCGGCTTCGCGTGCGGCGATTTCTGCCTTCGAGGGCCGGCCGCGTTTACGCTTGACAGGTTGCTCGGGAGCTTCTTCAGTCGTTTCGTCGGCTGGCTCGGGAACCGTTTCGGTTTCGGCAGGCTTGTCGTCATGATTGGCATCCATGTGGAACACGGGGGCCGCCTCTTTTTTGACAATGCGAGCGCGACGTCCGACTGATTGTTGTTTTTGCGCCTCTACGCTTTTGATTTCAGCCTGAGCATCAAGGATATCGTAGACCAATTCTTCTTTGATGTTACTGTCTTTGTGGGGCGAACCGAGTGCTTGGGCCACGGCACGCAAATCTTCAATGTCCTTGGCAAGCAGCTGGTCTTTTGTGAACAATGGCATAAAAATGATGTTAGGGAGTAAGACTTTCCGACGTGAAAACCGGAAAGTAGCGATAGGTGTGTAGTTGTTTAGTGGATGTGCGGCGAAAGATGCAGTGCCGCGATGTTGAGTCATAAAACGAAATGGCCTATCATTCGCCATTTCCATTTCATATTGCAAAAGTAGTCAAAACAATTTAATTTTCGCCATGTGACGCCCATTTTTTTCGCGAAAAGTGACAGAAAAGGTGTGAAATAATGAAAATGGGCGGCTACGTAAGGTTGATGTGCGCGTAGCTAAGAGAAAAAATACCGGATTTCAATTTGCTGACGTTTGATTACTGAGCGGCTATGCAAGGCCTGTAAGGCTATAACATAATAGCCCGGGTCGTCAGGCCTGGGTTGTGGATTATACCTCTTGTCTCCGGTCTGCAAAATCGGCACATTACCGGATTTTTTACGTGAAATAACATTTTGACAATTAGACGCATGGCGTGCCGACCTTGCAGGCCGGAATGATTGTGTTCTTCGTATCCCAAGGCCTGACGACTTGGGCTGAAAGGTTACGGCCTTACAGGCCTTAAAGGACCGCTCAATGATTAATATTAAGGCTTTACAACCCGAGCTTGGCTGCTCAATGACAACAATGCTCAAATCCAATTTCATTTTTATCGTGAGCGACCTACAAAATATGGTATATGATACCATATCCCCTACATTTATCAATTTTCGATTAAACATAATATCTGTACTAATTCGAATTAACTTAGAAATTTTGTGGATAAATTTCATCGCCGCCGAGATTGTGCAAAAACTACCGGCGTCTGTGACGCAAAATCGAAAAAATATTTTTCTCAACACGGGAAAGGGGAAAAAATCTTGGGAATGGCGGAAAATGGATTCGAAAATTATCTCAATCCATAGCCGGATTAGAGAAAAACACAACGGGAATAAGCCCGGGAATTTCTGGCATAAGGCAAGAAATTCCTGTCCTTATCGCAGGAACGACCAATTTGGCGCAAAAAAAGTGGGAAAAGCCTCCTACGAGACTCTTCCCACTTCTTCAACTTGAATTTAACCATCCCGGCATTGATTGCCAAAGACAAAACACGGCGAGGCCCCGGCGCGAAAAATGACGGGCGGCATAGCGACAATCTCACGATTATGCCCTACATTTGCATCAGTCATTCACAAAAGATGAAATATTGAGCCGATGGGGCACAAAGCATTTTCGGTATTTGACTCATATCTCGCAAACTCACGGGCTTATACCTTATAAAGTTTCACCTCACGAAGACTCCCCTACCCTTTGATTAACAACTGTTTACAATATGACTAAAACCGCCACGCCGTTTTCACGTCCGGTCTATCTTATGGCCAAGCCGGCCGGAGCGGCCTGCAATCTGGCCTGCACCTATTGCTATTATCTCGAGAAAAAGCATCTCTATGCCGGCGCCGGAAGGCAACAGATGAGCGACGAACTGCTCGAAACGTATATCCGCGACTACATCACACTGCAAACCACCCCCAACGTGCTCTTCACATGGCACGGCGGCGAACCCACACTGCGCCCGGTCAAGTTTTACGAACGCGCGCTCGAACTCCAGCGCAAATATGCCGACGGGCGCCATATAGACAATGCTTTCCAAACCAACGGCACACTCATCAACGAGGAATGGGCGCGGTTTTTCAAGAAAAACAATTTCCTCGTGGGGCTGAGCATCGACGGACCGCAAGACCTGCACGACGATTTCCGGCGTGCGCCATCGGGCAAAGGGTCGTGGGCGCGAGTGATGCAGACCATCCTGACGCTCAACCGACACGGCGTGGAATGGAACGCCATGGCGGTGGTCAACAGCCGCACGGCCGAGCAGCCTCTCGACTTCTACCGTTTTTTCAAAGAAATCGGCTGCCACTACATCCAGTTCACGCCTGTGGTGGAGCGTTTTTACCGTCGTCCCGACGGCCGCCTTCTGGCTGCGCCGACCGACGGAGCCGTGGCCACGATGGCACCTTTCAGCGTCACACCAGAGGCCTGGGCCCGCTTTCTCTGTGAGATTTTCGACGAATGGGTGCGCCATGATGTCGGCGACTATTTCGTCCAGCTCTTCGACTCCACCCTGGCGGGCTGGATGGGCATGACGCCGTCAGTGTGTACGCTGGCAGAGACTTGCGGCCACGCCCCGGTGATGGAATGGAACGGCGACGTTTATGCTTGCGACCATTTCGTCTTTCCGGAGTTTTATCTTGGCAACATCCAGACCACACCGCTCAAAGAACTGGTGCAACGCCCCGAACTCCTGGCCTTCGGCCGGGACAAACGCGACCGCCTCACCGCCCAATGCCGCGACTGCGACTATCTGATGGCCTGCCACGGCGAGTGTCCGCGCAACCGTTTCGCCACCTCAAAAGACGGCGAAAACGGCCACAACTATCTCTGCGAAGGCTATCACCGTTTCTTCTCACATTCTGCACCTTATATGGACTTCATGAAATATATGCTTCAACACAACGAAGCGCCGGCCAGAGTGATGGAATGGATTGCCGACGGCATGCCAGACTATCGCCAACGCTGACCCGAACGGCCACACACAGACAAAAGGCTGCGCCATCAATGCCCGAAGACATAAGATGGCGCAGCCTTTATGTTTGTGGTCTTGCCGAAACTTTAGAATTCGGCCGAACCCGGCGTGCGGGGGAAGGGAATGACGTCGCGGATGTTTTGCATACCGGTGACGAAGAGGATGAGGCGTTCGAAACCGAGACCGAAACCGCTGTGGGGGCAAGAGCCGAAGCGGCGGGTGTCGAGATACCACCACATATCCTTCATCGGTATGTCGAGCTCTTTGATGCGGGCAAGGAGTTTCTCGTAGCTCTCTTCGCGCTCTGAGCCGCCTATGATTTCACCAATCTGCGGGAAGAGCACGTCCATGGCTCTTACGGTCTTGCCGTCTTCGTTGAGTTTCATATAGAAGGCCTTGATTTCCTTGGGATAATCCGTGAGGATGACGGGACGCTTGAAGTGAGTCTCGACGAGGTAACGCTCGTGCTCGCTGGCCAGGTCGGCACCCCAATAGATGGGGAACTCAAACTTGTGGCCGTCGGCTACGGCTTTTTCCAGGATGTTGATGCCCTCGGTGTAGGTGAGGCGGACGAAGTCGTGCTCCACTACGAAGTGCAGACGGTCCAACAGACCCGGATCAATCATTTTGCAGAGGAAGGCCAGGTCGTCGGCACAGTGTTCGAGCGCATACTTGACGCAGAACTTGATGAAGTCTTCGGCCAGGTCCATATTGTCTTGGATGTCGTAGAAGGCAGCTTCGGGCTCAATCATCCAAAACTCGGCGAGGTGGCGCGGCGTATTGGAATTTTCGGCGCGGAAGGTGGGGCCGAAGGTATAAATGGCTCCGAGCGCCGTGGCTCCAAGCTCGCCTTCGAGCTGACCGCTCACGGTGAGCGAGGTGGGCTTGCCGAAGAAGTCGTCGCTATAGTCAATCTTGCCGTCTTCGGTCTTCTCGATTTTGTAGAGGTTTTTGGTCGTCACCTGGAACATCTGGCCGGCGCCTTCACAGTCGCTGGCGGTGATGATGGGCGTGTGGAAATAATAGAAGCCGTGCTCATCGAAATAGCGGTGTATGGCCATGGCCATCTGGTGGCGGATGCGGAAGACGGCGCCGAAGGTGTTGGTGCGCAGACGCATATGGGCGTGTTGGCGCATATATTCAAAGGTCTGTCCCTTCTTTTGCATAGGAAAGTCAGAGCCGCAAGTGCCGAGCACTTCTATTTCATCTGCCTGAAGCTCTACGCTCTGTCCCCCACCCTGGCTTTCCACAAGACGGCCGCTTACGCTCAGACAGGCGCCGGTGGTGATGAGGCGAAGCATGTCGGCGTCGAACTTCTCCACGTCGGCTACAATCTGGATGTTCTTTATGGTCGAACCGTCGTTCAAGGCGATGAAGTTGACCGATTTGCTGCCGCGGCGTGTTCTCACCCAGCCCTTCACAGTGATGGTCTGTCCGGAGGCGGTGAGCGCCAAGGCGTCGATTATTCTCGTACGTTTCATAATTTATTGGGAGAATGAAAATGTGTCGGTAAATGATGGTTTCAAGACATGTAAAGCATATTGACCTCGGCCTCTGTGAGATAGCGCCAGTCTCCACGCTTGACATTCTTTTTGGTGAGGCCGGCGAAATAGACGCGGTCCAGTTTCACCACGTTGTAGCCAAGATGCTCGAAGATGCGGCGCACGATGCGGTTTTTGCCGGAGTGGATTTCGATGCCCACTTCCTTTTTGCTGTCGGGCGAGGCGTATTCGATGGCGTCGGCTTTCACTTCGCCGTCTTCAAGGATGAGGCCTTCGGCAATCTGTCTGAGGTCGGCAGCCGTCACGGCCTTGTCGAGGGTGACGTGATAAATCTTTTTCTTCAAAAACTTGGGGTGAGTGAGCTTTGAAGCAATCTCGCCGTCGTTGGTGAGCAGGAGCACACCGGTGGTGTTACGGTCGAGGCGGCCCACGGGATAGATGCGCTCACGGCATGCCTCTGTGACAAGATCCATCACGGTGCGGCGATTTTGTGGGTCGTCGCTTGTGGTGACATAGCCCTTGGGCTTGTTGAGCAGCACGTATACTTTCTTTTCCATCTTGATGGCTTGGTCGTGGAAGAGCACGGTGTCTGTGCGGAGCACCTTGGTGCCGAGTTCGGTCACAACTTCACCGTTGACAGTCACCACGCCCGAGGCGATGTATTTGTCGGCTTCGCGGCGCGAGCAGATGCCAGAATTGGCCAGGAAGCGGTTGAGGCGCACCGGCTCGTTGGGGTCGTAGTGTTTCTCTTTATACTCCAGCTGTTTCTTGTGACTGTATTTGGCGTGAGGATTATAGGGCTTGGAAAACTTGCGGTCGCGAGCGCCGGGCGTACCGGTATAGTGGTTTTCGCCGCCATAGGCTGCACGGCCACGGCCATAATTGCCGCGCTCTCCGCCCTGGTTCCAGGCGCCTTCACGGCTGAAGCCTTCATCGACTCCCTCGTTTCTGAAAGGTTTGTGGCCAAAGGGTCTGGGTTTGCCAAAGCGATTGCCGCCGCCGAAGCCGCCTCTGGCCTCTCCGTCGAAGCGTGAGCCACCTGTGCGGTCGTAGGGACGGTCGCCGCGGGGTGCGCCTGTGCGGCCGAAATGTCTCTCTCTGGGGTTTTCGTCGTTTGAAAATCCGCCGTCACGGCGGGGGCGGAAGCCTCCTCGGCTTTTGCCGGTAAAACGGCCGGCGGGCCGCCATCCCGAAGACTGACCGTCACGGCCTGTCTCACCAGGTGATTTGAAATCAAAATCTTTGTCAGACATTTGTCGTTTAATATAATAGTGTGTAAGTCTTAGTTCATACCCGTGTAGTTATGGGGCGTGATGGCGCGGAGCTCGGCCTTCACTTTGTCGCTCACGTCAAGACCGTCGATGAAGGTGCTGATGCTTTGTTGCGTAATGGCGGCATTGGTGCGGGTCAGGGCCTTGAGGGCTTCGTAGGGATGGGGATAGCCCTCGCGGCGGAGCACGGTCTGCAGGGCCTCTGCCACGACGGCCCAGCAGTTGTCAAGGTCGCGGCTGATGGCTTCCTCATTGAGCAGGAGTTTGCCCAGGCCTTTTAGTGTGCTGCTCAGGGCGATGAGTGCATGACCCATTGGCACGCCGATGTTGCGGATGACGGTGGAGTCGGTGAGGTCGCGCTGCAGGCGACTGATGGGGAGTTTGCGGCTCAAGTGTTCGAGCACGGCGTTGGCCATACCGAGGTTGCCCTCTGAGTTTTCGAAATCGATGGGATTGACCTTGTGGGGCATGGCACTCGAGCCCACCTCGCCGGCTTTGATTTTCTGCTTGAAATACTCCATGGAGATGTATTGCCAAAAGTCGCGGTCGAGGTCGACAATGACGGTGTGCACGCGCTTCATAGCGTCGAACACGGCAGCAAGCGAGTCGTAGTTGCTGATTTGGGTGGTGTAGGTCTCACGCTCCAGACCGAGGCGCTCACTCACGAACTTGTCGCCGAAAGCCGGCCAGTTGACGTCGGGATAGGCCACGTGGTGGGCGTTGTAATTGCCGGTGGCGCCGCCGAACTTAGCCGTGATTTTGATGTCGGTAAGGCTCTCGAGCGCGCGCTCCAGGCGATAGGCAAACACCTTGACCTCCTTGCCCAGACGTGTGGGTGAGGCGGGCTGTCCGTGGGTCTTGGCCAGCATAGGAATGTCTTTCCACTCTTCGGCATAGGCGTTGAGGCAGTCAATCACCTGCTTCACCATCGGCACATAGACCGTGTCGAGGCTGTCTTTGAGCATAAGGGGGAAAGACGTGTTGTTGATGTCTTGCGAAGTGAGGCCGAAATGGATGAATTCCTTGTAGGCTTCGAAGCCTCCCATAGCGTCGAGTTGCTCCTTGATGAAATATTCGATGGCCTTGACATCGTGATTGGTGACGCTCTCGATTTCTTTCACGCGCTCGGCGTCCTGAATGCTGAAGTTGCGGTAGATGTCGCGCAACGCGTCGTAGCGGTTTTTGTCGAAGCCTTCGAGACCCGGCAGATTGCTGTCGCAGAGGGCGATGAAATATTCCACTTCCACCCTGACGCGGTATTTCATCAAGGCGTATTCAGAGAAGTAAGGCGCGAGGGCTTCTGTTTTGCCGTGGTAACGTCCGTCGATGGGCGAAACGGCCATAAGCGTAGAGAGAGACATAGACTGAAAAATGTATACTATATATAATATATATGTGGCATAGTGCCGCTTTAACGTTATTTGAGTTGCAAAGTTAGTGCAAATGAGAGCAAAGCCAAAATGAAAGACATAGTTTTTCATTTTGGCTTTGCCGAGTGCAGCCTAACTTCTGCTTGGCAAAAGTTAGTGCAAATGTATTGAAACGTCAACATCATCCCCGCAGGCCAGGGTGTCATTCTGCTTTCAAGCACTCTCACATCGGCCAATCTCTATGCCACGACCACCGGCGACGCCTCTGCTTTCAGCGACAACGAACTCATCGCCATCCCTTGTGGCGGCACGCCCACGGCCGAAGGCAAAACACTCTACGTCTTCACCCAAAACACCGAAGGCGCTGCACTCTTCAAGCTCCTTGACACCACAAACACCAGCTTTGCCGCCAACAAAGCCTGCCTGGGCATCACCACATCGGGCGAAGCTCCCGCCACCATCCGCATGAGCCTCGACGGCAACCTCACCGGCCGCCGGGTGACCAAAGCCGCCAAAGAACAAATCTTCATCAGCGCAGGCCACAAGATGTTGGTGAAATAAACCATTTTTCTCACACATAACTACACAGAAACTATGAACAAGAAAACATATATCGTTCCCCAGTCTGAACTCACGACTTGCCACACCGAAGGTATGATTGCCACAAGCGACCCCACAGTGACCATCTCAAACGACGAAGGCGACAAGGCCGCCGGCAGCGCATCGCTCACAGACCGCAAAGACTATTGGGGCAGTGCCCTTTGGGAAGAATAAGAATAAAAGGACCAAGAGTCGATTGTTTTCAGACTCTCAGCCTCACAAACTCCGGCCCGGACCCATCAAGGTCCGGGCTGTTTTGTCCCGGAAGGCGTAAACCTGCCGGGCACCACACCGCTACTCTCCGATTTTTTTACATAAAACAGGCGGCTCGGCATATCAAGCAAGCTTGTCTGCGCTCGCCTTGCACAATTGTTGCGCAAATCGCACCATTTAGAGCAAAAGTTGTATCAAAACGGCGCATATTCTGCTCAGATTGCGTATCTTTGTGCCGTTTTAA
>JBGVLE010000010.1:0-104187 GCA_045124135.1 Alloprevotella sp.
CCTCTGCCCTGGGCTATGATCTTTTGGCCTTTCAGGCCGTTGCTTGGCCGCCCATTCATTTCAACAAACAAAACCAATATAAAACGCCCTATCCTTCATGGCTTGCCAGGCGGTACAAAAATGGGCCAAAACCAATCAAATTACCATCTCATTTTTGAATACCCTATCCGGAAAAGGCGTCATATGGGTGACTGAGCGTGATTGGAAGCTTCAATCACACTTTTGGGGCAAATTCTGCGATGAAATGGGCTTTTTTTGAAGGTGTGACTGGGTGATTGGCGAAAACGGCAAACTTCCGGGGTATGTATACGCGCGGGAAACCGACAATGGCCCACTTTGGAACGGACCGCCACAAAACTCAGCGGCATAAAAAGGCGACTAAAAAAAGCGGGGCACGGCCTAACAACCAACCAATAAAATTTGCTATTTTTGCCACAAACTATACACCCGCGCCAAAAACGGGCGTGTAGTGCTGAATGTTTACTGAAAGAAAAAACGAGCAACGAGGGCGGTTTCAGCCCTTTAATCAAACAGAGAACAATGGATTTTGAAGCGATAAAATCGGTTTATTTCGTTGGCGCGGGCGGCATTGGCATGAGTGCGCTCGAACGCTATTTCCTTTCCAAGAATATCTTTGTGGGCGGCTACGACCGCACAGCCTGTGAGCTGACCGAACGGTTGCGTGCCGAAGGCGCCGACATCCACTATGCCGACGACCCGACGCTCATCCCCGCGGCCTGCCTCGCCCCCGATCAGACGCTCGTGGTCTACACGCCGGCCATACCGGCCGACCACCGCGAGATGGCCTATTTCCGCCAACACGGTTTCACCATCCAAAAGCGTGCTGAGGTGCTCGGCACACTCACCCGCAGCATGAAGGGTCTATGCGTGGCCGGCACACACGGCAAAACCACCACCTCGTCGATGCTGGCCCATTTGATGCACCAGAGCCATGTGGGCTGCAACGCCTTCCTGGGCGGCATCACCAAAAACTACGGCACCAACTACCTGCTCTCGGCCACCAGCCCGTATGTGGTGATAGAAGCCGACGAATTTGACCGCTCGTTCCACCACCTGCGCCCCTTCGCCACCGTGGTGACTGCCACCGACGCCGACCACCTCGACATCTATGGCACCGAAGAGGCCTATCTCGAAAGTTTCAACCACTACACGAGCCTCATCCAGCCCGGCGGCGCCCTCATTGCCCATCGCGGACTGCGCATGACGCCCAGACTTCAAGAGGGCGTGACGCTCTACGACTATGCCCGCACCGAAGGCGACTTTCATGCCGAAAACATCCGCATCGGCGGCGGCCGCATCGTGTTTGACTTCATCTCGCCCCTGGGCCACATCAACGACGTGGAGCTCGGCGTACCTGTGAGCATCAACATCGAAAACGGCATTGCCGCCATGGCATTGGCCCAACTGGCCGGTGCCGAAGCCGACGAGATACGCCGGGCCATGGCCTCGTTTGGCGGCGTGGACCGACGCTTTGACTTCAAACTCAAGACCGACCGCATCGTCTTCCTCAGCGACTATGCCCATCATCCGGCCGAAATCCGCCAAAGCATCCTCTCGCTCAAAGAGGTGTTTGACAACCGTCGCATCGCGGCCATCTTCCAGCCCCACCTCTACACCCGCACCCGCGATTTCTACAAAGACTTCGCCGCAAGCCTGTCGCTGCTCGACGAGGTGATTCTGACCGAAATCTATCCGGCCCGCGAACTCCCCATCGAGGGCGTGACCAGCCAGATTATCTACGACGAACTGCGGCCTGACATGAAACGCCGCCTCTGCCAAAAGACCGACGTGCCTGCCATCGTCGAAGAAGGCGACTGGGACGTGCTCGTGGTGCTCGGTGCAGGCGACCTCGACAACTATTGCGACCAGATTGCCGACATTCTCAAGAAAAAATACTGCTAAAACCCTCTGCCGCCGTCAAGCCACAGCCCACCACAGCCTCACCCACCGATGAAAACATTTTTCAAACTCTTCCTGCTACTGGCCCTCTCGGTCTATCTGATTTTTGCCTTTACCCACATCGCCTCGGGCAAAGACGAGGCCGTGTGCCAAGCCATCATCGTGAACGTGAGCGACAGCAGCCACGCCGGCTTTATCACGGCCGATGAGGTGGCACGCCTCATCACGACGGCACGGCTCAACCCCGTGGGCAAGATAATGGACGACATCAACAGCGAAGCCATCGAAAAAGCCTTGCTCAAAAATCCCTTCATCAAATACGCCAAGTGCTACAAGACCGCCGGCGGCGAGCTGAGCGTGCACGTGGCACAGCGACTGCCCGTGTTGCGCGTCATGGCCGACAACGGCGAGGACTATTACATGGACAGCAACGGCCAGGTGATGAACCCACAAGACTACAGCGCCGACCTGGTAGTGGCCACGGGCAGCATCAACCGGCAGTTTGCCGGAAAGAAGCTCCTGCCCATTGCCCGGAAAATCGGCGACAACAGCTTCGCCGACGACCTCGTCACACAAATCTACGTGACACCCAAAGGCGAAATCGACCTCGTGCCGCGCATAGGCTGTGACATCATCCACCTGGGCAAGACCGACACCCTGCAAATCGGCCAGCAGCTGGCACACTTGCAGACCTTCTACAACAAAGTGTTGCCCACAGTGGGATGGGACACCTACAGAGAAATCAACCTGGAATTTTCCAACCAGATTGTCTGCAAAAAACACACCTCCGGCAAGAAACACTCTTGAAAAAGGGTTCTGACGCCATAACCGCCGGAACAGCAAACGCCAAAACCGAAAAATCAAACACACACAACCCATATGCAAAAAGAAGAGAACTTCATCGTTGCCATCGAGCTGGGCTCGTCCAAGATCACAGCCATCGCAGGGCGCAAGCAGCCCGACGGTGCCATCCTCGTCCTGGCCACCGTACAAGAAACTTCAGACTCCTTCATTCGCAAAGGCCGCATCAACAACTTCAACAAGATGACGACCAGCCTGAAAAACATGAAGAGCAAACTGGAAGAGAAACTCAAGATGACCATCTCGGCAGCCTACGTGGGCATTGGCGGCATGGGTATGCACACCGTCAAAAACACCGTGACGCAACAGTTGAGCGAGAAAATGCTCATCACGGCCGATATGGTCAAGAACGTCAAAGACCTCAACATCAGCCGCCCCGGCAACGACAAAGTCATACTCGAAGACATACCCCAAGACTACAAGCTCGGCACACAGACCGTGCTCGACCCTGTGGGCATTGCCTCTGAAAGCATCGAGGGACATTTCCTCAACATCATTGCCAGTTCGTCGATCACCAAAGACGTGGAAAGCTGTTTTGCCAAAGCCGGCATCCACGTGGTGAGCACCCCCATCACCGTGCTCTCATTGGCCGACGCCATCCTGGCCGAACCCGAGAAACGCTCCGGCTGCGTGTTTGTAGACATGGGCGCCGAGACCACCTCTGTGGCCATCTACAAAAACAACCTGCTGCGCCACTTCGCCGTCATCCCCCTCGGCGGCGGCAGCATCACCCGCGACATCGCCTCAGTGCAGATTGACGAGGCCGAAGCCGAAGAACTCAAATGCAAATTGGGCAGCGCCTTCATCCCCGAAGGCGAAGACAGCCACAGCCCCATACGCCTGCGCGACGGCCGCGAACTCAGCCACGAAGAGTTTGACGGACTGGTGACGGCCCGTGCCGAAGAGATTGTGCTCAACATCAAAAACCAAATCAAGCTCTCTGGCTACGACAAGTCGCAACTTATCGCCGGCATCATCGTCACCGGCGGCGGCGCCATGCTCCGCAACCTCGACAAAGCCTACGCCGAGTTCACCGGCTTCGACAAAGTGCGCTTCGTCAAGTCGCTCAAGCTCCAATACCGCCTCGAAGGCAAAGGGGCTGCCGCCTTCAACGGCGACGGCTCGTTCGACGGCGCCATCGCTCTCATCGACAAAGGCGACATCAACTGCTGCGGCGGCAAAATCGGCGAAAACAAACTTTTCGCCGAAGACGAAGAGACACCACAGAACGACGCACAGCAAGGCATCGCCCAACCCTTCGGCGGCACGCCACAAACCGACACCCAGATTGACCCCCAAGCCGGCACACAGCCTGCCGAACAGCCCGTCGAGCAAGCCACTACAGACAACACGCCACCGGCCAAGGAAGAGAAACCGAAAACACCCAAAGGCCCATCCAAACTCGGCAAATTCTGGAACAAGCTCAAAGGTGCAGCCACGCGCATCGTGAGCGAAGAAGAAGACCACTTCCCCGGAACCAAAGAAGACTAAGCAGAACCCACAACGACCATAACGACGAAAACAAGCGATATGACAGACAACAGCGACCTCATAGATATGGGCATCTCCTCGACCACTCCCTCCATCATCAAAGTCATCGGTGTGGGTGGCGGTGGCGGCAATGCCGTTAACCATATGTACCGCGAAGGCATCCACGATGTCAACTTCGTGCTCTGCAACACAGACTCCAAAGCACTCTGCGACTCTCCCGTACCCGTGCGCCTGCAACTGGGCAAAGAGGGACTTGGTGCCGGCAACATCCCGGCCCGTGCACGCGAAGCAGCCGAAGAGAGCGTGGAAGACATCGACAAGATGCTCAGCGACGGCACCAAGATGGTGTTCATCACAGCCGGCATGGGTGGCGGCACAGGCACAGGTGCTGCTCCCGTAGTGGCCCGCGAAGCCAAAAACATGGGCATCCTCACCGTGGGCATCGTCACCATTCCCTTCCTCTTCGAGGGCAACAAAAAGATTGACCAGGCTCTCGACGGCGTGGAGGAAATCTCCAAACACGTCGACGCCCTGCTCGTCATCAACAACGAGCGCCTGCGCGAAATCTATCCCGACCTCAACGTGCTCTCAGCTTTCGAACGCGCCGACAGCACCCTGAGTGTGGCCGCAAGAAGCATTGCCGAAATCATCACCATGCACGGCATCATCAACCTCGACTTCCGCGACGTCTGCACCGTGCTCAAAGACGGCGGCGTGGCCATCATGTCGACCGGATTCGGCGAAGGCGAAAACCGCGTCACCAAGGCCATCAACGATGCCCTGCACTCGCCCCTGCTCAACAACAACGACATCTTCAACTCCAAGAAGGTGTTGCTGAGCATCTCCTTCTGCGCCGAAAAAGAAGGCGACATGCTGATGATGGAAGAGATGAACGAGGTGCACGACTTCATGGCCAAGTTCCACGATGACGTGGAGACCAAGTGGGGTCTCTCGACCGACCAGTCGCTCGACAAGCGCGTCAAGATAACCATCCTGGCCACGGGTTTCGGCATATCAACCGTGCCGGGCATGAAAGCCAAACAAGAAGCCGAAGACGAACAGCGCCGACAGAAAGACGCCGACCGTATGGAGGAAATCGAAGAGCGCCGCGGCATCTATTATGGCAACAGCGACAACAAGAGCGGACAGCGCAAACGCAACAAGACCTATCTCTTCGGCCTCGACGACCTCGACAACGAGGAGGTTATCTCTATGGTAGAAATGACACCCACCTACAAGCGCAGCAAAGAACTGCTCAACAGCATCAAGGAGAAAGCTGTGGGTGCCGGCATCATCGAGCCAGAGTCGGCCTTCGACTCCGGCGCGGTCATCTCTTTCACTTGACGACCAGAGGGAGCCAAAC
The DNA here is from genome assembly GCA_045124135.1 of Alloprevotella sp. GTDB lineage: Bacteria > Bacteroidota > Bacteroidia > Bacteroidales > Bacteroidaceae > Alloprevotella. The sequence continues at coordinate 5,636 of JBGVLE010000010.1, forward strand.
AGGCCTTTCGACTTGTCGGCTCCATCCAAAGACGGCCTCATCTCGCACCAAACCCTCCCACCCTAACCCATCCACACTATGCCAAACCACACAGAGACACTGCTCGTTGAACCGACCATTATCTACACGCCCAACATCATCAAGGTGATCGGCGTAGGCGGTGGCGGCGGCAATGCCGTAGGGCAAATGTATAAGGAAGGCATAGAGGGTGTGCGCTTCCTGGTGGCCAACACCGACCAAAAGGCACTCGAAGACTCCATCGTGCCCGACAAATTGCAAATGGGCCCCGGCCTCGGTGCCGGCGGCAGGCCCGAAATTGGCCGCAAATATGCCGAAGAGAGCCTGAAAGCCATCAACGCCGAACTCACCGACGACGTCAAGATGGTGTTTATCACAGCCGGTATGGGCGGCGGCACCGGCACCGGTGCTTCACCGGTTATTGCCCGTGAGGCCAAAAAGCGCGGCATTCTCACCGTAGGGGTGGTCACCCTGCCCTTCCTCTTCGAGATGCCCAGGCAAATCGACAAGGCGCTCGACGGTCTGGAGGCACTCTCTGACGAGGTCGACGCTATGCTGGTCATCAACAACCAGCGTCTCTACGACATCTATGCCGAACAGAGCGTGCTTGACGCCTTCAAGAAGGCCGATATGGTGCTCTCTACGGCTGTCCGCAGCATTGTGGAGATCATCAATATGCGCGGTAAAATACTGCTTGATTTCCGCGACATCAACAACGTGCTCAAAGACGGTGGCGTGGCCGTCATCTCTACGGGCTATGGCCGCGGAGAAGGCAGGCTCTCGCGGGCTCTCGACGACGCCATCTATTCGCCCCTGCTCAACAACAACGACGTCTATCATTCGCAGAAGATTGTGGTTCGCATCACCAGTAGCACCAAGCCCGAGCATCTCTTGCGTATGGAAGAGTTCGGCGAGCTCAACGCCTTTATGGAACGTTTCCGTCCCGACATCTTCACCAAATACGGTCTCGACTTCGACGACACGCTCGACGACCAGCTCAAGGTGACGGTGCTGGCCTCTGGCTTCAGACTGGCCGGCAAAGACGAGAAAGAGAAGGCCGAAGAAGAAATTCCACAAATGGTGCTTGAAGAAAAAGCCCAGCGCCGCCTGCTCAACTATCCCGAGCTGAGCCGCGACAAAAAAGGACACACCATCAAGCGCCGGCCCAAATCATACATCTTCAGTCTTGAAGACCTCGACAACGAAGAGATTCTTGACAAGGTTGAGTCTGTGCCCACCGCCAAACGCACCTCGGCCGACCTGGCTGCGCTCTGCAACGTGAGCACGACTGTCGACTTGAGCCAAGCAGAAACGACACAAGGCGCCATCATCTTCGGACAAGAATAACGGAGTTTTGGGCACCATCCAACAACACACAACTTAAAACACATTACTTACTATGGCACTTTTCGACCAAATCAGCAAAGACATCGTAGCCGCGATGAAGGCCAAAGACAAAATCCGCCTCGAGGCGCTGCGCAACATCAAGAAATACTTCATTGAAGCCAAGACGGCACCGGGCGCCAACGACACGCTCGACGACACCACAGCCATTAAGATTTTGGCCAAACTCTCCAAGCAGGGCCACGAGACCGCCGCACTCTATCGCGAACAGGGCCGTCCGGACCTGGCCGAAGAGGAAGAGGGACAGGCCGCCGTTATCGACGAATACCTGCCCAAGGCACTCAGCACCGAAGAACTTGAAGCCGAAGTCAAGGCCATCATTGCCGAGACGGGCGCCAGCAGCCCCAAGGACATGGGCAAAGTGATGGGCGTAGCCTCCAAGAAGCTCGCCGGCCGTGCCGACGGCAAAGCCATCTCCGCCCTCGTCAAGCAATTGTTGGCATAAGCGCTTAGGCGGCGGAAAGTAGGTCGTTCAAAATAGATTTTGTATATTGTAATTCTTGAGCGAACACGCAAGCCGTTACATTGAGCGGACAAGCAACGGGCTGAAAGCCCAACAAGATCATAGCCCAGGGCAAAGGCGGCGCGTAGCGACGCCGGCACCCTGGGTATTGTTATGCGATAATGTTCGCCCTGTAAGGGCAAAAGCATTATTTATATATTCAAAAGCTATTCACGATAAATCTTTTGCCCTTACAGGGCGCATTGTATGGGCCACGTTTACCCGGGGTGACGGTGCCACTACGTGTCACCTCTGCCCTGGGCTATCGTCTTTTGGCCTTTCAGGCCGTGCTTTGCCACCCGAATGTCCTCGAAACATGTCTTTGAGCGGCTCTGCAAGCCCTGAAAGGGCGCAACATAATAGCCCAGGTCGATAGGCCTGGGTTTGGTGTTTTCCGGTATATTCCGGCCTGGAAGGTCGGCACAATGAGCGGCCAAGCAACGGGCTGAAAGCCCAACAAGATCATAGCCCAGGGCAAAGGCGGCGCGTAGCGACGCCGGCACCCTGGGTATTGTTATGCGATAATGTTCGCCCTGTAAGGGCAAAAGCATTATTTATATATTCAAAATCTATTCAAGATAAATCTTTTGCCCTTGCAGGGCGCATTGTATGGGCCACGTTTACCCAGGGTGACGGTGCCACTACGTGTCACCTCTGCCCTGGGCTATGATTTTTTGGCCTTTCAGGCCGTACTTTGCCGTCCAGATGTGCTCGAAACAAGTCTTTGAGCGGCTCTGATAGGGCTATTATATTGCGCCCATGCAGGGCTTGCAGGGATGCTTAATATAAATCCCCGTCTTGCGCCTTCACAAACCACATATTCAAAACGACAAAAGCGGCCGTCCGGATATTCCGGGCGGCCGCTTCTTTTATTGCGGTTCAGACTTGATTACTGAATGATAGTGGCATTTTTCATCAAGGGGTTGTTCTCAAGTTCGTAGGTAGGAATTGAGAAGTAGTAAACCTTGTCGTTGTAGTTGGTGGCACCTTGGTTGCCAATGGTAGCACCATAGTAGTCGTTGGCCGAACGCTGGAGGTCCTTCTTGAAGCGCTTGGCAGTGATCAGGCTTCTGCCTTCACCCCAAAGCTCAACACGCCACTCGTAGTAGATTTCGTCGAGCAGCTCGCTGGCACTCATCGTGGCGAGAGCAGCAGCCTTGTCGGCATCGCGTTCTTCTACGAGAGGCTGGAGGTAGCTGACGGCAGTACCGGCGTCGCCGAGGCGGGCGGCAGCTTCAGCAGCGAGGAGATAAGCCTCTTCCACACGCATGAAGTGGATGTCGTTGCGCCAGTTGCGGTCGCCATTGGGGCTGCGGCCATTGTCGAAGAACTTGTTGATGGGGAGGAGGAAGTTGGGCACCTGAACGAACTGTCCGCCGCTGTAGAAACCGAACCAGTTTTTACGGGCGTCGGTGGCGGGAATCTGGCTGAAGAGGGTAGAGTTGATGCTCTTCACGTCGCCTGCAGCAGTATAGCTGTAGGTGAAGTAGTCCATCATACCCCAGAAGGTGCAAAGACCACCGGTGTTGTTCTCATTGATGTCGATACCCCACATCCAGTTGTTGTTGTTGATGGTGTTGAAGCCGTAGAAGAGTTCACTCTGCGGGAGGATACTCTTTTTGGTGATCTGCAGAGCCAAGTCGGCAGCCTGGAGGGCAGCTGCATAGTCACCTGTGGCACCACGCTGCATCAGGACATAAGCCTTGAGCGTCTGGCAGACGTCGTAGTTGGGCTGGTCGATACCGGTCAATTCATATCCATCATTGGCCGCATTGACATAAGCCGTGAAGGCTTCGTCAAGGTCTTTGAGGATGAAGTTGTAGACCGAGTCAACAGTCTGGGGAGCGCCGGCAGCGTCAACCACCTTGTCGTAGACGGGCAGAATCTTCTGGTTTTTGCTGGTCTCGTAGTTACGGGCATAGTTGACCACGAGGTTGAAGTAGGCCCATGCACGAGCCACCTTGGCGGCAGCAAAATAGAGTTTCTGCTCGTCACCTTCGGGCTCAACGCCACCCACAGCCTCGATACAGCTGTTTGCATCGTAGATAATCTTATAATAGGTGGTCCAGATGACAGACGAACGACCGGAGTTGGCCGTGGCGTTGAGGAGGCGTGCATCGTTGCGGAACCAGCCATAGTTGCAGCCGCGAGAGAAGACCATATCGCCGCTCATAAGGTCGGTGGTGATGTCGACACTCTTCTGTCCGAAGTCGTCTTGCCCTGACGTACCGCCAGACTTCCAAGAGATGAGGCGACTGGTCACACTGTTCATCTGGCCGAGCATTACATTGGCATTCCATTTGGCAGCTTCGCTCACCTGCTTGTCGGTGGCATAGTAGCCTTCGGGCTCGCGGTCGAGGAAGTCGGACGAGCAAGAAGTCGTCAGCACTGCTGTGGCGAGGCACAGGGCGCCGGCTGCCCACTTAAAGATATTTTTTGTGTTCATAATGCGTTTTAGTTTTTAATGTTTAACCTTTCTCTTGCTTGCTGTTTAGAGCGTCACTTTCAGACCGAAGGTTACGCTTGAAGAGGGCAGATACTGTATCATGCTGCTCATACCATCGATAGAGGTGCTGGGGAGGAAGCCCTTGCGTGCAGAGATGTAGAAGAGGTTTTCGCCGTTGACGTAAATCTGGGCGTTCTTCACGAAGCCGAGGCGAGCCTTGAGGGCTGCGGGGAGGTTCCAGGCGAGAGCCACATTGTTGAGGCTAAGGAAGCTGCGGCTGATGAGCCAGCGGTCAGAACTTGCATTGGCATAGTTGCCGGTTGATTCAAAATTGTCAGAGAGCTTGGGCACGTCGGTGACGTCACCGGGCTTCTGCCAGCGGTTTTCGATGTCTTTGTGCCAGTTGTTGGCACCGGCAACACCGTCGGCCATCAAGTGCTGATAGGTCTGGTCGTAGGCCTTGCCACCGAGAGCGTAAGAGAAGGTGGTGCTGAGGGTGAAGTCTTTCACGCGGAGGTCGAAACCGAAACCGCCGGTGAGTTTGGGCAGTGCGCTTTCGCCGATGAAGAGTTTGGTGGCAGAGTTCCAGTCTTCGGTGAGTTCAGAAGACACGGTGTATTCTTCGCCCTTGTGCTGGCTCTTGAACACTTCCATGTCGGTGATGGCAGCGGTAGAACCGTCGGCAAATGTGGCGGTGTATTTGTTCCACTGAGCGTTACCGTTTTCAGGATTTACGCCGGCATACTGACGGAGGTAGTAGTCGTACATGCTGTGACCCTTCTGCCAGCCATAGGCGCTGGTGTTGTAGAAGTCTTTTTCCTGACCGGTGATGTCGTCCATAGGCATCTTCACGATTTCGTTTTTATAGTGCGAACCGTTCAAGCGGATGTCCAAAGCGACGTCGGGAGTCTTGATGGCGTGGGCAACGAGGTTGAATTCCACACCCGAGTTGCGCATCTTACCGTCGTTGACAGGATAAGAAGAGTAGCCGATAGAAGAAGGCGTGCTCTTCAAGAAAATCATATCATAGGTGAGCTTGTTGAAGTAGTTGAACTCACCCTCGATGATGTCGAGGAGGTTGAACTCAAGACCCACGTTGAAGTTTGAGGTCTTCTCCCAAGAGAGGTTTTTGTTACCCTTGGCGCTGAACACGATGACGGGATCGACACCGTTGTTGCGGAGGGTGTAGAGGTCAGAGTAGGGATAGTATGCCAAGAGGCTGCTCACACCGATGCTTTGGTTACCGATGAGACCCCAGCTGGCTTTGAGCTTCAAGTTTTTGAAGATGTCCTGGTTGGCCATGAACGACTCTTTGGTGATGTTCCAGGCAGCACCCACAGAGCCGAAGTTACCCCAGCGGTTGCCTTTGGCGAAACGGCTGGAGCCGTCGGCACGGAAGGCAGCGTTGAAGAAGTACTTCTCGTTGAAGTCGTAAGCCACCTGACCGAACCAGCTGTCGAGTGAATAACCGTAGTTGTAGCCGGTGATGTCGTCAATCACCACAGCATTACCGAGCGAGGGATCGCTGGCGCGCACGAGGTTGTTTTTAGAGGCATACTGGTATTCGTTTTTGCGCCAGTAAGACTCGTGGCCCACGAAGGCGCTCACGTGGTGGACATTGTCGTAGGTGTGACCCCAGTTGAGAATCTGGTTGCCCGTGATGGTGCGGTTGAGGCTCTTCTTGTCTTTGATACGGCCGAGTCCTTCAGCGTCACCATAGAAGGGGTTGGTCAGCTCATAGGAGTGGCTGTTGTAGAAGGTGTAAGCCAGGTTGGCCTGGAAGCGGAAGTCTTTGAGGAAGGTGGCTTCGAGGGTTCCCTTGCCGTTGAACTGGTCAACTTTGGCAGTGTTCTGGTCGAGCGTGGCACAGCCGGCAGGGTTGAGACCCATGGCATAGGTACGGCCATTGTCGGTCTGGTTACCATAGTCAAACTTGTAGCCACCCACAACGTTATCCCAAACGAGATTTCCGTTGGCGTCATGCTGATAAACAGGGAAGATGGGCGGACAGTTGTTCATGAAGTAGAGGGCGTTGTTGTCAGCATTTGCGTCCTGCACAGGAGCGTTGCTCTCGAGGTTGGCATAAGAGAGATTGACCGTACCCTTCAACCAAGGCGTAATCTTGGTTTCGATGTTAGAGCGTACGGAGAAACGCTGGAAGTCTGCGCCCACGAGGTAACCTTTGTCTTTGGTGTAACCAATTGAGGTGTAGAACTGAGTGTTCTCGCTACCGCCTGAGAGGTTGATGCTACCATCAAACTTCTGGCCGGTGCGGAAGAGGGCGTCTTTCCAGCTTTCGGGCGTATATTTGCGGGTGATGCCCTCATAGAAACGGCCCGTAGTGGGGTCGATGAGCTGGTCGCCGGCGGCGTTCCACATATTGTATTCTGAAGAGAAACCACCGTTGTCAGAGTCGAAGAGCAATGCGTTGGCATACTGGGCAGCAGTGGCTTCGTCCTGGCCTTCGCCGTATTGCTTCTTGTTTTTCAGGCCTTCCCAGCAGAGCTCAACATAGCGCTCAGGCGACTTAACGACGTCGTAGGTGGGTATCCAGCGGCCGCTAACACTATATTTCACGTCGGCGCCGATGTTGAGCTGACCCTTCTCACCGCGCTTGGTGGTGATGATGAGCACACCGTTGGCACCACGCGAACCGTAGAGGGCGGCAGCGGTGGCGTCTTTCATGATGTCGATTGAGGCGATGTCCTTGGGGTCGATGCTGGAGAACGAACCGGCATAGGGCATACCGTCGAGGATGATGAGCGGCTCAACGTTACTGTAGAGCGAACCGATACCGCGGATGAGGATGGTAGAAGAGCTACCGGGGTTACCATCGCTCTGGATGACCTGCACACCGGCCACCTCACCCTGGAGGGCCTGGGTCACTTCGGTGGTAGATTTGGCTTCAACCTTTTCGCCCTTCACCTTGGCGGCGGCACCGGTAAACGAAGCCTTGGTGGCGCGGCCGTAGGCCACTACGTAAGCCTCGCCGAGGGTCTGTTCGTTGTCTTTCATGACCACGTTGACGTTACCGGCGATAGACACGGTGGTAGACGCCATGCCGAGGTAGGTCACATCAAGGAGCTTGGCAGAAGCCGGCACGTTGGTCAATGTGAACTTACCATTGCCATCGGTCGTCGTGGCCACTTTTGCACCTTTCACTTTCACTGAAGCACCTACAACAGGCTCGCCGCTTTCGTTAACGACGCGACCCGTCACGCGCTTCTGAGCGGAAGCACCCGCTGCCGTCATCAGCAACGCGGCTCCCAGGAGCACTAACTTTTTGTTCATAATATGAACGACAAACGGAAAGGCTCAAATGTATAATAATATATTATAGGAGTGGTCGGACAAAATGTAACGAGTCACAAAACGGGTCACAAATCCGTGCTGCTTACGGCTGAAATACGTCGTCAAACCGAAAGACGGCTTCCAGTTTTTTCTGGGCCACGATGTCGGCATAGATTTGGGTGCTGCGGATGTTGCGATGGCCAAGCAGACGGCTCACAGTGTAAAGGTCGCTGCCGAGGGTGATTTGCAAGGTGGCAAAGGTGTGACGAGACGAGTGGAAGGTGAGGGCTTTGACAATGCCGGCATCTCGGGCCATACGTTTCAGACAGATTTCCACCCAGCGGAATGTGGGCAGGCAGAACACCAGACTGTCGTCGTGGGCCGGCGGGCGGGGCAACCAACGCTCAGCACAGGCCGAGAGTGGGATGACGATGTGCCGCCGCGTCTTGACCATAGTCTTGACAATGTAGCGCCGTTCGTCTTCGGTCTTGATGTCAGTGTGGCGAAGCGTCACCACGTCGCTGAAGCGCAGGCCGGTGAAGCAAGCAAAGAGGAAAGCCGCCAACGTGTCTTGGCCGTGCCGATGGTCGACGGCCTGCAGGGCTTTGATTTCTTCGATGGTGAGATGGGTGTGGCGCGGTCCGGGTCCCTTCAATACTTTCCGTTCTTCTGCGCTCAATCGCCGCGCTGGGTTTTCATCAATCAAACCGTCGCAACAGGCCTGTTGTAGTGTGCTCACCACGGCGGCAAAATAGACGCCGGCCGAGGAGGGGTTGAGCGTGCCGCCGCGACGGTTGGCTGTGGTGCGTAGATAGTGGATGAAGTCTATCAGCAGAGGTTTGTCCACCTCATGCAGTCTCACACGTCGGCCGGCAAGGAAATTAGTGAGATGCCGCAATGCCGTCGCAAAGGTATCGGCCCGTTTCAAGCTTTGCCCGTTGCGGGCTTTGGCCTGCATCACACCAGCCATCCAGTCGGTGAGCAGCAGACTTGGGTATTTCCGGTGGTGTGCCGATTGGGTTCGCAACAAACACTCTTGCGTGCGTCTTGCCTTGATGGCCATAGCCTGTTTCATCACCTCGTCGTTGTGTTGCCGGGAGGCTTGGTCGCCCCGTTGTGCCGGCCAAAGATAGAGACGGAGAAACTCGTAACGTCGACAACCATTTTGGTATATGTCGAGATAGATAGATTGTCTGCCTCGCGCCAACGGTCTGAACCTCACGGTGACGGGGTCTTTGGGATAAGTGGGTTTTACCATAATAGATAGATTTGTGAAAGGGTGAACATAAAAAGTAGTCACAAGATGAGTAACAAAAATGGGATGGAAGTGTGGATTGGATATAATTATTTAATGGAATAGCGGTTTATTGGGCGGCAGGGCAAGGCCTGCCGCTCTAGTACACATCCGTCTCTTCATCCTCCCATTAAAAAACTATTCAAACTATCAATTTTGCAACTAATAAATAGCATTTCGGCACCTTTTGAGTGGACTTAGTGTTAATTTTTTGCCTTTTACATCATCTTTTAATTTGGTTTGCAAAAATTAAATATTACCTTTGCAACTTGTTAGAGCATATCTATCCGTTTTATGCATAACAATTTAGCTCAATCTACCAAGAGAAACACTTTCGACCAGCCGTGAAGGCAGGGCGAAAGGCGTTGTGCTTTTCAGGCATAATGACTCGGCTCAGCTCAGGCTTATCACACACCAGAATAGCAAACACACACAATGTTTAATTTAACGGTTATATTATGAACAAAAAGTTAGTGCTCTTGGGAGCTACGCTGCTGATGACGGCAGCGACGGCTTCTGCGCAAAAGCGCGTGACAGGTCGCGTAGTCGACACAGATGGCGAACCCATCATCGGCGCAACCATCCGCGTGGCAGGACACAAGGCCGTGACAACGACCGACAACGAAGGTCGCTTCTCATTCAAAGACGTGCCTGCTTCTGCACAACACCTGCGTGTCACCTACATTGGCAAGGAAGAACAGACAGTCTCGATTGCCGGCAATGTGAAAGTGGTGCTGCGCGACAATGATGTCGCTCTCGACGAAGCTGTAGTCATCGGCTACGGTAAGGCCAAGAAAGGCGACTTCACCGGTTCGGTAGCTGCCGTCAAAGGCGACCAGCTCCAGAAAGTTCAGGTCTCTAACGTGACCAAAGCCCTCGAGGGTGTTATCCCCGGTCTGCAGACCACGTCTTCGACCGGTCAGCCTGGTACCTCGTCGGCCATGTATGTGCGCGGTATCGGCTCCATCTCGGCCAACCAGTCTCCGCTCATCATCCTCGACGGTGCCCCCTACGAAGGTGCTCTCAGCTCGATCAACCCCATGGACATCGAGAGCATCAACCTGCAAAAAGACGCCTCGGCCACCTCTATCTATGGTGCCCGCGGTGCCAACGGTATCCTCTATATCACCACCAAGAAAGGTAAGGTCGGACGCACCCGTGTAAGCGTTGACGCCCGTCTCGGTTGGAACAGCCGCGGTGTCTCCAAATATGAGACCGTGGAAAATGCCGGCGACTACTACGAACTGGCTTGGGAAGGCTATTATCGCCAGAACCTCAACACCATGGGTGACCTCGCCTCCCGCATCGCTGCCAGCAAGGACCTCGTGGGCAACCTCGGTGGTTACAACGCCTACAACGTGGCCAACAGCCAGCTCATCGACCCGCTCACCGGCCGCCTCAACCCCACTGCCAGCCTGCTTTATGGCAACGAGTGGGAAGACGCAGCCTTCAGCAACGGTTTGCGTCAGGAATACAACGTGAGCATCTCGGGTGGTGACGACCGCACGCAGTATTTCCTCTCATTCAACTACTTGGACGACAAAGCCTATGTGGCCAAGTCTGATATGGAACGTATGGGTGGCCGTCTGCGCGTAGACCACAAGGCCTTCGAATGGCTCAACATCGGTGCCAGCGTGGCCTATTCCCACTCTACGATCAACGGTCTTTCGTCTGGGTCTGGCAAGGCTGCCAACCTCTTCGCGTTCACCGACCACATCGCTCCGATTTATCCGGTCTATCTGCGCGACCTGAACGGTAACCTCGTGCTCGACGAGAACGGCAACACCCAGTGGGACCTCGGTACGTCTTACGGCCGTAGCCGTCTCTTCTCGGCCAGCCAGATGCCGCTCATCAACATCTACAACAACAAGGAAGAGAATATGCGCAATGCCTTCACCGGCCGTGCTTATGCCGAGCTGAAGATCATTGACGGCCTCACCTTCCGCGTAGACGCTGCCGTGGACAACTTCAACCGCGAATACAACAGCTTCACCAGCCCCATCACGGCCGATGCTCAGGCTTCAAAGGGTTACAGCTCTAAGGAGACCTATCGCACCACCGTGCTCAACGCCACCGAGCGCTTCAACTATGACAAGACTTTCGGCAAGCACGGCATCAGCCTTATGGCCGGTCACGAGAACAAGTCGCAAAACGATGTGGCTCTCGGCGCCTACCGCAAGTACTTCCTCATCAACGAGGGCGACTTCTCCAACTCTCTGCTCAACCTCAAAGATCCCGCCAGCAGCGACGACACCTACAAGCTCGAGAGCTGGCTGACCCGCGCCGAGTATACTTACAACCACACCTACAACCTCTCGCTGTCATACCGCCGCGACCGCTCCAGCATGTTCCATCCCAAACACAACGCCGGTAACTTCTGGTCTGTCGGTGCCGCTTGGAACATTGCCAACGAAGACTGGTTCAAGGCAGCTCTTGGCAGCGTGGTGAACAAGCTGAAACTCCGTGCCAGTTATGGTACGCAGGGTAACGACGGTATCGGCATTTACGGCGGCTGGCTCGACCACTACTCCGTAACCAACGCCGGTACGGAAGAAAACCCCGAATTCTCTATCGTACAGACCTGGCGCGGCAATCCCGACCTCACTTGGGAAAAGAGCAAGACCTTCGACTTGGGTCTCGAGGCCGGTCTCTTCAACAACCGCTTGAACTTTGAGGTTGACTTCTTCGTGAAGAACACCGACGACATGATTGGTTACCACACCCTCCCCGCCTCTGAAGGTACGCCCAACAAAATCCTGACCAACGAGCAGGCTATGCGCAACACCGGTGTGGAGGCCTTGATCAACGGTACCATCATCAAGAACAACACCGTCAACTGGACGGCTTCACTCAACCTGACTCACTACAAGAACAAACTCACCCGTATGCAGCAGGGTCGTCCCGAAGAAGGCTACCAGTCTGGCAGCTACTGGCGCAAGAAGGGCGGTTCACTCTATGACTGGTATATGGTACGCTTCGCAGGCGTTGACCCCGCCAATGGTGACGCTCTCTACTACATGGACGTAGAAGTGCCCGTAGTTGACGAAGCCGGCAACCCCGTGCTCGATGCCAACGGCGTTCAGCTGACCCGCACCGAAATGCAGACCACCAACGATGCCGACCAGGCCACCCTCTATCAGTTGGGCAAGTCTTCACTTCCCACTGTCTTCGGCGGTCTGAGCACCACCGTTGAGGTCTTCGGCTTTGACCTCAGCATCCAGACTGCCTTCTCTCTCGGCGGCTGGACCTACGACAGCAACTATGCAGGCTTGATGGGCGACGCTGCCGCCAGCGGTTCGACCTACTCAACCGACATCTACAAGCGTTGGCAGAAGCCCGGTGACATCACCGACGTGCCCCGTCTGGAGTCAGGCTACCGCATGACCGGCGGCGTGACCAACGACCGCTTCCTCACGCGCTCCAACTACTTCTCTATCCGCAACATCACCCTCGGCTACACCCTGCCTCAGCACATTGTGGCTCGTGTACAGGGTCTGAGCTCAGTGCGCATCTATGCCGTTGGCGACAACCTCTTCCTCGGCAGCAAACGTAAAGGTTTCGACCCCCGTCAGGACATCAGCGGTATTGTGGACACCAACTCTTACTCTGCCCTGCGCACCATCTCGTTCGGTTTGACGCTCAACTTCTAAGCCTCAGCCATAGAGAAAAAGAGCGAACAAGACACTAAAAACTTTAAAGAACAAAACAAAATGAAACTTACGAAATATTTTGCCCTTTTGCTCTGCGGAGGCTTGGTCACAGCTTGTAGCGAAGACTACTTCAACGAGACCAGCTCCACTTCGCTCTCATCAGAGCAGGCAGAGCAGGCAGCCAAAGAGAACCCCGAACAGGTGCTCGCCTCTCAGCTGAAAGGCTGCTACACGCACTGGAACCACATGGCCGGTGTCAACTCCGGCGACATCAACAGCCATATGAGCCCCGGTATGGGCGGCATCATGATGCTGTCTGATGTGATGAGCAACGACGTGTCTCTGGCCCTCGGCTCCGGCGACCCCTGGAGATATGACCACGCTCTCGACTACGGTGCAGAGCAATACAACCGCCCCTACTGGCCCTGGAGCGTGTTCTACACCATCATCAAAGACGCCAACACCGTCATCAACATCGTTGACGAGACCGGCGACATGGCCACCGAGACCAAACACCTCCTTGGCCAGGCCTATGCCTTCCGCGGCATCAGCTACGCCTATCTGGCCCAGTTCTACCAGCGCACCTACAAAAACGACTACAACAACGGCGGCAAACTCAGCACCGAACTGCCCTGTGTGCCCATCCGTCTCTCTTCAAAAGAAGAAGGCAGCGTTGAAGGCCGTGCCACTGTAGAACGGGTTTATGCCCAAGTGGAAAAAGACTTGCTCAAAGCCATCGACTACCTCAACGGCTATGCCCGCACCTCGAAGAGCGAAATCGACCAGCAGGTGGCTCAGGGCTTGCTCTCACGCGTTTATCTCGTGATGAACAAATGGCCCGAGGCTGCCCAGATGGCCCACGCTGCCCGTCAAGGCTATGCCATCAACGACCTGCAGAAGGCTGCCAGCTGGAACTATCAGGACAGCAGCAACGGCGAAGTGCTCTGGGCTTACATCCCCACCAGCTCCACCACGATGATGTTTGCCTCATGGGCTTCATGGCACAGCACCGACGGTCCCGGCTACGGTGGCTACGCAGTGGGTGCCTTCCAGCTCATCGACGCTGCCCTCTACAACTCGATTGCCGCCTCCGACGTGCGCAAACAGCTGTTTGTGGCTCCGGGCGAAGCCATCAACCTCGGTTCAAAGGGCTCAATCCCCGACTATGCCAACCTGAAGTTTGACTTCGTGGCCCAGTGGCTCGGCAACGTGGTCTATATGCGTGCCTCTGAACTGATGCTCACCGAAATCGAAGCTCAGTTCATGAGCGGCAACACCAGCGCCGCCCAGAGCCTGCTCGCCGAGTTCATGGCCAACCGTGACCCGCAGTGGACTGCTCCTGCTGTGCTGACCCAAGACTACATCTACAACCAGCGCCGCATCGAGTTGTGGGGTGAAGGTTTCGGCCTGTTCGACTGCTTGCGTCTGCACAAGGCGCTCAACCGCAGCTACGAAGGCACCAACGAACCCAAATCTTCGCAGATCAATATGCCCGCCGACGACTACAGATGGATCTTCCAGGTGCCTCTGAGCGAAATCAACGACAATCAGAGCATCAGCGAGGAAGACCAGAACCCCTTGAACGGCAATGTCTGGACCGGTAAATAATTAAACCCAAACAAGCATAATCAACAATGAAAAAGATAAACATCCTCAAGTCCGTGTTGCTTGGCTGCGCTTTGATGTTCACGGCCAGCTGCGGCAACGACTATGAACTGGACGACTTCCGCCTGCCGGCCGCTGCGCCCACACAGACGACGGTGACCACCGCCACTGTGGAAGCCTACGGCGCACTGGCCAAAGCCGGTCTCATCGTCAACGTGGCCGAAGGCAGCCAGGTGGAAGAAGCCGGTTTCCTCTTCGGCACCAACCCCGAGTTGCCTCTCACCGACGAAAGCACACAGCGCGTTCAGGTGAGCGGCTACATCTCCGGTGAAGAAAAAGCCATAGCCCTCAACGACCTCGAACCCGGTACGACCTACTATGTCAAGGCCTATGCCTTTGCCGACGGCAATCTGGTGTGCGGCGACGTGAAGTCTATCACTGCCAGCGACAACTTCAGCCGCGAATTCTATCAGACAATCGACATCACCGCCGAAGGACTCGGCTTCATCGACTTCCCCAACTCGGGCAACGACAAGATGCACGTGCTCGACATCGCTCCTCTCTTTGACATGTCTCAGCCCTGCCTGGTGCAGAAATTGAGCATCATCGACGACGGTTTCAGCTCGATCGAGTTCCCCGTTGCCGAGGGTGCCATGGTCTTCCCCGTCGACTTCACCGGTGTGGCCTTCCCGGCCATCACCGTGGCTGCCTACAATATGGGTGCCATCTTCGGTTCACCGGCCAACTCGGGCAACTACAGCGTCTTTATCTCTAAAGATCCCATCAACACTGTAGAAGACCTGGCCGCTGCCACTAAGATTGCCACCTACAACTTCCCTCAGACCGGCGGCGAGTATGAATACAGCGAGAAGTCTTTCGACGTCCCGTTTGAGTTTGATGGTCCTTGCTACATTGCCATCTACAGCTACTCGCTCTCCAAGTCAGACTACGCCAAGTATCTGTCATCGCTGGCCGGCAACAAGCCTGTGGCCAACTATGGTATCATGATCGAGGCCATAGCGCTCAGCCAGCTCGAAGAAGTAGCCGAATAAGCCGACGCTTATAAAACCCTCAAATAAAAAGAGGAGTTCTCCAATCGTGGGGGAACTCCTCTTTATTTGATTAAGTAAAAACAAGGCTCAAACTTCGGGCAACAGGCGGAAGGTGCGGCGGTGCAGTGGTGTGATGCCCAAGTCTCTGATGGCGGCACGATGGGCCTTTGTGGGATAGCCGGCATTGCCTTCCCAGCCATAGCCGGGATAGGTCTGAGCCATTCGGGCCATATAGTCGTCGCGGTAGGTCTTGGCCAGAATGCTGGCCGCGGCAATCGAGAGATATTTGGCGTCGCCTTTGACAATGGTGGTGTAGGGAATGAAACCGACAGGCTTGAAACGGTTGCCGTCGATGATGAGAAACCGAGGCTGCACCTTGAGCGCTTCAATGGCACGATGCATGGCCAGAATGGCGGCGTTGAGTATGTTGATGCGGTCAATCTCTTCGACCGTGGCCACGCCGACAGCCCACGCCACGGCGTCGCGCTCAATCACTTCGCGCAAGGCATAGCGCTGGTGTGCGGTGAGCTGCTTGGAGTCGTTGAGGGTTTCATTATGATAATCATGCGGCAAAATCACTGCCGCCGCATAGACATCGCCGGCCAGACAGCCACGTCCGGCTTCGTCCACACCGGCCTCAACGAAGCCTTCCTGATTATATTGCGACAACAACATCTCAAAACATTTTCACCACACGCTCCAGTCCGGCCACAAAAGCGTCAATCTCTTCTTTCGTGTTGTAGAGGGCAAAAGAGGCTCTGGCCATTCCCTCCACGCCACAACGTGCCATAAGCGGCTGTGCACAATGGTGTCCTGTGCGTATGGCAATGCCGAGACGGTCGAGCAGGGTGCCAAGGTCGAGCGGATGAATGCCTTCGACGTTAAAGGCCACTACGGCGTCCTTGTCGGGTGCCGTGCCATAAAGCTGCATACCCGGGATATCGGCCATACGCGCCATGGCATATCGGGTGAGTTCGCGCTCGTGGGCGGCAATGCGGTCCATGCCGATGCCTTCCACATAGTCTATGGCAGCCGCCAGGGCGTGACTGCCCACATAGTCGGGCGTGCCGGCCTCAAACTTATAAGGCAGACGCTCGTAGGTGGTTTTCTCAAAGGTGACGCGTGCAATCATCTCGCCGCCGCCTTGATAGGGCCGCATCTGGTCCAGAAGGGCTTCACGGCCATAGAGCACACCGATGCCTGTGGGGCCATAGATTTTATGTCCGCTGAACGTGAGGAAGTCACAGCCCAAAGCCTGCACATCGACCTTGAAATGCGGCACACTCTGTGCGCCGTCGGCCAACAGGTATGCGCCATGAGCGTGGGCCACCTCGGCCATACGGGCAATGGGATTGACCGTACCGAGCACGTTGCTCACGTGGGCCACACAGACCAGACGTGTACGCGGCGAAAACAGACGCTCATAGGCCTCCATATCCAGCTCGCCGGCATCGTTCATGGGGATGACCTTAATCACGATGCCTTTGCGCTCTCTGAGGAGCTGCCAGGGCACAATGTCGCTATGATGTTCCATCACCGTGAGCAACACCTCATCGCCTTCGTGCAGAAAAGTCTCGCCAAAGCTCGTGGCCACCAGATTGAGGCTCTCTGTGGTGCCCCGTGTGAAGACTATTTCGCTCACGCTCTGGGAGCCAATAAACGCTCTGACACGCTCTCGTGCATCCTCGTGGAGCGTGGTGGCTTGTTGGGAAAGAAAATGCACACCGCGGTGCACATTGGCGTTGACCGAATAATATTCTTCGGCAATGGCCTCGACCACGGCACGCGGCTTCTGTGTCGTGGCCGCATTGTCCAGATAGACCAAAGGGCGCCCATAGACTTCACGCGAAAGAATGGGGAAGTCGGCGCGTATATCATCGATGGGATAAGTCATATATAATAGGCGTTATTTACACAAAGCACAATCGTTGCACTTCTTCATGGCTCCTCTGAAGCGCATCTCGACCAAATGCGAGAGTCGTTCGCGCAGGCTGTCGAGCGTGACACGCTGCAACACCTCGCCCACAAAGGCATGCTGGAGCAACAGTCGGGCTTCGTCTTCCGGGATGCCACGCTGGCGCATGTAGAAGAGTGCCGTATCGTCCAGTTTGCCGGTGCTGGAGCCGTGGCTGCACTTCACGTCGTCGGCATAAATCTCAAGCATGGGCTGGGCATAGGCTCTGGCATGAGGCGAGCAGCAGAGGTTGGCATTGGTCTGCTCGCTCTCTGTCTTCATACCTTCCGGTCCTACATAGACTTTGCCGGCAAAGGCCCCGACGCTCTCTCCGTCGAGCACATATTTATATAGCATATCGCTGCGGCACTCTGGAGCGATGTGGCTGACCGAGACGTTGTGGTCGGTGGTCTGATGGTCTGACCCCACCACGGCGGCGTCTGTCACCACCGAGGCTCCCCGTCCCTGCAGGTCTACGTCCATTGTGGTGCGCATCTGTCCGGCAGCGAGCGAGATGGTGGTGTGGTGCAAATGGGCCTCATCCAGCAGTTGTGCCGTCACGTGGGCAAAGCCCGTATGCTCGGCAGCGGTCTCTTCGATGGCATAGACCTCGAGACGTGATTGTTTTTCGAGAAAAACTTCCGAGACGAGTGTGGAGACATCGGCAGTGTGACCCGAAGTGTGCTCACAACGCAACAGCGTGGCCTCGGCCCGGCGTCCCATGACCACCAGCAAGCGTCTCACATGAAGCGTCGGCATGGTTGCCGCCGAGACAAAGACCACCTGGATGGGGAGGTCCACTTTCACGCCGTCGGGCACATAAACCAAAAGGCCGTCTTGGGCCAACATCGTGTTGAGGGCCACAATGCCGTCGGTGGCTGAAGGTGATTGTTTGTTATAATAGGACTGGAGCAGGTCGGGGCATTCGTTGGCAGCCTCAACCAGCGACATCACCTTGACCCCTTCGGGCAGAGGCGTTGTCGATGCCGTCATCACCACGTCGCCCACCACAAAAAACAAATGTGTGGCCATATTGGGCACACCGCAGCGGTAGGTCTTATAGGGGTCGGCAGAGGGCATCAGCCTTCGGGCATTATAGCCCAGGTCGGGCGCTAAAGCCGCCTGGACGTCAAAATAGCGATAACGCTCCCAGCGTCCGGAGGGCAGTCCCAGCGCAGACAAAGCCTCAAAAGCCGCCTCCCGGCAGCCATTCATAGGCTCGGCGCTTCCGGCGTCAATCAGCGTCCGGGCGTCGTTGAAGAGGTGGATATATTGCTGATGGCTGTTCATGACGGGTTGCTCTCTGTGTCGTGTTTAATCCAGTCAAAGCCTCGTTCTTCGATGGCATAGCCCAGTGCGGCATCACCGCTGCGCACGATGCGTCCGTTCATCAACACGTGGACGTGGTCTGGTTTGAGATAGTCGAGCATACGCTGATAGTGTGTGATGACCATCGCACTGGTTTTGTCCGTGCGCAAGGCGTTGAAACCCTCGGCCACGATGCGCAGCGCGTCAACGTCGAGTCCCGAGTCGGTTTCGTCGAGAATGCTGAACGTCGGTTCGAGCACGGCCATTTGGAAGATTTCGTTACGCTTGCGTTCACCTCCGCTGAAGCCCTCATTGACGCCTCGGCTCATGAAATGTGCGTCGAGGCCGACAAGCTGGCGTTTTTCCCTGAGCAATTTGAGGAAAGCCGCCGCCGCCATCGGTTCAAGGCCTTGATATTTACGTTTGGCATTGATGGCCGCTCTGAGGAAGTTGGTCATGGAGACGCCCGGTATTTCCGTAGGAGCCTGGAACGACATAAAAACGCCCTCGTGGGCACGGTCTTCTGGCGAGAGTTCGAGCAGATTTTTGCCATTGAGTGTAATGGAGCCTTCGGTCACTTCATATTTGGGGTTGCCCACGAGCACATTGCTGAGCGTCGATTTTCCCGAGCCGTTAGGTCCCATCAAGACGTGCACTTCGCCGTCGCCGATAGTGAGGCATACGCCTTTAAGTATTTCCTTGCCTTGTACAGAGGCGTGTAGATTTTTGATTTCAAGCATAGTCAGCGTGTGTTTGGAAGGGACAAAGTTAGTGCAAATGAGAGCAGAGACAAAAGGAAAGACGTAGTTTTTCATTTTGGCTATGCCGAATGTAGCCTGACTTGCGCCGCCAGGCGAAAGTCAGTGCTGGGCGAGAGCAGAGACATAGTCTGGTCATGCCAACGTGGTCTTTCAGACCGTTCAATCCCGCGCCATTTCGTCATTCTCTGCAACAATACACATTCTTACCCGCCACGCGAGGCCGTCGATAATGACATCATATGATGCCCTTCATTCACTCCGTCCGCTCCTTTTATATATACCCAAAAGTTTCGCCTTTTTCCCAATCACACAATCACGCCGCTCTAAGCCTTTGATTATTTGGCGGAAGCTGTGACCGGACGTTTCAATCACACCACTCACACTATGAGGCCGTATGTGGACAATCATTGCTTGTCATTTGCTTGTCATTTGTTCATCACAAAGCACATTTGTGACAATATTGATTGGCCGAATTACAAAAAAACACTAACTTGCGCCGAAATGGAGTATTTGTTGATCATACAGCGAGATGCCGTTGACAGATTTTGACACAGACGACCTTTTCACGAATTAACTGATATGTTTCACGATTTGACGAAGGAAAAATGATGATTGACTCTGATTTTATTCGCAAAATGGGGGGGTAAATCCTCTACCTCTTAAATCAAACAGTCTTAAACCCAAAAACCTTATCCTCCTAAAACGCTACATTATTCCAAGAAAATAGCTGTGCATTGTTTGGCGATAGAACCCACCTCTTCCTGTAACCTTATTATTAACCGCTTTTCGAAGCAAAAAAACTCGGAACCAATGTACACTATGCCATCCCCCACAGAGACATTGCCAAGACTTTGTTTGAACCTCCACGACGAGCTCTACTTGATCAATCTGGAGCAAACGCTCTATTTTATGGCCGACGACCACTACACGCACGTGTTTTATGCCAACGGCGCACGCTTTATGCTGCCTTTCGGTCTGTCGCGCATTGAGGAGCGTTTCATCCAGTTGGCCAACCACGTGGCCCATCCGTTCAGGCGGTTGGGCCGCAAGTATATCGTCAATACGCTGGCCATCCACAGCATCAACATCACCAAACAGACCTTGACCCTCTTGGCCGGCGGCGACAAAGAGAGCAAAACGCAGTGCCTGCAAATCTCCAAGCCGGTGTTGCGCGACCTGCTTCAAACCATTCCCGCCGACTATCGTTTTGATGAATAAAAACAGCACTTAATGCCGTTTTTTAAGATTGGAAAATCAACGTGAACAAAATTCACGAAAAAATCAGCACCATTCACGAAAGCCCCGATAAATAACAACTTTTATCGTTCAGCCAGATTGTAGTTTTGCACAAGAATAGTTCAGCCTGTCACTGCGTGGCATGGCTAAAAGGGTTTTATCACATACGATGCACGCAACTATAACTCTCAACTAATTAAAACCAAAATCTTATGAACAAAAAGTTTATCAGTGTTTTCATGATTGGTGCTGCTACTTTGGCACCTCTGAGCACTTTTGTTTCATGTAATGACTATGATGACGACATCAAGGGATTGCAGGAACAGATTGATGCCAGCGGCGTGGACCTCAAAGCAGAAGTATCCAGACTTGAAGGACTCCTTGATGCATGCAAGGCTGCAAGCGAGAAAGCAGACTCTGAACTGAGCGAGGCTATCAAGAATGCAACCAACGACGCCAAAGGCTATGCAGACATTCAGGCTGCCGAAGCCAAGAAAGCTGCCATCGAAGCTGCTCAGTCACTGATTGAGAAAGCCATCCAGGACCTCGAGAACGGTTCGATCAAGGCTGCCCAGGCCAAAGCCGACGCTGCCTATCTGCTCGCCGAGCAGACCAGCAAGGTGGCCGGCGAAAACAAGGCTGAACTCGAGAAACTCGCCGCCGGTCTTGAGACCACCAATGACAACCTGACCAAAGCCGTGGCTGTGCTCAACAGCCGTCTCGACGAAGCCAACCAGGCCATTGCCGAAACCAAGGCTCTGGCCGAAGACAACCAGGCCAAGCTCGCCGTGCTCGAAGCCGCCCTCCAGTCGCTGCAGGCTTCCAACCAGCAGGCTCACGACGCGCTCAACGCCAAAGACAACGAGCTCAAAGCCCTCATCGACGCCAACCAACAGGCCATCGAGGCTACACTCAACACCAAGATTGCCGAGGTCAACACGAAAATCTCTGAGGCCAACGCCAAGATTGCCGCTCTCGAGACCCGTGTGGCCAACAACGAAGTGTCGCTCAACGAGGTGAAGACTGTCATCGACAACAACATCAAGCCCGAATTGGTGCGTCTGGCCGGTGACATCTCTACCATCCAAAACGACATCATCGCCATCAACAACTACCTCGACATCCTTAACCAGAACCTCAACAACCTCATCACCGGCCTCATCCTTCAGGATGCCCAGCTCGAGATGGTTCAGGCTCAGGTGGTTTCCGACCCCGGTACAATCGCCGGCTTAACCTTGAAGGAAAACCGTAACGGTAAGACCTACATTATGTTCCCCTATAAGGATGCCAAGGGTGGTGCCGAAGAGTTGACCGCAGGCGAGTGGAACGTGGAGCGCGTGGCCGGTCCGGTCTACTACACCATCAACCCGACCGACGTCAACTTCACCGACGAAGCCAACATCAACCTAGAGAACAGTCTGGAGCAGGCTCCCGCAAATATTGCCATCAGTGCCCCGAAGGCTTCTGAGCGCAAGTCGCCCATCACCCGCGCCGTCGTGGCTCCCAAAAACGGCCTCTACCAGAGCACCATCGAGAACAGCGACAACCACCGCACCGCTGCTCACCCGGGCTTCCAGAACTCTTACGCTCTCTACACCAGCTATGTGCAGAAGGCCAAAGACGGCTCTACCATCAACAAGAAGGTCTACTCGCAGTATGCCCTCAACCTCAACGTCGTTAATGCCGCCGTTCAAGACGCTCCTGCCATCGTAGCCGTAGGTGCCGACAACCCTCCTCTTCCCGCCGCCTGCGATGCCCGCTTCACCACCGATTTTGGCAAACCGCTTCAGGGCAAACTCCAACTGACTCCTGTCAACACCGAGTTTGGCAAAGACAACGGCACGAAGAAAGTCTACAAGAAATATGTCGAGGCCATCGGCGTGACCGATGCCCATGGCAACGTCGTGACAGGTGAAAACTTGACGAATCTGCTCAATGCCATCTCTGCCGCCAACGCCGGTGTGCTCAACACCATCTTTGAAGAAGACGAGGCCGGCTTCGACGAAATCACGGTGAACATTCCCGACAATGCCGGCGACCACTCTTTCATCGGCAACGTCATCACCTTCCGTTATTTCATCCAGAACTACAACGGTACGATCTACGCCACCACCTACAAGGTGATGTTTGTCAAGACGCTCTTCGAGGAGGCTCAGGTTGTCATCGAGCACACACCTTATGCTGCCGGCAACAACACGACCATGCACGGCAAGACCAAGAACGACAAGACCGAGTTCCAGCTCCAGGCCAACTGCATCAAAGTGCCTGCCTCTAACGCGCTCTGGAAAAACAACACGACCAAGATTGAAGTCACAGCCAAGCCCGATGCCAACGGTGCCTACTTGCATATCAAGAACATCTACTTCCACACGGCCAGCACATCAGGCTCTGGTTGGGTAGCAGAGACTCCTCTCAAGACCATTCAGATGAACGGCGGAATGTCTGCCTCAGTCAGCGGTCTCACCGTGACGGATGTGAGTGCCATCAAGAACATGGTGATTGAATACGACCCCGAAGCACCCAATATCGTTGAGCACGAGTATGAGCTTGAGATGAAGTCATTCGACCTCAACGGCAACTTGATCAGCAAACTGCCCATCAAGTTCACGATGAAGTATCCCAACCACCATCTCGCCCTCATCAAGCCCAACCCGGCTTTCTTCACACCTTACAACGCTGATCTGAAAGACGCTGCCGGTCTCCGCGCCGCCTCTTACACGCTCACCGCTTGGGCCAACAACAACAGCGGCACCAACGCCAAGTACAACATTATCGCGGCCTTCAACACGCCCTACAGCGATGCCGACGGCTGTGCCTTGAGCTTCGACCTGGCCAATAAGGGCAAATATGCCAGCGACGCCAACTTCGTGCCCTACGCTCCCGTCAACGCTTGGAGAGTCAACGGTCCGACCGCCTACTGGATGGAAGTGCCCGCCAAGGCTGTGAAGTTTGGTGCCGAACACGTCTACACCTTGCAGCTTGCCGTTCAAAACTTCGGCTTTGAGTCGCTCTGGTACAACCCCGTTGAGTTTAAGGTAGTCTTCAAGAGCGCCATCGCTCACGCCGACCTCGCCTTCAACAAGGAGACCTACGAAGTGGGCTATCCCTCTCAGACTCTCTCTCTCAACGACGCCAACGTATCTGCCGACGACAAGTCAACCTCGGCTGCCGACGACATCAACTACTTCGCAAAAGACGGTGCAACGGCCCACACTCGTGACGCCCGCATCAAGACCACAAGCGTAGAACTCGTACAGACGCAGTTCGCCAGCTTGTTCAAGACCATCTCTTGCACAAACGACGAAATCAAGATTGTCACCAACGAACAGGTTGAAGGTGGCGTCGGTTCAATCACCACCGACCGCATCCAGTTCAACTTCATCGTTGAAGACCAGTATGGCAACGTGACGAAATATCCTTTCTACGTCAAGGTTAAAGAGAATAACTGATAGTTCGTTATTTATAAAGAGTAAACATTGATTTGGGAGGGAGGATGGAGCTGACTTCATCCTCCCTCTTTATTTTTCAAGCGAGAAAATGAAACTCACCACACTCTTTCTGACCACCCTGACAGCCACGGCCCTGGCTGCCTGTGGCGGCAAATCGGGCGACATACAACGCACCGAAGCCGACGCTGCCCGCAAGGCCAAAGCCGACCCCGCCGACTCGACACTCTACGTGAAACTCACGTCGGTGAGAGGCGACAGTCTGGTGGCCACCGACCAACATTCAGACGCCGAAGTGGTGCTCTCCGTCATCGAGGCCAACCGCAGCGGCCAAGTCTTCGGCAACCTCGTCTCAGACGACACCTATGCCCTCACGACCATAGCCGGACAACGCACCGTGCAGACGGCCATCAACCTGAGCCAGCTCGAAGGTATGTGGCTGCTCGCCGACAAGAGCGGTAACGGCATCCGCCTCGAAGCCGACGGCGCCGCCAGCATCGTGGGCACTCTTGCCGACGTCACCCTGCGCTCTTGGCGCATCGTCAACGGCCGGCTGATGCTCTCATTCATCAAAAACGACGGCTCAAACTACGAAGAGACCGAAGAGGCGGTCCGTCTGGTCAAGCTCTCGGCCGACGCTCTGTCGATGTCGTTCCACAATCACCACTTTGATTTTTACCGCGATAAATAAACCTTTCAGACTATGCAGTTCAAGAAACTTTTCGTGCTTTCCGCACTCACTCTGTTTACCGCACAGGCCGGCGCCCAGACTCCGGCTGAGGAGGGCGCCTGCGAGTTTGTGCCCCACTGGTATCTCCAACTCCAGGCCGGTGCCAACGAGACCCTCGGCGAGGCCAAGTTTTTCGACCTCATTTCGCCCTCCGTGCAGGCAGCCATCGGCTACCAGTTCACCCCCTACATCGGCGTGCGCGTCAAAGCCAACGGCTGGCAGGCCAAAGGCGGTTGGGTCAACCCCGAGCAGACCTATAAGTTCAACCAGGTGGGTCTGCAGGCCGACGTCCGTCTGGACCTCACCAACCTCATCGGCGGCTACAAGCCTTGCCGCAAGGTGAGTGTGGGCATCTTTGCCGGCGGTGGCGGCAACATGGCTTGGGGCAACGACGAGGCCCAGGCCCTTTCCACCCACAACTACAACCTGCCCTATCTCTGGGACGGCACCAAGATCCGCGCCGTGGGCAACGCCGGCGTCGACGTGAACGTGAACGTGTCGAAGCGCGTGAGCCTCGGTCTCGAAGCCAACGCCCACATCCTCAACGACCATTTCAACTCCAAGAAGGCCGGCAACGCCGACTGGATGTTCAACGCCCTGCTCGGCGTGAAGGTGGCCCTGGGTAAGACCTGCAAGCGCAAGGCAGTGCCCGTGGTGCCCGTGGTGGAGGCCCGGCCCGTGGCTCCCGCCCGTCCCGAGGTGGTGGAAGAGAAGAAGCCCGAAGTGGTCGAGGTGAAAGACCTCAAGGTGGACATCTTCTTTGACATCCGCTCGTCGCAGGTGAAAGAGAGCGAAATAGGCAAGGTGGAAGAGCTCATCGCCTACATGAAGACCTACACCGACAAGAAAGTCAACATCAAAGGCTATGCCGACAAGGGCACAGGCCACGCCAAAATCAATATGAAATACAGCGAGCAGCGCATTGCGTGCATCAAAGCCCTGCTCATCAATGCCGGCATCGACGAGTCGCGCATCTCCACTGAGGCCTTGGGCGACACCGAGCAACCCTTTGCAGACAACGACCGCAACCGTGTGTGCATCTGCATCTCCAAATAAAGAGTAGCTCACTTTTTCATTTCGATTTTTTATGGGAGGAGGCTTCGGCCTCCTTTTTTTTGCTTGGGAGATGTTATTTCTCCCCAAAAGGTGGAGTGTTCATGTTAGGGGGAACCGTAATCATTGAACGGCGATGTTGTGCCCTGAAAGGGCACAACATAATAGCCCGCGACGTCAGGCCCGGGCTGATATGTCACGCCCCTTCGCGGCTTTGTGGGGCATCTCAAAAATACCCCAAAACAATCTCATTGTCAATACTATTTTGAACGACCTACCTTTCTTACACCGCCGCTCAAATACGGCATTATCCAACAACGAAAAGCTCAATCTTACCCCCCTTCCACACCGTCCCGCCCGTTTTGTCTTTTTCCCATCCGCCGTTTCACATTATCTTTGGGTTGAAGGGAGAAGAGGAGGGGTCTGAAGGGACGTTCGTTGTTGATATTGAACACTTTACTGCCATAAGGACTGTATTTCCTGTCCTTATTCCCGCAACGATTGTCCTTATGGGAGAAAAAATTTCAAGCCGTCTTGGGAAAATTTGGTTGTTTGGAGGCGGAGAAACGACCGTTTGGAGCATTATAAGAAGGCGCAACGGAGAATAACCGAGTTTTTTTGTCACCCCCAATCCCCCTTTCTGAACATTGCGGGCACCAAAGCGGCAAGGTTGAAATCTGTGCGATGACCGTCTGCCATATCGCGCCGTTATGACTATGCCACACCCTCTTCTCACCCTCCCACCGCCACCCTCACATTCGCCTGAGAGTTAAAATTTTGACAGTTAAACACAGTTTAACAGTCGGGGGGTATTTATTGACCTTTGTTTGTATTTTTGCCCTATAAAAGTGTGGTTTTGCCTCACTTAACACCTTGATTTCGCCATATTTCAACCAAACTTCGTCAAGGCTCCAGCCAATTGTACAACCAAACAATTAGATTATACAATATGCGAAAATATTATCTTCTTTTCGCGCTGCTGATTGGAATCATTAGCGCCACTCGGGCCGCTGATTTCACGCCGGCCCCAACAAGGTGTACATTTTTCAAAATGTAGGCAACTCCTATATTCCCATGTTTTGCGTAACGCAATTGAAGTATAGCGGTAGCTACGTGTTAGGCGCACGCGTCAACAAATTTGACAGCCGCAGTTTCTTTGTCATTAACGGCAACGCTACCGAGGGTTATAGCATTCGCCTTAGGGAAGTCACCGAGGAAAACGGAACGACAGGGACTATAGACCGTTACGCCAGCCTTGCATCCGGAGCAACAAACGATACGAACCACGCCATCCGTACCAAGAGAGTCGCAAACGCCGAAGACCTGACCGACAACGAAAAATGGACTATCACTGAGACGGCAGATGGCAGCGGCAAGTATCTCATCTCTTCTAAGGCCTTGACAACAAACAACAGCTGGAACATCAGAGGTTATGACAATGAAAATCAAAACATATATTCAGCCCTAAAGCCTCTGCATCGACCTGAAAACAGAGCAAATGATCGCCACCTCGCCGCCTATCGGAGTGAACAACGACACTGAGGTGACCGATCTTACAAACGAAGCTGCCTCCAACCGCAAAGGTTTTGCCGGAGGTATGTGGGACAATATGGAGTAACGTTACTCATATACAATTGATTGGTGGCGGACGAGTTCATTGGTGGAACTCGTCCGCTTTTTATGTGCCCGAACCGTGACAGGCGTGACCGGAGCGTTCAGTCACAGCATTCGCCACAGGGTCAAGGCGTTACGAGGGCGTGATTGTGTGATTGGGGAAAAGGCAAACTTTTGGGTATATATAAAAAAGGAGTGGAGTGGAATGGAATGGTATGAATGAAGCAAGTACCGGGGCTTTGGCTCTGAGAGGCGGGCGGTTCAAAATTGTAGCCGCCCTACCCTTCTGCCCGTGCTTCTGCCCGTGCCTGTCCGCTCGGAGATGCCCCCATTGCGGGCGTTGCGGTGCCCTTTATGTGGCATTATTCAACACAAAAAAACAAATATGACTTGCGAGGCCCTACCGTACACGGCTAATTATCACTATTTTTGCAACGTTTAAGAGCAACCGGTCACTGCACGGCTTTATGCGCCGGCGGCACGGCCTGTCTCTGAATCACACTCTCAATACCCTTATCTATGGTCCTCAACGTCATTTGGATAGCCTTTTTTGTCATTGCCTTTGCCATTGCGCTGGCCAAGCTCGTGTTTATGGGCGACACCGAAGTGTTCCCGGCCATTATGCAGTCCACCTTCGACTCGTCGAAAACGGCCTTTGAGATATCGCTCGGCCTGACTGGCGTGCTGGCCTTCTGGCTAGGCGTGATGAAGATAGGCGAACGCGGCGGCGTGGTCAACGCCTTGGCCCGCCTGCTGGGTCCGCTCTTTTCCAAACTGTTCCCCGACATCCCCAAGGGACACCCCGTGGTGGGCAACATCTTCATGAACATCTCGGCCAATATGCTGGGCCTCGACAATGCCGCCACGCCGCTGGGCCTCAAAGCCATGGAGGGGATGCAAGCACTCAACCCCAAGAAAGACACGGCGTCAAACCCGATGATCATGTTCCTCGTGCTCAACACGTCGGGCCTGACGATTATCCCCGTGAGCATCCTGGTGTATCGCGCACAGATGGGCGCCGCACAGCCCACCGACGTGTTCATACCCATCTTGCTGGCCACTTTCGTGTCGACGCTGGCGGGCATTGTGGTGACAAGCCTGTTTCAGCGCATCAACCTGCTCGACCGCACCATCTTGCTCACCCTGGGCGGTATGTCGCTGGTGATGGCGGGCGTGATCTGGGGCTTTTCACGCCTCGACGGCCCCATGATGAACACCGTGGGGACCAACACGGCCAACGTGACGCTCTTCGGCGTCATTATGGCCTTCCTCCTGGCCGGACTGGTACACCGGGTCAACGTCTACGACGCATTTATAGAGGGCGCCAAAGAGGGCTTCAACACGGCTGTGCGCATCATTCCCTTCCTGGTGGCCATACTCGTGGGCATAGGCGTGTTCAAGGCTTCGGGGGCCATGGACTGGCTGATTGGGGGGCTGACGTGGGTGGTGAAGAGCCTCGGCGCCGCCACCGACTGGGTGGGCGCTCTGCCCACGGCTTTGATGAAACCGCTGAGCGGCTCGGGCGCGAGAGGTATGATGGTGAACGCTATGGAAACCTACGGCGCCGACAGTTTTGCAGGCCGTCTGTCGTGTATCTTCCAAGGCTCCACCGACACCACTTTTTATGTGCTGGCCGTCTATTTCGGTTCGGTGGGTGTGAAATATACCCGCCACGCCGTGAGTTGCGGCCTCCTGGCCGACCTGGCCGGCATCACCGCCGCCATCTTCATCTGCTACCTCTTCTTCGGATAAAATCCGATTGTATCAATAAAACTTTTGTGATATGGGAAAACTGGGTTCGCTGGCCAAAGACACAGCCATATACGGCCTGAGCAGCATCGTGGGCCGCTTTTTGAACTATCTGCTCGTGCCGCTCTACACGGCCAAACTTGCCGCAGCCTCGGGCGGCTACGGCGTCATCACCGAAGTGTACAGCTATGTGGCCCTGCTGCTCGTGTTGCTCACCTTCGGCATGGAAACCACCTTTTTCCGCTTTGTCAACAAAGAAGGCGAAAACCCCAAACAGGTCTATGCCAACACGCTCATCGCCGTGGGCGGCGTGGCCCTGGTCTTTGCCGTGGCGGTGCTGGCCCTGATAGGCCCCATCTCTACGGCTATGGGCTATGACGAACATCCCGAATTCATCGGCATGATGGCCGTGTGTGTGGCCATTGACGCCTTCCAGTGTGTGCCCTTTGCCTACCTGCGCTACCAGCGGCGCCCCATCAAGTTTGCCGCACTCAAACTGCTCTTCATCGTGATGAACATCGCGCTGAATGTGCTCTTCTTCGTCGTGCTGAACCGCGCCGACGTGTTTTATGCCTTTGCCATCAACCTGGCCTGCACGGCCTCCATCACCTTCTTTTTCCTGCCCGAACTCACGGCAGTGAAATGGCGGCTCGACCGCGCCCTGCTGCGCCGCATGCTCAAATACTCGTGGCCCATCCTCGTGCTGGGCATTGCCGGCATACTCAACCAGACGGTAGACAAGATGATTTTCCCCCATCTCATCGGCGGACACGAAGGCAAAGTGCAGCTCGGCATCTATGGTGCCTGCGTGAAAATCGCCATGATTATGGCCATGATCACGCAAGCCTTCCGCTATGCCTACGAGCCTTTTG
Organism: Alloprevotella sp.; assembly: GCA_045124135.1. Taxonomy (GTDB): domain Bacteria; phylum Bacteroidota; class Bacteroidia; order Bacteroidales; family Bacteroidaceae; genus Alloprevotella. The sequence continues at coordinate 35,621 of JBGVLE010000010.1, forward strand.
TATTTGCCGGACAGAAAAGCCGCGACAGCCGCGAGACCTATGCCAAGGCCATGAAATATTTCATCATCTTCACCCTCCTCGCCTTCCTCATGGTGATGGGCTACATTGATGTGCTCAAACACATCATCGCGCCCGGCTATTGGGAGGGACTCAAGGTGGTGCCTATCGTGATGGCGGCCGAAATCATGATGGGCGTGTATTTCAACCTGTCGTTTTGGTATAAACTCATCGACAAGACCATTTGGGGCGCCTGGTTCTCGGGTGCCGGCTGCCTCACGCTGATTGCCGTGAACGTCATCTTCATCCCCCACTACGGCTATATGGCCTGCGCCTGGGCCGGTGTGGCCGGATATGGCACGGCGATGGTGTTGAGCTACGTGGTGGGGCAACGGCATTATCCCATTGCCTATCCGCTCAAGAGCATCGGCATCTATGTGTTGCTCGCCGCCGTGGCCTACACGGCCATGAGCCTGCTGCCACAAGACTGGCCCACAGCTGCCCGCCTGAGCCTCAACACAGTGATAATCGCCCTTTTCATCGGCTATATCGTCAAAAAAGACCTCCCTCTCTCCGGTCTGCCCGTAGTGGGTAAATATTTCAGATAAAGCCATGCACACCCTCCTGCAACACACCACCCTCGACTGCGGTCTGGACATCGTGCACCGACACGCCGCTTCGCCAGTGGCCTATCTGGGCTATGTGGTCAAGGCCGGCACACGCGACGAGGCCGCCGAAGATTACGGAATGGCCCATTTCATCGAGCACATGAGCTTCAAGGGAACCAACCGCCGCCGTGCCTGCCACATCAGCAACGGCCTTGAGCGCGTGGGTGGCGACCTCAACGCCTTCACCAACAAACAGGAGACGGTCTATTGCGCCACAGTGCTCTGCGCCGACATTGCCCGTGCCGCCGACCTGCTCACCGACATCGTTTTCCACAGCACCTACCCCCAACGCGAAATAGAGAAAGAAACGGCCGTCATCTGCGATGAAATCGACAGTTACCGCGACTCGCCGGCCGAGTCGATATTCGACGAGTTTGAGTCGATGCTCTTCGACGGTCACCCGTTGGGACGCGACATCCTCGGAAAGCCCGAAAGGCTGCGCAGCTACACCACGGCCGACGCCCGACGCTTTGCCGAGGCTTTTTACCGGCCCGACAACGCCACATTCTATATCTCGGGCAACATCTCGTTTGACAAAGCCGTAAGGGTGATGGAGCGGCTCTGGCGAGACACCACCAGGCCGACCGCCCCACTGCCTGCACGCCAGGCGCCCATCCTGCAACATGAGCCCCAACTGCGCCGCGTGAACAAAGAGACCCATCAAGCGCATGTGGTGATTGGCACAAAAAGCTACGGCGGCCACGACGAGCGGCGATTTCCCCTGCTTCTGCTCAACAATATGCTGGGCGGACCGGGTATGAACTCACGGCTGAACGTCTGTCTGAGAGAAAAAGCCGGACTGGTCTATGCCGCCGACTCGTCGCTCACCACCTATGCCGACGCGGGATGGTGGTGCGCCTATTTCGGCTGCGACACCCACGACACCGACCGCTGCCTGCGGCTGACCAAGCGCATTTTGCGCCGTTTCATCGACGAAAAGCTCTCGCCCAAGGCTCTCCAGGCAGCCAAAAAACAACTCTGCGGCCAAATCGGCATTGCCCTCGACCGCAACGAAGACTATGCCATCGCCATGGGCAAGACCTGGGCGCAATATGGCACGCTGTATGACCCGGCGACCCTCTGCCGGAAAATCCAGGAAGTGACGGCGGAAGCCTTGCAACAGACAGCCGCCGAAGTGTTTGACCCCGAGCGCCTCACCACACTGATTTACGAATAATCCCCCTCAAAGACCTAATGCCATGGGCCACCCTCTCGACTTTTTTCATTATTGCCCGCACTGCGGCCATGGGGTTTTCACCGTCTTCGACGCCTGTGCGAAACGTTGCGAGCGCTGTGGTTTCACCCTCTACCATAACGCCTCGGCAGCCACGGTGGCGGTGGTTACAGACCGAGAAGGCCGGCTGCTGGTGGTGCGCCGCGCCTGTGAACCGGCACAAGGCACCCTCGACCTGCCCGGAGGCTTTGTGTGTCCCGGCGAAACGCTCGACGAGGGACTGGCAAGAGAGGTGAAAGAAGAGATCGGTGCCGACGTGACGGCGTGGACATATTTGTTTTCGCAAACCAACGTCTACCACTATTCCGGCTATGACATCCACACCACAGACGCCTTCTTCGCCTGCCGGATTGCCGACGACAACCTCATCGCTGCGGCCGACGATGCCGCAGAAGTGATGTGGCTCGCACCAGACCAGATACGACCCGAAGCGTTTGGCCTCAAGTCGGTGAGACAAGGCGTGGAGAAACTGCTCAAAAGATGGGCCGAAAAGGACTGACTGAGTGGGCCTGATGGCCGCAGTTTTGACCGCGGCTCTGCCTTTTGACAAAAAAATCGCTAAATTTGCCGTCATTATGACAGAAGACACTTTCGACATACGCGCCGAGCAACAAGCACCCTCAAAAAGCGAACGCGACTTTGAGAACGCCTTGCGCCCGCTGAGCTTTGAAGATTTCAGCGGACAGAGCAAGGTGGTGAAAAACCTGCGCGTATTTGTCGAGGCAGCCAAATACCGCGGCGAACCGCTCGACCACACCCTGTTGCACGGTCCTCCAGGACTGGGAAAAACCACCCTGTCCAACATCATCGCCAATGAACTGGGCGTGGGCTTCAAACTCACCTCCGGCCCCGTGCTCGACAAACCCGGTGATCTGGCCGGCCTGCTCACCAGCCTCGAGCCCAACGACGTGCTTTTCATCGACGAAATACACCGCCTCTCGCCCGTGGTGGAGGAATACCTGTATTCGGCGATGGAAGACTACCGCATCGATATCATGATTGACCGCGGTCCGGCGGCACGCTCCATACAGATAGACCTCAACCCCTTTACCCTCGTGGGTGCCACGACGCGCAGCGGTCTGCTCACCGCTCCTCTGCGTGCCCGTTTCGGCATCAACCTGCATCTGGAATATTACGACGCCGAAACGCTTTGCCGCATCATCAGCCGCTCGGCACAGATCCTGAACGTGCCCATCTCTGAAGAGGCCGCCCAGGAGATTGCCGGACGCTCACGAGGTACGCCCCGTATCGCCAACGCCCTGTTGCGACGTGTGAGAGACTTCGCCCAAGTGAAAGGCAACGGCCGCATCGACACCGCCATAGCACGCTATGCGCTCGAAGCACTCAACATCGACCGCTACGGCCTGGACGAAATAGACAACAAAATACTGCTCACCATCATCGACAAGTTCAAAGGCGGCCCGGTGGGCGTGACCACCATCGCCACAGCCATCGGCGAAGACGCCGGCACGGTGGAGGAGGTCTACGAACCATTCCTCATCAAAGAAGGCTTCATCCGCCGCACACCACGAGGCCGCGAAGTGACCGAACTCGCCTACAAACACCTCGGCCGGGACATCACAAGCGGCAACCTCGGCCAACCCTCACTCTTTGACACATTCGCATGATTTCCTATCAAACCATCGACGTGAAGATGCCGGCTATCAAACGCCGCGCCAACTCGGCCTGGATCAAAGCCGTGGCCGCGAGCTATGGCAAAAAAGTGGGCGACGTGGCCTATATCTTTTGCAACGACGAAAAGATACTGGAGGTGAACCGCCAATATCTCAACCACGACTACTACACAGACATCATCACGTTTGACTATTGTACAGACAACATCGTGAGCGGCGACCTCTTCATCAGCCTCGACACGGTGCGCTCCAACGCCGAAGCTTTCGGCAAAACCTATGAGGAGGAATTGCACCGCGTCATCATCCACGGCATCCTGCACCTCTGCGGCATCAACGACAAAGGACCGGGAGAGCGTGAAATCATGGAAGCCGCCGAAAACAAAGCCCTTGCCATAAGGCCTGAATGCTGAAAACAAACTCCACCAACAAACGCATAATCACAAACAAAACACGATAAAACAACAATGAACTTCGTAGAAGAACTGAAGTGGCGCGGAATGCTCCACCAAATGATGCCGGGCACGGAAGAACTGCTCGAAAAAGAACAGGTAACCGCTTATGTCGGCATTGACCCCACGGCAGACTCGCTCCACATTGGCCACCTCTGCTCGGTAATGATGCTCCGACACTTCCAGCGCGCCGGACACAAACCGCTGGCACTCGTGGGAGGCGCTACGGGTATGATTGGCGACCCCTCGGGCAAAAGCGCCGAGCGCAACCTGCTCACCGAAGAGACGCTCCGCCATAACGTGGCCTGCATCAAAGCCCAACTGGCACGCTTCCTTGACTTCGACTCCGACGCACCCAATGCCGCCGAACTGGTCAACAACTACGACTGGATGAAGGACTTCACCTTCCTCGACTTCGCCCGTGAAATCGGCAAGCACATCACCGTGAACTATATGATGGCCAAAGACAGCGTGAAAAAACGCCTCAACGGCGAAGCACGCGACGGCCTCTCTTTCACTGAATTTACCTATCAGTTGCTGCAGGGCTACGACTTCCTCCACCTCTATCAGGAGAAGAACTGCAAGCTCCAGATGGGCGGTTCAGACCAATGGGGCAACATCACCACCGGCACAGAACTCATCCGCCGCACCCTCGGCGCCGATGCAGATGCCTATGCACTGACCTGCCCGCTCATCACCAAAGCCGACGGCAAGAAATTTGGCAAAACAGAGCAAGGCAACGTATGGCTCGACCGCAAATACACCACACCTTACAAATTCTACCAGTTCTGGCTCAACGTGGGAGACGAAGAGGCTGAACGCTACATCAAGATTTTCACCTCTCTGACTCACGAAGAGATTGACGCTCTCATCGCCGAGCATCGCACCGACCCGGGACGCCGTATCCTCCAAAAGAAACTCGGCGAAGAGGTGACCTGTATGGTACACAGCCGCGAAGACTACGAGACTGCCGTGGAGGCGTCCAACATCCTCTTCGGCAAAGCCACCAAAGACAGCCTCACCAAGCTGGACGAAGACACCCTGCTCAGCGTGTTTGACGGCGTGCCGCAGTTCAGCGTGGCCAAAGACGCCGTCATTGGCGCCAAAGCCGTAGACCTGCTCGCCGAAACCACCCAATGCTTTGCCTCAAAAGGCGAAATGCGCAAACTCACACAGGGCGGCGGCGTAAGCCTCAACAAAGAGAAACTCACCGCCTTCGACCGCGAAATCACTGCCGAAGACCTTATTGCCGGCAAATACCTTGTGGTGCAACGCGGCAAGAAAAACTATTTCCTGCTCATCGTCAAATAATCCAGCTCTATGAAAATTGCCCTTATCGGATATGGCAAAATGGGCCATATGATTGAAGAAGAGGCCCTGAAGCGCGGACACGAGATTGTCTGCATCATCGACATAGACAACCGCGACGAATTTGAGGGCGAAGCCTTCAAGAGTGCCGACGTGGCGATTGAGTTCACCACGCCGACAGCGGCCTACGACAACTACGTGCGTGCCTTCAAGGCCGGCGTGAAAGTGGTCAGCGGCTCGACCGGCTGGCAAAAAGACCACGCCGCCGACGTGAAGCGACTCATCGACGAAGGCCATACGCTCTTCTGGGCCAGCAACTTCTCGCTCGGAGTGGCCATCTTCTCGGCCGTAAACAAATACCTGGCCCGCATCATGAACAGCTTCCCGGCCTATGACGTGACGATGGTGGAAACCCACCACATCCACAAGCTCGACGCGCCAAGCGGCACAGCCATCACACTGGCCGAACAAATCTGCCACGAAATGGACCGCAAAAAAGACTGGACCAAAGGCGAGGTGCTCGAAGCCGACGGCCGCACAACCGGCTCTAAAGACGCTCCGGCCGACCTGTTGCGCATAGATGCCATCAGACGCGACGAGGTGCCGGGCATACACACCATCACCTACGACAGTCCGGCCGACGCCATCACCATCACCCACGACGCCCACAACCGTCGCGGTTTTGCCCTCGGTGCCGTATTGGCGGCTGAATTTACGGCCACCCACACGGGCCTGCTGACCACCGACGACCTCTTCACTTTCTAACGCCACTTATGTCAATCACCTTCCCCGACTTCAAGTCGCACAAAGCCGCCTATGTCAAGTGCGGCATAGTTCTCCTGCTCTATTTCGCCTTCCTTTTCTGGGTCGGTTCATGGTGGGGCCTGCTTGTCGTACCGTTTATCATAGACATCTACCTCACCAAAATCATTAAATGGACTTGGTGGAAACATTCTTCGTCGCGCACCACCCGCACGGTGATGAGCTGGGTCGACGCCATCGTCTTTGCGCTCACGGCCATATACTTCTTAAACCAGTTCTTTTTTCAGAACTTCGTCATTCCATCTTCTTCTCTCGAGAAGACGCTGCTGACGGGCGACTATCTGCTGGTGTCGAAACTGTCTTACGGCCCTCGCATCCCCCAAACGCCGCTCACCATGCCTCTGACGCAAAACACGATGCCCCTGATTGGCGGCAAGAGCTATCTGGGCTGGCCACAGTGGGAGTATCGCCGCGTGAAGGGACTCGGCCAGGTGGAGCTCAACGACATCGTGGTGTTCAACTATCCCTCGGGCGACACCGTGGCCACCAAGCACATCGACCAGGACTTCTATGGCATGGCCTACAGCATCGGTAGCGGAATGGCCGCACAAAACAGCACTTACAAGCCGCTCACGCCCGATATGCCCTACGCCGAGCAACAGGCTGAATATGCACGCCGTTACGCCTTGGGCCGCGCAGTCATCGACAGCAATCCCGAGGAGTTTGGCAAGGTCATCACCCACCCCACCGACCGCCGCGAGAACTATGTGAAACGCTGTGTGGGACTGCCGGGACAGACGCTCGAAATCAAAAACGACATCATTTATCTCGACGGCAAAGCCAACCCTCAGCCGGAGAATGTGCAATACCGCTATGCCGTGCCGGCTTCGCTCCGGATTGACGAAGACACCAAACGCGAACTCGACATTACCAACGAGGAACTGCAATATGTGGAGATGGGTGCCGGATTTCCTATGACAGAACACGTGAAGAACGAACTTGTCAAGAGAGGATTTATCGCGCCCAATCCCGAAAGAGCGCCTCTGGCCGCCGGCGACGAGCTCTATCCGCTCAATATGGCTAAAAACTGGACCTCGGCCAATTACGGCCCCGTGTGGATACCGAAGAAAGGCGCGAAACTGAAACTCACATTGAACAACCTGCCCATCTATGAGCGACCCATCAGAGTCTACGAAGGCAACAAGCTGGAGGTGAAGGGCGACAAGATTTATATCAACGGCAAGGCCACAGACAGCTATACGTTCAAGATGGACTATTACTGGATGATGGGCGACAACCGTGACAACTCGGCCGACTCCCGCTTCTGGGGCTTTGTGCCCGAAGACCACATCGTGGGCAAACCGCTCTTCGTGTGGCTCTCGCTCAATCCGGACTACGGCCTGTTTGACGGCAAAATACGCTGGGGCCGACTCTTCAAGTGGGTGAGCGGCATCAAATAAACTCGCCCTCCACGGCAAAGGCTGAACGCTTGAACCGCAATCATCATGGTGACTATCAAACGCTATATCGGCCGATTTAAGAAACCGCCCGGCTGGCGGGGTACAAGACACTTCATGCGCTATGTGGTCTTGCCCGCCGCTGTGGCCGTTTTTTTAATGCTTCTGGTCCACGAGATGTGGCTCACCCAGGTGTCTGTCACCTCGCCACAAAAGGCACTGAAGCTGGAAAGCGGCGACCGCCTGCTGGTGAACCGAGCGGCCTATGGCCTGCGGCTGCCTTTTGGTCTGGGAGGAAGGCAGAAACGGTTTTTCAGCCGTATGCCCGAGCGTGGCGACCTCATTGCCTATCACCAGCACGACGGCCGGTTGGTCTTGGGCCGCGTAGAGGCTCTGCCGGGTGACACCGTAGACCGCCCACAGCGCGGCATTGTGCCCGAAGGCGGCATTGTGGTGGAGCAGAACCTGGTCGACGAGGCCCAAATCTTTGGCCATGTGGTCTGCATCACATTTTCCGTCAATCCCGACCGTCCGTTTTACAAATGCCTGCGTGGCGACCGTTTCTTCTCCCGAATTGAATAATTGCACCGATAAAATCACCACCGGCCGGCAACCCCAAGGCCGTCAGTGGCGGTAAAATCAGCCACCTGCTCACCACGCTTCATTCCCTTTCATTTCTAGGCCATGCGACCTGTCATCCTTACGTCGGCCTATCTGCCGCCCGTTGAATACTTCACCAAGCTCTATGGTGCGCCCTACGTCATTCTGGACTGCCACGACCACTATGTCAAGCAGACCTACCGCAACCGCTGCCTCATAGCCGGCCCCGACGGTCAGTTGGCCCTGACGCTGCCCATCGTGCACGAAGGCAGAGGCAAAATGCCGACACGCGACATCAGGCTGAGCAGCCACGGCGACTGGCGCCATCTGCATTGGAACGCCCTGAAAAGCTGTTATGAAAACAGCCCGTTTTTTGAATATATGGCCGACGACTTTCTGGCCGTCTACCGTCAAGACTTCACCTACCTTGTCGACTTTAACGCAACCCTCCAAGAGCTGGTTTGCCGGTGGCTCGGCCTGACACCCGACATCCGCACGGCCGATCACTACATAGACGCCGCCACCACGGAAGCCGACGATTTCAGAGAGACCATCCGCCCCAAGACGGGCTATGAAGCCGACCGGGCTTTCACTCCGGCCCCCTACTATCAGGTGTTCCAACAGCAAAACGGCTTTCTGCCCAACCTGAGCATCGTGGACCTGCTCTTCAATATGGGCCCGGAGGCACGCCTCGTGCTGAAACAAAGCATCAAAGAGTGAGCACCACAGTCCAGTCCGCCCACAAGCAGCCAGTTTCTGCTTGTCTTTTAACCATTGTTGCGGTTAGAATGACAGGGCGAAAATGACGGAAAAACTTCATTTTTTTATCTACTTAGACCGTTTTGAAAGCATTTGAAGCGGTTCAAAGTTCACAAATTCACATCTTCCACCTCTAACCATAGGGACAATCATTCGCGGAATAAGGCGCGCAAGTGCAGTCCTTATTCCCGTACTTACGCGCCTTATTCCCGTAACGACTCATAAACGAAGAAAAGAGACCCTCCCGAGGCCTCTTTCTTTTTGCTTTGTACAAATATAAAACAATCAAGAGCGGCAGAAAAAGACAAATAATTCTGACCGGAATGAAGAGAACGACCACGCAGTCACGAAGCGTTTCAGACATAAAAGACGCCGATGTATTTCCTCCAAATCAACACTCAAAGGCCAGCAATCGGGAAGAACAAGACAAAATAATATTGTGAGATTGAGGCAATTCTATTACCTTTGTGGGTTTAAGGTATGAACGATATGGAAGAATTGCTCCATTACGTCTGGCAACAGAAACTGCTGCCGACACACCCGTTGACCACACAAGACGGCGAAACCATCGAAATCATCGACCCCGGACTGCACAACACCAATGCCGGCCCAGACTTCTTCAATGCCAAAATCAAAATCGGCGGGATGCTTTGGGTGGGCAACGTAGAACTGCACGACCGCGCCTCAGACTGGCACCGGCACCACCACGACAACGACACCAACTACGACAACGTGGTGCTGCACGTATGCCGCGTGATTGACACCGACATCACCACTCCCAGCGGACGACGGCTACCTCAAATGCAACTCGACATCCCCGAGAGGGTGCTGCAAAACCACCACGAACTGCTCAACGAGGTGCGCTATCCGCCCTGTTTCCGCATCATCCCACAAATGCCCCTACTCTCGGTACATTCGTGGCTCAACGTGCTCACCATCGAGCGGCTGGAAGCAAAGACCCAACGTATTTTCGACCTGCTCAACCGCCATCACGGCGACTGGGAACAGACGGCTTTCATCACCCTGGCCCGTAACTTCGGCTTCGGTGTCAATACAGACGCGTTCGAACTCTGGGCTGCAAACCTTCCTCTGCAGGCCGCAGGCAAACACCGCGACGATTTGTTCCAGATAGAAGCCTTGTTTTTCGGTCAGGCCGGTATGCTAGAAGACGATGCGCTCGAACCGTCACGCCACGACGACTACTATAAGCGGTTGGCCGCAGAATATGCCTTCCTGAAACAAAAATTCAGCCTTACGCCCATAGCCTTCAAAAGCTGGCGTTTCTTGCGCCTGAGGCCGCAAAATTTCCCCTACATCCGCCTGGCCCAGCTGGCCCGGCTCTACCACAGCCGTGAGGCCGATTTTGCCTGTCTGCTGGAAGCACAAGACATCAAGGCCATAAGAGCGATTTTAAGCCGCGGTGTGTCAGATTACTGGCAAGAACACTACACCTTTGGCAAAAGTGCGCCAAAACAGCCCAAAACGCTTCAAAACAGCTCCATCGACCTTATTCTCATCAACACCATCGTGCCACTCTTGTTCGCCTACGGCAAATACCGGCAAGACGACGCTCTTTGTGAGCGAGCAATCGACTTCTTGGAGAAAGCCAAGGCCGAACACAACGCCATCACCCGTATATGGGACGAGATGGGCATCAAAGCGCAGAACGCCGCCGACAGCCAGGCCCTCATCCAACTCAAACACCGATATTGTGACCGCAAAGACTGTCTACGCTGCCGCTTCGGCGTAGCCTATTTGAGCAAAGCCTCAGCTACGACGCAAGAATAGACTTTCACGAATTTATCCAACGTTCCAACCACTCATTCCCTATCATGCCCTACCATTACGAACTGAAAATGAAGGTGCGCGACTACGAGTGCGACCTCCAAGGCATTGTCAACAATGCCAACTACCAACACTACACCGAGCATACCCGCCATGAATTCTTGCTGAGCCACGGCGTGAGTTTTGCCGAGTTGCACGCCAAAGGCATCGACGCCGTGGTGGCCCGCATCAACATGGCATTCAAGACGCCTCTGAAAAGCGGCGACGAGTTTGCCTCACGCCTCACACTGAAAAAAGAAGGCATCAAATATGTATTCATCCAAGACATTTACCGCCTGCCCGACGAGAAACTGGCACTCAAATCGGTCATCGAAACGGTCTGCCTGGTCAACGGCCGTCTGTCAGACTGCGAAGAACTGAACAAAACCTTTGCCGACTTCTTCTGAACTGACTGACAATGGAAGAAAAACAATTTGCCATCGCTCTGGCTTGTCTCAAAGGCGTCGGCGCCACCGGCGCTTGCCAGCTCTACAAACAACTCGGATCGGCCCGGGCAGTATATGAGCAACGCCAGGCCTTCAATACGTTCATCAAAAGCACGGACCACGACTGGGACGCAGCCTTGAAACGCGCCGAACAAGAATTGGCCTTTTGTGAGAAAAACGCCATTCGGGTGTTGACACCGACCGACGCCGACTATCCCCAACTCTTGCTCGAAGCACACGATGCGCCGGTGGCACTTTTCTATAAAGGGAATGCTTCACTTAACGTCAAACACATTTTAGCCGTCGTCGGCACACGTCACATCACTGAATACGGCAAAGAGATTTGTCAAAGGTTTTGCGCCGATTTAAGCCACATACTACCAGACAGTCTGATAGTTAGCGGACTTGCATACGGTGTGGATATCCACGCACACAGGGCTTGTTTGCAAAACGGTCTGCCCACGGTCGGGATTTTGGCCCATGGTTTGGACCGTATTTACCCCGCCATGCACCGCAACACGGCTGCAGCGATGGTCAACCAAGGTGGATTGCTGACTGAGTATCTCACCGGTACCAATCCGGACAAGGGCAACTTTGTTCGGCGCAACCGCATCGTGGCCATGATGACAGCCGCCACGCTGGTGGTGGAAAGTGCCGCAAAAGGAGGGAGCCTGATTACGGCGAGTATCGCCGACAGCTATGGCCGCAATATCTATGCCTATCCCGGACGGGTGGGCGACAAATACTCTGAGGGCTGCAACCAGCTCATCGTCCGCGACAAAGCCAAACTCATCACGTGCGCCGACGAACTGGCCTACGCACAAGGATGGACGGACGAAATCGAGAAACGCAAGCAACCCGTGCAACAGGAATTGTTTCTTGAACTGGACGGCACACAAGGCGATGTTTACAATTGCTTGAAAAAATCAGGCGATATGAGTATGAACCAACTGAGCACAGCACTGCATACGCCCATTCAGTCCATATCGGCTGCTTTGTTTGACATGGAGATGGACGGCATCGTCAAACAGGTGGGCGGCGGACTCTATAAACTCGTCAGATAATACAGACACGCTATCCTTGAAAATTTGCCGATGAAAGCGCCAAAAACAGAGCACCTTCATCGGCACTTATTGAAAGATGGCATAAAAGTCGTAATTTTGTATCGTTTCAACAAAATCAAAGTCCTGTCTGAACGAAATGATTAAAGCAGATTTCTCTTACGATGTCATCGTGATTGGCGGCGGACACGCCGGCTGCGAGGCGGCCGCCGCAGCGGCCCGAATGAGGGCCAAGACCTGTCTCATCACGATGGATATGAACAAAATCGCCCAGATGAGTTGCAACCCTGCCATTGGTGGGATTGCCAAAGGGCAGATCGTGAGAGAAATCGATGCTTTGGGCGGTTTCACCGGCATTGTGACCGATGCCACTGCCATACAGTTCCGTATGCTGAACCGCTCAAAAGGGCCGGCTATGTGGAGCCCGAGAGCACAATGCGACCGCGCCAAATTCATCACCACCTGGCGAGGTATCCTCGAAAACATTGAAAGACTCCACATCTGGCAAGACGAGGTGGTGGAAATCTGCGTTGAAAACGGCGCAATCTGCGGCGTCAAGACAATATGGGGCGCCGAGTTCAAGGCCAAGGCGGTGGTGGTCACCGCCGGCACCTTCCTTAACGGACTGATGCACATCGGCCGCAAACAAGTGAAAGGTGGCCGTTGCGCCGAACCCGCAGCTACATTCCTGACCGATTCCATCGCCTCTTTTGGCATCCGCTACGACCGGATGAAGACTGGTACGCCAGTGCGCATTGACGCCCGCTCCGTACACTTTGAGGATATGGAAGAACAACCGGGCGAAACCGACCATCACCGTTTCTCCTATATCAGTCCGTTACGGCCGTTGCCGCAACTCCCGTGCTGGACGTGCAATACCAATACTGACGTACACGCCGTCTTGCGCGATGGATTGGCTGATTCTCCGCTTTACAATGGTCAGATTCATAGCATAGGACCGCGTTATTGTCCCAGCATTGAAACCAAGCTTGTCACCTTCCCCGACCGCGATAACCACCCACTGTTTTTGGAGCCGGAAGGCCTCGACACCAACGAACTCTATCTGAACGGCTTCTCGTCAAGCCTCCCTATGGATATTCAGATTGAGGCTTTGAAAAAGATGCCTTGTTTCAGAGACGTGGCGGTTTACCGTCCCGGCTACGCGATAGAATACGACTTTTTCGACCCCACGCAACTCAAGCATTCGTTGGAATCGAAGAAAATAGAGGGTCTGTATTTTGCCGGACAGGTCAACGGCACGACGGGATATGAAGAAGCCGCAGGTCAAGGCCTCATAGCCGGCATCAACGCGGCACGACGCTGCCATGGCGAAGCGGCATTCACCTTAGGCCGTGACGAAGCCTATATCGGCGTTTTAATCGATGATTTGGTCACGAAAGGCGTCGACGAACCTTATCGTATGTTTACCTCGCGTGCCGAATATCGTATTTTGCTGCGACAAGACAACGCAGACTCACGTCTCACGCCCTATGCCATCAAGTTGGGGCTTTCTTCAGAAGAGCGTACAAAACGCTTTCAATACAAAAAGCAAGCCATTGATGAAATCGTTGCCTATTGCAACACCACATCAATGAAACCTTCAAAAATCAACGCCTATCTTGAGGCCATCGGCACCACGCCCCTCCACGGCGGCAGCAAACTCTCAGAACTCATCAACCGCCCGCAAATATCACTCGAAGGCATAGCCAAAGAAGCCAAAGGCCTGCAGCAAATCGTAGACGCATTGGAAAACGACAAGGCTGAAATCATCGAAGCCGCCGAAGTCGAAATCAAATACGCCGGCTACATCGCCCGTGAACGCCTCATCGCCGACAAGATGCAACGACTCGAAGCCATTCGCATCAAAGGACGTTTTGACTACAACACTATCACACAGCTCTCCACCGAAGCCAGGCAGAAGCTCACCAGCATCGACCCGGAGACACTCGCCCAGGCCGGCCGCATCCCCGGCGTTTCGCCGAGCGACATCTCCGTACTGCTCGTCCTGTTGGGCAGATAAACACCGCGAGACTTACTGTTTCACGTGAAACATTTGACCTCACAACGACTCTTTCTCAGCTCGTTAGAGAAAGGAGTATTCGAACAAGTTAAAGTAAAAGTAGAAGTATAACCACATCCATATAATGGCAACAGAACACAAAAGCAGCAGCACCGAAAGGCTTGAGCGTTATCTCAAGGGGATAGTGCTCAATTTGCCGGACGGTCCCGGATGTTACCAATATCTGGACGAGGATGGAGTGGTGATATATGTCGGCAAGGCGAAGAACCTAAAACGGCGCGTCAGCTCATATTTCAACAAAGACCAGCAAAGCAACAAGACACGACTCTTGGTCACTAAGATTAGGGAAATAAAATATGTAGTCGTCAACACAGAAGAAGACGCCTTGCTGCTTGAGAACAATCTCATCAAACGCTACAAGCCTAAATACAACGTGTTGCTGAAGGACGACAAGACCTATCCGTCAATCGCCATCACAAGCGAGTATCTGCCACGCATATTCAAGACGCGCCAGCGCTACCTGAAAGGCGCGACATACTACGGTCCGTATTCCCATTTGCCGACTATGTATGCCTTGCTCGACCTGTGCAAACAGCTGTACCACCCACGGCCGTGCCACACCCCACTAACCCAGGAGGGCGTGGAGAACGGCAAATATGAAGTCTGCCTGGACTATCACATCCATAATTGTGCCGCACCTTGCGTCAAAAAGCAGAGCCGCGAAGACTATATAGGCAAAATCAATGCCTGCCGCCGCATATTGAGCGGCCAGACGAGCGAATTGGCGCGAGAAATAAAAGGCAGAATGGTGGTGCTCGCCGAAGAAATGCGGTTTGAAGAGGCCGGCGAACTCAAGCGACAGCTGGATTTGATCGAGAACTTCAAGGCGAAGAGCGAGATTGTGTCGCAGGCGCTTCATAATATTGATGTATTTAATATAGACAGCGACGAAAAGAGTTCGTATATCAACTACCTCCACATTAACGAGGGGTGCATCAACCAGGCCTTCACCTTTGAATACAAAAAACGTCTGGACGAAACCGAAGAAGAACTTCTGGCTCTGGGCATAGTCGAAATGAGGCAACGCTATCAGAGCAAAGCCAAAGAGATTATCGTGCCCTTCCCCGTGGAGTTGCCAGAAGATTACGCCAAGCAGACCATACCGCTCAAGGGAGAGAAAAAGAAGCTGCTCGACCTCTCTCAACTGAACGTCAAACAGTATAAATTTGACCGTCTCAAGCAGGCCGACAAACTCAATCCTGAGCAAAAAACAGTGCGTCTGATGAAAGAAATCCAGACCATGCTGGGCCTTTCATCCATGCCCTATCGTGTCGAACTGTTTGACAATTCAAACATACAGGGCGATGACGCTGTGGCCGCCTGTGTGGTTTTCGAGAAGCTCAAACCGGCGAAAAAAGACTATCGGAAATACATCATCAAGACCGTCACTGGACCGGACGATTATGCCTCAATGACGGAGGTGGTAAGGCGTCGGTATACGCGTCTCGTGGACGAAAACCTGCCGCTGCCCAATCTCATTATTGCCGATGGCGGAAAGGGACAGATGGAGGTCATCAGGCGTGTAGTCGAGGACGAACTGCATCTCGAGATTCCCATTGCCGGTTTGGCCAAAGACGGTCGGCATCGCACACGGGAACTGCTCTTTGGCCATCCGCCTTTGACCGTAGGAATGAAGCCTGAGAGCGAACTGTTCCGCCTGTTGACGCGTATGCAGGACGAAGTGCACCGGTTTGCCATCAGTTTCCATCGCGACAAACGCTCCAGGCGACAGACCCAATCCGAACTCGACACCATCGCCGGCATCGGACCCAAAACAAAAGAAATATTACTCAAAAAACTGGGCAGCGTGAAAAAGATCAGGGAGGCCACATTGGAGGAACTGACCGCATTGGCAGGCGCCTCAAAAGCCCAGATCTTATTCGCACACTTCCACCCCACCCCTTCAGACCTGCAAGACCTATGAGAATTGTCATTCAACGCGTCAGCGAAGCATCCGTAACGATAGACGGCAACGTGAAATCCGCCATCCGGCAAGGCTTCCTAATCTTATTGGGCATCGAGGATGCCGACGAGCGCGAAGATGCCGACTGGCTCGTCAAGAAAACCATAGGCCTGCGCGTTTTCGACGACGAGAACGGCGTCATGAACAATAGCATCAAGGACGTGGGCGGCGATATAATTGTGGTGAGCCAATTCACGCTGATGGCTTCTTGCAAGAAAGGAAACCGCCCCTCCTACATCCGTGCTGCAGGCCACGACAAGGCCATTCCGCTCTATGAATACTTCCGTTCGGCATTAAGCCAGGCCTTGGGCAAAGCAGTTGGAACAGGCGAGTTTGGCGCCGACATGAAGGTGGCTTTAATCAACGACGGACCGGTGACCATCTGTATGGACACGAAAAACAAAGAATGAGCACCATGACCATAAAAGAAGCGCAAGAAGCTGTGGACCAATGGATTAAGGAATACGGCGTGAGATATTTCAACGAATTGACCAATATGGCCATACTGACGGAAGAAGTGGGCGAACTGGCGCGGATTATGTCGCGAAAATACGGCGAACAATCATTCAAACCCGGCGAACCCACCGACCCGGCCGACGAAATGGCCGATGTGTTGTGGGTATTGCTCTGTCTGGCCAACCAGACCGGCGTAGACCTCACCGCAGCGCTCGAACGCAGTATAGAAAAGAAGACCAGGCGCGACAAAACGCGCCACCTGAACAACGAAAAACTGAAACCATAATCATAAAAAGAACAACCATTATGACCGAACATTGCCATCATCACGACCACGAGGCCGATGACCTTCACCTCAATCGCTATCAAGAAGCTTTCAACCAATTCAACACCCACATCCACGACGAAGACGTGCATTCTGCCGTTTGTCGTTTGCTCGACGAGAAGAAGGCACAATACGACACGCCCGAAGTCAAAAAAGCCCTGCTCGGCGCCGTCGAACTCACTACGCTCAAGGTGACGGATTCACAAGAAAGCGTATTGAAATTTACCGAAAGGGTCAACGCTTTTGCCGACGCCTATCCCGAGTTGCCTCATCTGGCCACCATTTGCGTCTACCCCAACTTTGCCAAAATCGTGTCTGAAAGTCTCGAGGCCGACAATGTCGAGGTGGCCTGTGTGAGCGGCGGTTTCCCCTCGTCACAGACCTTCCTCGAGGTCAAGACCATTGAGACGGCTTTGGCCGTTCACGATGGTGCCACAGAGATAGACATGGTGCTCAATGTGGGTGCATTTCTGAGTGGCGACTATGAGACCTGTGCCGACGAGATTGCCGAAATCAAGAGTGCTGCCGCCGAGGCTCCGCTCAAGGTCATTCTCGAAACCGGTGCGCTGCAGACAGCCGAAAACATCAAAAAGGCCTCTATTCTCTCCATATACGCCGGCGCCGATTTCATTAAGACCTCCACGGGCAAAATAGAGCCCGCCGCAACGCCCGAAGCGGCCCTGGTGATGTGCCAGACCATTTGCGAATATTACAAGCTCACAGGCACCAAAATCGGCTTTAAGGCAGCCGGCGGCATCAACACCGTGAGCGATGCCGTGGGCTACTACACCATCGTGCGCGAAGTCTTGGGCGAAGAGTGGATCAAAGAAGGGCTTTTCCGCATCGGCACAAGCCGTTTGGCCAACCTGCTCGTCAGCGAGATTTTGGGCAAAGATTGCAAGCCGTTCTAAAGAGAACAAGCCAGGCGGCTCATATGATATAAATACAACATATAAGCCTGGCATGACATACAACAAACGCACAACCCGAGGCTGTGACGATACATCCGTCGCCGAAGCCTCGGGTTGGTTTTGTTGATATGGCTGTCTTGTATAAACGAAAATGTGATATGGCATAAGCCAGACCTCTCCCTCCCCCTCTCTTCTCCATACCCAAAAGTTTACCTTTTTCCCAATCACACAATCACAGGCTTGTAAACAGCTCATAGACAAAAAAATATGGTGACTGAACGTTTCAGTCACCTTTAATCACGCAGATGTGTATAAGGCCATCAGGCTTTGCGGCCAATTACATACATCAGATACTGCCGGAGGCCTTCTTTGACCGCCTGATTGTGGAATGCGTCAAGACATTGCTCGGCTTTGGCCGCATATTGTTCCATCACCTTCTGGGCATATTCGATGCCACCGGCTTGTTTCACCATCTCAATCAGGTGCTGAATGTCGTCGGCCGTAGCCTCACCGGTCTTGACCAATTCGGCAAGGCGATGCATCTCGGCATCGTCAGAGTGGGCCAAGGCATATAGAGCCGGCAGGGTGAGTTTGCCTTCACGCATATCGTTGCCAGTGGGTTTGCCGATTTGTTTGTCGTCATAATAGTCAAACAAATCGTCTCTTATCTGGAAACACATCCCGACGTTCTCGCCAAAAGTTGTTGCCTTCTCTACGAATGTGGCATCTGCCTGCATCGCCACTGCTGCCATTTCGCCACAACAGGCAAACAACACGGCGGTTTTGCAACGGATGACATCATAATAGGCCTGCTCGTTGTAGACCTGCTGGCGGATATTGGCCAACTGGGCGATTTCACCTTCCGAGAGCGTGGCTCCCAGACGCGCCACGACATCCACACAGTGCAGGCTGCCGGTCTGTGCCGACTGTTGCATAGCCGTAGACAAGAGATAGTCGCCCAGCAAAACGGCCAGTTTGTTGCCATAAACGGCATTGACCGAGCCTTGTCCCCGTCGCTCGTCGCTTTCGTCCACCACGTCGTCGTGTACGAGACTGGCCGTGTGGAGCACTTCGAGCGTGACGGCAGAACGATAGGCGGCCATATTCACCTCCCCACACTCTTTGGCCACAAGCAACACGAGCAACGGCCGCATCATCTTGCCGCGGCGTTGCTTCAAAAACGAGAGCGCCATACCCAGATAGTCGTCTGAGTGTTTCAGCGCCTCGTCGAAGAGGGCTTTGTATTGCTCGAGTTCAGCCGTCACGGGCTGACGTATTGCAGAGAGTGAATCCATTGAGAGAAGGGCACAGAAAAGGGACATCGCGTCCCTTCCTGCGGTGTTTTGCACGTTCTGTTAGAATTGCAAAAGTAATAATTTATGGCAAGAGTAAGGATTATTTTGCGTATTTTTACCGCATCATTAAAGCCATTTGTATGAAAAAACTCTATCTCTTAGATGCTTATGCCCTCATCTATAGAGCCTATTATGCACTGATACGTTCGCCGCGCATCAACTCCCGCGGCGAAAACACGTCGGCCATTTTTGGTTTTGTCAACACGCTTGAAGACATTCTCTCCAAACATTCGCCCGACCTCATCGCCGTGGCCTTCGACCCTGCCGGGCCAACCTTCCGCCACGAAGCCTATCCCGAATACAAGGCACAGCGCGACGCCACGCCCGAAGACATTAGGGCCTCGGTCCCGGTGATTAAAGACATCATCAAGGCCTACAACATCCCCATCCTGGAGCAGCCAGGCTATGAGGCCGATGATGTCATCGGCACCATGGCCCATCGGGCGGCGGCCGAGGGTTACGACGTGTATATGGTCACCCCCGACAAAGACTATGGCCAACTCGTGCGGCCGGGTGTGACTATGTGCCGCCCGGGTCATGGCGGCCCTTTTGAACTGCTGGGAGAGAAAGAGGTGTGCGAGAAATACGGCATAGCCTCGACGGCACAAGTCATCGACCTGCTCACCCTTATGGGCGACACGGCCGACAACATTCCGGGTTGTCCGGGTGTGGGCGAAAAAACAGCGGTCAAGCTCATCGACCAGTTTGGCTCGGTCGACAATCTGTTGCTTCACACCGAAGAGGTCAAGGGTGCACTGCGCAAAAAAATCGAGGACAACGCCGACAAAATCAAATTCTCAAAATTTTTGGTCACCATCAAGACCGACGTGCCGCTCACCACGCTGCCGGCCGAGCTCGTCCGTCGCGAAGCCGACAAAGAGGCGCTCAAAAAAATCTTCGAGCGCTACGAGATGCGTTCCTTCCTCAAACGTCTTTTCCCCGAAGAGACATCGTCGGCTCCAAAAGCACCGCTGATGCGCTCTCTCTTTGACGAAATGCCGACCGACGGCGGGGAAGAACTCAAAAACTCAAAATTTCAGACACTCGCCGACTGGCCCCATCAGTATCATCTGGTTGAAAATGTGGCCGATGCTCGTTTGCTTTGCGAAAGATTATTGACTTATCCACACGTGGCAATTGACACGGAGACCACCGGTACCGACCCGATTACGGCCCGACTGGTCGGCATGAGCTTCGCGCCGACGCCGGGCGAGGCCTATTATGTGGCGGTGCCGGCCGACGAGGTCAAGGCTCGCGAGATGGTCGATGTGTTTCGTCGGCTCTTTGAGAGTGACGCGGTGGTCAAGGTGGGACAAAACCTGAAATACGACATCAACGTCTTGTCGCGCTATGGCGTCGAACCGTTGGCTCCGATGTTCGACACGATGCTGGCCCACTATGTCGTCCAACCTGAGCTGCACCACAATATGGACTATCTGGCCGAAATCTATCTCAACTACGCCACCATCCACATCGAGCAACTCATCGGTCCAAAGGGCAAGAACCAGAAAAGCATGGCCGACCTCGCTCCGGCCGACATCTGCGACTATGCCAGCGAAGACGCCGACGTCACGCTCCGCCTCATGCCGGTGTTGCAAGAAGAGATGCGCAAGTTTGGCGTCGAGCGGGTGTTTGAAGAAATAGAGATGCCGCTCATGCCGGTGTTGGCGCGCATGGAGCGCAACGGCGTGTGTCTCGACACTGCCGCTCTGGCCGAAGCCGGCCAACATTTCAAGTCACGCCTCCACGACATCAAAGAGACGGTCTACGCCTTGGCCGGCCACCCCTTCAACATCACGTCGCCGCGACAGGTGGGCGAAGTGCTTTTTGAGGAATTGCGCATTGTCGACAAGGCACGCAAGACCAAGACCGGCCAATATTCCACGGGCGAAGAGGTGCTCGAGTCGCTGCGCCACCGCCACCCCATCGTGGAAAAAATCCTCGACTACCGCGGCCTGAAGAAACTCGTCGGCACCTACGTCGACGCACTGCCCAAACTGGTCAATCCGGCCACCGGCCACATCCACACCTCGTTCAATCAGGCCGTCACGGCCACCGGCCGGCTCTCGTCGAGCAACCCCAACCTGCAGAACATCCCCGTCAAAGGCGAAGACGGACGCGAAATCCGCAAAGTCTTTGTCCCCGAACCCGACTGTGTGTTCTTCTCGGCCGACTACTCTCAAATCGAACTGCGCATCATGGCCTGCCTCAGCGGCGACGCGGCTATGATAAAAGACTTCAACGACGGGCGCGACATTCACGCCGCCACCGCCGCGCGTATCTTCAAGAAGCCGCTCGAAGACGTCGACCGCGACGAGCGGCGCAAGGCCAAGACGGCCAACTTCGGCATCATCTACGGCATCTCGGCCTTTGGCCTGTCTGAGCGAATGGACGTGACGAGAGTGGAGGCAAAAGAATTGATAGACAACTACTTCGCCACCTACCCCGACATACGCACCTTCATCAGCCGCAGCGTCGACAAGGCCCGTGAGTGTGGCTACATCGAGACACTCTTCGGCCGCCGCCGCTACCTGCCCGACATCAACTCACGCAATGCCGTGGTGCGTGGTTATGCTGAGCGCAATGCCGTCAACGCACCCATTCAGGGCACGGCCGCCGACATCATCAAAATCGCCATGGCCCGCATCGACTGCCGTTTCATCGCCGAAGGCATAAAAGCCAAAATGATTTTGCAGGTACACGACGAACTCAACTTCTCCGTACCGCGAGACGAACTCGACACGGTGAAACGACTCGTCATCGAAGAGATGGAGCAGGCCTGGAAGGGCGCCGTGCCGCTCGTGGCCGACTGCGGCGTAGGCAAGAACTGGCTCGAAGCGCATTGATGGCACACGACTCTACTTATATATATTGTCTTTTCCCCTTACGCCTTTTGGCTTTACCTTTGAGGTATAGATAGAAGAAGGACGCCGCTCGGCGCCCTTCTTTTTTGCGTTTCAGGCACTTACGGGGCTAAGGACAGTTTTTCCCGGCCTTATGGCAGGAAAAACGGGCCTTATGACAGGCGCTCCCGCGAGATTTACAACCCAATTCCGGGCCTATTGGCCGCCGTGGGCGCCGCCTTGCGGCAAAGTCTTTATTAAGAGATGATAAAAACAAAAGGCTTCCCGTCTCACACGACCGCCACTTTTGAACAAGCCGCTGCCATGCGGCAAAAACCTCGCCGCACAAATGACTCCGCACATGGCCATATCCACCAAAAAAGCAGTAATTTTGTGGTCTGCAAAATAAAAACGAAGGTATGAAAATCCTACATACAGCCGACTGGCACCTGGGCAACGTCTTCCACGGCTATGCCCGCACCGACGAGCACCGGCATTTCCTGGCCTGGCTGCTCGACGTGTTGCGCCTCGAACAACCCGACGCCCTCGTCATCGCCGGCGACGTCTTCGACTCAGCCAATCCGCCGGCAGCGGCAGAGCGCCTGTTCTACGACTTCCTGCTTGACGCCACCGAGGCCGTACACGGGTTGCAGGTGGTCGTCATTGCCGGCAATCACGACTCGGCCAACCGCCTCGAGGCTCCGGCCGAACTGCTGCGCACCCACAATGTCTACGTGCGCGGACTCGTCCGCCGCGATGCCGAAACCGACAAGACCGACTTCGACCACTACATCCTGCCGCTCAGCCTGCACACCGACAACGAAGCCTGCCTCACCTGTCTGGCTGTGCCCTATCTGCGACCTTCAGACTACCCCGGCGGGCTCACGCCGGCCGAGGGATTGGCGTGGTTCATACAAAACACATGCCGCGCCTATGCCAAGAGTGTGTTCAAGAGCCTCCCCTTCATCGTCACGGCCCATTTCTATGCCGCCGGAGCCGACATCTGTGCCGACGAACACAGTGAGCGGCTCGTCGTGGGCGGCCAGGAGTGTGTCGATGCCGACACCCTCGACTGCGGCGCCGCCTATGTGGCTCTGGGACATATACACAAAGCCCAGCGCGTGAGCCAAAGCCACACCGAGATGCACTATGCCGGCAGCGTCCTGCCGATGTCTTTTTCCGAAAAAGACTACCGCCACGGCATCAACTGCCTCACCGTCGACAGCGACGGCCAGACCGCCCTGCGACGCATAGACTACCAGCCTCTGCGCCACCTCATCTCCATACCCCGGCAAGGGGCTGCCACACCGGCCGAGGTGTTTGAGGCCATCAACACCCTACCCCGCCGCGACAAAGACGACGCAGGCGACGACTGGCCCTATCTCGAGATACGCGTGGCCGAAAACCAGCCCATGCCGTCACTCATGCACGAAGTGACCGAAGCCTTGTCCAAACGCGCCGTACGCTTCTGCCGAATGGTGCGCCAATGGCCCGGAACCACACGACAGACCGGCCGGCCCGCCCATCTCAACGCCATCAGACAACTCACGGCACAAGACATCGCCGGACAAATCTTTGAGGCCAGATATGCCACAAAAATGCCCGACACACTCACCTCGAGACTTCAAAAAGCCATCGAAGCGGCCACAACCGACACCCAAGACTAAAAACACGCCTTTTCAGCGTATGAAAATAGAGAAAATCACCCTCTGCAACCTCACCTCCATCGAGGGCGAACAAGTCATCGACTTCACCCAAGAGCCACTCCGCTCGGCAGGCCTATTTGCCATCACCGGCGACACCGGGGCCGGCAAATCGACCATACTCGACGCCGTCTGTCTGGCCCTCTACGACCGTGCACCACGCTTTGAGGGAATGGAAAGACTCAGCACCGAAAGCCTCAAACGACAGGAAGACCGTGCCCAGGCCATGCAGGCCGGCGACGTCAGGGCCATGCTGCGGCGCGGCTGCAAAGAGGGCTATGCCACAGTGGTGTTCGCCACCCCAGACGGCGCACGGTATGAGGCCGGATGGCAACTGCGCGTGAAGCGCACAGGCACCTACGAAAAAGAGACCCGCACACTGCGCCAGCTCTCACCTCGCAAAGAGACCATTCCCGAAGGCGAAATAGCCCAACGCATCACCGAAATCATCGGACTGGACTACACGCAGTTCACCCGTACGGTCATGCTGGCACAAAACAGTTTTGCCACCTTCCTGCGGGCAAAGAAGAGCGAGAAGTCGGCTTTGCTCGAAAAACTCACAGGCACCGAAATCTACGGACTCGTCTCACAAAAAATCTATAGCCTGACGGCCGAGGCCACACAAAAGGCCGACAACCTGCAACACATCATTGCCGGCATCCTCCACGACCGGCTCAACGACGACGAACTCAACAAACTGCACGAAGAACAGGCGCTGACCACCTCATCCGTAGCCACCATCGAAGAGCGACAGGCCCTCGTGGCGCGACAACTCGCGTGGTTCGACGCCCACGCGGCAGCCACACGCGAAGTGGCCGACCAGGAGAGCCGCTTTGCCGCCGTCAACAAGCAGTGTGCCGCCCTGCGCGCCGACCAACTGGCCCTGACCCGCCACGACGAGGTGCTGGGCGTGCAGCCGCTCTATCAGGAAATCATCATGCGCCGGCAAGACATCGACACGTGTAAGCGGGCCGAAGACAAGGCCGCTGTCGAAATCGAGACCGTCAAGACACAAATCGAGCAGGCCCGTAAAGACCACACCCTCGCCCTCGACGCGGCCGCCGAAGCCGCCACCCAACTGGCGCTGAGACGGCCGGCCATCAGTCGCGGCCACGTGTTGAACGGCGAGCTCGGCGAACTCCGGACCCAACTCCAGACCGCCGGCGAACAGACCAAAGCGGCAGGGCTCATGCTGACCGAACGCAAAGGACGCGTCAAGGCAAAAAAAGAACGTCTCGACACCCTCATTGCCCAGCTTGAGGCCACCACCCTCCACCAACAGGCCCTGTCGGTGCACCGCCTGATGTTTGAGAAATTCGACCTCATCAAAGACAAACTCATTGCCCTCAACGAGCAGACACGACTCAACGCCGAGAGCCACAAAAAGGTTGCCGAACTCGGCAAACGCCAGACCGAACTCAAAGCCTCGTCCGAGAAAATCGAGAAACAGCAAAACGACCACGAAGACAAAATGAACACACTCAAGAGCGAGTTGTTCATCCACCGACAAAGCAATCAGGGACGCGACAGCGGCCTGCTCCAGCAACGTTTTGCCGACAACCGCAACCGGCTGCTCAGCCTGCAACGCGCCAAAGCCCTCTGGACACGCATCTCGGAAGGCTACGAACTCATCGAAGAGAAACGCAGCGCCGTCAGCCGCCTCAACACTTCACGCAACCAACTGCAAAACGACGCAGAAAAGGCCGAGAAGGCCCTTTTCGTGACCGAGGAAGCCTTCAAGCGTATGAACGTGGCACTTACCCTTAGCCAAAGCGAAAACATCGTCAGGCTGCGCAAACAGCTCAAAGAGGGTACGGCCTGCCCCGTGTGTGGCGCCACACACCATCCCTATCACACAGAGACCGAGCGCGAACTGGGCGAACTGCTCAACAATCTTGAAAAGGAGTTCAACGACACCGCGGCCGAACTCAAAGACAGACGCGCCACGCTCGAAGCCATCAACCGGCAAATCGCCGAAACCGACGGCCGGCTCACAGCCGAGAAGGCCAACCTCGAAGCCTATGAGAAACGCCAACGGGCCGATGTGGACGAATGGCAGGCCTTCGCCTCGCTCGACGCCTCGTTTGCCGACTGCTCGCCGACCGTGGCACGCGATACGCGCAAACTCATGATCGACCTGCTCATAGACAATACACAACACACCGCCGAGGAGGCCGAAAAAGAACTGCAGACTTTCAACTTCCATCAAGGACACATCAACCGCCTCAACGAACAGATTGCCACGCTCGAAGCCGAAATGGCCAACAACCGCGCCCGACTCGACGACCTGCGCACACAGCGACGCATCGCCGCCGTGGCCGCCGAAGAGACCGAACGCATCATGACGCTCTCAGACCGCTCTTGCGGCGAACTCTATACCGACCTCGACGAAATGATTACCCTCTCGGGATGGTTCACCGAGTGGAAAAACAATCCCGACAGCTTCCGCCTGAGACTCTCTGACCTCCACACAGACTGGACCAAAACCACGAAGGCCAAAGACACCATGCAGCGCAGCGAGGCCCTGATGCGCGAAGAACTCAAAGCCGAAGAGGCCGGACTGGCCGAGGCACAACAGCATCTGGGCGACGCCACCGACAGAGAGAATGCCGTCCGCGAAAAACTCAAAGACAAGCGCGAAGAGTTCAAAAACCTCTTCGGCGACACCACGCCCGAGCAGGAAGAGAGCCGGCTGCAGGCCCAAATCGCCAAGGCCAATGCCCATGAGGCCGAGACCCGAAAGACCTACGACCAGGCGGCGGGACAACTCCGCACACTCGAAGGCAAATTGCAAACGCTCCAGACCAACCGCCTGCAAAGCCAGGAAGAGTATCGCGCCAAAACAACACAACTCGACCTTTGGATACTGAAATTCAATGCCGACCACTCGCCCATGCAGTTTGCCGAACTGGAAAGCATCTTTTCAGACCCGCGCGACTGGAACGCACTGCGGCAGCGCCTTGACGCGCTTAAAGAACAGCGCACGCTGGCCGAAAAGGCGCTCGAGGCAGCCCGACACAACCTGCTCTTGCTGCAAAGCCGCACCGACAGACCCTCACAGACGGGTGCCGAAACCCGTGAGGCACTCACACAGACAGCCACCCAGCTCGACACACAACGCCGCCAGGCGGCCGAACGCCTTATGGCCATCAACCTGCGGCTGCAGCAACACGACAGCTGTCTGGCACAGGCCGCCCAATATGAAGAGGCACTGCAAGACGCCAATAATGACGCAGAGGAGTGGAAGAGGCTCAACGACCTGCTGGGTAGCGCCGACGGCCGCAAATTCCGCGAACTGGCACAAAGCTATACCTTTGGCTTCCTCGTGGAACAGGCCAACTGCCACCTCAAACAGCTCACGCCACGCTATGAACTGTGTCACATACCCGGCACCCTGGCTCTCGAAATCATCGACCGCGACATGTTTGACGAACACCGATACGTGAGCTCACTCTCAGGCGGCGAAACCTTTGTGGTAAGCCTGGCTCTGGCCCTCGGACTGGCTTCGCTCTCGAGCCAAAGCCTCAACATCGGCAGCCTCTTCATCGACGAAGGGTTTGGCAACCTCGACCGCACCTCGCTCGACCTCGTCATGCTGGCGCTCTCCAACCTCGAGACCCACCAGGGCCGCAAGGTGGGCGTCATCAGCCACACCGACCAGATACGCTCCCAGATCAGTCCGCAAATCCGCCTGGTGCGTCTGCCCGGCGAGGGCCGCAGCCGCATCGAGGTGGGATGAAGCCGCCACTCCCCTATCCTGCCAAATTGCAAATAATTTCAGGCCAAACGGCGCATTATGCAATAATATTCGTATTTTTGCGCCAAAATCGCATAAAATATGAATATTCCCGAGATAACGGCGGCCGAAGCCGCCGCGATGATAAACAACGGAGACTGGATTGGCGTGGGCGGTTTCGGTCCGGCCGGCGCGCCCAAGAGCATCACTCCGGCCATAGCAGCCAAGGCCCGCGCCGAGCACGAAGCCGGCAGGCCTTTCAAGGTGAACATTGTGACGGGTGCCTCAATCGGTGCCAGTTGCGACGGCGAACTGGCGGCAGTGGATG
Organism: Alloprevotella sp.; assembly: GCA_045124135.1. Taxonomy (GTDB): domain Bacteria; phylum Bacteroidota; class Bacteroidia; order Bacteroidales; family Bacteroidaceae; genus Alloprevotella. The sequence continues at coordinate 63,520 of JBGVLE010000010.1, forward strand.
CCATCGACCGCCGTCTGCCTTTTTCGGTCAATCCTGAAATCCGCAAGGCTTACAACAGCGGCCGTGTGCGCTACACCGACCTCAATCTCTCAGACAACGCCACCTTCCTGCGGCAGGGCATCACCGGCCCGGTGGACTGGGGCATCATCGAAGCGTGTGACATCCAGGAGGTGCGTGGCCGCATACGCATTTACCTGACGGCGGGCATCGGCATTGCACCGACCATCACCCACATGGCACGCCACGGCGTCTTCATAGAGCTCAACACGTGGCACTCCACCAAGCTCATCGGCATGCACGACATCTACGAGATAGAGGCCCCGTGGTATCGCTCGCCCATCCGCATCACCCAGCCGGTGGAAATCATCGGTATGCCCTACATCGAGGTGGCGCCCGAACACATCCTGGGCATCGTCACCACCCATCAGCCCGACGAAGCACGCTCAATGACGCCGCCGACGCCCGTGACCAACAGCATCGGACAGCACACGGCCGATTTTCTCGTGCAGAATATGCGGGACGGCCTCATCAACAGCAAAAAACTCATCCTGCAGAGCGGTGTGGGCAGTGGGGCCAATGCCGTGCTCGGCGCACTGGGCAACTGTGCCGAGGTGCCCGACTTCAACATCTACACGGAGGTGCTCCAGGAAGAGCCGCTGCGACTCATCCGCGAGGGGCGCGTGGTCTCTGCCTCGACAGGAGCTCTCACCATATCGCCCGAGCATCTGCAAGACCTCTACAAAGACATCAACGCCTTCCGCGGCCGTTTGCTCATACGCCCGTCAGAGATTTCAAATTGTCCCGAAATCATAGCCCGACTGGGCATCTGCTCGCTCAACACAGCCATAGAGGTGGACATCTACGGGCACGTCAACAGCACGAAAATCTCAGGCACGAAAATGATGAACGGCGTGGGCGGCTCGGCCGACTTCACCTGCAACGCCATGCTCGCCACATTCACCTGCGGTTCGACGACGAAAGACGGCAAAATCAGCAGCATTGTGCCATTCTGCTCCCACGTGGACCACACGGAGCACTACGTCGACGCCATCGTCACCGAGTATGGCGTGGCCGACCTCCGCGGCAAATCGGCACTCGAAAAGGCCGAGGCGCTCATTGCCATTGCCCACCCCGACTACCGGCCGCTGCTCAGAGACTATCTCAAACTGGCCGAGCGCTATGGCGGCCACACCCACCACGTGCTCAACGCGGCCTTTGCCATGCACGACACTTACCGCCGCAAAGGCGATATGCGTCTGACAGACTGGGCCGAATATATCAAAGACTGACGCCGCCCCACCCCACCCTCCGGCAGGCGCGGCGGGCCTCGGGAAGTATTGTCTTTTTCGCTGTGAGGCAGAAAGGCTATATTTGAACTGAACAAGTAGAAGAGGTCTCGTGACGAGGCCTCTTCTACTTGTATTCAGGCCGTTGCGGCGATAAGGACAGGATTTCCGGACCTTATGACAGGAAAGACGGGGCTAAGGCCGGACCTGCCGGGGCGCCATAGAACCGCTTCCGGGCGTTTTCAGTACCCGCCGGGCCTTATTGGAATCGCTTTCAGACCCCAAAATGAAAAAATTCGCGGCCGAAAGTCACGGAAAGGCGGCTTTTTGTCTTTGTGGGAAACAGACCACGCGCCCGCCGGCGCAAAAATCGGACATTGTGACGCTTACGCTGATTTTTTAGTGACCACTTGAAATAAAAGTTGTAATTTTGCGCCGACTGAAACAATACATTAGCAACAAAACACTTTATGGACAAACTGAGTTACGCCCTGGGCATCGTCATCGGCCACAACCTCAAAGGGCTCAACATTGAGACAATCAACAGTGCAGACTTTGCCGAGGCCGTTCAGGCCGTGATCAGCGGCCAGAAACCGGCTATGGCAGACGCCGAGGCACAACAGATAGTGAACCAATTCGTCACCGAGCAACAAGAAGCCCAAAGCCGCGCCGCACGCGCCGAGGGTGAGGCTTTCCTCAAAGAGAATGCCGGCAAAGAGGGCGTTGTCGTGCTGCCCAGCGGCCTGCAATACACGGTGTTGCGCGAAGGCCAGGGCCGTCAGCCCAAAGCCTCAGACAGTGTGAAATGCCACTATGAAGGCACGCTGACCAATGGCACGGTGTTTGACTCGTCATATCGTCGCGGCGAACCCGCCACCTTCCCTCTCGGCGGCGTCATTGCCGGCTGGACCGAAGGTCTCCAACTGATGAAAGAAGGCGCCAAATTCCGCTTCTTCATCCCCTATCACCTGGCCTATGGCGAGCGCGGTGCCGGACAGAGCATACCGCCCTATGCAGCCCTCATCTTCGACGTGGAACTGCTCGAAGTCGTTTAATATCAAAACTTAACAATAACCGCACATGAAAAAGATTTTCACTGTCGCTCTTGCAGCAGGCACCTTTATGCTGACCGCTTGCGGCGACAACACGCCCAGCCCCAAAATGGAGAGTGCCGGCGACACCATCAGCTATGAACTCGGTATGGCCAACGCACCCACAGCCGCCGAACTCAAGATGTATCTCAGCGACCCCCGCACGGGTAGCGACTCTGCCTATGTAGAAGAGTTCATGAAAGGCTTCAAAGAGGCCATCGCAGCCAGTGGCGACAAAAAGAAGGCCGCCTACTTCGCCGGTCTGCAGGTGGGCAATCAATTCAAAACGACCATCCGGCAAGTGGAAGGAGCCATCTTTGCCGACGACTCCACGAAGCACCTCAGCATGAAGAACTTCCTCGCCGGATTTAAGGCCGGAATGGACGGCAAGCGCACCCACCTCAAGATTGACGGCAAACTCATCGACCGTCAAATGGCCGCTATGGACGTGAACGACCGCATCAACAAAGCAGCAGCAGCAGCAGCCGGAAGAAAATATGCCGCCAACAAAGAGCAATCCGACAAGTTCATCGAAAGCAAAAGCAAAGAAAAAGACGTCAACAAACTCGAAGGCGGTACGCTATACAAAGTGTTGACAGAAGGCACAGGCGCCACGCCCAAAGACGGCCAGCGCGTCAACGTAATCTATGAAGGCAAACTCACCGACGGCACCGTTTTTGACGCTTCTGCCCAGCACCCCGGTCCCGACGGCAAGAGCAACCAGATGGTCGTAGGCCAGATGATTGCCGGCTTCAACGCTGCCCTCAAGGCTATGCCCGTGGGCTCTACATGGGAGATTTACATCCCCTATGAGCAGGGCTACAACGACCAGCAATCGCCCGTCATCAAGCCCTACTCGGCCCTCATCTTCACCGTGACGCTCGTGGGCATCGAAGAGGACAAGAAGAACGCCAACTAATCCCCCAAGACAACGCAAAATGACCTACAAATCCATTCTGGCCTTGGCGCTTTGCGTGGGCTGCCTGAGCGCTCAGGCACAAACGCAGCGCAAGCGCAAAGACGTCAAGCCCATCACGACAGAAGCCACCGTCAAACCGGTGGACGCCAAAGACTTCAGCTATGCTATGGGGGTGGCCGAGAGCGAGTCGCTCAAGGCTTATCTCATACAGCGTGAAGGTCTCGACAGCCTGCAGGTGATACAGGCCGCCCAGGCACTCGCAACATCACTCCAGCTCTCTGAAGCCGAGCGCAAAAAGGCTCTGGCCTATGCTGCCGGACTGAAAATCGCCATGATGAACGAGACCAGTGTCGTGCCCGCGCTCAACCAGACCGCCACAGGCAAGAAAGACACCACCTATACCGATCTGGCCATCTTCACACGCGGCCTCTGCGACGGCCTCATGCAGCGCAACACCATCAGTGCCGACTCTGCCAGAAAGGTGGCCGACCAGCAGGTGAACTATTACCGTCAGGAACTCAAGCGCGCCAACGTGGCTTTCCTCACCAACAATGCCAAGATAAAAGGTGTCAAGGTGCTGCCCAGCGGACTGCAATACCGCGTCATCACACAAGGCAAAGGCGCAGTGGCCAACGACAGCACAGACGTGGAGGTGCACTATGAGGGCAAACTCATCGACGGCACGATATTTGACTCTTCATACCAGCGCGGCAAAACAGCCACCTTCAAGCCCACTCAGGTGATCAAGGGCTGGACAGAAGCTCTCAAAATGATGCCCGAAGGCTCTACGTGGGAACTCTTCATCCCCTATGACCTTGCCTACGGCGAGCGCGGCAATCAAAACATTCCGCCTTTCGCCACCCTTATCTTCAAGGTGGAAGTGGTCAAGGTGAAACCATAAGACGCCCCTACCCTATTCCGGGAAAAGGACTGAAAACAACGGCTCCGCAGACCGAAATGGCTGGCGGAGCCGTTTATATTTTTCCGCCGCGAAGTGACGGAAAGTGACGGAAAGTGACCGAATTGTCCAATCACAGCAACAGCCTCATTATCGGTCGCTTACAAGGGCGTGACTGTGTGATTGCGAAAAAGGCAACAATTTGGGGAGAAGAGTGAAGGGGGCGTTGGCTTTATAAATATTGCAGCGTTGATTTTTGGTGAGGGGAATGATGGAAGGGAACTGAACGGAATGATATGCGCGGTTCAATCAAAATCTCAACGTTGGATGTGCCGACCCCAGGCCGGATGATAGAGGAGCAATAAAATAGCCCAGGCCTGACGACCTAGGCTATTATGTGGCGCCCTTACAGGGCCTACGAGGACGCTCATCCCTTGACTAATCATTTTATGGCTTAAACCACAGACAAGCGCCCCGGCGTTTTCAATGTTCCCTATGCTCAGAACGGGAAGAAGAGGGGAATGGTGAGCACGGCCACGATGCCCATAATGATTTGCAGGGGCAGACCCACCTTGACGTAGTCCATAAAGGTGTAGTGACCGGCATTCATCACCATAGCATTGGGCGGCGTACAAATCGGCGTAGCGAAGCAAGCCGAGGCAGCCACGGCAGCAGCCATCATAAAGGCTTGAGGATTGTAGCCGGCGCTTTCGGCAGCGCCCCAGGCAATGGGAGCCACGAGGATGGCCGTGGCCGAGTTGCTGATGAAGGTGGAAAGCAACGAGGTGACCACGTAGACACCGGCCATGATGGCCAAGGGGCCGAGGGTGCCGAGCGAACCGACAAGGGTCTCGGCGAGCCACTTGGAAATGCCTGTATTGCTGAGTGCGGAGCTCATTGGCATCATACCGGCAATCAAAACAATACTTTCCCAGCCAATCATTTTGTAAGCGCCGTCAACGCTGCGCGTACAGCCCGTCAAGACCATAAGCAGACCGGCAATGATGACAGCGGCGACAGAGGGCACGCCAATCTGTTTCTCAAAGACCATAGCCAGCACCATAGCCACCATGATGATGGCCGCAATGGGTGCCTTATGGTCGAGTGCCACATTTTCGGCAGTCTCGTCGGGACGGCCGATGACCAGCCACTCACGCGTTTTCTTGGCAAGGCTCTCGATGCCTTTCCAGCGTCCGTGCACCAGGAGCATGTCGCCGGTGCAGATCAGTTCGTCAGAGATGTTCTCGAAGATGTAACGGCCGCCGCGCTTGATGGCGAGGACATTGAGGCCGTAACGCTCGCCGAAGTTGGCTTTTTTGAGCGGGCGGTTGATAAGGGCCGATTCGGGCGTTATAAGCACTTCTGCAAGGCCGATCTCATAGAAGTCCAGCTTGGCCCTTCCAGAGCGCTCAGCGTCTTCAAACACCTCTAAATTGAGGTGTGAGGCCATCTCCTCCACATTGGAACGACGACCGAGGACGTAGAGCGTGTCACCTGCCGTAAAAATCGTTTCGGGGCGCACCAACTCTTGTGTGACGCCCGAGAAGAGGCTGTGGCCGGCTCGGCGCACCTCGAGGACAGTGACACCATAGCGCGAACGGAGTTCGAGTTCGCCTACGGTCTTGCCCTCGATGAGAGCGTGGCCCTGCTTGGTCTGAAGGCGGAAGACGCAGTCGTTGATGTGGTATTCGTGAAGCAGGCCGGCGAGCGACTTGTCGTCGTCTTTTTGGGCGCCGTCGCGGCCTTTCTTGTTCAGGAACCAGCGACAAAGCGGCCAAAGGCAAATCATGCCGACAAGGATGCAGATGATGCCAATCGGCGTGAATTCAAAGAAGGAGAACTGTGGCTTGTTGTGGTCGGCAAGATAGCCGCTGACAATGAGGTTGGGCGGCGTACCGATGAGTGTGAGGATACCGCCCATCGAGCTGGCAAAGGCGAGCGGGATGAGGAGTTTTGAGGGGCTGATGCCGGCTGTCTTGCACATAGCCAGGATGATGGGGAGCAAGAGGGCTACAGTGCCGGTATTGCTCACAAAGGCGGCCACGGCAGAGGTGACGAGCATGACGAGGAAAAACAAGCGTTTCTCGTCGGTGCCGGCGAGGTGGAGCAGGCGGCCGCTGATGATTTTGGCCAGACCGGTCTGGAAGACGGCGCCGCCCACGACGAAGAGTCCCACCATCATAATGACGGCCGAGTTGGAGAAGCCGGCAAGGGCTTCTTTGGAGTCGATGACGCCCGTGGCCAGAAGCACGGCGGTGGAGCACAGCGCAATGATGTCGGAGCGCACCTTGCTTAACATGAAGGCCACAATAGTGCCAGCGAAGGTGGCAAGCGTGATGATGATTTTCACGGTCTGCGGGTCGGAGAGCGCTCCGCCCGCGGTTGCAGATAAAAACATGTGTATAAAAGGTAAGTAATGTGTTAGTTTTCAAAAACTCTGCTAAATTAAGCCGAAACGGCGAGACGGCCAATTTATCGGGACATTTTTTGCATAGACAGGGCATGGAGTGGGGGAGAAGGCGCCAAAAACACACAAAAAGCGCCCGTCACACTGCTCAGGGTGCGACGGGCGCGGATTATGGGTTAAGACTTATCGCGGATTATTTCACGATGAAGGTCTTGCCTTTCTGGATATAGAGACCCTTGGCGGGGTTCACCACGCGGCGACCGCTGAGGTCGTAGATGGTGGCATCGGCGGCGTTGTCAGCCTCGATGGCGTTGCCCAGAGAGGTGGGGATGTCGCCTGCGGGTTTCAGACGCCAAGCGTTGATGAACTGACCATCGCTGGTGTTGTAGGTCTGGATGCTACCAGAAGTTTCCTCACCGGTGCCTACGCCCTTCTTGGCAGCGAGGGTGATGATTGAAGCACCATAGTTATGACGGATGTAGTAGGCAGCAGGAGTGTCTACAGACTTGAAGAGTTGGAAGGGAGCCTTCTCGCCCACGGCACAGATATCACCATCTGCAAGTTCTTCAACCGTACCGTTATAGAGCACGGCACCGAGTGAAGCAAAGCGGAAGCCGGCGATGGCGTTCTGTTTGGCTACGTTGCCAATAAGGTAGGTGGTATCGCTGACAGCTTCAAATACCCACTTGTAGGCGTCGTTGTCGGGCTGGAGTGCGTTCCACACTACAGAGTCGTTATCGTTGGCATAGATGGCGTAAGACACACCGGGTTGTTTTTCAGAGAAGCCCTTGAAGCCGCTGATGAGGTAGTAGGTCTTGCTGGCATCGAAGGCGATGGTGTCTTGTGCGGCAAGGTCGGTAATAGCGTCTTGTGCGTCGACGAGGTTTTTGGCCTCGATGGCTGCCTTGAGATCGGCGAGCTGTTCGGCGGTCCAGCCACCTACGCAGCCTTCAGCACCGAGATAGTTCTTGATGGGAGCCCACTTGATGGCGTCGATGTCTTCTTGAGTGATTTCGGCGAAGGTAATGACGCTACCGGCATCGGTGAGCGACCAGCTGCTGGCCCAAAGTTTGAGCAATGCGCCACTTGAGTAGTGGTTCATAGCGGCAGAGCTACCGGCTACAAATGAGAAACCTGCACCATTCTTGATGATGTTGAAGGTGTCGACAGCAGCCTCAATCTGAGCGATGGCTTCGCTGGTGCCGAGCGTCACCTGAGCGCCGTCTGACATATCGGCGGTGTAGGCCATGAGGGTGGCACCTTTGGCTTTGTTATAGAGCGATACGCCTGAAGCCAAGTTGCCGGTGAAGGCCCAGAGGTAGTTGTTGATGTTCTCGGTGTCGATGGTTGAGCCAATCTTCACGTCGTTGCTGTCGTCGGTCACGTAGATGTAGTTGCCACCGCGAATCTTCATAGTGTAGAAGTGGGTGTCGTCGGCAAAAGCGCCGTCGGCGATGGTGGTGGGCACGAAGGGCAGACCGTGGGTAGGATCGTAGGTGTAGTGCAACTCAATCAAAACATCTTCGGTGATGGGGTAGTTGCCATAAGTGGCAGCATCGTCAGCGTTGAGCACATAGCCTACGCCTACGTTGTCTTCAGACGGCAAGACAAACTGAGTGCCCTGCTTGTAGAAGCTTGAGTTTTGGTAGATGATAGTGTTCTGGCCGTAGCATACCACATCAACTTGCGCCCATTTCTTGTAGGTCAAAATCAGAGTGAGGTCGTATTCGGGCATGACGGTGGGCAATTCAACCTCATTCATATCGCCATCCAAGGCAGAGAGATAAGTGTAGTTTTCAATGACTGGTGCAAAGATTGAGTCGCCAGCGGCGTAGTATTTGACGATATCGTCTTGAACAGAGGTGCCTGCTTCATCCTGCAATTGGAAGGTGACGGGGAACACGGTCTTGTCTTCGATCTCGGGGATGTAGATCATATAGTTGGAGTTGTCGCCAGACTGGTTCCAACCCACGAACTTGGCGCGACCGTTTTCAGCGCCGTAACCATCGGTGTTCTGACCGTTGAAATAAATGCCGTTGGCATCCTGGATGAAGAAAAGTGAGTCACCTTCAGCCGACTGTGTGATGGTCAGGTTGCCGGGTTCAGAACCGGTCTGACCCTGAGCATTGTTGGCAGAGAAAGCGGCAAAATAGTTACCGGCAGCGCTCTTGAGCGTGATTTCAAGGGCTTCGCCATTGACTGTCAAAGTCTCGATGGTCCAGATGAAGGCGTTGGATTCAAGGGTACCCACGGGAATGTTGCGCTGAATCCACATTTTGCCTTCGTTATCCTCGAGAAGGAAGGCTTTACGCTCGGCCTGTCCATGGAACTCAGGACCGCCATTGTTGAAGAAGAGCACTTTCTGCCCTTGCTGCAACTCAGAGAGAGCCGTGATGTGATGGCCGATAGACGTCACCACTTCTTTGGCCTGGGCTGTTGAGGCGCCGAACAGCGCGAGAACAGCCACTAAGAAAAAGTAGATTTTTTTCATAATGTTGTTGTTAAGGTATAAAAATAAATGAATGGAAATTTGCTGTTTTTCAGAGCGGACGGGTTAACGCCTTGGGGCCACTGGAGACCATACAGGCCCACTTTCACGCGTCAAAATTAGATAAATTGTAATTACTATGCAAAAATTCTCGGTTTTTTCTGATTTTTTGCGGTGAAGATGAACAAAAATGAACCGCCCGAAAGAGGCCGGGACGTTTTGTATTTTGACCATCGGGCCTCAACGCGTATCTTTGATGAAGAAAAGAAGAAGGAGAGACCCGACGGCCTCTCTTTTTGTTTTTCAGGGATTTCCGGAAATAAGCACAAGGCAAAACGGGATTACTGATAGGAAAAACCAGGCTTATGCAAGGCGGCTCGCGCTCAGGCTACGCGTTTTTTTGCACTAAAAAACGCTCCAATGCACGGGATGGCAGCCGGCTTTGGAGCTTGATGTGTTAAATAAAAATACCGGCGCGTCACGATGGCCCCGATTTTGTACAGACGAACAGGGTGGAAGAGGGGATGAGACGCCTCGCGCCACCACCTTCGGCCATCAGGCCAAAATGGCTTCACCGAGCGAGCGGCCGAGGGCACGGGCACGGTCGAGCGTGTCGGCACTGGTGCCTTGTTTCCACTCGAGCGGTTCGCCCACGGGCGTCATACCCATCTTTTCGTTGTAGGCCGCAATGGTCTTGACAGCCATTGAGCCCCAAGTGAAGCCACCGAACCAGGCCAACTTGTGGGCCTTGACGTCGCGACCGGCCAGACGCTTGAGCAGGTCTTCGACCACAGGGAAGACCCCGCCATTGTAGGTGGGACCGCCAATGGCCAGGCCGTTGTAGCGGAAGATGTCGGCCAAAACAAACGAAGGCTGAGACACGCTGAGGTCGTGGACAATGATTTTGCGCACACCGGCCTCGGCAGCACCGCGGGCTATGGCCTCGGCCACACGTCGGGTGTGACCATACATCGAACCGTAGCAAACCACGAGGCCCTTCTGGCTCTCGCCGTGGCTCATGCGACGATAGACCTCGACGGCTTCAGCCACTTTTTCAGACCACACGGGACCGTGGGTGGGGCAGATCATGCGCAGCTCAAGGCCTGAGAGTTTTTTGAGCGCATTGCGCACGGGCACACAAAACTTGCCGAGAATAGCGGCAAAATAACGCTCCATCTCGGGCAGATAGGGGGCAATGTCCATGTCGCGGTCTACGACGGCGCCATTGAGCGCACCGAAACAGCCGAAGGCATCACCCGAAAACATGATGCCTTCACCCTCGACGTATGAAACCATCGTCTCTGGCCAATGCAGCATAGGGACGAGATGGAACGAGAGCGTGCGACGACCCAGAGCGAGGGTGTCGCCATCGGCCACCACGACATCATCGGCCGTAGCCGCGCCATAGAAGCCTTGCACCATTTCCATCGTCTTCTTGTTGCCGACAAGCCGGATTTGGGGGTATTTGTCCCTGATGAGAGCCAACGAGCCGGAGTGGTCGGGCTCCATATGGTTGATGACGAGATAGTCGATGGGGCGGTCGCCAATGACCAGACGGATGTTGGCCAAATATTCAGCAAAAAAAGCCACGTCGACCGTGTCGATGAGTGCCACCTTCTCGTCGGCAATAATATAAGAATTGTATGAGACGCCTGCCGGGAGGAACCAGAGCCCCTCGAAGCGGTGCTTGGTGCGATCGTTGACGCCTACATAATGAATGTCTTGTGCGATTTCCATCTTTGTCTGGTTTGGGTTAATTGGGAAAAGTTTTTGTGCGGCCATAAACAGCCTTGTTGGAGCCCACAAAATTACATTTTTTATCAATGCGGCGGATAAAAAAGCCCGTTGTTAATGCTTTTTAAGCGATTGGATTGCAGTTCATCCAAAAATTGGGTGTCAAATAGACGTTAAGGCGCAAGAAATGATTACCTTTGCTCTGCATTATCGCCCCACACCCATCGTCTGTCAAAGGTATGGCCGGCCCTATGGTTCGGGCCGAAGACTGCCGGGGCAAGTCCCGCTGAAAAATCATTAACCACACTATTATCTTTATGCAAACCAAATCATTCTTGTTTGTCGCACTGGCTTCGGGGCTGGTGCTCTCTTCGTGCAGCAAGCTCGGCGAGCTTTCTGCCGACAACTTCACCGTAACACCCTCTCCGCTTGAAGAGGTGAGCAACAAGGTGCCCGTGACCATCAACGGTCGCTTCCCCGAAAAGTATATGAAAAAGAAAGCTCAGGTCACTGTAATTCCCGTTCTGCGCTATGAAGGCGGCGAGACCGCCGGTCAGGCTGCCACATTCCAGGGGGAGAAGGTACAGGGCAACAACCAGGAGATTTCGTACAAGGTGGGTGGCAACTACACGATGAAAAACACCTTCGCCTATGTACCCGAAATGGCCAAGAGCGAACTCTACCTGACCTTCGACGCCAAAGTGGGCAAGAAGAGCGTCAAGGTGCCCGAAGTGAAAGTGGCCGACGGCGTCATCGCCACCTCAACCCTGCTCAGTCGTACGGCTGCCGGTGCCCAAGGTGTCACGGGTGAAGACAAATACCAGTATGCCATCGCCCAAACCAAGCAGGCCCAAATCAAATATCTCATCAACCAGGCCAACATCCGCACGAGCGAACTCAAGTCGGTTTCTGTCCAGGACTTCGTCAAGACCCTCCGCGACATCAAGGCCGACTCTAAGGGTTATCAGCTCGACGGCATCGAAGTGTCGGCCTATGCCTCACCCGAAGGCGCCCTCGACTTCAACACCCGTCTGGCCGAAAAACGTCAAGGCACTTCGAGCGACTACGTGAAGAAGCAGCTCAAAGACCTCAAGCTCGACGCCGAACTCGAACAGAAATACACCGCTGAAGACTGGGAAGGTTTCCAGGAACTCGTGGCCGCCTCCAACATCCAGGACAAAGACGTCATCGTGCGCGTGCTCTCTATGTATGAAGACCCCGAAGAGCGTGAAGCACAAATCCGCAACCTCTCAAGCGCCTTCACTGAACTGGCCAACGAAATCCTGCCCGAACTGCGCCGCGCACGCCTCACCGTCAACTACAACCTCATCGGCCGTAGCGACGACGAAATCAAGAGCCAATACAAAGCCGACGCTTCACAGCTCTCTGTCGAAGAACTGCTCTATGCCGCCACACTAACCGACAACAAGGCTGAAAAGGCCGACATCTACGCCACCGCCGCCAAACAATATCCCACAGACAGCCGCGCCTTCAACAACCTGGCACAGCTGGCCTTCCAAAACGGCGATATGGCCGCTGCCAAGAACTACCTCTCACAGGCTCTGAGCAAAGAAGCCGGCTCGGCCGAAGCTAACGCCAACGCCGCTCTGGTGAACATCGTGGAAGGCAATGTAGCCGCCGCCGAAACAGCTCTCTCTAAAGCCACTGCCGCCAAAAACTACAAGGAAGTGCTCGGTAACCTCAACATTGCCCAAGGCAACTACGCACAGGCTGCCCAGAACCTGGCCGGCGTGAAGTCTAACAGCGCCGCTCTGGCACAGATTCTCAACAAAGACTACGCCTCTGCCTCTCAGACGCTCAGCGCCATAGCTCAGCCCGATGCCACCACAAGCTACCTCAAGGCCGTCGTGGCCGCCCGCACTCAGCAGGCCTCTACGGCCCTGAGCAACCTCAAGGACGCCGTGGCCAAGGACGCTTCGCTCAAGGCTCGCGCTGCCACCGACATGGACTTCGTGTCGCTTTGGGGCAACAGCACCTTCAAAAGCCTTGTGAAATAATCACAGACAAGCTCACCTTCACCAGCCATGACGACCGGTGAAGACTTCACAAACGGCAAGGGACAAGGACTTGCCTGCACGCCGAAACGTGCGGGCAAACCATTGGTCCCTTGTCTTTTTCAAAAGGCCCTATGAACCTTATCAGACTGCTCCCCATCGTGGCCGCCCTCTGTATGGCCGCCTGCAGCTCGCCCGGCAAGCAATTCAGACTCGAGGGCGACATTGCCGGCGTCAACCAAGCCGAAATCTTTGCCTATTTCGAAGATGCCGCCTTCAGCGGAATAGACACCATACGCATTCGAGACGGCCACTTCGTCTACGAGAAAGACCTCACGCAGCCGGCCATCCTGACATTGCTCTATCCCAACTATTCGCAGACCTTCATCGTGGCTGAGCCCGGCGTGCACATCGAGATGGATGGCGATGCCTCTAAACTCGGCGAGGCACAAATCAGCGGGTCGGACGAAAACCAACTGCTCACAGACTTCCGTGCCAAAACCGCCGGGAAAACAGAGGCAGAAACCCGACTGGCGGCGACAGATTTCATTCGCCAGAACAAACAGACGCTGGCTGCCGTGGCTGTGTTGAAACGCTATTTTGTCACAGCCGAAGAGCCGGACCCCGCCACCGTGAGTTCACTGCTTAAGGACCTGTGCGCGGCTCAACCCAAAAACGCCTCACTCACCTTGCTGGAAAAGCAAATCAAAACCCGTATAGGGGGCAGCAAAGGACAGCATGTGCCCAGTTTTGAAGCCACTACGCTCGACGGCAAGACCATAACGCCCTCAAAAAGCCAAGGCCGCCCTATGGTCGTGGCCTTTTGGGCCACATGGAGCAGCAAAAACAGCCAGACACTCTATCTGTTGCGACGGCTGAAAAACAGCTATGGCGGAAAAATCACCATCGTGCCCGTCTCGCTCGACCACGACATTGAAGCCTGCCGCCGCGCCACCGACAGAGACAGCCTCACCGCCATGACTGTGTGTGACGGCCTGGCCTTTGAAAGCCCGGTGTGTAAAGCTTTCGGCATCAAGACTGTGCCCGGTTGCACACTCATAGACCGACACGGCCGGATCATCGCCCGCGACTTGGCGCCCGACCAACTCGAGCAGCGCATCGGCGAATTGCTCAAGTGACACCATAGACCAGAAATATGTTAGTCAAAATCAATACTGCCGCCCTCAACGGCCTCACCGCCATGCCCGTGGTGACGGAAATCAACGCGGATCGAGGCATGGAGTTTTTTATGGTCGGACTGCCCGACAACGCCGTGAGAGAAAGCCGCCTGCGCGTGCACGGCGCACTGGCCAACTCGGGCTACCACCTGCCACAACGCAGTGTGACAATCAACTTTGCTCCGGCCGACGTGCGCAAAGAGGGCTCAAGCTATGACCTGCCATTGGCCATCGGACTGCTCGCTGCCACCGAACTGCTCGAAAGCGACAAACTGCAACGGGGTGTGTTTGTAGGCGAATTGGGTCTTGACGGCAGCCTGAGACCGGTCAAAGGAGCCTTGCCCATAGCCATCAAAGCCCGAGAGATGGGCTTTGAATTTCTCATCCTGCCAGAACGCAATGCCCGCGAAGCCGCCGTGGTGAACCAACTGAAAGTATATGGTGCACAAAGGCTCAATGACGTGGTGGACTTCCTGCAAGACAAAAACGACATGCAGCCGCTCGAGGTGGATACCCGCGCCGAGTTTTATGCCGCTCAGCAAAACTGCGGACCGGACTTTATCGACGTGAAAGGGCAAGAGCAAGTGAAACGTGCCTGTGAAGTGGCCGCCGCCGGCGGACACAACCTGCTGCTCATAGGCAGTCCCGGTTGCGGCAAAAGCATGATGGCCAAGCGCATCCCTTCCATTCTGCCCCAACTGACTCTGAGCGAAAGTCTTGAGACCACACAAATCCACTCTGTGGCCGGCAAATTGGGGGCCGATGCTTCGCTCATCGCCCAAAGGCCGTTCCGCAGTCCGCACCACACCATCTCTGACGTGGCTCTCATTGGCGGTGGTGCCAATTTCCAACCCGGCGAAATCAGTCTGGCACACAACGGTGTGCTCTTTCTTGACGAGTTGCCTGAGTTCAGCCGCGCCGCTCTCGAGACGATGCGCCAACCGCTGGAAGACCGGCAAATCACGATTTCACGCGTCAAATACAGTGCCACACTGCCATGTTCGTTCATGCTCGTGGCCTCAATGAATCCCTGCCCTTGCGGCTACCACGGACACCCCAGCCACGAATGCACGTGCAGCCCGGGGCAGATACAACGCTATATGAGCAAAGTGTCCGGCCCGCTACTCGACCGCATCGACATCCAGGTGGAAGTGGAACCCGTGTCAGTAAGCGAACTGAACGCTGCGCCAAGGGGTGAGTCGAGCGAAACCATCAGAGCGCGCGTTGTGAAAGCCAGAAACATTCAAACGGCTCGTTTTGAAGGCATCAAAGGCGTACACTGCAACGCACAAATGACGGCTGCACAACTTAACCGGTTTGCCTGTCTCGACCAAACGGCTTCGGCCCAACTGGAAAAGGCCATGAAACGGCTCGGGCTCTCGGCCCGTGCCTATGAGCGCATCCTCAAAGTAGCCCGTACCATTGCCGACCTCGACGGCTCAGACCTTGTCACCGCGGCCCATATTGGCGAAGCCGTGAGCTATCGCAACCTGGACCGCAGCGACTGGATGGAACGGTGAGGCCTTTACACAAACTTTAATACAAGTTTTTTGTCCCGGCACTCGCCTTGCACTAAATTCGCAAAACGTATAAATATTTTATGAGAGTAGTACTCGTCAACACGTCCGACATAGCCGGCGGAGCCGCCATCGCCGCCAACCGGCTCTTGCGTGCACTCAACAGGAACGGCGTGGAGGCCTCAATGCTCGTGAGAGACAAAAAGACCGACAACCCACGCATAGAGCAACTGCCGCCATCGCCTCTGAGACGAGCCAGGTTTGTGGCCGAAAGAGCGCAAATCTTCCTGAAAAACGGATGGAGTAAAAACAATCTCTTTGCCATAGACACCTTCGCTATGGGCAACGACATTGCCGACCTGCCCTCTGTGAAACGCGCCGACGTGGTGCACCTGCACTGGGTGAACCAAGCGATGCTCTCATTCCGCACACTCGAGAAACTGATGGCTACGGGCAAACGCGTGGTGTGGACGATGCACGATATGTGGCCCTTTACGGGCATTTGCCATTGCACCACAGACTGCACACGCTGGCGACAAGACACAGAAACAGCCTGCCAGATGTGCCCACTGCTGAACAAGCCCGGCACACACGACCTCTCAGCGAGGGTCTTTGCCAAGAAACAACGCTTTTTTGCCCGGCATCAGCTCACTATGGTGGGCTGCAGCCGATGGATGGCACAAATGGCTACAGAGTCTAAACTGTTGCAGGGAAAAAAGATATACAGCATACCCAATCCACTCGACACCCAATTCTACTGCGCCGGCGACAAAGCGGCTGAACGCCGGAAGCTGGGATTACCCCTCGACAAGACGCTCATCTTTTTTGCCGCTTATAAAGCCTCCGACAAGAACAAGGGTATTGACTATCTCAAAGAGGGCCTCGAACTGCTGTGCCAACAAAGCCCCCAAACGAAAGAAGAAGTGGCTGTTGTCGTGGCCGGCTATGAAGCCGAACAACTTAAAGGCACGATGGCTGTGCCGGTTATACCGGCCGGTTTCATTGGCGACAACATGACGATGAGGCAATATTATCGCGCCACAGACCTATTGGCCATGCCCACACTTATGGACAATCTGCCCAACACCATAGCCGAAGCCTCGGCATGTGAACTGCCGGCAGTAGCTTTCAGTGTGGGCGGAGTGCCACAAATGATTGAACACGACAAGACCGGCATGCTGGTGCGCTATAAAGACTCTGCCCATCTGGCACAATGTCTGGACAAGATAATCCATCAGACAGACAGAGAAGCCATGGGCAAGGCCGCGCGCCAAAAAGCCATTCACGACTATTCCGAACAGGCCGTGGCCGAGCGCTATCTGAGTGTCTATGAAGAATGCCTCAGCCAACCACAACGATAAACCATTTCAAAAATCATTTCATAATCACAAATCAAAAACAGCCGCAACAAGAGGCGGCACAACTAAAAATGTCTGAACCTCCGCTAAAAATCACCGTGGTTACGGTGACTTATAACGCAGCCAATCTCATTGAAAAAACCATTGCTTCTGTAGAAAAGCAAGACTTTCCCCACGTGGAGCATCTCATCATTGACGGCAACTCGCAAGACAAAACACTCGAAGTCGTACACCACTATCAAGAACGCAACAGCATTGCCGGTGTGCCACACGAAGTGAACTGCTTGAGCGAGCCAGACCACGGCCTCTATGATGCAATGAATAAGGCCATCGACATGGCCACGGGCGACTACATCGTTTTCCTTAATGCCGGCGACACCTTCCACGAAAACACCACACTGTCTAAAATCGCCGCAACGGCCGAACGCTATGGCGAGACCCATCCTGCTGTCATCTATGGCCACACGGATATTGTTGATGGTGAAGGAAACTTTTTGCGCCATCGCCGCCTTGCACCGCCACAACGTCTGACCTGGCGCTCATTCGCCTCGGGGATGCTCGTATGTCATCAGGCCTTTTATGCCCGAACCGACTTGGCAAAAGCCAATCCCTACAACCTCAAATACCGTTTCTCGGCCGACTTTGATTGGTGTATACGCATCATGAGAGAGGCTAAACGCAAGAAACTGCCTCTGGCCAACACGCAGATTGTTGTGGCCGACTACCTCAACGAGGGCATGACCACCAAAAACCACAAAGCCTCGCTGCGTGAACGCTTCAACATTATGGCACATCACTACGGAATCTTCGTCACCCTCTTCCAACATCTTTGGTTCGTGGTGCGGAACGTGGTGAAGAAATGACGACGATATGGCCAAGACGCAAAACAGCCTGACAGCCGAGACGGCCTATCAAAGGGCTGCTGCACGCTGTGCCACGGCAGAATATACCCCAAACTATTGGATGGAAAAATTCGTGGCCGGCGGACTAAGTAGAGAAGAGGCAATTGGTGTCGTGACAAGGCTGAAAAAGGAGGGCTTCATAGACGAAGCAAGATTTGCCCGAGCTTTTGCCCACGACAAAAGCGCCTACAACCATTGGGGGCCACTCAAAATCAGACAAGCCCTCACAGCCAAAGGCATTGACGCCACTCTGGCCGATGAAGCACTGGACAACTTGTCGGCAGAAGGCTTGAACAACACCCTTGAACACCTGCTCTGTCAGAAAAACCGCTCGCTGAAAGCCGCTTCGGCGTATGAGCGACGGATGAAACTGGCCCGCTTTGCCGCCGGACGCGGCTTTGCACCAAGCGAAATATTCAAAACACTCGATAAACTTGGACTTCAAGACGAAGATTAGACCTTAATATGAGCAAACTATATATCGAAACCTACGGCTGCCAGATGAATGTGGCCGACAGCGAAGTGGTGGCCTCTGTGATGCGGATGGCCGGCTACGAAACTTGCCAAAACATTGACGAAGCCGACGCCGTGTTTCTCAACACTTGTTCGGTGAGAGACAACGCCGAGCAGAAAATCATTCACCGCCTTGAAGCGTTGCACGCCCTGCGGCGCAAAGGCCGTCGGCTCATCATCGGCGTATTGGGTTGTATGGCTGAGCGCGTCAAGGACGATTTGCTCAACAATCACCACGCCGACCTCGTGGCCGGCCCCGACGCTTACCTGTCGCTGCCCGACCTCATTGCCCAAGCCGAAGGCGGACATAAAGCCATCAACATCGAACTCTCAACGACCGAGACCTACCGCAATATTGTGCCCGAGCGAGTGTGTGGCAGCCATGTCTCTGGGTTTGTCAGCATTATGCGCGGCTGCAACAACTTCTGCCATTATTGCATTGTGCCTTATACGCGTGGCCGTGAGCGGTCGCGAGACGTGGAGAGCATCTTGACAGAGGTGAAAGATTTGGCCTCACGCGGCTATAAGGAGGTGACTCTTTTGGGCCAGAACGTCAACTCTTATCGCGCCGTCGCCGACGACGGTAAAGAGACCGATTTTGCCGACTTGCTCCGACTCGTGGCCCGGACCGTACCGGAAATGCGCATACGATTCTCCACAAGCCATCCCAAAGACATGAGCGACAAGACGCTTCACGTCATCGCCGAAGAGCCCAACGTGTGCCGCCACATTCACCTGCCGGTGCAAAGCGGATCAGACCGCATCCTTAAGCTGATGAACCGCAAATATACCCGCGAGTGGTATCTGTCGCGGGTTGAGGCCATCAAGCGCATCATTCCCGACTGCGGACTCTCCACCGACATTTTTGCAGGCTATTGCTCGGAAACAGAAGAAGACCACCAACTTTCGCTCAGCCTGATGAAAGCCTGCGCCTACGACTCGGCTTTTATGTTCAAATATAGCGAGCGACCCGGCACCTACGCCTCCAAGCATCTGCCAGACGACGTGAGCGAAGAAGTCAAGACAAGGCGTCTTGAAGAACTCATTGCCTTGCAAAACGAACTCTCTCGGGAAAGCAACGCACGCTGTGTGGGCAAAATCTATGAGGTGTTGATTGAAGGCACCTCCAAGCGCTCACGCGAGCAACTCTTCGGCCGCACAGAACAAAACAGAGTAGTGGTGTTCGACCGCGGCACACTGCGCATAGGCCAATACGCCAAAGTGCGCATCACAGAGTCGTCGTCGGCCACACTTAAGGGCGAGGTGGTGGAATGACATTTCGCCACACACTCCTTATATATTATATAGGTGTCCGCTTATCATCATTCATTAAGCCATTTTTGATTATGGGAAAGACCATTACTATCCGTTGCAAGAATACCGGTCGGAGCCATAAAGTGCCCATAGGCTTCACGCTTGAAGAAGTCTATGAGATGCTCGACATTCATATGCCGCTCGGCCCTACGAGTGCGAAAGTCAACAATAAGGTGGAGGGCCTCCACTTTATGCTTTTCAACGACAAAGACGTAGAGTTTCTCGACATCACCTCTTCGTCGGGTATGCGCACCTATACGCGGTCGCTCTTCTTTGTACTCTATAAAGCCGTCCGCGACCTTTATCCCTCAGCCAAACTTAGGATAGACACGCCGGTGTCTAACGGCTATTATTGCGAACTCGACATTGCCGGCGGCATCACCGATGAGGTCGTCGGGAATCTTAAGACGAGAATGCTTGAGATTGTCAAGGCCGATTTGTCTTTCCACCGCATCACCTGTCCCACTGACGAAGCCGTTGCCCGCTTCAAGGCCGACGGTCTTGACGACAAGGTACGTTTGCTCGAAAGCCTGGGCTCACTCTACACCACATATTACACGCTCGACGACACAGCCGATTATTTCTATGGATCGTTGCTCATCAAGACCAGCCAGCTGACTCTCTTTGACCTGATGGCTTATGGCGGCGGTCTCTTCTTGCGGCTGCCCGACCCTCAGCATCCCGGAGAATTGCGCCCCTTTGTGGAGCAGCCCAAGATGTTTGATGTGTTCCGCGAACAGCATCGCTGGCAAAAAATTCTCGGCATCTCCAATATCGGTACGCTCAACGAGGCTTGCGACAAAGGTTATACCAACGAACTCATCAACGTGTCGGAAGCTTTGCAAGAGAAAAAGTTCAGCCAGATAGCCGACCACATCGCCGCCAACAAAGACATCAAGGTCATTCTCATAGCCGGTCCGTCATCGAGCGGCAAGACCACCTTCTCCAAACGCCTCTCGGTACAGCTCATCGCCTCTGGCATGCACCCTGTGCCTATTTCACTCGACGATTATTTTGTCAATCGTGAAGACACACCGCGAGACGAAAACGGGGAATATGATTTCGAACATGTTGAGGCGATGAACATTCCGCTCTTCAACGCGCAAATGAACGACCTGCTTGCCGGCAAGGAAGTGGAGCTGCCACGTTTCAATTTCCAGACCGGCAAAAGCGAGAATAGCGGCAAGACACTGCGTCTCGAACCTCACACCCTGCTCATCCTCGAAGGCATCCATGCGCTCAACCCCGTATTGACCGAGAAGATTGCCGACAAGGCCAAATTCAAAATCTATGCGTCGGCACTTACCTCGATATTGCTCGACGACCACAACTATATCCCCACCACCGACAATCGCCTCTTGCGCCGCATCGTCCGTGACTACAAATACCGCGGATACAGTGCCGAAGAAACCATCCGCCGCTGGCCGGCAGTGAGGGCCGGTGAAGAGAAATGGATATTTCCTTTCCAGGAACAGGCCGACGTGATGATCAACACGGCGCTGATGTTTGAATTGGCCGCCTTGCGCTCACAAGCCCTGCCATTGCTCGAACAAGTGCCCGAGAACGTACCCGAATATTCCGAAGCCTATCGGCTGCGCAAGTTCCTGCATTATCTCAAACCCATCTCTACAGACGGTCTGCCGCCCACCTCTCTCTTGCGCGAATTCCTTGGCGGCAGCACATTCAAGTATTAACCGGAACAACCATTTCCTCTATTCCCCACGACCAGCCTCTTATGAAACAACTCGTTTTTGCCACCAACAACGCCCACAAACTCTCTGAAGTCCGCGCTATGGTAGGCGACACCTTTGAAATCCTGAGCCTTGAAGACCTGGGGTGCCACGACGACATTCCCGAAACGGCCGATACCCTGTCGGGCAACGCACTGATGAAGGCCGAATATATTGCGGAGAAATACCACGTTGACTGCTTCGCCGACGACACCGGCCTGGTGGTTGAGGCGTTGGGCGGCGCACCTGGCGTGCATACGGCCCGTTATGCCTATCCCGACCGTCACGATCCCATAGCCAACACCAAGAAACTGCTCGCACAACTTCAAGGCCAAAGCGACCGCCGTGCGGCTTTCATCACCGCCATCGCCTTGATCATCGACGGCCAGAAGCATCTTTTTGAAGGCCGCGTCGACGGCTTTATTGCCACCGAAGAGCGCGGCTCTGAGGGCTTTGGCTACGACCCCGTATTCATCCCCGAAGACACCGGCAAGACTTTCGCCGAGTTAGGCGTTGAAGCCAAAAACAAGATTAGCCACAGAGCACGTGCCATAGCCAAACTCTGCGCTTTTCTGAAAGGCAAGCCCGCTGCTTGCTGACAATCATTTGCTGTCTTCCCATCATTTCCTCTACAAGCCACGTGTGCTGTTATGAAAAAGAAACTGACCCTCCTCGTATGCAGTCTATTTTTGCTGACTTTAGGCCTCAAAGCCGGCAATGACGTTTGGACGCTCTACCAGGCCTATCACGAGACCGACAGAAACATTCCGGTCACAGCGGCAGACGGCTCCACCACAGTCTATGCCCTGTATGCCGGCAATCTGCTGGCCTACGACGCCAAGACCGGCGAAGTGGAACTGCTCTCCAAACTCACGGGCCTGAGCGGCCAAGGCATTGCCGCCATAGACTATTCTGCGCAGACACACACGCTCGTATTGGTCTACGACGATTTGGGCATCGACCTGCTGTCCACCCGTAGCGGCGTGGTCTGTTATCTCAGCCATCTCCGGGCAGCCTGCGGCGGCACAGCCACCTTCAGCGACCTCACCGTCACGGGCGCCTCGGCCATTGTTGCCACCAGCAGCGGCGTGGCAGTGGTCGACCTGCAGAAGCAGGCCGTTTTGGGTTTCTTCACCGCACCCGGTGCCACGCGCTCAGCAACTTTAGGTGAAAACGGCATTCTATATGCCGCCACCAATACCGGTCTGAAGTATGGCGCTCTGTCAGACAATCTTTCAGACCCTACCGCCTGGAAAACGCTTGCTTCGCTCAATCGCATCTCATTGCTCTCAGCCATCGGCGGACACATCGGCTATGTGAACAGTTCAAGCAGTGCCACCGGACTCTGGCAACTCTCCCAGACCGCCGTAGACGACACGCCACAGAGCGAGAGACTCTCAAGCCAAACCTTCTCCTCAAGATGGAGCAATGGCCGTGAGGCCATCTACACCACGGGCACCACCGCTGCGTTTGTAGCTGCCCCGACAACCGATGGCGCTACCCTTCAAGTCAACCAGGCCACAACGCCGTCCGGTCTTCAATACCTCACCCATGGCAGCGGCCGCACCTATTGGGCCTCTTGCGCCACCGAGGGTCTGCAACCCCTCACTCTCAACGCCGACGGCACCCTTCAGCCTACAGGCGAAAAGATTGGCGGCTACGGTCCTCACCGAGATTTGTGCTACTACCTCACTTACGCCGGCGAGCGACTCTTAGTGGCCGGCGGCCGTCTTGACCCTCTCGGCGTCTTGCACTATCCCGGCACGGTGATGACTTATGAAAACGGCGAGTGGACCAATTTCCAAGAGACAGGCATTGAAGAAGAGACAGGCCTGCCCTATCGCGACATCACCCGCATCATACAAGACCCTTCCATTGCCAACCACCATTTTGCCTCTGCCGGCGGCGGTGGCCTCTATGAGTTCCGCGACGGCAAGTTTGTCGGGCACTACAGCCTCCACAACTCGCTGCTTCGCTCGGCAGCCTCCGACCCCAATCCCGACGTGGCCAAGCGCTACGTCCGCGTAGACGGCCTCAACTACGACGGCGAGGGCAATCTGTGGATGGTCAATATGGGCACCGACACCATCATCAACATCATGCGCGCCGACGGCAAGTGGACGCGCCTCTACGTGGAGGCCATAGCGGGCTATCCCACGCTTGAGAAAACCCTCTTCGACGCAGACGGCCGCTTCTGGGTGGCCTCGCGCCGCTGGGCCGGCGACAAACGCGGCGGTCTCTTGGGGCTGGACTATGCCGGCACTATTGACAATACGGCCGACGACGTGGCCAAATACCGCTACAGCGCTTTCAATCAAGACGGCAAGACCTGCGATTTCAGCGAAGGCGTATTCGACATTCTGCGCGACCGCGACGGCAGCATCTGGATGGGCACGGCCTCCGGCCTCTATGTCATTGAAGACCCTAACGAATGGTTTGGCAACAACTTCAACGTCACCCAGATCAAAGTGCCCCGCAACGACGGCACCAACTATGCCGACTATCTGCTCGACGGTGTGGCCGTGTCGGCATTGGCACTCGACGGCGCCGGGCGCAAATGGATTGGCACGGCGTCAAACGGCCTTTATCTCGTGAGCCAAGACGGCACCGAAATCCTCCATCACTTTGAAGCCGCCTCGTCGCCGTTGCTCTCCGACTGCATCTACGACCTGGCCATCAATCCCGCCACGGGCGAAGTGATGATAGCCACCGACGCCGGTCTGTGTGCCTATCAGGGCGATGCCACCGAGCCGTCCGTGAGTCTTGATGCCGACCTGGTGAAGGTCTATCCCAATCCCGTCCGTCCGGAATATCACGGGCGCATCGTGGTGAGCGGTCTGACCGACGGTGCCGACGTCAAGGTGACCACTGCCTCCGGAATAGTTGTGGCCGGCGGCGTTTCAAACGGCGGCACCTTCGTGTGGGATGGCTGCAACACCAACGGCCGGCGAGTGGCCACAGGCGTCTATTATATCATGGTGAGCACAGCCGAAGGCAAAAAAGGCATCGCCACAAAGATTGTAGTCATATAAACGCTCAAAAACAGACTCAAAAGCCTGCAAAAAGGTGGCGAAAACGCCTTTGTGGGGCTAAAATGACATATTTCAAGGCTTTCAGCGAAAAAAAACACACAAAATATTTGCTGAAATACGCCAACTTAATTTACCTTTGCGACATAAGAGCCACAAAAACAAATGTTTTGAATGCTCAAAGCATCAATCATCGGGCTGTCTGCCTTTGATTGCAACGCTTGTGCAAGCCGAGCGCAGAGACAAACATTCTTTGTTTTGTTTGACTTTGTCGGGTTGCCACCGAAGTCTATTGATATAAACTCAAATATCCTTTAATCAAAATTTTCTTATTATGAACAAAAGCGAACTTGTCAACGCAATTGCAGCTGGTGCCGGTCTGAGCAAAGCTGACGCCAAAAAGGCTCTCGATGTAACCCTCAGCGCCATTGCCGACGCCCTCAAGAAGGAAGAGAAAGTAGCTCTCCTCGGTTTTGGTAACTTTGCTGTGTCTGAGCGTCCCGCTCGCACAGGCATCAACCCTGCAACCAAAGAAAAGATCCAAATTGCAGCCAAGAAGGTCATCAAGTTCAAAGCCGGTGCCGAACTCGCCGATGCCCTGAACTAATTGACATCAACCCTTTAAACCAATCGCCCGTATGCCAATGGCAAGCGGGCGATTGTCGTATGGGGGCTAAAGCGGCCGGGCGCGGGTGAAGCGGCGGGCGGCGAATCAGAGCTTCCACTCCTTATGGTCGCGGCCGAAGAGACTCGATATATGGCTGCCCGAGGGCTTCTGTACCGGCTTTTCGCGATTGAGCTCAGGATAGGCTATACGGGTGTGATAGATTGTCTTGAGGCTGTCTATGAGACACCGTTTGGCGTCGGCGATGTCGCGGAAGGTGATGGGACATTCGCGGAAGAAGCCTGCTGCCAACTGGGCATCAATGATGCGATTGACCAGAGCCGAAATGTTTTCTTCGGAATATTCTTTGAGGCTGCGCGATGCCGCCTCGACACTGTCACACATCATCAAAATGGCCTGTTCGACGGTCTTGGGATTGGGGCCGGGATACCTGAAAGCAGCTTGGTCTATTTTCTCCTCCGGGTGTTTGTTGCTGTATTGAATGAAAAAATATTTGGTGAGACCTTCGCCGTGATGCGTGCAGATGAAGTCGCGTATCACTTTGGGCAGATGGTATTTGTCGGCCAACCGCAGACCGTCAGTGACGTGGCTGATAATGATTTGCGCACTGCGCTCCTCACTGAGGGTGTCGTGAGGATTGACGCCGCTCTGGTTTTCGGTGAAAAAGGCCGGGTTGAGCATTTTGCCGATGTCGTGATAGAGCGCGCCGGTACGCACCAACTGGGGTTTGGCACCAATCTTATCGGCCACCTCGGCAGCCAGATTGGCCACCTGCATAGAGTGATTGAAGGTGCCTTGCGCCTCTTTGGACATACGCCTCAGGAGGGGGTGGTTGATGTTGGTGAGCTCGATGAGGGTGACGTTTGAAGTGAAGCCAAAGACTTTTTCCACGACATACATCAGCGGGTAGGCAAAGAGCATCATCAGTCCGCCAATGAGCACGAAGATTGAGCGCGACTGGTCGAAGGCAGCAAAGCCGAGCCCCTGCGAGAGGTCGTAGGTGATGCTGATGATCAGGCCGGCCGCCATGGCCATCACTACGGTCTTGAGCAACTGTGAGCGCTCGGTGAGTTCGCGCAACGAGTAGATGACCACCACGCCGGTGACTATCTGCAGGAGCACAAATTCAAAGGGAGCGTGGAGTGCCATGGCCGAGAGCATGGTCGTCAGCACCATCGTCACAAATGCCGTGCGGGAGTCCATAAACAGGCGGATGAAAATGGGCACAATGGCGTAAGGCACGAGGAAGACGCTGAAGAATTGGTGCGACATCATCAGATAGGTGATGAGGGGAAAGGTGACGACGAGCGAGAAAAGCAGCAGCATC
The DNA here is from genome assembly GCA_045124135.1 of Alloprevotella sp. GTDB lineage: Bacteria > Bacteroidota > Bacteroidia > Bacteroidales > Bacteroidaceae > Alloprevotella. Next base: position 89,851 of record JBGVLE010000010.1, read on the forward strand.
GTGTGGAGCGAAGCGAGATAGTCTCGGCGAAAGAGCTTGAGATAAAACATCAGGATGCCCAGCAAAATGGCAATATAGCCGGTCTGTCCGAGCAAAACGAGCCAGAAACTCTTTGTGGGGTCGAGCCGTTGCTCACTGGCGCGGCGCATGGAGTCGAGTATGCGTGCCTGGTGGGCATTGACCAGCTGGCCCCGGCCAATGATGAACTGCCCGGCCTGCACCAGACCGATGTTGTCGGCCACGGCGGCAAGCTGTCCGTCGAGTTCGGCCTTATTCTTGGCCTGGTCTGTCTTGAGATTGGGCACGATGTAATCATAGATCCGCAGGCGTGAAAGCATGAGCGGACTCACACTGTGGGCGTCGGCCTGAATGACATATTCATAGGCCGTGCGGGGCGTGAAGACGGCGTCGGGCTCTCTCACGCCTGCCTGCTTGCCGCGCAAAACGCGGATGTCCACGCCGCTCTTCTTGAGCTTTACCAGGTCGTCGGCCGGCAGGATGCCGCGGTCGTAGACCTCCTGGAGAAGTTCGACCAATCGGGGCAGATAGGCCACGTCGAAGCCCGGTGCGCCGCCGCTATAGACCTGTTGGCGCATGGCCGAAATGTGATGTTGGGCCGTGAGGGTGTCGAGCTGGTAGTAGGGTTCGAAATTGCGCTTGATGCTGTCGCGCTCGGCCTTGAGTTCGGCAGCGGTCTTGTAGATGGGGAAGTCAAACGAGGCGATGAGTTGCTGGTAGCGCCACGGCCGGTTTTCTTCATAGATATAGCCGAACTTGCTTTCGCGGGGTGCAAAATAGACGAGCAGGGCCAGCGTCACGACAAAGAGAGCCGTGTTGACGATGACACTGACATAGCGAGGCTTGCGCCAATTGTGTTTTGTAGACATAGGGGGTAGGGGGAGGGATAAAGTTTCAGCCTTCGGCCAGAATACGGCGCAGGGTGGCCACACCCTTCGAAGCCACCTCTTTGATCACATTCACCGGCCGGCCGCCGGGCACGTGTACCTCTTTGGGGTCGATAAGATAAACCGGCACGCCGGGTCGGGCATAGCGCACGAGTCCGGCGGCGGGGTAGACGTTGAGCGACGTGCCCACGATGACGAAGATATCGGCCTGCTCCACCTCGCGTGCGGCAGCCTCGAGATTGGGCACGGCCTCGCCAAACCAGACAATCCATGGGCGCAAGAGCGACCCGTCGCCGGCACGCTCGCCGTGGCTCACGTCAAGATGGTCGGGCGGCAGAGTCTTGATGAACTTGGGATGGTCGGGGTCGCGCGAGGAGCACACTTTCATCAACTCGCCGTGCAGGTGGATGACGTGTGACGAACCGGCTCTTTCGTGCAGGTCGTCGACATTTTGCGTCACGATGCAGACGTCATAGTCGGCTTCCATGGCGGCGAGCAGACGGTGGCCGTCGTTGGGCTCTGCCTTGACCAATTGGCGGCGAAGCCCGTTGTAGAAGTCGGTCACCAGATCGGGGTCGGCCGCCCAGCCTTCGGGCGTGGCCACCTTCTCCACAGGATAGCGTTCCCAGAGTCCGCCGGCGTCGCGGAAGGTCTCAAATCCGCTCTCGGCACTTATGCCGGCTCCTGTCAAAACAACGAGTTTTTTCATGACTTGACAATTTGTGTCACCACTTGTGGTGCGTTTGTTGCAAAAATACATATTTTGCGCTTATCCCGACGGCCGAAAGTCAAGTTTAGGCACAAAAGTGTACAAAACCGGCCGCCATCTTGACAAGAATACACCTATTTTAATATGAGCCGGTGGCACACGGCCGGCGACGGCACGGGAAACGGCTCCGAAGCCTGATTTTTCAGCCGCCGAACAGGGAAAAACACTCCCGGCATAAAGACAGGTTTTCCTGCCATAAGGCCCGCAAAAACTGTCCTTATGCCCGTCAAGGCGCTGACAATCAAAAAAGGAGGCCGTGAGCCGCCCTCCTTTTCCTTTGTCATGCCAAATATACGGCCCGAAGCGCACAGGACAAAAGACAAACAGCAGCCGACGGCCCCAGAAAGGCTTAAAAAAAGTGATATTTAGGTTTATTGTCGTTTTCACTGACTTTTTTATGTACATTTGCATTCACGATATCACACCGCGCGTTCAGCGCTTTTCGGCCCTCAACGCGCCACCTTAAATCTGAATTCAAATTTAAAACCTATTTATCACACTATGCGCAAACCAAGCCTCACATTCCTGTTGGGCTGTTTCGCCGTTCCTATGTTGGCCGGAGTTCCGCCTCTCGGCGGCTTCTTCTATGGCGACATGAAGGCCCCCACCGGCTGGGAATGGCAAAGCCCTGACTCATTAGCCTACAACAAGCAGCAACCACACGCCTGGTTTTTCTCGTTCAAAGACACCGACGAAGCCCGTAAGGTCTTGCCCGAAAAGAGCAGCCTCTGGCAGTCGCTCGACGGCACGTGGAAATTCCACTGGGCCGCTCACCCCGAGGCACGTCCCAAAGACTTCTACCTTCCGACATTCGACGCCTCTTCGTGGGACGACGTGCAAGTGCCGATGAACTGGAACGTGGTGGGCATCGGCAAAGACGGCTCGCAGAAATACGGCCAGCCTGTCTATGTGAACCAGCAAGTCATTTTCAAGCACAGCGTGCGCCCCGGCGACTGGAAAGGTGGCGTGATGCGCACACCACCCCAGAACTGGCTCACCTATAAAGACCGCAACGAGGTGGGTTCATACCGCCGCACCTTCACCGTTCCCGCCGAATGGGCCGGCAAGGAAATCTATCTCAACTTCGACGGCGTAGACTCCTTCTTCTATCTCTACATCAACGGTCGCTATGTGGGCTTCTCAAAAAACTCACGCAACCTCGCCCAGTTTGACATCACGCCTTATCTCAACAAGAAAGGCGAAAACCTCATTGCCGTAGAGGTCTATCGCAACAGCGACGCCTCGCTGCTCGAAAGCCAGGATATGTTCCGCCTGCCGGGCATCTTCCGCTCGGTTTCGCTCACGGCCAAGCCCAAAGTGCAGGTGCGCGACATCAAAGCCATCCCCGACTACGACGCCACCTTCACCAACGCTTCGCTCAAGATTACGGCCCAGGTGGCCAACCTCTCGGGCAAAGCCCAAAAGGGATACTCCATCGACTACGCCCTCTATGAAAACACGCTCTACGCCGACGACAACAAGCTCGTGGCCGGTGTGAGTGCCACGGCTAAAGTGGAAGACCTCGCCAAAAACGACGAAGAGTCCGCCACTGTCACCCTCAACGCCGGCAAGGCCGTGAAGCCCTGGAGTGCAGAGGCCCCCCACCGCTATGTGCTCGTGGGCACACTCAAAGACGCCAAAGGCAAAGTGGTCGAAACCTTCTCGACAACTGTGGGCTTCCGCAAAATCGAAATCAAAGAGACTCCCGCTGCCCAAGACGAGTTCGGACTGGCCGGGCGCTATTATTATCTCAACGGCAAGCCCATCAAGATGAAAGGTGTCAACCGCCACGAGAACAATCCCGCCACCGGCCACTACGTGACCCGCGAACAGATGGAGCACGAAGTCTTCCTCATGAAGCAGGGCAACATCAACCACGTGCGCAACTGCCACTATCCCGACGCACCCTATTGGTACTACCTCTGCGACAAATACGGCATCTATCTCGAAGACGAGGCCAACATCGAAAGCCACGAATACTACTACGGCGAAGCCAGCCTCTCTCACGTGCCCGAATTCCGCAACGCCCACATCGCCCGCAATATGGAGATGGTACACGCCACCGTCAACAATCCCTCGGTGGTCATCTGGAGTCTCGGCAACGAAGCCGGTCCGGGCCATAACTTCGTCGAAGCCTACAATGCCATCAAGGCCTACGACACCTCACGCCCCGTGCAGTATGAGCGCAACAACGACATCGTCGATATGGGCTCCAACCAATATCCCTCACCTGCCTGGGTGGCCGAAGTGGCCAAAGGCCAGAGCGGCGTGAAGTATCCTTTCCACATCTCTGAATATGCCCACTCCATGGGTAACGCCGTAGGCAACCTCGTGGACTACTGGAACGCCATGGAGAGCACCAACTTCTTCGTGGGTGGTGCCATCTGGGACTGGGTAGACCAGGCCATCTACAACTACGACGCCAAGACGGGCGACCGCTATTGGGGCTACGGCGGCGACTTCGGTCCGACCAACAAGCCCAACGACGGCATGTTCTGTATGAACGGCATCATGCGCCCCGACCTCACGCCCAAAGCGCAATATTTTGAGGTGAAGAAGGTCTATCAGAACGTGGGCGTGAAAGCCATTGACATGAAAAAGGGCGAAATCGAAATTTTCAACAAAAACTATTTCGAACCGCTCAAAGACTACCAGATTGTCTGGTCGCTCTATCAAGACGGCACTTGCATTGCCGCCCCGAAGGCTCTGCCGGACGAAGTCAGCACACTGGCCGCACGCAAGAGCATGAAAGTGACGCTGCCCTACGACTATACCCAGCTCGACCCCACTTGCGAGTATTTCGTCAAAGTGCAGTTCCTGCTCGCTGCCGACAAGCCTTGGGCCAAAAAAGGCTATGTGCAAATGGAAGAGCAGTTGCGCGTGAAAGGTGCCGATGTCAAGGCTCCCTCCATCGCCGAGGCCTCTAAAGACAAACCGGCCATCAAGTACAGCCAGGACGACAAGCAGATTGCCCTCGAAGGCAAGTCGTTCAAGCTCTCCTTCGACAAGGCCACTGGTGCCATCGACGCGCTCTCTTACGGCGCTCGTGAAATCATCTGCAAGGGTGAAGGCCCGAAACTCGACGCCTTCCGCGCCCCGACCGACAACGACGCCGGCACCGGCGCACCCAACCAATGGTTCCAATATGGTCTTTACAACCTGCAACACGCCGCCCAGAGCTGCAATGTGCAGACACTCAAGAACGGCGCCGTACAGGTGATGTTCACCGTCAAGAGCCAGGCTCCCGAAGGCTGCCGCATCGCCTACGGCAACGGCAACCGCAACCCTGAAGACGCCTACGACTTCAAGCACGACGTGAAAAAACTCACCGATGCCGACCTGGCCTTCACCACCACACAGGTCTACACCGTCTATCCCGACGGCTCAGTCGAGCTGCACAGCGCCATCTCTTCAAACCGTCCCTCAGTGGTGCTGCCGCGTCTGGGCTATGCTATGAAACTGCCTAAAGAGTTGAACTCGTTCTACTATTACGGCCGCGGTCCGGTCAACAACTACAACGACCGCAAGACAGGCCAGTTCATCGAACTGCACGCCGGCATCGTGGGCGAACAAGACATTATGCTGCCCAAACCCCAGTCGATGGGCAACCGCGAAGAAGTGCGCTGGTGTGCACTCACCGACATGACCGGTCGTGGCGCGCTTTTCATCGCCGACAGCGTGATGAGTGCCTCGGCGCTGCCTTGGACCCAACAAGAGCTGGCACAGGCAGCCCATCCTTACGAACTCCCCGAGTCTGACGCCACCGTGCTGCACCTCGACGCCAAAGTGACCGGTCTGGGTGGAGCCAGCTGCGGCCAGGGCGGCCCCTTGCGTCCCGACCGTGCCTACGCTTCCAACTACGACTTCGGCTTCATCATCCGTCCGCTCACTATCGGCCGCGCCGCACTCTCCATCATCAGCCACCACGCCAAAGTGAGTCCCGCCGGCGAACAGCCCATCAGCATTTCACGCAGCCGTGCCGGCGAAGTGACGCTCAGCACACCGGCCAAAGACCGCACCCTCGTCTACAGCCTCAACGGCGCCAAGAAAGGCCAGGTCTATACCGAGCCGTTCAAGTTCAGAGCCGGTGGCGAGATTGCCGTTTGGTACAAGGAAAATCCCAATATGAAAGTCACGACCAAATATGAGCCCATCACCAGCGTGCCGCTCGAAGTCTACTATGTGTCTTCGGCCGAACCGGGTGCAGGCGACGCGTCGTTCATCGTCGATAACGATCCCTCCACCATCTGGCACAGCGCCTACGGCGTGACACTCACCAAATATCCGCACTGGATTGACTTCGACGCTGCCGAAGTGAAGAACATAAAAGGCTTCACCTACCTGCCACGACAAGGCGGAGGCAACGGCACAGTCAAAGACTACGAAATCTATGTGAGCCTCGACGGAAAGAATTGGGGCGAGCCCGTGGCCAAAGGCAGCTTTGCCCGTGGCGACGAAGAGAAGAAAGTGCTCTTCAGCAAACCGGTCAAGGGCCGCTACATCCGCTTCAGAGCGCTCAGCGAGCAAAACGGTCAAGATTTTGCCTCTGGTGCTGAGTTCACATTGATTGCCGACTAATCGCGGCAAAGACCTCCATTAAATCCCCGCCTTCCTCATTCGTAGCAGGCGGGGATTTATACTCTCTGAAAGGCCCCTTAGACTTTTCGTCACATTTATCAATGGCTTTTAACTTAATCTGATATAAGCTGTGTTTCATCTTTAAATCCTTAGTCCTATGAAAAAACACCTACGCTTGCTTTTCGCACTGTGTGCCTTGTGGCTGGCCTTGCCGGGAATGAGAGCCGGCAACGGTTTGGTGCTGACCTTCAATCACGACGGCACTAACATTGCGGTCAATGTGGCCGACTCGGCCGGCCAGGCCCTTGACGGCGTCACGGCCACCGCCACGTGCTCGGAGGCCATCAAGACCGCGGGCGGCAGTGTCACATCAGGCATTGTCTGTCCTAATGTCAACGGCAATTCCTCGCCGACCATCAATCTCACAGTGACCGTCAGCGGTCTCACCACGCCTGCGGTCTACAACACCATCGGGCTCGACATCCACGCCCTCAATGCCTCGGGTGCCTACCAGAGCAACAGCGACGGCAAGGCACGGCAATTCAACGTGGCCATAGCCACCGGCGCCAATGCCGATGCCACTGCGGCCTTCGCCACCCTGAGCGACATCGACATCGCCTCGGGTGTGGGCACATCAGGTGCCGTACACAAAGTGTGGGATGCCACCTCGGCCAGCCTCAATACGGCCGAAGGCACGCTCGTCATTAAGCTCACCATCACCAAAGGCACGAGCAACATGGGTTGCTTCTTCGGCCTGTCGTCCATCTCGCTCACCCATCAGAGCGCCAGCGGCGAAGGCGGCGAGGGCGAAGGTGGCGGAAGCGGCGAAGAGACGCCCGACTTCCCCGACCCCGCGGCCTATTATCACATCAAGTGGTTCGGCAACACCGCCCTCTACATCACCGAGGAAACAGACGGCTCGCTCGACGTGAAGACCGCCGACGTGACACGCCGCCAATATTGGCAGTTTGAACCCTCAGCCACCGCCGGACTCTACCACATCAAAAACGCCGTCACGGGTCACTACATCGGCAGCTGCAACAAGACCCCGTCGTCCGCCTCACGCATCACCATCTCCGCCCAAGGCGTACCTTATTATATAGAATGCGCAGCGAGTGGCTCTGTCGCCGGCTACTACCGCCTCACCTCGTCAGATTGCGCCAACTATGCCGACGTGACGCAATCGCCCGTAGGCCTGAACAAAGACGGTGCCTCATCGAACATCATTGCCTGGAATGCCGGTATCAACAATACCGGCTCGTATTGGCAAATCAGTGCCACGCCCTTCGACTTTGAGCTCCAGCCATTCTCTTACAGCAACGCCGTGGGCACGCCGCAATTCATCTACACGCTCAAAAACCATGCCGGCAAGGCACTCACCCAGGCCGCCGACGGCAGCCTGAGTTTCGAGACACCGCAAATGCGCGACGACCAGACGTGGTATTTCGTGGGACAGACCGGCTCAGGCACGGGTTTCCTGCTGGTCAACGCCGCCTCTCATCAGCCGCTGGCCGTGACGGGCGAAACAGACACCCGCTGGACCGTGTTCAGCGGTGAAGGCACCACCTATTATTTCCGTCCGTTTGCCACACGCACCGAAAGCGGCACCTCGCTCACGGTGGCCGGCGACTCGCTCTTCAACATCATCGCCGCCCGTTCTGCCTATGCCCGCGCCGCTCAGATTTACAATATGCCTTGTGGATCGGTGGGCTCTCTTTATGTGAAGCGTGCCGTCATCTCGGGCACGGACATCGTGAAGGGTATGACCTATCCCCTGCCTACGCTGAGCGGGGCCAACATCACGGCCACCGAGGCCTCAACGCCTTCTTCGGCCTACACCATCTACACCAAAGACAAAGCCTCTGTAGTGGCGGGCAACGACTTCACCCTCTCGCTGAAACTCTCTCAGGCCCCGGCCGAGGGCGACACCGTCTACGCTCATTTCGACTGGGACGGCGACGGGGTGTTTGAGACACTGCAAGTGCTCAATGCCACGCAACAAAGCGACCACACCATCAGCGTACCGGCCGACGCCAAGGTGGGCAAGACACGTGCCCGTCTGCGCCTCACGTCTTTAGGCAACGAAGACCCTGAAGGCGAAGTCTACGGCCAGATTCTGGATTTCGTGCTGCAAGTTGAGGCTGTGCAGAGCGTGAGTGCCTCACTCTCTGTGGTGAGCAACGACTCCACTCGCGGCACAGCCGCCATCGTCAGCCAGAGCGACACCGAGGCCACCGTCCGGGCCACACCGCTGGGCAACGCCACCTTTGTGTGCTGGCGCCGGGGCAATGTGGTGGTGTCGACATCGGCCGAATACACGCTGGCCTTAAGCGGTAAGACAGAGCTCACTGCCGTGTTCTCACCCAACACCACAGCCATCGTAGGCATCGGTAATGCCGGCTTGAGCGAAAGCGGCACCGCCATCGACATTCAAGGCCACGAGCGTCTCATCATTGTGAACGGCGGCAGCCCGAAGGGACACATTGCCGTCTACGACACGGCCGGCGCCCTCAAAGCCTCGGCCACCGGCTGCTCACTCTCCGTGCGCCATCTGCCACGCGGCACCTACGTCGTCAAATACGCTTCTGCAGAATGTGGCAAAGCCTGCAAGATTTCCCTCAAATAAATCCTCTCACCTCCCAATCATACAACAACTATGAACAACCGATTGATCTTTTGTGGTTGCGGTGCCCTGGCCGCTTTGGCCGCCGGTGCGCAGAGCAAACCCAATATTATATATATAATGTGTGACGACATGGGCTACGGCGACCTGGCCTGCTATGGTCAGCAATACATCTCGACGCCCAACATCGACCGCCTGGCCGCCCAGGGTATGCGTTTCACGCAAGCCTACGCCGGCAGCCCGGTGTCAGCCCCCTCGCGCGCCACGTTTATGACCGGCCAACATACGGGACACACTCACGTGAGAGCCAACAAGGAGTATTGGAGCGGTTCGGTGCAGTATGGCAGCAACACCGACTATGCCGTCGTGGGTCAGGAGCCCTACGACCCCAACCGCATCATCATTCCCGAAATCTTCAAAGACAACGGCTACACCACCGGCATGTTTGGCAAGTGGGCCGGTGGCTATGAAGGCTCGGCTTCCACGCCCGACAAGCGCGGCATCGATGAGTATTACGGCTACATCTGCCAGTTCCAGGCCCACCTGTATTACCCCAACTTCCTCAACGAATACAGCCGCTCGGCCGGCGATACGGGTGTGCGCCGCGTCGTCCTCGACCAGAACATCCAGTTCCCCATGTATGGCGACGACTACCGCAAACGCGCCCAATACTCGTCAGACCTCATCCATCAGAAAGCCATGGCGTGGCTCGACAAACAAAGCGCCGACCAGCCTTTCTTAGGCATTTTCACCTACACGTTGCCTCACGCCGAACTGGTGCAGCCTGAAGACTCCATCCTGCTGGCTTACAAGGGTCATTTCTGTACGGAAAAGACTTTCGGCGGCCAACAGAATTCGCGCTACAACCCGACCAACTACGGCCACGCCGAGTTTGCCGCAATGATCACACGCCTCGACGCTCAGGTGGGTGAGATCATGGCCAAACTTGAAGAGAAAGGATTGGCCGACAACACCGTCTTGATTTTCACCTCCGACAACGGGCCTCACGAAGAAGGCGGTGCCGACCCCGACTTCTTCAATCGCGACGGTCTCTTGCAAGGCAAAAAGCGCAGCACCTACGAGGGCGGCATCCGCATTCCCTTCATCGTGCGCTGGCCCGGCAAGGTGGCGGCCGGCTCGGTCAACGACCATCAGTTGGCCTTCTACGACCTCATGCCCACCTTCTGCGACATTGCCGGCATTGACAACTACGAGACACGCTATGCCAATCCGGCGGCCGAGAACGACAGTTTCGACGGACTCTCATTCTATCCCACACTCACGGGTGAGGGCGAGCAGCAACAGCACGAGTTTCTCTACTGGGAGTTCTCTGAGACGAACATGATGGGCCTGAGAATGGGCAACTGGAAAATGGTGGTGTCCCAAGGCAACTGCAAACTCTTCGACCTGGCCACCGACCTGCACGAAGACAACGACGTGGCAGCCCAACATCCCAAGGTGGTGGCCAAGATGAAAGCCATCCTCAAGTCACAACACACCAACAGCAGTCTCTTCTCGGTGACCCTGCCGCAATGACAAGACCTGTCTGACCAAACCGCTCCGGCCGCAGCACATACCAACGTATGCCTGCGGCCGGAGTCTTTATGTCTGCCACCGGGAGGGTGGGGGAGCAAACCGTTTATCTCAATACCACACCACGCCCACGGGGTGAATGCCGGTGTCGTAGGTCTTGAGGTGGGTGCCGTCTGCCTTGTAGATGTAGAGCAGTCCGGGCTTGTCGTATTCGGCCGACGAGCGGTCTGAGCAGACATAGATGTCGCCGTTCTGCGGATTGATGCTGATGGCCTGAGGCGCCGGAGCTGTGGGCTGGCCGGCGAGGAAATTGTCAGCACGCAGGTTGCCCGTGGCGGTGTCGTAGGTCTTGAAGTCGACGAGTGTCTGGTTGGTGTTCCAGTCCGTCACACTGTTGACCACATAGAGCGTCGTGCCACTTACGGCAATAAGCGTAGCCGGTGCCAGTTCGCTGCCCTCGGCGGCTCCTGTGGGGATGCTCCACACGGCCGAAGCGATGTCGGCATAGTTGCCGCGGCAAACCACAAACACGCGGCCGTCGGCATCGGCGGCAATTGGTCCGGGGTTGACGCCCACGGCGATGTCTTTCACCTTGGTGCCGGTCTTGGCGTCGAGTTCGGCTACGCGGCAACCGTCGACATAGCCACCGCCGTAGTTGTAGCCGTCTGAGATGGACACATAGACCTTGCCGCCCGTGGTGCACATTTGCGCAGGATTGGGGCCTACGGCCTCGTGGCTGTCGATGGCGAGCGTGAGGGTGTCGATGCGGCTCACGTAGCCGTCGTTGTTGCTCACGAAGACATAGCCCTCGGCGGCACAGACGGCTTCCGGCTCATTGGTCTGAATGGAAGCGACAATGCGGGCCGATGCCTTGTCAATCACCCAAACCAGATTTTCGGCATACATCGGCACATAGATGCGCGAGCCATAGACCACGGCCCCCTGAGGCGAAGAACCCAGGCTCTGGCCGTTGACAGCGGCAAAGACGCTCTGTGTATAGGCTGAGTCGTCGGTGAGTTTGAGGCGGTCCATCGTGCCGTCCACGCCGCCGTAATAGTTGCCTTGGTTGATGACATAGGCACCGTTCATCTGCTCCACCGGGTCGGTGGTGAAGGCGGGACCGTCGTCGTCTGAACAGGCCGTAAAGGCCAGGGCTGCCATCAGACCGATGGCCAAAAGTTTCAGTTGCTTCATAGTGTTGTTGTTGTTTATGGTTGAAATGAATTGTCTTGAGCGCTCAAGTCTGCGGTGCCTTACCAGTTCACCTTCACAGACAGTTTATAGGCCCGTCCGGGCATGGGGTAGCGGCGAATCACAGCATATTGCTTGTCGAAAGCGTTGACCAGGTCGGCACGCAGGTCGAGAGAGAACTTGCCCATATCAAAGCGGTGATAGAGCGCCGCGCCGACTTCGGCATATCCCGGCAGGCGGGTGGTGGGCGTATGGTCGTTGGTGCTCCAACGCTCCGAGGCATAGGTGGTGTGCACACTCAGGCTCACCCACGGCGTTTCGCAGGCCAGCGATGCTGCACCGCTGTGCATAGGCGTATAGGCGGCCTGGCAGCCATAGCCAATCGTGCCGGGCAGCGTGCGGTCTTCGACAGCCTGAAGGGTGTGGTTGGCAGCCACGACCAACTGCCACCGCTCTGCAGGCCGCAAACGGGCCTCGAGCGTGAGGTCCAGTCCGCGCGCCACGGTTTTGCCCACATTCATCGTGCGCCACACATAGAGATTGTAGGGGATGCTGACGATGCGGTCTCTGACACGGTTGAACCATCCGTCGGCCGTGACGACCAGCGATGCGAGCCACGGCGTGGGCCTGTCGAGGCGGCACACCGCGCCTATGCCCACTTGCCGCGTGAGTTCGGGTTTGAGTGTCTGGCTGCCCAGATGGTAATAATAGGCTTCGGTGAAGGTGGGCGCGCGATAGAGTTCTTGATAGAAGGAGCGGAGCGAGACATGGCTGCGCGGCTTGTCGATGGCGGCAAAGGCCAGCGAGACCATCGGTGTGAGCCGCCGGGTGTCGGTGAGGCGGTCGGCAGCGTCGGTGTTGTCGTGGTGGAGATGGGCTGCCAGGCGACCTGTAGCCGTGAGGCGGCCTTGGGAATAGTTGAGACTGAGGGCCTGCAGCAGGCTTGTGCGTCCCACATGGCCGTCGGTCTGTTGGTTGCTGTTCATCGTGCGTCGCGCCAGGTCTACGGCATAGGCGGCCTTGAACGGTCCGAAGGCATAGGCCACACCGGTTGTGGCAAACCATTCGCGGCGGTAGTATTGCTGCTCCAGCCGTCCACCGGGATATTGCCCGTCAATGTCTTGATAGTGGCTCGAAGCCCACTCGAACTTACCTCCGCCCATCAGTTCGAATACGCCAAATCGCTGGCGCCACATAGTCTGTGCCAGCGCCGTCTGTTCGGCCAGTCGCTCGTGGTTGTCGGCAGTGTAGAGGGTGACGATACCGGGCAGGCGGCGGTGGGTGTTTTGGTAGTAGGCTTTGGCCGTGAGGCGTCCGCCGGCGAGATGTTTCACAAAATTGGCCTCTCCGGTCCAGGCCTGCATACGGCTGCCCTGGCGTTTCTCGCGATGTGTGGCCACGCCGTTGAAGACGGTGAAGGGATAGTCGTTGCGGCCGTAGTGGAAGTCGCCGCCAAGGCTCAGCGCCGAGGCGTGGCCCAATGGAGATGAGACGTTGAAATAAGGTTCGGCCGTACCAAAGGCGCCGTGGGTGAGTCCCACGTGGCGGTGTGTGGCCGCCGTGTCGGGGCTGACAGACTGCACCACAATCTGTGCCGCCGCCAGTGTGCTCACTGGCGAAAGCAGCGGAGCGTGGTCGGCCATAGCCACACCGATGCCCGAAAGGTTTTCGAGGGTGAAACGAGAGAAATCGACCTGTCCGCTCCTCACGTCAGTCATCGGCAACCCGTCGAACGACACCGCCGTATGTGCCGCACCGAGACCGCGCACCGAGACCGTCTTCAAGCCTCCGGCGCCACCATAGTCGCGCAGGTTCACGCCCGGCAAGCGCCTCAAGGCATCGCCCACGTCGGTCACACCGCGCTGGCGCAGGGCGAGGGTGTCGAGCGTGAAAGCCGGCGTGGCCGACCGCCATGCCGCCACCTGACGATAGGTCACGACAACGGCCGTGCCGAGCGTATCGCTTGGCACAACATCGGCCACATTGTCTGCGGAGGCATAAACCCAACCGACCAAAAGACCAATGGCCGACACGACACCCCTATGCAGAGCGTAGCGTCTCATAACGTCATAAAAAATAAAGAGATGATGTCCGGGCCTTTCCTCGAAGGTCTGTGAATGGACAATTATGCACCCAACGGCAGGTCTTCTGACTTATCCTCGCCCTCAAGCGCCTTCCCGCACGCACTTCAGAACAATGTGCTTGCAGTGGCTCACATCCGGCGGATGAAGCTTGAGAGGGTAAAAGGAGGACTTACAGCAGCGGGACTGTACACGATTTTCACGCGTTTCCCTTTTAATGGGCTGTGCCCAACCGTTATCAGCCGCGAAGTTACACATTGTGTGGGCAAAGACCAAAGATTTGTGCCGGGTTTTTGTCCGGAGCAGGGTGGGGGAGTGGTATTTTGACGGGGTTTTTCAGCGATGGATATGGTCGCAGATAAGCAAACGGAAAGTTGGAAAGTAAGCGTGTGCTTGGCCGCTCAATTACGGCATCATCAAACAACGAAAGCACCAATCTTAAACACCTCCACCACCGCGTCGTGCCTTTTGTCTTTTTCCCTCCCGCCGTTTCATATTATCTTTGGGTAAACATAGAAGAGGAGGCCCTTATTGAGGGCCTTTTTTGTTGGATTTCAACGCGTTACTGCCATAAGGACAGGAGCTCGCGGCCTTATTCCGGCGACGCGCGGCCTTATGGGAGGAAACACGATAAGCCATCTTGTTTTTGGGGTGCCG
>JBGVLE010000011.1:0-21578 GCA_045124135.1 Alloprevotella sp.
GGGGGCGGGGCGGCCCCCCCCCCCCCCCCCCAAAACTACATATTTTGAACGCCCTTCAGGCCTTGTTGGGTCGTTCAAGAATATTCTAAACGTCCAACCTTCCAACCTGTTTGCTTGGCTGTTTAATCACCTTATTTCCACCCATTATCACGCGCTTGCCGCGGATATACACACCGTGGGGGAGACGGGTGGTGGGGGATGAGGTGACGAGGCGGCCGCTGAGATCGTAGATTTGGGCCTCAGTGTCGGGAGTGGCTGTGGCCGGGGCAATGCCGGTGGTGCGGGTGTAGCCGTAGATGGTGAGGTTTGCGGCCGGCATGGTTTCGGGCAGTAGTTGCCATCCGGCGAACTCGTAGCCTTCATCGACAGTCACTTCCGGCGGCGTTATGGTGGCACCGTAATCATAGTCTTGTGTGGTATAGACTTCGCCGTCAAGATAATAGGTGACGGTGTAGCTGTTGGCGGTGAAGGAGGCCGAAACCTGTGTGTCGGCTGCCGGCATCGTCTCGGGCAGGTTTGTCCAGCCGTTGAAGGTATGGCCTTCGCGCTCAGGATTGGCCGGCGGAGTGATGGTGGCACCGGTTTCATAAGTTTGCGTGACGTAGGTTGTGTCGTCTACGAGATAAGTGAGCGTGTAGGTAGCGACAGCCGGCTCTGTGGCCGTGAGTGTGCCCGAAGCGTCGGCAATGGTTTTGGCCGTGCCGTCGCGTGAAGACAAGGTGATGTGTTTGGCAGAGAGGGAATAATTGCCGGCTGTGACCGCCGTGGCACTCGTGAGAGTGAGCGAGAAGATTTCGCCTGTGGTGAGGGGTATGGCCGTGGCCGACGGCGAGAAAGCCACGATGCGCAGGGTGTGGGCATTGATGGTGGAGAGCATAATCAGATGGGCTGTCAGCCGCAGCGAGGCCGTGGGTGTACCCGCCGTGAGCGAGAGGCCGGCAGGCAGACTGATGTCCATCTGAAAGGCTGTGAGGTTGCTGTCGGTGGGATTTTCGAGTGCCACGCTCAGCGTCCATTCTTTGGCCGAAAGGGTCTCGGTGAGATTGAGCGACACGGTGGACGGCTGCGACATCTCGGCCGAGGCCGGAAGGGTATGGACACAAAGTCCGAGCAGCAGCAACAGGGGATATATCAGTTTTTTCATAATGTAAGTTTGAGTTGATGAGACGAAGAGTGGTATAGAAAGAGAGATAGCGTAGAGAGGTATAAAGAGGCGTTTCAGGCCGTCCTCCTTCGCGGCTTGGCATAACAATCAAACAAGTTTGTTGTTCTGCTCTCGCCTTGGCGTCGGTTGGTCCTTCAGGCCGTGCCGTCTTCGGCCAATCATACCCAGAGTGCCGCCTTGTTTTGCTCGGCTCTGACCTGGGCTTTGCCTTTATATTCTTTTCATCTAAATATGCCTTACGGATTGACCACCACTTTATGGCGGCCGACGATGTAGACACCTGCCGGGAGGTCGAAGTGGTTGTGGCCGCTCTTGAGCCGGACGGTGCGGGCCAGTCTGCCGTCGGGCGTATAGACGCTGAGGCTGCCGGCTTTGTCGCTCTTGACGGTGAGTCCGTTGCCGCCTTCTGTCACCACGGCTTCGTCGAGGCTGATGCCCGTTGTGGCCATATCGAAGGTGACGGAGCGGGGAGAGAGTCGTTGGTCTTCCCCCTTGGCAGTGGCCAGACGGCCACCGTCGATGCTCACCACGCGGAGCGGTTGGGGGATGTAGTTGTCGGCCTGAAGGGTGAGAGACAGGTCAATGCCATCTTCCGGGAGTGTATGGCCGTTTTGTGCATAGAGAGCCACGCGATAGCGTCCGTCGTCAAGACGGTTGAAAGAGATGCGGCAAGGCACGTCGGCTACAGAGGCCTCGGTGAGCGTCATACCGTCGGGCACCACCACTTCAAACTGTGCAGCCGAGTAGTTTGTGGCAGAGTCTGTGGCGATGGTCAGGTCGAGCCCGGTGGCAAAGCCTGCAGAGGCCGAGAAGGGGCTGAGGCGGAGAGCGGCTGCCGCACGCGGCAGATTGTTGCCGCTTGTGGCGAGTGACGACTGCCGCAGTGCCATTGACACCACGTGGACGATGTCGTTCACATCGATTTTGCCTGAAGTGTCGGCGTCGGCCTCGGTTGCGTTGAAACTTTCGTTTTCCAATCCCAAAATATGATTGGCCACACAGACGGCATCGGCCACAGTGACAAAGCCGTCGCCGTTGACGTCGCCACTGGTGGGCCCCCAGACATCGTCGTCGGCAAAGGTGTCGAGGTTGGCATAGAGATAGGCCGAACGTTCATTGAGCCACGCTTTCATATTGGCGGCGTTGGTGGCATAGTCTGAGCCGTCGCTCCGGGTCTCGGCATTGTGCAGGAAAGAGGGGTTGGCAAAAGCGAGATAGTCGTCGACAAACTCGATGACTTCCTGGTGATGGTTTTCCATAAAGTCTTTCCACACGCGATAGTAGGCCCGTTTGACGAGTTCGCTGTTTGAGCGCAGGGCCTCAAAGAAGCGTCCGCCGGCCGACGAGGCAAGGTTTGAGATCACATTTTTTGTGGCACCCGACTGGCAATAGGCGTATGAGCCGTCGTAGCCATAGGCCCAGTCGAAGTCCCAGACGGGACCGAAGGTGTAGGTGCTGTGGAGGGCCAGAAGGTCTTCACGATAGAGGAATGTGCTCTTGGGATGGCCCGGTTCCATATTGAGCACATAGTCGTTGACAAACCAGAAGCGGGCGAAGGCATCGACGTTGAGTCGGTCGGTATAGGCATCGGTGCCGCCGGCCACGAGTGCCGAGAAGGCGTTCCAATCGTTCTGGATGAGCGTCTGCCGGTCGGCGTCGGGATTTTCTTCCAAGTCGGGCTCTTTGATGTTGACCGGCAGATTGAAACTGGTGTCATAGAATTTGCAGGGGTCTGAATACGTGTCGAGTTCGAGGAGAACGGCATCGCTCTCGTCGGGCAGATTGACACTGTTGTTGGAAAAGCCCACCTGCTGGGTGAAGTTGTAGCTGCCGCGATATTCGCCGTTGAGATAGAGTTCGACGGGTATCATGTCGTTGGCTGCTTCGGTTCCGACCAGATTGGCCACCTTCATGGCCACGGCATTGGTCATCATCGATCCCGTCTGCTTGTTGGCGAGCAAGACCCAGCTTTTGCCGGCGGTCAGTCCGAACGGTTTGCGCTTGACGTCGAACTTGATGCGATAGGGATTTTTGCTGAAAATGCTGTTGCTCCAGCTGCTGTTGCCTCTGCCTCGTATGCTGATGCTGTCGGTGAGGCCGGGCCAGATGCCGGCACCGTCGATGGTGAGTTTGGCACGCAGATAAATCTCTTTGCTTGTAATCATCTGGCCGTCCACCACGTCGACGTACAATTTCGGCACCATAGTTGCCGTGTCGGTGGGCCAGGTCGTCTTCACCGTCACCTCACGGCCATAGGGCATCCATGAATATTGCCACTCTGCCGGACTGATGAGCACAGGGCCGTCGCTGCCGGTCTCGTTGATGACCACTATGCTGAGCGCAAATTCGGCCAGGGCAAGATAGTTTTTATAGTTGGTGGAAGTCTGCACGAAGCGCAGGTGGCTGTATGTGCCGCCGAGGTCGATGGTGGGAGAGGTGTAGTCGGTGCTGACAGCCGTTGGCAGTCCCGAGGTGATGGCGGCGGCTTCGGTCCACGTGGTGCCGTCGGCCGATACCTGTATGGCCCAGGCTGTGGGATAACGGGCGCTGGAGGGTCGGGTGGTGTAGGAGAATTGCAGATGATCTATGGCCTCGTTGAGGTCCACTTGCACATAGGCGCACTCGTCGGTGGGGAGTTTTTCATAAGTGCCCGTGCCCCAGGTGGAGTGAAAATAGGTGGAGATGTCGCCGTCGAGCATCATGGCCAAGCCTTCTTCGTCTTCATAGTTTGAAGGCGCGTTGGTCGACAGCATATCGACGGTAAGCGGGATGGACGTGACCGTTTC
Organism: Alloprevotella sp.; assembly: GCA_045124135.1. Lineage (GTDB taxonomy): Bacteria > Bacteroidota > Bacteroidia > Bacteroidales > Bacteroidaceae > Alloprevotella. Next base: position 3,952 of record JBGVLE010000011.1, read on the forward strand.
GCCGCCGGAGGGCGTGGTCCACACTTCGTCTTTGGTCTTGACAAAAGACATCTGCCGCCACCCTTCTCGGCCGAGCGTGTAGACCAGGTCGTGGTCGAAACGCGGTCGCGACACTTTGCTCGTCTGCACTTTGCCGTCGAGAAACACCAGGCACAAGGCGTCGCTGGTCTGGAACGAGGGCGTCAGTCGCTTGCCGATGGCCGGCACCACGGCCGTCACCGTCGAGTCGTTTTCGAGCGTAGCGATGACGTCGGTATAGACCTGGTCGTTGTATTTGTTGTTGAACTTGAACGAGGTGAAAACCGGCAAGTTGGCCGGTGCTTCAAGACTTGTCTGGGCCACGTCGGCCAATGCGTATCCCACCACAGAGTCGCTTGCCAGCGTGATGAGGAGGCTGTCGGCCGTCTGGGCGTAACGCTTCATGGAGGCTGCCGGGAACACATCCAGCGAGCCGTCGGCAAGATGCACGAAGAGCGGTTGGGTCTCGGTTTGAGCTGAAAGCCCGAGAGGGAGGCCGGCCGCCATCGTGAACAGCAAATGGCGTAGAGAGTGTTTCATACAAAAAGAATGGATGAAGAAAGATGCTTATGGCATAAATCGGGTGATATATGCAAATGTAGAGATTTTCAATTGAAAACGATGGTTTGGCTGCCTAAAATGCCTCACTATTTATATCCATCGTGCCATAGTTGACCATCAACGGCCAAAAGTTGGTCTGCAGTCAGGCGCAGTGTGGCGATGAAGGGTGTAGGCAGAGCGGCGGTGATTGGGCCGTGGCTGCCGGCACAAAAATAATTATCAGACGTTTTATTGGCCAATCCGCCGTGGCTTTGTAACTTCGCAGAACAATCATCATCCTGCTATGATACCCATTCAATTCATCACCCACCACACGTCCGATCTGTCCTATGAAGCCTCGGCCATGGCTGCCCTTGAGGGCGGCTGCCGCTGGATACAGCTCCGCATGAAAGAGGCCGCCGACGAAGAGATAAAGCCCATTGCCTTGAGGCTCAAAGCAGCCTGCAGGGAAGCCGGCGCCACGTTTGTCATCGATGACCGTGTGGCCTTGGTGAAGGAGATTGAGGCCGACGGTGTGCATTTGGGAAAAAACGACATGCCCGTCGAAGAAGCCAGACAAGTGCTCGGCGAAGGTTTCCTCATTGGCGGCACGGCCAATACCATCGACGACATCCGCAGTCTCCATCGCGCCTCGGCAGACTACATCGGCCTCGGTCCGTTCCGCTTCACCACGACCAAAGAGAAGCTCTCTCCGCTCCTCGGCCTCGAGGGCTATCGGCAGATTATGGAATTGGTGTGCCGCGAAGGCATCAACGTGCCCATTTGTGCCATTGGCGGCATTGAGGGCGCCGACGTGATGCCATTGATGGCCACAGGCATAGACGGCATCGCCGTGAGTGGCTGCATCTGTCGAGCCGAGCGTCCGGCAGAGGCCATGGCCGCCTTATTGCATCTGGACGAAAATAAGATTTGAAAGACGAAGGGGCAAAGAGATGAAGAGCCAGACACACAATGCTTTCATGACCCCACTACACCGCTCTTCGCTCTCTCAGACTCCTATAATATAATAATGGTATGGAAAACAAAATGAAAATCACCTATCCCTCGAGTGAGAAGGTGTATATGCAGGGAAAACGCTTTCCCGACGTCCGTGTGGGCATGCGTCGCGTCACGCTCACGCCGACTGTGACCAAAGACAAAGACGGCAAGAAGCATTTCACGCCCAACGACCCCGTATATATCTACGACACGTCCGGCCCATACAGCGACCCGTCAGCCCGGATTGATTTGAAGAAGGGATTGCCGCGTCTGCGGGAGAAATGGATTGCCGGCCGTGGCGATGTGGAACGTTTGCCGGCGTTCACCTCCGAATATTGCCGTGAGCGGCTGGCCAACCGCGCCCTCGACCACTTGCGTTTTGACCACGCCCCATTGCCCTACAGGGCCAAGGACGGCAGGCGCATCACGCAGATGGCCTATGCCAAGAGAGGCATCATCACCCCCGAGATGGAGTATGTGGCCATCAGAGAAAACATGAACGCCGCCGATCTCGGCATCGCCACCCACATCACGCCCGAATTTGTGCGAGACGAAATCGCAGCCGGACGTGCCGCCCTGCCGGCCAACATCAACCACCCCGAAGCCGAACCGATGATTATCGGCCGCAATTTCCTCGTCAAAATCAATACCAACATCGGCAACTCGGCCACCACGTCGGGCATTGACGAAGAAGTGGAAAAAGCCGTGTGGAGCTGCAAATGGGGAGGCGACACGCTGATGGACCTCTCCACCGGCGACAACATCCACGAAACCCGCGAATGGATTGTGCGCAACTGCCCTGTCCCCGTGGGTACGGTGCCGATGTATCAGGCCATGGAGAAGGTGAAAGGCAAGGCCGAAGACCTCACGTGGGAACTCTATCGCGACACCCTCATCGAGCAATGCGAACAAGGCGTGGACTATTTCACCATCCACTGCGGCATACGCCGGCAAAACATCCATCTCTCACAGGGCCGCAAGACGGGGATGGTGAGCCGTGGCGGCTCGATAATCTCAGAGTGGTGTGTCAAACACGACCGTGAGAGTTTCCTCTACGAGCATTTTGACGACATCTGCGACATTTGTGCCGCCTACGACGTGGCCATCAGCCTTGGCGACGGTTTGCGTCCCGGTTCCATCTACGACGCCAACGATGCCGCCCAGTTTGCCGAACTCGACACGATGGGCGAACTTGTGCAGCGGGCTTGGGCCAAAGACGTCCAGGCATTCATCGAAGGCCCCGGCCATGTGCCTATGCACAAGATTGCCGAAAATATGGAGCGCCAGATCGTGAAGTGCCACGAGGCCCCGTTCTACACGCTCGGTCCGCTCGTCACCGACATCGCTCCGGGCTACGACCACATCACTTCGGCCATTGGCGCTGCCCGGATAGCCGCTCTCGGCACGGCCATGCTCTGCTACGTCACGCCCAAAGAACACCTCGCCCTGCCCGGCCGTGAGGATGTGCGCACAGGAGTGGTCACCTACAAGATAGCCGCCCATGCCGCCGACCTGGCCAAGGGACATCCCGGTGCCCAACTCAGAGACGACGCTCTCTCGAAAGCCCGCTATGAATTCCGCTGGAAAGACCAGTTCAACCTCAGCCTCGACCCCGAACTCTCATACCAATACTACAAAGACGCCCACTACGAAAACGGCGAGTTCTGCACCATGTGCGGCCCCAACTTCTGTGCCATGCGCATCTCCCGCCGTTTGGGAGAATGTGAGGAAGGATAGGTTTTTGAAAGAGAGACAAAGAGCCAAAAAGACAAAAAGCTATTGGCGGCCCGGCACGGGCTGTAAGTTGGTGCATTACGCGAATGAGCGGCCCGGCAAGCCCTGTAAGGGCGCCACATAACAGCCCAGGTCGAAAGCCTGGGTTCGAAATGGGCCTCTAATTCCGGCCTGTAGGGCCGGAACAATAGGTGGCCGCTCCTCATCCCTCTACACCCCCCACATACCCCAAAAAAATCACACCCCATGCAACCATACGTACACCTGCACGTCCACACCCAATATTCCGTACTCGACGGCCAGGCCGCCATTCCGGCCCTTGTCGACAAAGCCCTTGCCGACGGGATGAAAGCCATGGCCGTCACCGACCACGGCAATATGATGGGCATCAAAGAGTTTGCCAACTATGTGGACAAGGTGAAGGGTAAGGCTAAGGGTGCACTCAAGGCAGCCCAAGAACGACTCGCTGCCTTGGCCGACGGCACATTCAACCCCGAAGCCGGCACCCCCGAAGCTGCAATGAGCCACGACGAACTCGTCGCCGCCACACAAAAGGCAGTGGCCAAAAACCAAGCCGTGATGGACTTCATGCCCATCTATGGCTGCGAAATGTATGTGGCACGCCGCGGCGACAAGTCGCTCCATGAAACCAAGGCAGACCAGTCCGGCTGGCACCTCGTCGTCCTGGCCAAAAACTCCACCGGCTACCACAACCTCGTCAAGCTCGTCTCCCGCGCTTGGGTAGACGGCTTCTATATGCGTCCGCGCACCGACCGCGCCGACCTCGAACGATTTCACGAGGGGCTCATCGTCTGCTCCGCCTGCCTCGGCGGCGAAGTGCCGCAAAAACTCATGGGCGGCAGCTACGACGAAGCCCGCGAAGCCGTGTTGTGGTTCAAGCGTGTTTTTGGCGAAGACTACTATCTCGAGATGCAGCGCCACGAAGTGACCAATCCCCACATCCGCGCCAACCGTGAGACCTATCCCATACAGCAGCGGGTCAACGCCCGGCTTATGCGCCTCTCTGCCGAGACCGGCGTGAAACTCGTCTGCACCAACGACTGCCATTTTGTCGACGAAGTGCACGGCGAAGCCCACGACCGGCTCATCTGTCTCTCCACCGGCAAAGACCTCGACGACCCCACCCGTATGCTCTACACCAAGCAAGAGTGGTTCAAAACCCAAGCCGAGATGAACGCCGTTTTTGCCGACTGTCCCGAAGCCTTGGCCGGCACCATGGAGGTGGCATCAAAAATCGAAGCCTACACCATCAACCACGGCCCCATCATGCCCAACTTCGACATCCCCGCCGACTTCGGCACCGAGGCCGGCTATCGTGAGCGCTACACCGACGAAGACATCTTCCGGGAATTTACCCGCGACGAAAACGGCCGTGAAGTGCTCAGCCGCGAAGACGCCGAGAGCAAAATCAAGAAACTCGGCGGCATAGACAAGCTCTATCGCATCAAGCTCGAAGCCGACTATCTGGGCAAGCTTGCCTATGAAGGCGCAGAGCGGCGCTATGGCACCCCTCTGAGCGACGAAGTCAGGGAGCGCCTCAACTTCGAGCTCCACATCATGAAGACCATGGGTTTCCCCGGCTACTTCCTCATCGTCCAAGACTACATCCGTGCCGCCCGCGAGCAGCTCGACGTCTCCGTGGGTCCCGGCCGTGGCTCGGCAGCCGGCAGCGCCGTGGCCTACTGTCTGGGCATCACCCAGATAGACCCCATCAAATACGACCTGCTTTTCGAGCGTTTCCTCAACCCCGACCGCATCTCCCTGCCCGACATCGACGTCGACTTCGACGACGACGGCCGCGGCCGCGTGCTGGCCTGGGTCACCGACAAATACCACGCCGAAAACTGCGCCCACATCATCACCTACGGCACCATGGCCACACGCTCCGTCATCAAAGATGTGGCCCGTGTGCAAAAACTCCCCCGCGACATCACCGACCGCATCTGCAAAGCCATCCCCGACAAGCTCCCCGAAGGCCCCGACGGCAAGACCCCCAAGATGAACCTGAAAAACGCCATCGCCGCCATCCCCCTTCTGGCCCGGGCCGAAGTCTCCCCCGACCCCCTTCTCCACGACACCATCCGCTACGCCAAGATGCTCGAAGGCAACGTGCGCAACACCGGCGTCCACGCCTGCGGCTTCATCATCTGCCGCGACCCCGTCTCAGACTGGGTGCCCGTGTCCACGGCCCTCGACAAAGAGACCAACCGGAAAGTGGCCTGTACCCAATACGAAGGCAAAGTCATCGAAGAGACCGGCCTCATCAAGATGGACTTCCTCGGGCTCAAGACCCTCTCCATCATCCGCGAAGCCGTCCGCAACATCCGCGAGAGCCTCGGCGTCGTCGTCGACATCGACCACATCGACATCAACGACCCCGCCACCTACCGGCTCTATTGCGACGGCAACACCGTGGGCACCTTCCAGTTTGAGTCCGTCGGCATGCAGCGCTACCTCATGGAGCTCCGTCCCTCCACCTTCGAAGACCTCATCGCCATGAACGCCCTCTACCGCCCCGGGCCCATGCAATACATCCCCCAGTTCATCCGTCGCAAACACGGCCTCGACCCCATCACCTACGACCTGCCGTGTATGGAGAAATACCTCAAAGACACCTACGGCATCACCGTCTATCAAGAGCAGGTCATGCTCCTCTCGCGCGAGATAGCCGGTTTCACCCGTGGCGAGAGCGACGCCTTGCGCAAAGCCATGGGCAAGAAGCTCATCGACAAGCTCAACCACATGTATCCCAAGTTCATCGAGGGCGGCACAGCCCGTGGCCACGACCCCAAGACACTCGATAAAATCTGGGAAGACTGGCGAGCCTTCGCCTCCTACGCCTTCAACAAGAGCCACGCCACGTGCTATTCATGGGTGGCCTACCAGACCGCCTACCTAAAGGCCAACTACCCCGCCCAATATATGGCCGGCGTCATGAGCCGGAGCAAAGACGACATCAAGACCATCACCAAGCTCATGGACGAGAGCCGCCGTCTCGGCATCAACACCCTCGGCCCCGACATCAACGAGAGCCGCGTCAAGTTCAGCGTCAGCCACACCGGCCACATCCGCTTCGGCCTCGGCGCCATCAAAGGCGTGGGCGACTCAGCCGTCGAAGCTATCCTCGCCGAGCGCAGCCGTGGCGGAGAGTTCAAAGACATCTACGACTTCGTCCAGCGCGTCAACCTCTCAGCCGTCGGCAAGAAATGCATCGAGAGCCTCGCCCTTGCCGGCGCCTTCGACAGCCTCTCACCCCTGCGCCGCGAACAATACGTCGAGCCCTCGTCTGCCGGCCCCACCTTCATCGACCGGCTCGTACGTTTCGGCCAGCACTACCAGGCCGACCGTGCCCGGGTCTCGGCCAGCCTTTTCGGCGATATGGCCGAAGCTGCCATCACCCGTCCGCAGGCCGACCCCGACATCAGCGAATGGAGCCCCATGCAGCGCCTCGCCGCCGAAAAAGAGATGGTCGGCGTGTTCATCTCGGGCCACCCGCTCGACGAATACGCCATTGTCGTGGGCGAAGTCTGCACCCTCCACGCCGCCGACCTCGCCGACCTCACCCCCTTTGGCGGCCGTGAAGTCACCCTCGGCGGCATAGCCGGCATAGAGAACGAAGGCCACACCAAAAAAGGCCTGCCATACGGCATCGTCCACATCGAAGACTTCAGCGGCGGCGGCAGTTTCTCCCTCTTCGGCGACGACTGGGCCCGTCTGCGGGGCTATTTTGCCGGCGGCAACTTCGTCTACATCAACGCCCGTGTCGAGCCCCGGCGCTGGGACCCCGCCTCGTTCGACCTCCGCGTGAGCACCGTCTCGTTCCTCTCAGACGTCAAAGACCGCCTTGTCACCCGTCTCACCGTCGGCATCTATCTCTCAGAAGCCACCGAGAGCGACCTCGCCGAACTCGCCGAGACCCTCACCGCCGCCACATCGCCCACACCCGGCGGCGGCGCAGCCCTGCGTCTCTGCCTCATGGCCACGCGCGAGAGCCGCCCCCTCAGCCTCAAGAGCACCAGCCACCGCGTCAGCGTAGACAAGCGCCTCACAGATTTTCTTTCAGAAAAAAGCTGTTTCAGCTACCGCATCAACTGAAAAAACACTATTTTTGCAGAAACATCACCCCCCGGGGACCCGCAGCCCCCGGTCACCCCAAGACAACATTACCCCAAAACCAATCCAAACCCAATCCACATGGCAAAACAAATTACCGACCAAAATTTTGAGGCCGTCGCCGCCGAGGGCCTCCCCGTAGTGATAGACTTCTCAGCCGCCTGGTGCGGTCCCTGCCAGAAGATATCCCCCGTCATCGACGAACTCTCTGAGGCCTATGCCGGGCGGGTGAACGTGTGCAAATGCGACGTCGACGACAACCCCGCGCTCACCGCCCGTTTCGGCGTGCGCAACATCCCCTGTGTCGTCTTCGTCAAAGACGGCCTTGAAGCCGGCAGCCGTATGGTGGGCGCTTCGCCCAAATCGGCCTATGCCGAGCGCATCGAAGAGCTGCTCTGAACCCAGGGGGTGGGGCCCGAAAGCGTTTCCGGCACACCCCGACACACACAACAGACCAAGCGGGAGGACTTGTCTCCGTCGCTTGGTCTGCTTTTTATCCCCCGAAACGTGATGATAAAGCCATTGTCTCGGTGGTGGTCAACACCCCATTTTGTCACTAAGAGTTGTCATAATGTTGTGTTTCGGTTAAAGGTGATTAACTAAGCGGCATTTCGGGGGGATAATTGTTGATAATCTGTAAAATTTCAAATTTTGCAGTCAATAGTCAATCAGTCAGTTCGCGGCGTATGTTTGCCGTCTGCTTTCGGCAGACGGTTTCCTCCGCAAAATCACAACAGTCTACTCATAGCCCTGCCGGGCAAACAGGTCTGTCACACCCACGGGTGTGAGACATCAGCGGACTTTTTCACAGAACGTGTTCCCTCTCGAATATAGAGCTACCTGATTTTATGATGAGAGCGATGGCACCCAGAGCAGCGTTGACGCTGCTGCTGATGTGTGGGGCCGGGGCCGCCATAATGGCACAGGTTCCGGCGGACTCGCTCTGTGTCAAGGTGTGTTTCCCCCTCGGCGCAGCCGTCTTATGCCGGTGAAAGTCAGGAACAGGCTCTGCGCCAGTTTGCAGCAGGCATCGATTCGCTTGCTCTGCGCCGTGATGGCGGCAAATGGCGTGTGGCCGTTACGGCACAGACGTCGCCAGAAGGTTCTCTTTCGGTGAACCGCCGTCTGGCACACTGCAGGGCTATGGCTGTGTGTGTGGATGGCTCGAACGCCACGCTCTCTGTCTTAAAGACACGGTAGCTACGGCGGAATGGGTTGTCGGGGAGGTGACCACCAATCATCTGCGGCGACAGACACCACGGCGTGCTTATGTCACGATGTGCTACGCCGAGGTGAGGTTGTGGCCCGAATGCCGGCTCTCGTTTTCCGGTGCAGTTCTCGCCCCGGTGGCGATGATGCCAAACGGCGGCGTGAGGATGACCGAGACCGACGGCGCTGCCAGAGGGCCGATGCCTGAAGTGTGCGTGTGGCGACCTTTGCTTTTTGTCAAGACCAATCTCATCTATGACCTGCTCACGGCTGTTAATGTTTCGGTGGAGGTGCCCATTGGCCACAGGTGGTCGGCTCAGGCCACGCTCATTTATCGCTGGTGGCACAAAACCAAATGGCACAAGACCCTGCAGATGTGCGATGTGGCCCTGCAGCCCAGATATTATTTCGCCGGCTCCGCGACGACAGGCCGCTCCCTGTTTGTGGGTCTGAACGTGGGTAGTGGCCGATATGATTTCCAGCTGACGCGTCGCGGCGTTCAGGGTGACGGATGGCACGTGTCGCCGGTGGTGGGCGGTGTGAAGCGTCTGTCGCGGTATTGGCGGCTCGAATATGCAGCCTCGGCAGGCTATGTGCAGACCAAATATACCCAGACATCGGGTACGCCTTATGGCTCAATCAAGGTGAAAGACGATCCCTGGGGCTCTAAACGGTTGAGAACCGTGGTGCCCACGTCGGTAGAGCTCTCTTTGGTGTATGTGGTGGGCCGGAAAGAAAGAGGAGGGCGTGATGGACGTTAAGACTCTGACCATACAAACAGGCCGACTGCCATGGACTGTAGCCATGGCTTTGGCGACGTTGATGCCGGTCGTGTCAGCGCGACCATCTCTATTACGAGTCGCTTACGCGCTACAATGTGCAACTCCACATCGAATGGTCCAAGACGGCTTTTGCCACCTCTCACAAAGACTATGCCACGACGTCGCGGCTCAACGGGGTGACGTTTTTTGCTTTCGACTCGGTCACCCATCTGCTCAAGACCGAATTGTCACCCGACGCCGACGCCTTGTCACCGCGGTTGTGGCTCGACCAGGGCGCTGACTTTTGGTGCCTACACGGTGAAATCATGCGCCTACGCTTCCGGCGATGTCACCATCGACGAGATGAAAGAGGCAGGCAGCAGCTTCGGCGTAGTGGGTTATTCATCCAACAACCTTTATCTCGGTGCAACAACCAAAGCGGCAGAAGAGACATGGAAGTCTGCCTCCAACTCGTGGGAATATGTCGACCCGGTCGAACTGCGTTTCTGGCCCGAAACCAATATGGACTTTTATGCCTGTTTCCCCTATACGGCTACAGCAGCTGCTTTCGCCGCAACCAACACCACCGGCGATGTGATGACCATCACGACGAGTGATGCTGCCAATCAGAATCTGCTCTTCGCCTATGCCGGAAACCAGACCTACCAATCGCGTGTACCTCTGACTTTCCATCATGCCTTCTCGAAAATCAAGGAGATAAACTTTACAATGCCCGCCGGCGGCACTTTGGCTGGTGCCAATGTCGAGGTGGAAGTGACGAACGTGGAAGTCGTAGGTACGGCGACCAAGGGAACGGTCAATGTGAACACCAGCGGCAAAGCCTCTTATGCGGCCGCCACCACAACGCGCCAATTCGCCATCTCTCCTGCCAAGACCATCGACAAATCGAGTGGTTCAGTCGCTCTCTGCACCGGTGCCGACAACGGCTATGTGTTCGCTACCAACACGACGGAAAGCAAAAATGTGACGGGTACGGGCAAGACGCTGTGGAACGGCAACAAAACAGCACTCGGCGGAGACAATCTCTCAGACAAGGACGATATGGTTTATCTCAAGCTGACGTGTAAGGTGAAAATCGGCGGCACCTCTACTTATTACGTAGGCGACGACTCGAACTACGGCGTGCTTTACATCCCTATGACCAGTGAAGATGCAGGCGCCATCACTGCCCTGGAGGCCGGCAAGCGCTATGTCTACAACATCGTGATGAGCGACAATGTGGGCTTCAAAGACAATGGCGACCCCATCCTCAAACCCATCCTGTTCAATGTCCAGGAAGTGGAGGCATGGGATGAAGTGACCGTGACCATCACACTTTGACGCGGAACACCATGCCCAAGCGCATCATCCCCATATGTCTCGCCGCACTACTCGTCAGTGGCTGCGGCGAGGCCGATGAATGGACCGGTGGCGTCACGGAAGGCAGAGCCATAAAGTTCTCTGCCGACCGTGTCGCTTCGCGCGGTTATATCCCATTGGGGATGTGCGACAACTTCAAGGTTTTCGCCGTCGAAGACAAAGATGGCGAGACCATTGAGGTGATGAAGGGCTATGAAGTGCGCTATGGCGCATCCCCAACGAAAATGAGGTGGACGAACTCATGCGCAACTGCGACATCTATGTACACGACTGGTATTAGGAAGACAACGTGAGATATGCCCCCTGGCTGGCCGAAAAAGACGCCGGAGGCAACTGCGTCAACCTGCATCCTGACAACAGCGAGCTCTACGGCACCGAAAACGTACGTCCCATACGCTATCTCGTCACCATCTACAAGTTCGTCAGCAAAATCAACGGCGAGGTGCTCTACATCCCCGGCGGCACGTGGACCGACTGGAGCATCGATATGCCGGCGTGCAACTCGCGCAGTTTGACTGGTGTGGGCACCACTCCATGGGGCAGCACTCTGACCACGGCGGAATGTATTATTTCGCCTCTTCGGCATCTCACGACCGCATCGACTGCTCGAGCTATATGGAGCTTGAATGCAAAAAGACCTACGACGCCGACGGCAAGATCACAGGGCTCACACCGGTGAAGAAACCATCGTCGTATGTGAACGCCTCCGGCCAAACCGTCGTCCTACAGGGCCTGACACAAGACGGTCACCGCTACACCGGTATGCTCATCCGGCCTGTCTATGGCGGACGCAACCGGAACACCAACGCCACCTCGCGCCGACACATTTTTATAAATGTGGAGTAAAAATAACACAAAGTGGCAAAGAGACAAAAAGTTATCGGCCTCTCTATGCTCCTTGCCACTTCTTTATGGTCGTTCTGTCTTCTTTCCCCAAAAACACCATTCCTCCCATAAAACATTTCCTTCCCTTCGTTCTTCTCTGCCTCCTGCTCACGGACTTCTGTCTCATTGTTTCTTGGCCTCCCTCTGTGATTGGACGCTTCAGTCTCGCTCAGTCACATTCCTGGATATCCTGTTTGTGGGCGTTTGTTCAAATCTCGCGGTCAAATGTGACAAAAAAACAATTGGCGAAACATACCCGTATACTTTTGCTACGCCGAATCTCAGGGTTCATAAGCCTGCAATCTCACTTTGCGCCGCCGGGCTCAGTGGCGCCAAGACCGCGCATAGGGCGGGGGCGCGGCGGCCATAAGGGCAGAGCTTTCTCTCCCTGTCCCCCCGATTGCTTGAATATAAAAAATGGAAGAGACCCTTTTTGGGGCCTCTCCCTTTTTTTCATCTCCCAGGATGACATCCCCCGTGACGCCGGTCAAAAAGGTGATTGTCGTCGCGGTTTCCGGGGGCAGGTTTATTTAATCACCAGGGCGCGGTCGATGACGTCGGCCAGCGAGGCGTAGTGGGCGCGTGTGGCTCGATCGGCTCCGGCGTCGGCCGTCAGTCGCTTGCGCAGGCTCTTGAGAGCATAGAGCACGTCGGCACGGGCCGCTTTTGCCGGAGCGGCCGTGGTGAAATAGGCGGCAAGGGCGCCGATGTAGCTGCGCTGCAGGGTTTGGCGGTAGCCGGTGACGGCCTTGCCGCTGCGCAATTCGCTGAACAGCATACGCTCCACGTCGGCAAGCATGTCGGAGAGCGGATAGGTGGCGGTGAGGCGTTCCATTGATGCGGCCGAGAAGAGGCGGTTCATCACGTCGGTGCCAAAGCGCCCGGTGATGGCAGACGGGTTGGGCGAGAGGCGATGGATGTAGGGCACGTCGATGAGCCAGGTGGGCTCGGTGAAGATGTGGCGGTTGATGAAATCGAGTGCACGCTCTTGTTTCTCTCTCGGCGTGTCGGCATAGATGTCGCCGGCCTCGTCGATGGTCTTGTAGGTCGCCGTTACGCCGCCTATGTTGTTGGCCACGTGGAAGGTGTAGCGCATAAACTGGCTGATGACGTTGTCGTAGACGCCTTTGAGGCCCGAGAGGTTCATGTCGTTGGACTGGTAGGTCCACCCGGGCAGGTTGGGCATCATGCGTTGCAGGTTTTTGATGCCAAGGTCGCTCGACTTGACAGCGTCGTCGCCGAGGTCTTCGGTCTGGCAGCGCGGGTCGTTGGTGCGGTTGGTCTCGCCGTCGCCAAACCACAGGCGGGGATTTTTGTCGAGCGCGGCAGCCTGCACGAGTTTCTCAAGTTCCCAATGGTCGCTGTCGCTGTCGTAGGCGTCAAACATCGGGGTGTAGCCCCACTTGATGGCCCAGAGGTCGTAGTCGCCGATGCGCGGGAAGATACCGGCCGTGGTGATGCTGTCTTCGGGTTGGGCCACGTAGTTGAAGCGGGCATAGTCCATGATGCTGGGCGTGTGGCCGTATTTTTCGGTAAAGCTGCGGCTGCGCAGGCTGTCGGTCGGGACGGTGCTTGAAGAGCCGAAGTTGTGGCGCAGGCCGAGGGTGTGACCCACTTCGTGTGACGAAACGAAACGGATGAGCTCGCCCATCAGTTCGTCGCCGAATTTCATTTTGCGTGCAGCCTCGTCGATGTTGCCGGCCTGTATCATATACCAGTCGTGGACAAGGCTCATCACGTTGTGGTACCAGCAGATGTGGCTCTCGATGATTTCGCCCGAGCGCGGGTCGTGGACGTTGGGGCCGTAGGCGTTTTCGATGTCGGAGGCCAAATAGCGGATGACGGAGTAGCGGGCGTCTTCCATCGACATAGTCGAGTCGTTTTCGGGCCACTCCTTGCCGATGATGGCGTTTTTGAAACCCGCCTGCTCAAAAGCCTTTTGCCAGTCGTTGACACCGGCAATGAGGTAGGGGCGCCACTTTTTTGGCGTGGCCGGGTCGATGTAGTAGACTATGGGCTTGAGGGGCTCGACGAGTTCGCCGCGTTTCATCTTCTCGCGGTCGGTGCTGTCTTTGGGCTCCAGACGCCAGCGGGTGATGAAGCGACGGACGTCGACACGTTGCTGGTTGTCGGTGAATTCGTTGTAACTGTCGGTAAAATAGCCCACGCGAGGGTCGAAGAGACGGGCCAGCATCGGCTTCTCGGGCAAAAGCACAAACGAGACATTCAGTCCGAGAGTGACTTTGCCGGTGTAGGCGGCCGAATAGGTCCTGGGCTGTGCAGACATCCACGTCTTGGTGGTGCGCACTTCCACATTCATGGGGAAGGCCTTGACCGACTCGATGAACGAGGCCGAAGGCAGGTAGCCTTGCAGGCCAAAGGTTTGTTTGGTGAACGTATTCACGCCAATGGCGGGGTTGTCTTCGTTGAAAAACGACGTCACCTTGATGCGGCGCAGTCCGCGCTTGTGGCTCTCGACCTTGAACGAGCCGATGATGGGGTTGGAGTTGCTGATGCTCACGGCGCGGTCGATGGCGTCGAGCGAGTCGGCCACGTTGACGTAGAGGTCGGAGCGCAGAAGGAGCAGGTCGCCGGGAGCGGTTTCCCAATAGACGGTTTGCTGGCCCAGCATCTCACCGCCGTATTTCCTGGTGCCGGCGGGGGCGTTGGTGAAACGGATGGTGGTGAGCAGGCGACGGCCCACGATGGAGTCGGGGATTTCAAAATACCAGTCGCCTCCCGACTTGACTACGTTGAAGAGACCGCGCGTGACGCTCTCTTTCGTTTGCGGCTTGTTTTGGCTCCGGGCGGCTGCCGGAAGGCCCAAGGCGAGCACGCAGAGCAGGGTGATGATTTTTTTGAGCATGATGTTGGATTGGGTTATTGTGTTTTCGGTGATATTCAGAAAGGGTCGGCGCCAGACCATTTTATTGACGTCAATAAAATGGTTGTAATCTCACTCCTCCATGAGCCGTGCAAATTTGTCGTAGTCCACGGCCACGCGGTCGGTTTGCCATGGTTCGAGATGCAGCGAAAGGGTGCCCGGAAGCGACTCAAGGCCGAAGTGGCTGCGCACGAGGCTGGCGGTCTTGAAGGCGCGGCGATGACCCAACTTGAGCAGGGCCTTGTAGATGGGCACGATGCGCTCGGTGTCGCCTTCGATGGATTGCAGGGTAGTGAAGAGGCGGAAGAGGGCCGGCGTGGTGGCGGCCCGGAGGCACGCCGTGGCGGTGGACTCTATGCTGCCGGCGGCAAAGCGCTTGAGCAGGCGGTCTGTCGTGGTGAGGTCGGCAGCCGGGGGCAGCAGGGCGTCGAGTGTCTTGCGGCGGTCGATGGCCGTGGCCCGGGCGGCAAAGCGGTCCCAGCGGGGGTCGGCGAGGTCGACGGTGCCGCGTGAGAGCCGTGAGGCTGCGGCTTTGAGGCAGGTGCCGAGATGGGCACGCACATCGGCGGCGGTGAGCACGTCAAACCAATACATAAACGCATCGCTCCCCTCCAGCCGGGGCAGGAGCTCTTCACCCAGCAGCCAACTCGCCGTGCGGCGCTCACTGTTTGAGAGCGTCGGAAACAGCGCAAGTATGGCGTTGCCGTCCCCGCAGGCCAAAATGGCCTCGAGGCGGCGGCGCAGTGAGGGGTTGGTGCGGATGATGCCGGTCATGACTTGTGAGGGCAGGATTTATATATTAGACAACGCTGTTTGAATAATGCTTGGCCGCTCAAACTTTTTGTCTCTTCGTCACTTCTTCACCCTTCACGCTTGACGAGCAATACGACGTTTTCGACGTGGTGGGTGTGGGGGAACATATCGACGGGCTGCACGCGCTCCACGCGGTAGAGGTCGTCGAGCAGACTAAGGTCGCGGGCCTGTGTGGCAGGGTTGCAACTCACGTAGACTATGCGGCGGGGTGCGGCAAAGCGGATGGCCTCGATCACGTCGCCGTGCATACCGGCCCGGGGCGGGTCGGTGATGATGACGTCGGGTCGGCCGTGGGCGGTGATAAAGCCGGTGGTGAGGATGTCTTTCATGTCGCCGGCGTAGAAGAGCGTGTTGCCGAGGCCGTTAAGTCCGGCGTTGACTTTGGCGTCTTCGATGGCTTCGGGCACATACTCAATGCCCACCACCTGCCGGGCCTGCCGGGCCACGAAATTGGCGATGGTGCCCGTGCCGGTATAGAGGTCGTAGACCAGCTCATTGCCGCTCAGTCCGGCAAAGTCGCGGGCCACCTTATAGAGTTCGTAGGCTCCGGCCGAGTTGGTCTGATAAAAACTCTTCGGGCCCACCTTGAAGCGCAGGCCTTCCATTTCGGCATAGATGCAGTCTGTGCCGCTGTGGGTGGCGACGGGCAGGTCGGCAAAAGTGTCGTTGCATTTCGTGTTGTTCACGTAGAGCAGCGACGTCACCTCGGGGAAGGTCGTGTGCAGGTGGTCGAGCAGGTCGTGTGCCCGGCGGTCTTCGTCGGGCGTATGGATGCAGAATTGCATGAGCAGCATCAGTTCGCCCGTGGTCGAGGTGCGTATCATCATGCCGCGCAACAGCCCCTCGCGGCTGTGGCAGTTGTAGAAGGTGAGGCCGTGGCCGAGGGCATAGTCGCGTATGGCGTTGCGCAGGCGGTTGTTGATGTCGTCCATAAGGCGGCACGTCGTGATGTCGAGTATTTTGTCAAACGAGCCGGCTATGTGGAAGCCCACGGCGTTCATTTGCTCAAATTTCACTCCGGTTTTCACTTCTTCGACGGTGAGCCAGCGTTTGTCTGAAAAGCCGAACTCGAGTTTGTTGCGGTATTCGCGCTCTTGCGGACTGCCTATGATGGGCGACACCTCGGGCAACTCGACTTTGGCAATGCGGCGCAGGGTTTCCTCCACTTGTTTTTGCTTGTAGTGAAGCTGGAGCCGATAGGGCAGGCATTGCCATTTGCAGCCGCCACACACACCGAAGTGGGGGCAGAAAGGCTCTGAGCGGTCGGGCGAAGGCGTGATCATCCGTGCAATCCCGGCCTCGGCATAACTGTGTTTCTTGCGCTTGATTTGCAGGTCCACGACGTCGCCCGGCACGGCGTAGGGCACAAACACGGCCAGGCCGTCAACCTTGGCGATGGCTTTGCCTTCGGCGGCCACGTCGGTGATGGTTATGTTTTCGAGCAGGGGGAGCGGTTTTTTCTTTCGTGACATATATATTATATAGGAGTGTGGCTGGTAGGTTATAGTTTGCGCATCAGACTGTAGGCACTGAAAAGGCCGAGTTCGCCGGCGTGGCTCAAGTCGGTGCGTGCGCCGGTCTTGTCGTTGAGGCGGATTTTGGCCAGTCCGCGGTTGTACCAGGCTTCGGCCAGCCGGCCGTCGGTCTTGATGGCTTCGTCGAAGGTCTCGACAGCCCGGATGTGGTCGCCTTGGGCCATATAGGCGCAGCCGAGATTGTAGAGGATATAGAGACGGGCGTCGCCGGCGTCGGCCAGAGCCTCTTTGAGATTTTTGACGGCAAGGCTCAGCAGGGCCTGACGTGTCTTGGTCTCTTCTGTCCCCGTCTCGGTCATGGCCGTGGCCGACTTGATGCACACGGCGCCTGTCTGGAGTCTGACCAATGCCTTGCCCTGTGGCGTCGAAGTGACGGCCATAGCCCGGCCGAGCAGAGTCTGGGCGGCGCCATAGTCATAGTCGTCCGAGCGGCATACGGCTTGGCAGATTAGCGTGTCGGCTGCCGTCGGGCGAGCTTGTCTGGCGGCGGTGAGGTGTGGCTCGAAATCTTCGTTGCCGGTGCCGGCCGAGGCCGTGAGGGTGAGCGCACCCGGGCGGAGCAGCGACGAGAGCCGTGCCACCTCGGGCAGAAAACCTATGGAGCGGTAGCCTTTTTCTTCAGAGGGTTGGCGGAAGGTCAGCGCATAGGGCGGCAGTTCGGTTTCCGTAGCCGTGCGGTATTGCACTTTGCCGAAAAGGTCTTTGGCCAGCAGTCGGCCGAAACTCATCTCGGTG
>JBGVLE010000012.1:0-2122 GCA_045124135.1 Alloprevotella sp.
CCATCACTCTTTCCGCTCACCACCTTGCGACAGAAGGGGCGGCCGCTTTTCAGCACTTTGGGCCAGTCCTCCTCGGTGAGTTGGCGGATGAGGGGATGGTAGTCTATGTAATGAAGCGGCGTGAGGTCGGCCAGCGAGGTGTATGCGCCGCTGCGCAAGTCCATCTGTTCGGCAAAGGGCGAATGCGCCGCCAGTGTCTGCCAGATAAGTTCGGAGGGCACAAACATGGTGGCGAAGTAGCGCATAATCTCCGGGTGCTCGTTCAGCTCGCGCAGCATCCATTCGGCCAATGCCGGCGTGATGCCCCAATAGTCTGAGCCCTTGTGCACATAGTAAGTCTTGCTGCCGATGGTAAGGCTGAGTCGCTTGCGAAGTCCGAAGAAGTAGAACACGTTGCGCAGCAGTTTGCACCATTTGGCTGTGGCCTTGATGCCCAGGAAGGGCAGACGGCACTGCGGGCGGTAGATGCGGTAGAGGTGGCGCACCTTTTCGTTCTGGGCGGTGAGGTCGATGCCGCAGATGTCTTCGCGCCGTGGACAAGCCTCGTAATGCGCCGCCAACTCCTCGGGAGTCCACACGGGGTAGTCCTGCGCGCTGAGCATAAAGATGCGGTCGAAATGGCGGCCGCTGCCCAGGCAGGCACAGAGCAAGTCGCGCTGGTAGTACACCTGTGTGATGTCGCCCCATAGTATGGCGTGGCGCTGTGCGATGAACTCTACGTTGTCAAGGCCTTGACAAGCCTGCACGAAAGGCTCGATGTCCACGCGGGCATCTACATGTACAAAGCAGGAAGCCTCCTGTCCCATGGCACGAACAAGGCGGGCCAGGTGAGGGGCATCGGTATAGGCAGAGATGAGGCAAGCGATTTTCATAAAGCGTAGATTTTACAGCTCGGCAAGGCAAAAGTAGCCTTTTTTCTTTATCCGCACAAGGAGAGAGCCGCATAGATTTTGTAGGGGCAGCAGCAGTTTCTAAAAAGAAATATGTATCTTTGCCTCAGTAAATTGGATAGATTGTAGACCCATGTCTGATGGTGCAGAAAAAATGAAGACAGTCTCCGTGGTGATGTGCACGTACAACGGAGCAAGGTTTTTACGCGAGCAGATGGACTCCATCCTTGCGCAAGACTATCCGCTGCACGAAATCATTGTGCAGGACGACGGCTCTACCGATGACACGCTGGACATCTTAAATACCTACGCCCGGCAGCATCCGCAGATACACGTCTATCGCAATGAAGAGCGCCTGGGATTCAATAGAAATTTCCACACAGCCATGCTACGCGCCACCGGCGACTTCATTGCGCCCGCCGACCAAGATGATATCTGGTTTCCGCAAAAGACGCGCCGCCTGGTGGAAGAGATAGGCGAGGCCGACGTATGCTTGGGCGAATATTTCACCGACGCCGAGTATCGCCAGCCACTCACCAATCACGTCCACCCCAATTGCCACTTCGCCCACCTGCTGTTCTACGACTGCACACCGGGCCACGGCATGCTCGTGCGTACCGACTTCCTGAAAGGCATCAAGCACTGGGACTATTTCATCTACTACGACTGGTGGATTTCCTTCCATGCCCACTTGGGACGCGGCTTCCGCTGCGTGCGCGAAGCCCTCAACTGGCACCGCCACTATGACGGCTCGGCCACCACACACATCTACAAGAAAGGCAGATGGGAAGCCGTGCCACACCCCACTTGGCAGCCTTACGTGCTGGGCTACTTCCACCGCCGGCATTTGCAGAAGAAAGGCAACTGGCAACGCCTCTATTCCTACCTTGCCGAGCAGACCGCCGGCCGCAATGACCTGGCCGATGAACATCGCATCGCCTGTCTCATGAACAAGAAAGGGCCGATAGACACCCTGCGCCTCTGCCTGCTCTGCTTGCGCAAAAGCGACGCCGTATATCCCCGCAAGGTGGCAGGCTTTAAGGGAAAGCTACGCGCCTTCTTCTATCCCCTCATCTCAGCCTACGGCAACGACCTCTTCAAGTTAGAAAAATAAATACATACTATATATGAGACCCAACATCGCAGTAGTGCTCGCCGGCGGAACCGGCAGTCGTTTAGGACTAAGCACACCGAAGCAATTCTTCAAAGTGGCTGGTAAAATGGTGATTGAA
>JBGVLE010000013.1:0-29911 GCA_045124135.1 Alloprevotella sp.
AAGGATTAGCTAATTTTGTATTGTCAATGTACAAACATCTAACCCGTGAGCAAAGATACGCAATCTATCTGGGAATACAAAAGCACGAGACGAACAAGGCCATTGCTCAGGCCATAGAAGTATCAGAATCTACTGTCAGTCGCGAAATACGACGTAATTCCACCAAGAACGGCAAATACGTCTGGACGCAGGCAGACGAGCACGCAAAACGTAAGAAATGTCGCGCTCCGGGTAATCGCGCCGTCAGGCCTGAGGTGCGTTGGCGCGTGGAGCAGCTGATCAGGGACGAGCAGTGGTCGCCCAAACAGATAGCCGGCGTATTGGCAAAAGAAGGCATACGCATATCCCACGAAACCATCTACAAGTTCATACGTGAGGATGAGACGGGAGAACTTGCACGAAACTGTCGCCACAAGATGAAATATACACGAAAAGCCAGGAAAAGAAAGGAGACGAAGGCTACAAACATACGCAACCGCGTCAGCATCCATAAGCGGCCGGCAGAAGCTGACGGCAAACGCTTCGGGGACTGGGAGATGGACCTCATCGTGGACAAGGACAACCACGCCATACTGACCATGATAGAGAGAAGCACCAACTTCCTGCTCATGGCAAAACTCAAGCATGGAAAGAAGGCTATGCCTCTGGCCAAAACCGTGTGGAGGATGCTGCTGCCATATAAAGGAGACAAGCTGCTGACCATAACAACGGACAACGGAAGCGAATTTGCCGAACACCAATGGATAAGCAGACATCTCGGAGGTGTACCGGTCTACTTTACAGACTCATATTCCTCATGGCAGAAAGGAGCCATTGAAAACACCAACAAACTTATAAGGCAGTATATACCGAAAGGAACAAACATCAATGACATTACAGAAGCATATATCTGCAAAATACAAAAGAAAATCAACAGAAGACCAAGGCAAAAACTCAATTTCTCAACACCAATAAAAGAGTTCTACAAACATTATTCGTAATATTGCACTTGCGTGTTGACTCTATACCCCCTCCCACCGTCCGGTTTATCCCCCAAAAATCACGTCTTTTTTTGTGATTGCCATAACTTTAGTTTAACTTCGCAGATTAAAACAGCTATATCTTAAAGAATAAGGATGAAAATCGACATCAAGAAATGGATGGAGCGCTCATGGCTCGACGCCGCCATGGTGGTGCTCTTCGTGGCGGTGAGCTTCGCCTATTTCCACGAACCCGTGGCGCAGGGACTCGTCTTGGGCGGACACGACACCGACGCCGCCATGCTTCAAGGACGTGAACAACAGGAATACCGCAACACACACGACGGAGAAACCACACGATGGACCGGAGCGATGTTCAGCGGTATGCCCACCTATCAGATTGCACCCTCGTATGGCGCCACCGACGCCTTGGCACAAATCTCACGCCTCTACGGACTGGGACAGACGGGCGCGGTGCTCTATCTCCTGGCTTACCTGCTGGGGTTCTACATCATGATGAGGGCTTTCAATTTCAAGCCTTATCTGGCCGCTCTGGGCGCCGTGGTGTGGGCCTTCTCGTCTTATTTCTTCATCATCATTGCGGCCGGGCATATCTGGAAAGTGATGACACTGGCCTATATCCCGCCAACGATTGCGGGCATCGTGTTGTGTCTGAGAGGCAAACTGATGTGGGGTGCTGCGGTGACGGCTCTCTTCACGGCTTTTCAAGTCTTGTCAAACCATGTGCAAATGACCTACTACTTCCTCTTTGTGATGGGGCTCATTGTCGTGGCATACGGCATCCAGGCGCTCAGACGGCGGGGGGCTCCCGACGACGCCCTGGGACAAGACACGCTCTCACCGCGCCGCCTCATCAAGGCTACAGCTGTGGTCGTGGCGGCCGGACTGCTTGGTGTGGCGGCCAATCTGCCTAATCTCTACCACACCTACACTTACGCCAAACACACTATGCGTGGCGGAAGCGAACTGACTGCCGGAAAGACCGAAGACAAGACACAGGCAGACGGAGAAGAAACGGCTGCCGGCGGACTGAACTACGACTATATCACCCAATGGAGCTATGGCGTGGACGAAACCATGACGCTGCTCATCCCCGATTTCAAAGGAGGAGGAACAGGACAGGCGGTGACACAAGAGAATGTCTACGACGAACCGCAAAGCAGCCTTTATAATTATCTGGGTATGGTGCAGCAAGCGGCAGCTGACTTTGAGGCCGGACATCCGGGACAGAGCAATCCGGTGAAGACACTGCCGGGAGCCAACAAGTATTGGGGCAATCAGCCTTTCACGGTGGGACCGGTCTATGTGGGCGCTTTCGTCTGCCTGCTCTTCATCCTCGGACTGTTTATCGTGCGCGGTCCGATGAAATGGGCACTCTCCGGAGCCACCATACTCTCGCTCTTTTTTGCCTGGGGACACAACAGTCCGTGGCTGACGCACTTTTTCGTGGACCATCTGCCGATGTATGACAAGTTCCGAACGGTGTCGTCGGCGCTGGTCATCGCTGAATTTACTATGCCACTATTGGCCTTGCTGGCCTTGGCCAAGGTGTTGCAGATGCGTGGCGACCTGTTGAGGTGTCGCCGCGGACAGATCGGACTAGGTGTGGCCGCCACACTGACAGCCGGTGTCTGCCTGGTGCTTTGGCTCTTGCCATCGCTTGCCGGCACTCCCCTCTCGGCCGACGAGGCTTCGACTATGAACTATCTGGCCTCTGTCGACCCTGACTTTGCCTCTGGATATGGCAGCCTCATAGCCGGTATACGCCACGGCGTGATTTCGGCTTCGGCCGGACGTTCGCTGCTGGTGATTGTGCTCTGTGCCATCCCCGTGGCGATAGCTTTGTTTGTCAGGAAAATGCCTTCGTGGACGGTTTGTGCCGCCGTGGCTGCGGTGTGTCTGGTGGAGATGTGGATGGTCAACAAACAATATCTCAGCACCGACAACTTCTCTGATCCCTATGTGCGCACTGAAACGCTTGGAGGCAAATCGTATGCCGACGAACAAATTCTGGCAGACAAGGGCTATTATCGCG
Source organism: Alloprevotella sp. (assembly GCA_045124135.1). Taxonomy (GTDB): domain Bacteria; phylum Bacteroidota; class Bacteroidia; order Bacteroidales; family Bacteroidaceae; genus Alloprevotella. The sequence continues at coordinate 3,016 of JBGVLE010000013.1, forward strand.
TGCTCGACCTTCACGTCAACTCGTTCAACGACAACTCGGCCAGCTATTGGCACCACAACATCGGCGGCTATCATGCGGCCAAACTCAGACGCTACCAAGACGTCATCTCCCGCTGCCTGACGAGAGAAAAAGAACGCCTCTACGGGGCCCTGCAAATCAAGGAGGGCGACAGCATACCGACACTGGCCGGTGGCGACAGCATCTGTCCCGTGCTCAATATGCTCAATATGAAATATCTCATCCTGCCCGACAAGCAAACCGGCACTGTGGCTGCCGTCAACCCCTCGGCCAACGGAGCAGGATGGTTTGTGGAGCGGTTGGACTTTGTGAAAGGTGCCGACGCCGAAATGGCTGCACTCGAACGGCTGGACACCCGGCACGCTGCCGTGGCCGACGAACAGTTCCGCAGCCAGCTCGAGGGTTCACCGCTGGGAAGTGGTGAAGTGACCAATACCGGCTATGAGGCCAATGAGCTGCACTACGACATCCGTTCAGACAAGGGCGGCCTGGTGGTGTTCTCTGAAGTGTACTATCCCGGATGGACCGCCACCATCGACGGTCAGCCGGCCGAATTGGGACGTGTCAACTACATTTTGCGAGCCCTCAAAGTGCCGGCAGGCAGCCATAAGGTGGTGATGACGTTCAAGCCCACCTCTGTCAAAGCCACCAACACCATCGCCTTCGTGGCGCTCGGCCTCATCGTCGTGCTCTTTGTGGGCGCTTTGGCCTTGGCCGTAAGGAAATGTCTAAGAGACTGAGCGGCCACGAACGGCCTGAAAGGCCGGCAAGACCATAACCCAAGGTAGAGGTGACACGTAGTGGCACCGGCACCCTGGGGAGGTATGGCCGGTTATGTACGCCCTGTAAGGGCAAAAGATTTATTATTGAAACTTCAACCATGTTCATACCTTTAATTAATGCTTTTGACTTCGTCTTCCTCCTTCGCGGCTCGGCATAATCCAAGCGGGGCTTGTCTTCTGCTCTCGCCTTGTCGTCGGTTGCCCTTACAGGGCGCATTGTTGGGGCCACGTTTACCCAGGGTGTCGTTCGCTACGCTCACTTTGCCCTGGGCTATGGTCTTTTGCCCTTTCTGGGCGTACTCGGCCGCTCACAACCCCTTAGCCTCTTCGACTCTCTCAATAATAATCAAAAACAAGCAATAAAAAAAGACCAATGAGTTTACAATGTGGCATCGTCGGCCTGCCCAACGTGGGCAAATCGACGCTTTTCAACTGCCTGAGCAACGCCAAGGCGCAATCGGCCAACTTCCCCTTCTGTACCATCGAGCCCAACGTGGGCGTCATCACCGTGCCCGACGAACGGCTCAACAAATTGGCCGAACTCGTACACCCCGGACGCATCGTGCCCACCACGGTGGAAATCGTCGACATAGCCGGACTGGTGAAAGGAGCCTCAAAAGGTGAAGGACTGGGCAACCAATTCTTGGGCAATATCCGCGAAACCGACGCCATCATCCACGTGTTGCGCTGTTTCGACGACGGCAATGTAGTGCACGTGGACGGTTCGGTCAACCCCGTGAGAGACAAGGAAATCATCGACACCGAGCTCCAGCTCAAAGACCTTGAGACGGTGGAAAACCGTATCAAACGCGTGGAGAAAATTGCCAAAGTGGGCGGCGACAAAAACGCCAAGACCGAATATGACGTCTTGACGGCCTATCGCGAAGCCCTGCTTCAAGGCCGTTCGGCACGCAGCGTGCAGTTTGAGTCGCCCGACGAACAAAAAGCGGCACGAGGCCTGTTCTTGCTCACCTCCAAACCCGTGCTCTATGTGTGCAACGTGGACGAAGGCTCTGCAGCCACGGGTAACCACTATGTGGACGAGGTGCGCGAAGCGGTGAAAGACGAAGGCGCCGAGGTGCTTGTCCTGGCCGCACAGACCGAAGCTGACATTGCCGAACTTGACAGCTACGAAGAAAGACAGATGTTTCTCCAAGACGTGGGACTGGAAGAGAGCGGTTGCAACCGCCTCATCAAAGCGGCCTACAAGATGCTCTGCCTCGAGACATTCATCACGGCCGGCGAGATGGAGGTGAAAGCCTGGACCTATCGCCGCGGCTGGAAAGCACCGCAATGTGCCGGCGTCATCCACACCGACTTCGAAAAGGGTTTCATCCGTGCCGAGGTCATCAAATATGACGACTACGTGCGCCTCGGCTCTGAAGCTGCCGTACGCGAGGCCGGATTGCTCCACGTAGAAGGCAAGGAATATGTCGTGCAAGACGGCGACATCATGCACTTCCGGTTCAATGTGTGACTTCTTCCAGACAAAGAGGCAAAGGCAAGCCCTGGAGGGTCGGCCCATAATTAGACCAATTGGCGGCCAAGCACGGGCTGAAGGCCCAACAAGACCATAGCCCAGGCAGAGGCGGCACGTCGTAGTGACGCCAGCACCCTGGGTAAAGGTTGCGCGATAATTTTCGCCCTGTAAGGGCAAAAGATTTATAGTTCAAATATCTGACCGGTATATGATGGTTAATTTAATGCTTTTGCCCTTACAGGGCGCATTGTTTGGGCCACGTTTACGCAGGGTGCCGTTCGCTACGCTCACTCTGCCCTGGGCTATGGTCTCATTGCCCTTTCAGGGCGCACTCGGCCGCTCACATCTCTTAACCTCTCAGACTCTTTAAACCAAACATAATCTCCATGAGCCCACATTTATTATTTATTGTATGGGAGCCAAACAAAGACCTCGTGAGTCTGGGCGGCTTCACCATCCACTGGTACGGCGCCCTGTGGTGTGTCGGACTGGTGGCGGCCTATGGCGTCATGCTGTGGCTCTATCGCCGGCAAAAGATGCCGGCCGGCACGTTCGAACCGCTCTTTTACTATTGCTTCATCGGCATTCTGCTGGGAGCCCGCTTGGGACACTGCCTGCTCTACGAACCGGGCTACTTTCTCTCTCATCCCGTCGAGATGTTGCTGCCCATCAGAGAGACGGCCGACGGCTGGCGCTGTACGGGCTATGCCGGCCTGGCCTCACACGGTGGCACACTGGGCTTGATGATTGCCCTATGGCTCTATGTCAAAAAGACCAAAGTCAATCTCTTGCGCGTACTCGACAACATAGCCATAGCCACACCCATTGCGGCTTGCTGCATCCGTCTGGGCAACCTGATGAACTCGGAGATTGTAGGCAAATACACGGGCTCGGACTTCGGCTTTGTCTTTGCCGCCAACGGTGATGTCTTGCCGCGCTATCCGGCCCAACTCTTTGAGGCTGTGGCCTATTTCGTCTTCTTCTTCGTCGGACTGTGGCTCTATCGCCGCTATCGAGAAAAGGTGGGCACAGGTATGTTTTTCGGCTGGTGCCTCACGGCCATATTCACCTTCCGTTTCCTCGTGGAATACATCAAAGAGGTGCAAGAACCCTGGGAACAGAGTATGGTGGGTACCATCGGACTCAACCAGGGACAACTCTTGAGCATCCCCTTCATCATCATCGGAGTCTATTGTCTCTTGGGCGGCAGGCTCTGCAAGAAATGGGGCGAAAAAACTGACCGGTCATGACAACGGCAAACCATACACACGCGGCAAAGGTGTCGGTGGTGATGTGCACCTACAACGGCATGGCCTTCTTGCGCGAACAGCTCGACTCAGTCGTTTCACAAGACCATCCGCTCCATGAAATCATCATACAAGACGACGGGTCGACCGACGGCACCCGGGAATTGCTCCAGGACTATGCGGCCCGACACGACAACATCCACTTGTTTTTTAACGAGCAATGCCTGGGCTTCAACCGCAATTTCCACACGGCAGCGCTCAAGGCCGAAGGCGACTACATCGCCCTCTGCGACCAGGACGACATCTGGTTTCCGCAAAAAATACGCCGACAAATAGAGACCATCGGCCAGGCCGACCTCTGCATCTCATCATACTACACCGACCCCGAATACACAGAGCCGCTCCACGTGCTGGTCAAGCCACGTACAGATTTCGAACACATCCTCTTCTACGCCTGCACGCCCGGTCACACGATGCTGATGCGACGAGACTTCTTCCACAGCATCAAACACTGGGACTATATGATTTATTATGACTGGTGGATTTCGTTTCACGCGCTGATGGGGCGCGGCATACGACGGGTGGACGAACCGCTCAACTGGCACCGCCACTACGTCGGGTCGGCCACGACAAGGGTGAAACAGCGCGGTCGCTGGGAGCCGGCCGACCATCCCACGTGGCAACCCTATCTCTTGGGCTATTTCCACCGCCGCCATTTGCAGAAACGGCACAACTTCAACCGTCTCTACCGCTATCTGGCCGACCACATCGACGCCGACCGACAGCCCCTGCCGGCACAAATGGCCCGGTTGATGACGAAGAAAAACATCTTCTCCACCCTGAGGCTCTGCGCCCTCTGCGGCCGACACTACGACCGCGTCTATCCGGGCAACCCCACAGGGCTCAAGGGACGCATCCGAGGCTTCTTCTACCCCTTCATCTCGGCCTATGGCTGCGACCTCTTCAAACTCGAAAAACAATAATTGCAAAGATACACACTCTCTTCACGCTATGATCAAGAACATTGCCGTCGTGCTGGCAGGAGGCGTTGGCAGCCGCCTGGGACTGAGCACACCGAAACAATTTTTCAAAGTGGCCGGCAAAACCGTCATCGAGCACACCATAGACGCCTTCGAACGCAATGCACACATCGACGAAATTGCCATCGTGTCAAACCCCTTCTATGTGACGGAAGTCGAAAGCATCGTCGTGCGCAGCGGATGGAAAAAGGTGAAGAAAATTCTGGCTGGCGGCAAAGAACGCTACGACTCCAGCCTCTCTGCCATACGGGCATACGAGGGCGAAGAGGTCAACCTGCTCTTTCACGATGCCGTCAGGCCATTGGTGTCTGAGCGTATCATCGACGACGTGTGTGAAGCGCTCAAAAGCCACAAAGCCATCGATGTCACCCTGCCGGCCGTCGACACCATCATTGAGGCCGAAGGCGACCACATCGCCGCCATCCCCGACCGCTCACGCCTGCAACGCGGCCAGACCCCACAGGCTTTCCGCCTCTCCGTCATTGCCGAAGCCTATCGCCGAGCACTCAAAGACCCGGCCTTCAAGGTGACAGACGACTGCGGCGTGGTGGTGAAATACATGCCCGAAGTGCCCGTCTTCCTGGTCAAAGGCGAAGAGAGCAACATGAAGCTCACATATAAAGAAGACACCTATCTGCTCGACAAACTCTTCCAACTGCGCGGCCTTGAAATGCAAGGCGACATCAAGCCCGATGCCGACCGCCTGGCCGGCAAAGTGGCCGTCGTCTTCGGCGGCAGTTATGGCATAGGTCTCGACACGGCCCGGCTGCTTCAGGAGTCAGGGTGCCGGGTCTACGCCTTTTCGCGCAGCATCACCCACACCGACGTGAGCCAAATGGCCGACGTCCGCAAAGCCTTCGACGAAGTGGCCGCTAAAGAAGAACACATCGATTTCGTCATAAACACAGCCGGTGTGCTCAACAAAGAACCGCTGGCCACAATGGACTACGACACCATCCGCCGGGCCGTCGACACCAACTATCTCGGCGTGGTCAATGTGGCCCTTGCCGCCCACGACCATCTGGCCAAAAGCCGCGGCAAACTCATCTTCTTCACCTCGAGCAGCTACACCCGAGGCAGAGCCTTCTACAGCATCTACTCATCGACCAAAGCCGCCATCGTCAATTTCGTCCAGGCCATAGCCCAGGAATGGGACGCCGACGGCATTGCCGTGAACTGCATCAATCCCGAACGCACCAAAACGCCGATGCGAGTGAAAAACTTCGGCACCGAACCCGACGACACCCTGCTCAAATCCGAAACCGTGGCTCGAGCCACAGTCGCCACCCTGCTCACCGACTATACGGGACAAGTCATCGACGTGAGACGAGGCGGACAATCATAAAAAGTCTTCACCCAAACGAAAATTATGCCCACACCCCTTGAGCAATATCTCGAACACCAACGCCGCGCACTCCAACTCAAAGAGCTCGCCATCTTGCGCGAAATAGACCGCATCTGCCGCCGGCACAACATTGTCTACTGGCTCGACGGCGGCACCCTGCTCGGCGCCGTGCGCCACGGCGGCTTCATCCCCTGGGATGACGACGTCGACATCGCCATGCGCCGCGAAGACCTGCCACGGTTTGTCGAAGCCTGCCGAAACGACTTGCCCGAGGGCCTCGTCATACAGTCGCCCGAAACCGACAAAAACCTGCGCATACCCATCTATAAGGTGCGCGACGTCAACTCGTTTTTTGTGGAATACAACGACGATTTCAGTCTCGACTATGCCAAAGGCGTGTATGTCGACATCTTCCCGATGATAGACTATCCCTCAGTCTCCCGCGGTTTTGTCAAGCGTGTGGCCGGCGGCTACAACAAAGCCAATGCCGTCTTGCTCGCCCGGCACGTCTACTCTTGGCGGTCGGTGGCCGAACTGTTTTATTTCGGTGCCAAGCGCGCCCTGCTCAGTCTCTGCTGGCACACGGCCTGTCTCCTTCGCCGCCGTGGCGAATACATCTGCAATACGCTTAACAACAACGGCTACGGCATCACACACCGCACCGACAGCGTTTTCCCCGTGAGCGACATCACGTTTGAAGGCGAAAAATTCAGTGCTCCCGCCAATCCCGACGTCTATCTGCGCGACCTCTACCGCGACTATATGAGTCTGCCACCCGAAGACAAACGCCACGGCCACGCCGTGTTTTATATGCCTGAACTCATAAGTCAAAAAGACTAAGAGGCTCTTCATCTCAAAAAAACTCACATCATGACCGCACCGCTTCCTCCCTTCAAGACCGACGCCGCCGTCTTGATTTTGTTCTTCAACAGGCCCCAGCCACTGAGCCGTGTGTTTGAGTCTGTGCGGCAGTCACGCCCCTCACGTCTGTTTCTCTACCAGGACGGACCGCGAGGCGAAGCTGACTTGCCGGGCATCAAGGCTTGTCGGGAGGTGGTGAGTCACGTCGACTGGCAGTGCGAGGTAAAAACCAACTTTCAGACCGTCAACCAGGGTTGCGACCCTTCTGAATATCTGGCACAACGTTGGGCCTTCTCACTGTCCGACCGCGTCATCGTGCTCGAAGACGACGACGTCGTCTCCGACTCTTTCATCCCCTTTTGTGCTGAAATGCTCGAGCGCTATGCCGACGACGAACGCATCGGTATGATTGCCGGACTCAACGTCGACGAAAAGACCACCGACATCGGCACCGACGACTATTTCTTCACCACCAACTTCAGCATCTGGGGCTGGGCCTCGTGGCGAAGGGTTTTCGACAAGTGGCAAGCCGACTACGCTTGGCTCGACGACCCTGTGGCCGTTTCACGTATAGAGGCACTCACCCGCGAGCGGCGGCTGCGCAAAGACTTTCTGCCTATGTGCCGGGCCCACAGAGCATCGGGGAAGGAATTTTACGAAACCATTTTCCACGCTGCCCTGCTGCTTCAAGGTCAACTGGCCATAGTGCCTCGTGTCAATATGATCACCAATATCGGTGTGAGCGACGACTCCACCCACTTTGCCGGCAGCCTCTCGACCATGCCGCGTGGCTACCGCCGCATCTTCACCATGGGCCGTCACACACTCGATTTTCCGCTTCGTCATCCCGTCCACGTCACAGACCATGTGGCCTATCGTCAACGCGTCTACCGCATCATGGCTTGGCGGCACCCTATGATTAAATTCGGCCGCAGCCTCGAAGAACTCTGGCTCAACCTGCGCTATGGCCACTGGCGCCGTATATTCGGAGCCCTCACCGGCCGGCTTGGCATTCTTTTCAGAGGGAGAAAATTCAAATAACACGCCATAACTCTTAGACTCATTTCTCAACCCTTAACCAATAATCACCATGGCAACTCCTTACATTCCCGTCGTCATCGCCATTGGCGTCATCGTGGTGCTGAGTGTGTTTTTCCACTTCGTACCCTTCTTTCTCTGGCTCTCGGCCAAAGTCTCCGGTGTGAAGATTTCACTCATCCAACTCTTCCTTATGCGCATCCGCAATGTGCCGCCCGGTGTGATTGTGCCCAGCCTCATCGAAGCCCATAAGGCCGGACTGAGCCAAATCACCCGCGACAACCTCGAGGCTCATTATATGACCGGCGGCCACGTGCAGCGTGTGGTTCATGCCCTTGTTTCAGCCTCAAAAGCCGGCATAGACCTTTCGTTTGAAAAAGCCACGGCCATAGACCTTGCCGGTCGCGACGTCTTTGAAGCCGTGCAGACTTCCGTCAATCCCAAAGTCATCGACACCCCTCCTGTTGGCGCCGTGGCCAAAAACGGCATCCAGCTCATCGCCAAGGCGCGTGTCACCGTGCGTGCCAACATCCACCAACTCGTGGGAGGAGCCGGCGAAGACACCATTTTGGCCCGTGTGGGCGAAGGCATAGTGTCGAGCATCGGTTCGGCCGAGTCGCATGAAAAAGTGCTTGAAAACCCCGACAGCATCTCCAAACTCGTACTCCGCAAAGGCCTTGATGCCGGTACAGCCTACGAAATTCTCTCCATCGACATTGCCGACATCGACGTGGGCAAGAACATCGGTGCCACCCTTCAGATGGACCAGGCCGAGGCTGACAAAAACATTGCCCAGGCCAAGGCCGAAGAGCGCCGGTCTATGGCCGTAGCCCTTGAGCAAGAGATGAAAGCCCGTGCACAAGAAGCCCGTGCCGAGGTCATTCTGGCCGAGGCCGAAGTGCCCAAGGCATTGGCTCAGGCCCTCAAAGACGGCAACCTTGGTGCCATGGACTTCTATCGCTTGGAAAACCTGAAGAGCGACACCTCCATGCGCGACAACATCTCAAAAATCAAACCCGAAGACTTCTTCGGCAAGAAATAAGCGCTGAAGGCTCTTTTATTTCTCATTCCATCAAATAATTACGGGGATAAGAACAATGATAACTATTGCCTTATCCCCGTTTTTCTTGCCCTATTCTCCGGCTCCAATGTTCACAAACCGCGCAACTGCCGCTGCATTTCCCAAAGGCAAACGCCTGTGGCCACAGAGACGTTGAGCGAGTGTTTGGTGCCGTATTGGGGTATCTCAATGGCACTGTCGCAAAGGTCGGCCACGGTCTGGTCCACGCCTTTGACTTCATGGCCCACCACAAGGGCATAGCGTCCTGAGGATTTTACCCTCCAACGGTCAAGGCTGACACTGCCTTCGACCTGCTCAAGACAGATGATTTCGTAGCCTTCATGCCGCAACTGCTTCACGGCCTCAACCGTATGGTCGAAATAACGCCAAGCCACACTGTCTTCGGCGCCGAGGGCCGTTTTGTGGATTTCTACAGAAGGAGGCGTAGCCGTGATGCCGCAGAGACACAGACCGGAGAGGCCAAAAGCGTCGGCCGTGCGGAAGACAGAACCCACGTTGTGCAGGCTGCGCACATTGTCGAGCACGACAACTATGGGCAATTTGTCGGCACGCCGAAAGGTGTCGACATCAAGGCGGTGAAGCTCTTCAACGGTAAGTTTGCGATGGGTGGTCATGGGTCATACGTATTGTTTGGCCTCGCGCTGTCCGCGTAAGACGGCGAGAGCATTGAGTGCCAGGGCTTCCATCTCGTCTTCACCGGGATAGAGATGGACAGGGGCCAAATAGCTGATACGTTCACAGAGGCGCGAGGTGATGTATTCGGAGCGTGCCATACCGCCGGTGAGGAGTATGGCATCGACCTGACCGCAGAAAACGGCACCCATACTGGCTATCCATTTGGCCGTGTGATAGACCATGGCGTTGATGAGGAGCTCGGCCTGGGTGTCGCCGGCTTCGATGTTTTGGATGATTTGCTTGACGTCGGTGGTGCCAAGATGAGCGGCCAGTCCGGCATTACCCGATATGCGGCGCAAAAGTTCGTCGCAAGTGTAACGCCCGCTGTAGCAGAGACGAATAAGGTCGGCCGGCGGCAGCGAACCTGCCCGCTCGGGCGAGAAGGGTCCCTCGCCGTCAAGCCCGTTGTTGGCGTCGACGGCACGGCCGTGTTTGTGGGCTGCAATGGAGATGCCGCCGCCCATATGGCAGATGATCAGGTTGAGGTCTTCGTATTTCAAACCATTCTCTCTGGCAAAACGCCGGCCTATGGCGCGCTGGTTGAGCGCGTGCCAAACGGGTACGCGCGGCATGAGCGGCGAACCGCTGATACGGGCTACGTCTTCCATCTCGTCCACCACCACGGGATCGGCTATGTAGGCCGGACAACCGCCCATTTTCATAGCAATCTCATAGGCTATGATGCAACCCAGATTGGCCACGTGCTGGCGGGTGGCATAATACATGTCGTGACACATCTGAGGGTTGACCAGATAGACACCGCCGCTCACGGGTTTGGCCAGACCGCCACGGCCGATGACAGCATCAAAATGGGGCGTGACGCCAAGACGCTGGAGCTCGCTGATGATGATGTCACGGCGAAACTCACGCTGGTCGACGATGTTTTCAAACCGGGCCAACTCTTCGTAGGTGTGGTGAAGGCTGCGCAACAGCACGGGCTGCTCGTCTTCGTAGACGGCTATCTTGGTGGAAGTGGAACCGGGATTGATGACAAGTATTTGCATAGTTTTTCAAGATTGGCTGAGGCAGGCCAGTAGCATGCTGTCGTATTTGGTCTCGGCATTGTCACCACGCGACGAAAGGATGACGGGACAAGAGGCTCCCATCAGCATACCGGCCGTGGCACTGTGTACAAGGAAGGTCATGGATTTGTAGAAGACATTGCCGGCCAATATGTCGGGAAAAACCAAGGCGTCGGCACGCCCCTGAAGCGGCGAATTGATACCTTTGACCCGAAGGGCTTCGGGGTCGATGGCAGTGCGCAGGTCGAGCGGTCCGTCGATGATGACACCGGGCCAACGGCCGGCTTCAGACTCACGGACAATGTCGGCATAGTCGAGGGTGTGAGGGAATTTGTCGCTCACGTGCTCGGCACAATGCACCAAGGCTATGCGGGGCTCTGCCACGCCCAGCGACCGGCACACTGTCACCAGTGCGTCTATTTGTGCGCGGCGTTGCTGTGGTGTGGGATGAGGAATGACGGCTACGTCAGAATAGGCCAAAGGTTTGTCATAGCCCGGCCACACTGACACGGCCACATGGGTGAGCACGCCGCCGGGAGGCAACAATCCCTGCTGTTTGTCGAGCACGGCCTTGAGCAAAACGGGTGTTTCGACAAGACCTTTCATCAACACGTCGACACGGCCCTCGCGAATGAGCGACACGGCCAAATGGGCGGCCGAAGCGTCATCGGCTGCCTCAACAAGGCTTATGTCGGGATGGTCTGCCCGACGGCCCAAAGCCTGATGGATGGCCTCTGTGGCCCCTACGAAGATAACTGAGGCCCAACGGCGCTCTACGGCTCTGACCGTAGCCAGAATGGTAGACTCGTCGGACCCACATACCACGGCTATACGCCGAGGCGAGGCCGAGGCGGCAAGCAGTTTGTTTTCAAGACTTTCAAAACCATTCATGGCTCATCAGAGTTGTTGCATATCGTTGAGACGTTTATAATAACCGCCTTTGGCGAGGAGTTGGTCGTGTGTGCCACGCTCCACGATGCGGCCTTCATAGAGCACGCAAATTTCGTCGGCATTCTTGATGGTCGACAGGCGGTGGGCTATGGCAATGGTGGTGCGGGTTTTCATGAGGTGCTCAAGGGCCTGCTGCACGAGTCGCTCGCTCTCGGTATCGAGGGCCGAAGTGGCTTCGTCGAGGATAAGGATGTCGGGGTTTTTGAGTATGGCCCGGGCAATGGAAATGCGTTGACGCTGACCGCCGGAAAGCCGACAACCGCGGTCGCCCACTTTGGTGTCGTAGCCGTTTTCACTCTCAATGATGAAGTCGTGTGCATTGGCAATTTTGGCGGCTTCGACCACCTGCTCCATCGTGGCTCCTTCGACGCCAAAGGCAATGTTGTTGAAGAAAGTGTCGTTGAAGAGTATGGCTTCCTGATTGACATTGCCAATCAATGCGCGCAAATCGCTCAGTTTGAGTTCGCGCACATCTATGCCGTCGAGCAGTATTTCGCCTTCGGCCACATCGTGATAGCGTGGCAGGAGGTCGACGAGTGTGGATTTGCCCGAACCGCTCTGTCCCACGATGGCAATGGTCTGGCCACGCTTCACGGTGAGGCTCACGTCGTCTATCACCTTCGGACCGTCACCTCCGTGATAACTGAAAGAGACGTGGCGAAATTCGATTTTGTCTTTGAGTTGGCTGATGGTGCGGGGCATCTGGGCCTCTTTGATGGGATTGTCGGCATCGAGTATTTTGCCTACACGCTCCACCGAGGCCATACCTTTGGGTATGCTGTAGGTGGCTTTGGAGAGGTCTTTGAGTGGTTGGATGATGCTGTAGAGGATGACCATATAGAAAATGAAGGTCGGAGCGTCTACAGGCGGACGATCGGAGAAAATCAACGTGCCGCCATACCACAACACAAGCACGATGAGACAAGTGCCGAGAAACTCGCTCACCGGATGGGCAGAGGCTTGTCTCACAGCCACCCGGCCGGTAGCCCTGCGGAAATCGTCTGTGCTTTTGTCGAAACGGTCGTTCATTTTCTTCTCGGCCGTAAAGGCTTTGATAATGCGCATACCGCCAAGTGTTTCTTCAAGCTGCGACATGGTTTCGCTCCACTTGTTTTGGGCGTCGAGACTTTGGCGCTTGAGTTTGCGACCTATGCGCCCCATAATCCAGCCCATAAGTGGCAGAACGATGATGGTGAAAAGAGTGAGCTGCCAACTGATGTAAACCAGAACGCCGAAATAGCAGACGAGCAGGATGGGGTTTTTAATCAACATCTCGAGCGACCCGGTGATGCTGTTTTCTATTTCGTTGACGTCGCCGCTCATTCGGGCAATGATGTCTCCTTTTCTTTCATCAGAAAAAAAACTCAGCGGCAAGCGGGTGATTTTGTGGTAAATGTTGGAGCGCAAATCACGCACAATGCCCGTACGCATAGGTACGAGCATCGCCGCCGAAGCAAAATAACAAGAGGTCTTGAGCAGGGTGGCGGTGATGAGAAACAGACCGATGAGCAAAAGGGCCATTGCCGCACCGTAGTCGGCCACAATCTGCTGCGTGAAATAATACATGTTGTTGATGACGATGTCTTTCATCGACACATCAGCAGCATCCCAGGCGATGAAGTGATAGACGTTGTTGTCTACCTTGAAAAGCAGGTTGAGCATCGGTATCAACGTCATGAACGAGAAGACGTTGAGCAAAGCCGACAATAGATTGAAAAAGAGCGAACCAAACAGATACTTGCGGTATGGCTTGACGTATTCGCCCATCACTTTGAAAAAATCTTTCATCGCATGAGTTTATTTTTTTTGAGAGTCAAAAAGATTAAGAGATTAAGAGCCGCGAAGTAGGCCAACTTGCATTAATGAAAGGTAGGATGTTCAAAATTGTGATTGAATATGAGATTGTTTTTGGGCATTTGTGCGCGGCCTGGCAAGCCCAGGACTTGTTTATCCAACTCACTCACTATTATTCTCTCAGTTTTTATTCCATTTTTCACCCCTTCCGTCCAAAATCTGCCGGGACTTCTCCCCATGTTTTGGTTTGCCATTTGAGAAGTGTGATATGTGACCAATCGTGGGTGTTGAGCCACTTTTCGGCGCGGGCTATGAGTTCAAACAAGGCTGCGGTCTTGGCATTATGCGGCAGGGCAGTCTTGCATTTTTTGTTTTTCACCCAGAGCATGGCATTGCGGCTGTCGGTGTAGATGGTGAAAGGACGCTTGTGGGGATGCAGCAAAGCCAAGCCGTGTACGATCGCCAAAAACTCTCCAATGTTGTTGGTGCCGTATATGGGACCGAAGTGAAACACTTCCTGACCGGTTTTCAGGTAAACCCCACGGTATTCCATAGGTCCGGGATTGCCCGAACAGGCGGCGTCGACGGCAAGCGCCTCGGCCACAACCTGGGCGGGGAGGGGCAAAACGGTGTCGTGGCGATTGTCGGGTGGCGCGGCAAGCGTGGCTGGGTTTGGCTTTTTTGCCCCACCTTGGGCCGGCCGCTTCACATAGAACTCTGGCGAACTGTAGTAGGCTTCTTCGGCCGCTTTATGGGTGTCGAACGACTTATAGACAGCCCCTTTGAAGTTTTTGATTTGTGCCTGACAGTCGGCCCAGCTTTCATAGATGCCGGGCTCCACGCCATACCAAACCACATAATACTTCTGTTTCGCCACGCTATTTTTTGCTTGATAATGAAGCTTTACATACGCTCAGGCATTTCAATGCCGAGCAGGTTCATGCCAAGTTTCACTACCTTGGCCACATTCTTGGAGAGCACCAGACGGAAGGCTTGTTTCTTCGTGTCGGTCTCTTTGAGAATGGAGAAGTCGTGATAGAACTGGTTGTATTCTTTCACCAAGTCATAGCAATAAGAGGCTATGGCCGAGGGTGAATAGTCGGCAGCGGCAGATTTCACCACTGAGGCAAAGTCGGCCAAATGCTGCACGATGGCTTCTTCCTTGAGCGATATTTCGACATCGGCCGGCAAAGTGTCGGGGATGGCAATGCCGGCATCGGCGGCCTTGCGCATCACCGAGCGGATGCGGGCATAAGTGTATTGGATGAACGGACCGGTGTTACCGTTGAAGTCGATGCTCTCTTCGGGATTGAAGAGCATGTTTTTGCGGGCATCCACTTTGAGCAGGAAATATTTCAAGGCACCCAGACCTACGATACGGGCCACTTCGTCTTTCTCGGCGTCGGTCATATCGTCAAACTTGCCGCTTTCGTCGGCCGTGAGTCGGGCCTGATTGATCATTTCGGCCACCAAGTCGTCGGCGTCCACCACTGTGCCCTCGCGACTCTTCATCTTGCCGTTGGGCAGTTCGACCATACCATAAGAGAAATGCACGAGGTCGCGGCCCCATTCAAATCCGAGTTTGTCGAGCAGGATAGAGAGCACCTGGAAATGGTAGTTTTGTTCGTTGCCCACCACATAGACCATCTTGTCTATGGCAAAGTCGTTGAAGCGCAACTTGGCCGTACCGATGTCTTGCGTCATATACACGCTGGTGCCGTCTGAACGTATGAGGAGTTTCTCGTCGAGTCCTTCGGCGGTGAGGTTGGCCCATACCGAACCGTCTTCGCGGCGATAAAATAGTCCCTTTTCGAGTCCTCTTTCCACTTCGGCCTTGCCCACGAGATAGGTGTCGCTTTCGTAATAGATTTTGTCAAAACTTACGCCGAGTGCCTTGTAGGTTTCGTCAAAACCGGCATAGACCCACTCGTTCATTTTGCGCCAAAGAGCACGCACCTCTTCATCGCCCTGCTCCCATTTCACGAGCATGTCGTGGGCTTCTTTGATGAGCGGTGCTTCGGCTTTGGCCTTTTCTTCAGCAGCTTCTTCGGCCATTCCTTCGACCACAAACTGTGCTTTGAGTTGTTTCACCTCTTCACGGTAGTGCTTGTCGAAGGCCACATAATAATCGCCTATGAGGTGGTCGCCTTTTTTGCCGGACGACTGTGGGGTTTCACCGTTGCCATATTTGAGCCAGGCGAGCATGGATTTGCAGATGTGGATGCCGCGGTCGTTGACAATATTGGTTTTGACCACGCGATTGCCGCCGGCTTCGAGGATGCAAGCCAGCGACCAGCCGAGCAGGTTGTTGCGCACATGGCCCAGGTGAAGCGGTTTGTTGGTGTTGGGCGAAGAATATTCAATCATCACCAGCGGCGACTCTTCTGTGGGGGTCACGTAGCCATACTGCGGTTGAGCGTTGATGTCGCAGAGCAATTCAACCCAGGCCTTGGGCGCAATGGTGAGATTGAGAAAACCCTTCACTACATTATAAGCCGACACGCTCTCGGTGTTTTCCACGAGATAGCGGCCGATTTCATCGGCGGTATCTTCGGGTTTCTTGCGCGATATTTTCAGCAGGGGGAAAACCACAAGTGTGAGGTGTCCTTCCACGTCGCGTTTGGTCTTGAGCAGTTGCACCTGTTCGCTTGTGGCTTCTTGGCCGTAGAGTGTCTTGATGGCTTTCTGTATGTCGTTACAGAGCAGTTTTTCGATTTTCATATAGTGTGTTTTATTGGATACTAAAAGATTGATAGTAAAAAAGAATTAAGGGGCCACGTTTACCCAGGGTGTCGTTCGCTACGCCCACTTTGCCCTGGGCTATGGTCTTGTTGGCCTTTCAGGCCGTGCGAACCGCAGCCTATTTTTTGCAAAGATACAAAAATGAAAACTTTTAATGGGATTCAGCGTTTTTTATCTTATATCTATCCTCTATACCCTATTTTTTACCTTTTTCCCAATCACACAGTCACAAGCTTGTAAATATTTGTGATATAACAAATTGCGGTGATTGGAGCGTTCAGTCACGTCCAATCACCGGCAAATTAAAAATAATAGTGTTGAGCCCTCCTTCACCTCCGCCAAAATCTTGAAGTTATGTCTTCGAGAGAATTGTCGCTATGGTTGACGCGATAGAGGCGCTGGTTGGTGGTGGGCGAAGAGAGCGGTCCTTTGGCGGCAATGTAAGGGCCAATCTTCACATAGTCGGTCATTTCGGGATTGAAATGGTCCGACAAAGTGTCACAACCGCTATACCAACCGGTCTTGATGCGGGCGCCGAAGTGGCGTTTGATGGTTTCAAACCGTGCCATCACGGCTTCAGGGTCGTTGTCGCCACCCATAAGTCCCACACAGGTCACTTCGCCTTCATATCCACCCACCAATGCCAGCAGGCGCTCGTCGGTGAGTTCGTCGCCTATGTCGCCGGCCAGATGACTGCTGTGACAACCGGGGCAGCCGTTGGGACAAAGCGAGAGATTGATGGCCAAGGTCACCTCGTCGGGAAACTCTTGAAACACAATGTCATGGTTCACGTATTTAAGCATGGGCGTAGTAGCGGCGGGCAGCTTCTTTCTGGCGGTCGAGCGAGAAGTTTGACACACGTTTCAGATAGCCGATGATACGGGTGAGATAGTCCAGATTTTTCGAGTGGCAGTGCGGACACTCTTTGAGATATCGCTTGTCGATGTGACCGCATTCCTTGCAGAGGGTGTTGGGAATGTTGAAGGTGAAATAGTTGCAGCCTTCTTTGGCGGCCACACGCAGCAACTGGCGGTATTGGGCGGCCGACAGATGTTCGTCGAGGTTCATGTGCAGGGCCGAACCGCCGGTGAGGTGGGTGATGTATTTGCGGCCGTGGAGCCGGAACTTCTCGATGATGTCGGTGTTGGGGTCTTCCACCACATAAAAATAACTGTTGTAGCAGTCGCGCGGCACAAAATAGCCGTCTTCCTTGTCCCAGCGGGCATGTTTCACGCCCACGTTTTCGGCCGGTATCATCTCGCAGTTGAAGAGCAGTTCTTTCGAGCGGTATTTTTTGTTGTAAGTCTCGATGAGTCCGAGGATGTCGCCCACAAATTTCTCGTAGTCTTCGTTGTCTGAGATGGTAAGACCGAGACTTTCGGCTGCCTCGACGATACCATTGACGCCGATGGTGAGGTATTGCCGGCGGATATTGATGTAGCCGGTGTCGAAGAGTGGCAGCATACCTTTGTCGAGCAGGTCTTGCAGGTTGGCGTTGTAGGCCATCTGCACTTTGTGCACAAGGTCTACGATGCTCTCGAGATATTCCACGTAAGAGCGGCCTTCACGAGTGGCCTGCTGCACGCAGCGGTTGATGTTGATGGTCAACACACTCTTTGATCCGGTCGATACGCCTCCGGCGCCGAGCGTGTAACTGAAACCGTTGTCTTGGATTTCATTGCGCAGGCGGCAGCAAGAGGCCAGCGAGTCGGCATTGTCACTCATATAGGTGAAGAAAGAGTGGCCGGCGGCATACATCTCTGCCGTGAAGTCGCCATATTCCTTGTCGATGACTTCGCCGTCTTTTGTGAGCAGTGCCATGGTTTCTACGGGGAAGGTGAGCACAGCCTTGGTGCGCTCTTCGTTGAACCAGCGCATAAAGCGCTTCTGCAACCAGCTCACGGCTTCCCAGCAGGGTTTGGTGTCGTCGGGGAAAACGAAGTTGCCAAAGATGGACTCAAAATAGTTTTTGTCGTAGTAGGAGATGTTCCAGAACACCGACTGGAAGTTGCGTGCACCCGTGGGTTGGTTGATGCTATAGACGATTTGTTCGAAACAGTCGGTAATGACCTTGTCGATGGTGCGTCGGCGCATGGAGAGGTCCACCACCTTGTCGGCATTTTCATAATAGTCGCGACCATATTCTTTTTCGAGGAAATGGCTCATATACATCAAAAACTCCGGCGTGGCGCAGGCTCCAGAAAGCATAGACGATACGATGAACACCATATTGACAAAACCGCCGCAAAACGACTTGAGGTTGGTTGGTGCCGTCGAATTGCCGCCAATGCTTTTCGTGCCGCCCAGCAGCCAGGGATACATCGTCACCGAGGCGCAGTAGTTGGCCAGACTGGTTTCGTCGTTTTTGTAGATATAGTGATTTTTAAGGAGATAGATGTAGCGGTCGGCGGTCTCTTTACCATAGAGGCTTTTGATTTTATCGCAGAGCATGCGGCGGTTCAGGCGGATGAAGCTCTGCTTGGGCAGTTCGCCGATGAGGGTGGCAATGTTTTTGTTCTCCACATTGGCGTTGCTGTCAAATTTTGATCCAGTCGCGGGGTTGGCGGCGTTGCAATAGTCGATGAGGAAGCGCAGCTTGTCGGCCGTTTCGCGGTCGTCTTCGTGGCGTTTGCGATAGAGCATGAAAGCCTTGGCCGCCTTGAAGTGTCCTTCGGCCATCAGTGCCACCTCCACTTGGTTCTGCACGTCCTCCACACTGATGCCGTGACAAATCTTCACGCGGTCCACAATCTTCTGAAGCTGTTCGGCGTCGATAGGCACTTCCACCGAGCGGAAGGCTTTGAGCACAGCCTGTTTGATTTTGTCGAGTGAGAATACTTCGGTCTTGCCGTCGCGTTTCTTGATTTGAAAAGGCATCTTGTTCATAGTGGAGGTGTTTTTATTATGTATAGTAGTGTTTAAAAAATTCTCTTTTTCGGACAACTTTCTGTTTTCATTTTCAGAAAAAGTTTTCCGTTTTGGATAATTTGCTTGTATGATAAGCCGGTTAATTTTGAGCACGAAAAGCCGCAAAACGTATCTCTAAAGCATATCACTGCTCAGATTTAAATTTGTTTATAAACTACTGATTTATTGCTTTTTATTAAATATAACAGTGAGCCATTAAAGGCTATGATAAGCGAAAGTGCAAAGCCTTCGCCGTAGCGGCATTAGCGTTTTACCGCTGCAAATTTAATTATCATTTATGGAAAACAGTGTAATCGGATAAATATTTTTTTGAGCGAAATTGTACACCAAACTTGCATTTATGAAGGGGAGTCACATATCAGCCCAGGTCGAAGGCCCGTGTTGTGAGCGGCCCGGCAAGCCCTGAAGGGACGCAACATAATAGTCCAGGTCTAACCAACCGACGACAAGGCGAGAGCAATGAGTTATTAGCGGACCCGGCAAGCCCTGTAAGGGTCGCTCATTTTTATTCTCAATTGTAAATACCCTATCCTTCCTGCATCCATACATTATATAAACGCTATCATTTCCATCACCCTACTCACCTACGCTTTTCCACAATCCACTGATTTTTTTCATACCTTTATATATATGCTTTTTTCTTTCTCTTTTTAAATG
Organism: Alloprevotella sp.; assembly: GCA_045124135.1. Lineage (GTDB taxonomy): Bacteria > Bacteroidota > Bacteroidia > Bacteroidales > Bacteroidaceae > Alloprevotella. The sequence goes on from JBGVLE010000013.1 coordinate 22,677, forward strand.
GAAAAACTCATGATGGTTATGATGATAGTTCGTGGATATGGTGGACAACGCGTATTGGCCCATTCTTATCCCTGGTTTATGCACTGTATACACGGAGTTATACCCGTTTTATCCACTGTGCGGTTTGCAAGTTAAAGCCTTATGGATAAAGGTTTTATGGCCTGTTTTTATTTGAAATGATTGGGTATTGTGGACAATTCGGATGGATGGATTACGGACGGGGTTATAAATGGTGGGTAACCACGGGTATAATGGTGTGTTTGGGCGGTGAATTGTGGTGTATAAATCGCCTTCGCCGGAGGCTCGTCTGCCGCCTTGCTTTTTCACCGTCTTATCCCCAGTTTTTCCACCGGTTTATCCACAGCATTCTCACTCTGTCTTTTGTGACAGATCATCGGGTTGTCTGTGACAAAACTTTATCGGATTTTTTTGTCATGCTTGTTTTTCGATTTCAAAATGATGTCAGGCAACTCTTACATAGCCATAAATCAACAAAGATGGCTTGAAATTTTTCCTGTCATAAGGCCGCGCGTCGCGGGAATAAGGACAGAAATTTCTCTCCTTATGGCAGTAAGATATTGAAAAACAATAAAATAGCTGTATTCCCCGGTCTCCTCTTCTATGCTTACTCCAAAGATAAGGTGAAACAGTGTGAAGGAAAAAGACAAAAGTTTGCGGGCGATGTGGAAGGTGTTCAAAATAGGTTTTTAATTTGTTGGATAATATAGTATTTGAATGGTCTATAATGGCCTGAAGGGCCATCATTTCAAAAGCCCGGGGTTTACCAACCCCGGGTAGGATATTATCTCGAAGAATCTGCCCTGTAGGGGCAGCACATTATGCAAATTACCGTGACTGAATGTGACTGAACCGTTCAATCACAGCAAATAGCACACTATCAATATGATATAAGCCCGTGATTGTGTGATTGGGAAAAAGGCAACAATTTGGGTATAGTGAATAAGGCCTTATCAGAACCGCATTGAAATAGCAAAATCAATATCAATATCAATTTCAATCACAAAGTTTGAACACTCTATCTTTCCCCGCCCAAAAATCCGGCCGCAAATGTAAATTTAAAACCAAAAGAAACCTTAAAGTTTTCACACCCACCGAATAAATTCGTAATTTTGCACCGGAATTCCAAATAAATCACACAGATACAATCTTTTGTACCTTTATTTCAATGAAGATGAAATTACTTTTGGCATCGGCCTGTGCGCTCTTTGCTTTCACCTCTTGTATTAAAGACGAGGCGCTCAATGCCGAATGCGACATCACCGGTGTGGACTCTCTCTGGCTGCAAAGCCATCGCGACATCCTCATAGGCAACCCCATCGTGGCCAATGAGCGCGTGAGTTTCAATGTGGCCAAAGGCACCGACATCACCGCGCTGGACCCACGTTTTTATCTCACTCCCGGTGCGCGTCTTATGGCCATAGGTCCCGACGGTCAGGAAGCCGAAGCCAACGGAATGGTGCGCGACTTCACCACGCCGCAAAACTACACCACCTATTCTGAAGACGGCTTGTGGCACAAGCCTTACGTCGTGGCTTTCGACACGTTGATGATCAAGTCAAACTACAGTTTTGAGCACTATCAGCTCGAGAGTCGCGGCCGCTACTACAACTGGTTTGAAGTGGACGAAAACGACGCCGCACAGACGCAGCATATGTATTGGGCCACGGGCAATCCCGGCTATGCCCTCACCGGCAAAGGCACCTCGCCCGACGTCTACCCCACCCAACCCATCGTGGGAGGCGGACCTGACGGCAGCAGTTGCATCAAGCTCACCACATGCTCCACCGGTTCTTTCGGTGAAAACCTGCCCAGCCCCATGCCCATTGCCGCCGGCAACATCTTCCTCGGCGAGTTCCGTGTGGCTTATGCCACCATGCGCCCGCGCAATGCCACCCGTTTCGGTCTCCAGCTTGTGGGCGGCGAACCCGTTTCGCTCGAAGGCTATTATAAATATACGGCCGGCGAAACTTTCATCAATGAGTACAAAGAAGTCCTGGCCGACCGTCACGACACCGCCGACATCTATGCCGTGGTCTATGAAGTGGACCCTGCCAACTTCGTTCCGCTCAATGGCGACGAAGTGCTCACGTCAGACCGCATCGTCTATATGTCGCGCATCGACGACCCGGGCGAACCTCAAGAGTGGACTTATTTCAATGAGCCTTTCCGCCTGATGCCCGGCAAAACATTCGATTCCGAACGTCTCAAAATCAATGGTTACGCCGTTGCCCTCGTGGCCACTTCAAGCCGTGAAGGTGCCTACTTCCGCGGCGCTGTAGGCAGCACACTCTACGTGGACCAACTCAAGATTAGTTGGAAGTAATAAAATAGACGAAGAGTTAGAGCGGCCAAGTACGGCCTGTAAGGCCAGCGAGAACATAGCCCAGGGCAGAGCCGAGCGAAGCGAAGCGGCACCCTGGGTAGAGACATTAACGAAAAATACGCCCTGTAAGGGCAACCGACGACAAGGCGAGAGCAGAAGCCAAGTTTACTTGGATTATGCCGAGCCGCGGAGGAGGAAGACGAAGTCAAAAGACTAAATAAAAAGCATAAATAAAATATGAGCAAGATTATTATAACTAATAAATCTTTTGCCCTTACAGGGCGAACATAATCGTCTATGCCTACCCAGGGTGCCGGTGCCACTACGTGCCACCTCTGCCCTGGGCTATGGTCTTTTGCCCTTTCAGGGCGTCTTTTTGTCTCTTTGACTTTATAAGAGACAAAGAGACGAAAAGTCAAAGAGTCAAAATAACGATATATAAATGATATCTTTCAATAAAAAAATATTTTTGGCCTTCATCGGTTTGTCGTCGTGCACGGCAGCACAGGCCACTGAGACCGAAACCATCACCGCCGAGTCCACACAGCAAACGGTGAGCGACAATGGCGTGAAAGACACCGATAAAAACCTTATCCGTGCAGCCCTCAAAGGTTGGCACGTGCGTGTGGGTGCCGGCGTCAACATCGGCGGTACGTCGCCACTGCCACTGCCTCGCGAAATCCGATCCATCGAAGGCTACAAACCTCATCTCAACATTGCCCTTGAGGGAATGGCCATGAAGAGCTTCACAGGTTCGCCGTGGGGACTGGCTGTGGGTTTGCGCTTCGAGCAAAAAGGTATGGAGACCAAGGCCAGAGTGAAAAACTATCACATGGAAGCCGTCAACGAAGACGGTAGCGGCCGCATCAATGGTGCCTGGACCGGCCATGTCAAGACCAAGGTGGACAACACCTATTTCACCGTGCCCATTCTCGCCACCTACCGCCTCTCCGACCGCTGGAGTCTGGCAGCAGGCCCTTATTTCTCTCTGCGCACCAGTGGTGAGTTTACGGGTGAGGCCTACGACGGTTACATCCGCGACATTGACCCCACAGGAGAAAAGGCCGAAGTATCCCGCGCCACCTACGACTTCTCTTCCGATCTCCGCAAATTTGCCTGGGGCGTACAGGTGGGCGGCGAGTTCCGTGCCTACAAACACTTGGCCGTCACCGCCAATCTCCAGTGGGGCCTCAACGGCATCTTCCCCTCCGACTACGAGAGCGTCACCTTCGCCCTCTACCCCATCTACGCCACCGTCGGCTTCGCTTATGTGTTTTAAGGGGGACTAAGAGACAAAGAGTCTAAGAGACAAAGAGTCAAAGAGTCAAAGAGACAAAGAGACAAAGAGCGGCCTCGCCGGCCTGAAGGGTCGGCATACTGAGCGGCCAATCAAGCCCTGAAAGGGCGTAACATACTAGCCCGGGTCGTCAGGCCCGGGTAACGGAAGCTCCTCCATAATTCCGGCCTGTAAGGTCGGCACACTCCAAAGCGGTTACGGCCGCTCGAGTCCGCTCAAAAACAATTAAATCCCGCCTCCACTCTTCAACATCACAAAAAACAATACAAACCATTCAAAACTATACGATTATGAAAAAAACTTTACTCTCTATTATCGCAGCGTTTGCGCTCTGTCTCACCGCCAATGCCCAAACCGACTGGGGCACCAATTGGTCTAACGAATTCACCGGCAAATTGTGGGTGGCTTTGGGTGACTCAGCCATTTATGATGATGAAACTTTGGTTTCAGAGTCTGAAAAAATCTACATCAATGCCACGGGCGAAACCAACAAGGTAAACTTCTCTTTGCCCAAATTCACGTTTTATGGTTTGAATGTAGGTGATATTTACCTGCCTAATATTACTTTGACGCCGAATGCTGAAGGCTTTACATTCAATGAAAACGAAAAGGTTCAATTACATCTCCAATTGGGTACTACCCCTATTTTGGCAGAAGCTTGTATTAACGACACATTGAGTTATATCACAACCGGTGCTGATGGCGACAGTTTGGTGGCCTATATTCCTGTTGTTTGGATACAAGACGAAACAGACCGTAATCAAGATGCCCCCATTTGGGTGCTCTTCAAAGGCAAATCAGCAGTGAGCACGAGCATTGGCGAAGCCATTGCACGTCAGACCATCGCCACGGGCATCTACGACCTCTCCGGCCGTCGTCACGCCACGGTTTCTTCTGCCCGTCGTCCGTCGCAAATCTATATCGTCAACGGTAAGAAAATCTTCAAATAAATTATTATAGAAAAAAGCAATGAAAAAACTAATTTCTTTCGGCCTGCTCTTGGCTTCTGCCATTGGAATGAATGCGCAGCAGTTGCCCAACATAGGTTTTGATAATTGGAAAAATTCTTCTGGTGCATCCTATAATCCAGGTAATTCAACAGATTATACCAGACCAGGTTCAGAACCAGAAAATTGGTGCGGATCCAATGTTAATCAATTGGATTTAGCTTCAAATGATCAGTTGTGTACGAAACAAACAGTTGATGCAAATAATTATGTCCAATTGAAAAATTTAAAAGTAGGTGCTTTGGGTATAACGGATGAAGCACCAGGATTTATTTCATTGGCGAAACCTTGGGTTTTTGCAACAGCGAGTATGACATCTGCGGCAAAATTAGCTTTAGGTGATGGTGGTACCTATGGGGGCACCACATTTGCCAACAAACCGGATGCCTTGACTTTGAAATACCGTAAAACAGCTCAAAATAATGAGGTTTCTCGGGTTATAGCCTATATGTGGAGAGGTACTTTTACTTCTCAAGTACCAAGTGCAATAAAAAATACCGGAACTTTTTTTAAACCAGTTTGGGCACATTCTGCTTGGACAGAATTAGAAGATGTAGATAGAGCTGTTATTGGACGTGAAAGTTCAGATAAGGTAACGGCGTCTGGTGTACTTGTGGCACATATAGACTATGAAATAACTGCCGATCAAGCATCATGGCAAACATTGACCATTCCTTTTACTTATGATAAAGCCGATGCTGTACCCCAAAAAATGAATGTCATTATAGCAGCAGGTGACTATTGGAATCGTTCAAATCTGGTAGAAAATAGCCAAATGGACGTTGATGATGTACAATTTGTATATTATCATACTTTGTCTTCTATAAGTTATAATGGAGAAATTATCGCTTCAAACCCTGAAGAAGGTTCTACGATAGATTGTTCGAATAGAGTCTATGACCAAACTTTAATGACTTATAATAAAAATGGTATTGGTGCTACAATAGAAGAATCTTTCAATGAAGAAAGTTCATTATTAACCATAACCGTTAAAGGTAATGATTATAATGAGTCAACCAATTCTAATTCTAAATCAGTCTATTATATTCAATTCGCTACCCCTACGGTAGATAATTACACCAATAGTCTTATTGTTAATGCAAAAGATTTTGGTGGAAAGCAGTTCTATGAAACAAAAACTATTGATGTTTTGACCTATACATTAAGTGGCGTAGAACGTACAGACTTAAAAATTAAGGATTTTCATTTCAATTTGGAAGAAAAAGACTTAGCTGTAGGTGATATAGTAGTGACAGACCTTTCTAAATCAACAAGTGGAACTGTAACTACATTTTCCTGCAACGAAAAAGATGTATATATTGGTGGCGATTTGAATATGATTTTGCCTTTAACTGTTACGGCTACTATTTCTGGCACTGATATGTTAGCTACCATAGATATCATTCTTGGCAAGACTGTCATCAACGTAGTCTTTGCTCCTGCTGTCACTATGGACGGTTCGGCTGCCATCACGGCTACCGGATTGACCAACGTGAAAGTGGCTCGCTCATTCAAGCAGGGATGGAATACTCTGGCTCTGCCCTTCGCCATCACCACGGCCGAACTCGGCACAGGCGTGAAAGCTCAAGAGTTCAGCGGCGTGACGACAGACGGTAGCGGCCTCAACTTCACCGCCGTGACCAGCCTTGAAGCCAATAAGCCTTACCTCGTTTACTTCCCCGCTGCCACCGACGTGGCCAAATATTTCGGTACCAACATCAGTGCAGTTGACGAAACGTGTGTGACCTACGGTGCTTATACCTTCAAGCCCAACTTCTCCAACCCCAGCCTCTCAATGGTCGGCAACTATGGCGTAGTTACTGCCGACGGCGTGTCTAAGATCATGAAGGGCGGCGCAGGCTCTACACTCCAGACCATCCGCGCCTACTTCACCGGCAACGGTGCTGAAACCGCACGCATCTACTTCGACGGCGAAACCACCGGCATCGACATCATCACCAACGCTCCCGCCAACGGTAAAATCTATAACCTCCAGGGCGTGGAAGTGAGCGGCAAACTCCCCGCTGGTGTTTACGTCAAGAACGGCGAGAAAGTCATCATCAAGTAAGTCACACACAGAACACAACAAACCATGAACAAGAAACCCTATCTTACCCCCCGATTTGCCGTATTCACCCTCGCCACCGATGCGCCTATCTTGGCCGGCTCCATCCTTGACGGCGAAGGAGGCGACAACAGCAACATCACGCCCTCCGACACCGAACATACCGGTTCGTTCGACAGCAACCGCCACGGTTGGAGCTCTGACAACTGGAGCGAATAATCGCGACGACACGTTATAAAATTCATTACGACCCGCCTATTCATTTATGTTGAATAGGCGGGTCGGTTTTTTTGTATTTGGCGTAATGTTTTTATTGATTATTGTCAATGGATAAAGCGGCCTCGTACGGCCTGAAAGGCGGGATATCCTAATTTGTAATTGAATTTGAGATTGTATATTTGGGTCTATTGGCGGAAAAGCACGGCCTGAAAGGCCAACGAGCACCCAGCCCAGGGCAGAGGTGACACGTAGTGGCACCGGCACCCTGGGTAAACGTGTCCCATACAATGCGCCCTGTAAGGG
>JBGVLE010000014.1:0-1551 GCA_045124135.1 Alloprevotella sp.
GAGGACGACCTGGCCGAGATGCTGCTCCAGCTGCAAGCCTCTGACAAGCAGTCGGCCGGAGGGGTAATCACCGCCTCTTACAAGGAGGGTGACGACAAGCTTACCCTCGCCCTTTCCGATAATTGACGCACGCACGATAAAATAGATAAAAAAAACCGCGAAACTGGTTATTGGCCATTTCGCGGTTTTTATTAATTTTGCGACATAATTCATTAATATTACAGGATATGAAGATAAAAGGCATACTGACACTCGCGGTAGCCATGGCCTCTGTTTTTGGCTCAAGCTGCCTTTCAGCTCAGGAATCACAGACCGCGAAGGCTCCCTCCAAGGTCTATATGATCAAAGACGTCACCCCCGAAAATCTGGTAAAGGTTTACAAGGCTCTCGGTCGCGAGGCCAAGGGTGACAAGATCGGCATCAAGATCAGCACCGGCGAGTCAATGAAGAGCAACCACCTCGACACAGCGCTCATCGCTCCGCTGGTACGCACCATCGGCGGCAACTTCATCGAGTGCAACACCGCCTACGCCGGCAACCGACTCGACACACAGGACCACCTGCGCACAGCCAAGGAGCACGGCTTCACCGACCTGGCCGGCATAGACATCATGGACGCCGAGGGTGACACCATCCTGCCCCTCTCCGGCGGTTTCCACCTCAAGAAAGACATTGTAGGCAAGAGCTTTACCGATTATGACTTCATAGTTGTCCTCTCTCACTTCAAGGGCCACGCCATGGGCGGCTTCGGCGGTGCGCTCAAAAACATCAGCATAGGCATCGGTTCTACCAACGGCAAGACATACATCCACTCTGCCGGCGCGTCTGAGAAGATGGATGGCAACAGCCATTTCCACACCGACCAGGATGCCTTCCTCGAGTCTATGGCCGACGCCGCCAAGGCTGTGGCCGACCACTGTGGCGACAACATCCTCTACATCAACGTGGCCAACCGCCTGAGTGTTGACTGTGACTGTGACGGTGATCCCGAGCAGCCTAAGATGGCCGACCTCGGCGTCTTCGCCTCTCTTGACCCCGTGGCCCTTGACCGCGCCTGCGTCGACGCCGTCTACAACAGCACCGACCACGGCAAGGTTCACCTCATAGAGCGCATAGAGAGCCGCCACGGCACCCACACTCTCGATGCCGCCGAGCAGCTCGGCGTGGGCACCCAGAACTATGAGCTTATAGTCCTGGAGTAATTCCACACCCGGATAAAAAAAGTTAAAAACGAGGGCATACGGCTATTTTGCTGCCGTATGCCTTTTTTCGTTTGAACCCGCGTTTGCCCCGGCGTGTTTACTCTAAGAATGTGTTTACCTTTAAACCGAATTAACGACTCATAAAGACTAAAAGTAAACCCACTCTTAATTAAATCTTATTTTATTTGCTATGAAAAATGAATTATCCTCCCCGCGCTATGACCGTGGGGCTCTGAAGTCCGGCATACTGCATATTGGTGTCGGCAATTTCCACCGTGCTCACGAAGAGGCTTACACCGATGCGCTGCTGAATCTTGACCCGGCCCAAAACGACTGGGGCATCACCGGG
>JBGVLE010000015.1:0-2318 GCA_045124135.1 Alloprevotella sp.
TGTCTTGAAAGAAGTGATGTAGCCTATGAAATACTTCCTCATCGCCGGCGAAGCCAGTGGCGACTTGCACGCCGCCAACCTGATGCGCGCCCTGCAAAAGCAGGATGCCGAGGCCGAGTTTCGCTTCTACGGCGGCGACCAGATGATGGCTGTGGGCGGCACCTGCTTGTGCCACTACAAAGACCTGGCCTACATGGGCTTCATCCCCGTTTTGCTTCACCTGCCCCAAATTCTCCGCGGCATGAGCCGCTGCAAGGCCGCCATCCGCGAGTGGCAGCCCGATGTCGTGATTCTCGTGGACTACCCCGGCTTTAATCTCTCCATAGCCAAGTACGTGAGCCGCCAAGCGCTCTGTCCTGTGTTCTACTACATAGCCCCCAAAATTTGGGCGTGGAAAGAACACCGCATCAAGGACATTCGCCGCTATGTAGACCGCCTCTTCTCCATCCTCCCCTTCGAGGTTGAGTTTTTCGAAAACAAACACCACTACCCCATCAGCTACGTTGGCAACCCCACCGTGGACGAGGTGGCAGCCTTCCGCGCCGCCTACGATGAGGACTTCCGCGCCTTCACACAGCGCTGCGACTTGGCGCCCGAGCGCCCCATCATTGCCTTGCTTGCCGGCAGTCGCCAACAGGAAATCAAGGACAACCTCTTGCGCATGTGTCGCGCTGCACAGCCTTACATCGAGGCCGGCTACCAAGCCGTCATTGCCGGCGCACCCTCCATTGCCCGACAAACGTACGACGAGGCGCTCGCCTTGCTTGAACGCGAAGGACTGACGCCGCCCGCTGTGGTGCAGGGAGAGACCTACCCCTTGCTCTCGCACAGCACTGCCGCCCTCGTCACCTCGGGCACTGCCACGTTGGAAACCGCCCTCTTCGGCGTGCCTCAGGTGGTGTGCTACTACGTGGCATGCGGCCGCTTCGTTTCGCTGCTGCGCAAGTTGTTCCTGAAGGTGCCTTACATCTCGCTCGTCAACCTTGTGTGCGACGAAGAAGTAGTGCCCGAACTCGTGGCCGACGGCATGACCACCGAAGCCGCCCGCCGCTGCCTGGCCGACATCCTTCCGGGCGGCAAGGGGCGCGACGCTCAGCTGGCCGGCTATGCCCTCATGAACAGCCGACTGGGCGAGGCGGGAGCACCGCTGCATGCTGCCACAGAGATGGTGGAGCGATTGAAAACGAGCCGCCCCAACTAAGGCTACTACTGCACCCCTCGCAACCCCTCACAAGAGAGAGAAAGGAGCGACGGTAGTTTGTTAAAAAGATTTAAACACGATTTGCATTTCCCTGATAAATGTATTATCTTTGTCATAGCGAAGCGGGAACCCCTCGAAGGTTCCCGCTTTTTTGGTAATTAGTCAAGGTAAAAATTAGGTTTTTTAAACCTATTCTTCGGAGGCTCGCAGTTTTTCCTCCGCGCCTCAGAAGAAAAAGCAGAAAGCTACGAGGAGAAACAAATAGTTTTCTGCGATGAAGAAGCAAGTAGACAGTGTTTCATAATATTAAACTTTCATAAATTTTCTTAAATACGAAAATCCACCAGCCCCACCCTGCGTGTAGCCACATATATAAAAAAAGCAAGAATATATTTGTCGGATTCAGAAAAAGCTGTAAATTTGCAGTCAGTTAGAGAGTGAGGGGCTTGAAAGAGTTCCTCACTTGTTTTTAATCAAGCACTACATGATAGACAAAGAAGTTGTAAAAAAATTAGTGGAAGAATGGTTGGACGGCAAAGACTACTTCATGACCGACCTGACCATCAGCGCTGACGACCGCATCGTGGTGGAGATAGACCACGAGGAAGGCGTATGGATTGAAGACTGTGTAGAACTAAGCCGTCACATCGAGGCCGGCCTCAACCGCGACGAAGCCGACTTTGAATTGGAAGTGGGCAGCGCCGGTATAGGACAGCCGTTCAAGGTGTTGCGTCAATACGAAATCCACGTAGGCGAAGAGGTAGAAGTGCTCACCCTCGCCGGCAAGAAGCTCAGCGGTGTGCTCAAGAGCGCCGACGCCGAGCAGTTTGTGGTGACCGTCATGGAAAAGGTAAAGGAAGAAGGCAGCAAGCGTCCCAAACTCGTGGAACGCGACCTCACCTTTGCTTACAGCGAAGTGAAGTACACAAAATACCTCATCAACTTCAAATAAGCCTGCGCCGCCGAGCGCATGGCCACAGCCCGGAATATAAGAAAAAAATAATAATAAAATCATGGCAAAAAAGAACACCGAGACTCTGAATCTCATTGAAACTTTTTCAGAATTTAAGGAGACTAAAAACATCGACCGCACCACCATGGTGGGCGTATTGGAAGA
>JBGVLE010000016.1:0-12199 GCA_045124135.1 Alloprevotella sp.
ATGACATAACAGAAGCATATATCTGCAAAATACAAAAGAAAATCAACAGAAGACCAAGGCAAAAACTCAATTTCTCAACACCAATAAAAGAGTTCTACAAACATTATTCGTAATATTGCACTTGCTTGTTGACTCTATAGATTTTGTCGTAAGGTTGAAGGATGGTAAAAAGTATGAAGTTAAAGAAGTCAATGGTGACAGAGTTTTTATTTTTGCAGGATTTTTTACCGGCTATATTTGGCTAAGCCCTGACCAATATAAAACGTTAGAAGAGTAGCGGTCTATCATACACGAAAAAGCGCCACACATCGAGCCGAAAGCTTCTCGGCGATGTGTGGCGCTTTATGATATGTGTGTGGAAAGACTTAGATTTTGCGCTTCACGATGGCGGCGGCACGGTCGAGCGCCACGTTGATGTTGGGACAAATGTGGTCTTTGCCCAGCAGGTGGGTGAAGCCGTTGTGTTCGAGCACGGCGTAAACGTTTGGCGTGACGCCGGAAAGGACAATATGTGTGCCCTCGCGGTGACTCATCTCGCAGAGGTTCTGGAGGTTGTGGATGCCAGTGGAGTCTATGAACGGCACGCGGCGCATACGGATGATGCGCACCTTCGGGTGGTTGTGAAGGTTGGCCATAAGTTCCTCAAACTTGTTGGCTATGCCGAAGAAGTACGGGCCGTTGATTTCATACACTTCCACGCCTTCGGGAATGATGAGATGCTCTTCGTGCACTTCGGCGTCAGTCTCTTCGTTGGGGTCAATCTCGTCGGCAATGACTTTGATTTGCGTGGTCTCGGCCATACGTCGCATGAAGAGCAGACAGGCTATGAGCAAGCCCATCTCGATGGCCACGGTGAGGTCGAAGATGACGGTGAGGAAAAACGTGATGAGCAGCACGGCTATGTCGCTCTTGGGGTTTTTCATCAGTTGGACGAAGGTGCGCCATCCGCTCATATTATAAGACACCATAATCAATACGGCAGCCAGACAGCTCATAGGGATGTAGCCTGCCAGCGGCATGAGCAGCAAGAAGATGAGCAGCAACACCACGGCGTGAATGATGCCGGCCACGGGGGTGCGGCCGCCGTTGTTGATGTTGGTCATTGTGCGGGCAATGGCACCCGTACAGGGAATACCGCCAAAGAGCGGCGTGCAGAGGTTGGCTACGCCCTGACCGATGAGCTCCTGGTTGGAATTGTGGTGGTCGCCGCAAACACCGTCGGCCACGGTGGCCGAAAGCAGTGACTCTATGGCGCCCAACACGGCAATGACCAATGCGGTGGGCAAGAGGTTTTTGATTTGTTCCCAGGTCAGTGTGGGAAACTCGGGGGTAGGGATGGACGAGTTGATTTGGGTAGTGCCGTCGCCGGCAATGGTCTCAATGGTGCCGAGGCCTTGTTCGGCCAGGAACGGATTGAGGAAATAGACGGCTACGGTGGCCACAATGATGGCTACGAGCGATCCGGGGATTTTTTTGTTGATTTTGGGCGTGAAGATGATGATGAGCAGGCTCACCAGACCCACCACGAGCGTGGGCCACTGCATTGAGGTGAAGTTTTCGACATAGACTGCCCATTTGGAGAGGAAGTCGCCCGGCACGGGACCGTTGATGTGCAGGCCGAAGAACTGCTGGATCTGTGTGGTGAATATGGTCAGGGCGATACCGCTGGTGAAACCGACGACGATGGGGTAGGGGATGAACTTGATGATGGTGCCGAGGCGGAAGATGCCCAGCAAAATCAAGAAGATGCCGGCCATGATGGTGGCGGCAATAAGTCCCGACATTCCCAGCTGCGGGTTGGTCACGATGCCGCTGATGATGACGATGAATGCGCCCGTGGGACCGCCAATCTGCACCCGTGAACCACCCAATAGCGACACGAGGAAACCGCCGATGATGGCCGTGAGGATACCCTGTTCGGGCGACACGCCGGAGGCAATACCGAAGGCAATGGCCAAAGGCAGGGCCACGATGCCCACGATGAGGCCCGACATGGCGTCGGCAGCAAACTTCTCTTTGTTGTAATGCTTCAACTCCGAAAATAGTCTGGGTTTGAAACTCAATGCTTTCATTTGAACTATGTTTTAGTTTTTGATTGATGTGGCGTGAAGCGACCTTGCCTTGATTGCAACAAAAAGACAAAGTTTTAAAAAATCGCTGCAAAGTTACACGTTTTTTTGCAAATCTCCTGCAAAGGTCTATCTTTGCATAGAAATTATCGCGCAAAACACGTCAAACTTTCAAGAATTCATGAAAAACTACGTCATTATCAACGCCATGCGCAAGGAGCACGAGCAGCTGGTGCGCCTTTTGAGCGAGGTGCGGGTTTGTCGCGAAGACACCTTTGAATATGTTGAGGGTCATATGGGCAGTTGCCGTCTGGTCTTGGCAGAGAGCGGCATAGGCAAGGTCAACGCTGCCGTCAAGGCCGTCGAGCTCATCCGCCACTGCCGTCCCGATGCCGTCATCAATACGGGCGTGGCTGGCGGCATAGACGCCACGGTGGGCGTGATGGATGTCGTGGTCGGCGCCAAGGTGGCCTATCACGACGTGGACTGTGGCCCCGAGTCGGCTCTCGGACAGGTGCAGGGCTTGCCGCTTTATTATGAGGCCGATGCTGCTTTGCTCGAAGTGGCCCGTGGCTTGCAGACCGACACCCGACTGCACAGCGGACTCATCTGCAGCGGCGACCAGTTTATCACCGACCGCGCCGCCCTCGACCGCATCAAGTCGCTCTGGCCCGAAGGCCTTGCCGTCGACATGGAGAGCGGTGCACTGGCCCAAGTGTGCCATCTCTACCACACCCCCTTCCTTTCGTTCCGCATCATCAGCGACACGCCCGGTGCCGAAGGCCATTTTGACCAATATCAGAACTTCTGGGACACTATGGCCGACCGTTCGTTTGCCGTCACCGAGGCACTGCTCAACGCCATCACCCGATAAAAAACGCCATCACATAAGAACTCATGGAAAAAATAGCCAGCTTCACCATCGACCATCTGCGTCTGAACCGCGGCATCTACGTGTCGCGCCAAGACCAAGTGGGCGGCGAAACCGTCACCACCTTCGACATCCGCATGAAACTGCCCAACCGCGAACCTGTGCTTGGCCAAGGTGCCATTCACACTATCGAGCACCTCGCGGCCACCTATCTGCGCAACCGTCCCGAATGGCGCGACCGCATCGTCTATTGGGGACCGATGGGCTGCCTCACGGGCAACTACCTGCTCATACGCGGAGCGCTCACGCCGAGAGACATCCTGCCGCTCATGTGCGACACCTTCAAGTTCATCGCCGAGTTTGAAGGCGACATCCCAGGCGCCAGTGCCAAAGACTGCGGCACCTGGCTGCTCCACGACCTGCCCATGGCACGTCTCGAAAGCAAGAAGTTTCTCGAAGAAACTCTGCTCAAGGCCACCGACGCCAATCTGGAATACCCGCATTGAGACCACGCCGTGCCGGCACGCGGTTTTGTCTTTTCCGGGACAACTCTTTAGCCCTATATTTGAGATATAGAAATAAGGGGAGGCCTCTTGGCCTCTCTTTTTTGCATTTCAACGCCTTACGGCGATAAGGACAGTTTTCCGCGGCCTTATGGCAGAAAAATCTCTCCTTTTTCCCGCAAAACTTTTTCCTAAGAAATGGTCGTTTGGACTGTTTCCGGCCAGTTTTTGCTCTAATCGGCCGTCTTCGAGGCACTTTTGCCGTCTTCTGCAAAGCTTTTCAGAAAAAAGTTTGAAGCTTTGCGTCTCCCTTATCCCCCGCTTTTGAACAGTCAACAAGCCATGTGAGGGCAGCCATCCGCCTCGCGTGCGCGCGTACGTGTATATTAAAGGAGGTACGAAGCGGAAAAAAGCAGAAAATATTTGTCTGTCAATAAAAAAGTGGTAATTTTGCACGCCGATTATTTATCCAAGCAGGCTCTAACCACCTGCAAAAAGGTCTGTTTCAGGGCGTCGAGTTCATTGGCCGGACGCGGCGACCACGACGAAACGGGCCGAAAAGTAGTTACAAAATCAATTAAAAACTAAAAGAGTGGATACTTTAAGCTACAAGACCATTTCAGCCAACAAAGCCACAGTAAACAAAGAGTGGGTTGTTGTTGATGCCACCGACCAGGTGCTTGGCCGTCTTTGCACAAAAGTTGCCAAGTTGCTCCGCGGTAAGTACAAACCCAATTTCACCCCTCACGTAGACTGCGGTGACAATGTGATCATTATTAATGCCGACAAGGTTCAGCTGACTGGCAACAAGTGGAACGACCGCGTGTATTATACCTACACCGGCTATCCCGGCGGCCAGCGCGAGCACACCCCCGCCAGCATCATGGCAAAGAAAGACGGCGCCGAGCGTCTCGTTCGTCGTGTCGTAAAGGGTATGCTCCCCAAAAACCGTCTGGGCGCCAAGCTTCTTGGTAATCTCTATGTTTACGAAGGTGCAGAGCACAAACACGAGGCCCAAAGCCCCAAGGCCATTGATATTAATCAGTATAAATAAGTAAGCAGAAATGGAAACAATCAACGCATTAGGCCGTAGAAAAAGCTCCGTGGCTCGCATCTTCCTTACTGAAGGTACCGGCAAAATTACGATTAACAAGCGCGACATCGCTGACTATTTCCCCTCACCCATTCTGCAGTACGTGGTTAAACAGCCCCTCGCACTGCTCGATGCCGCTGAGAAATATGATATTAAGGTCAATCTCGACGGTGGTGGTTTCACCGGTCAGAGCCAGGCACTCCGCCTCGCCATTGCCCGTGCACTCGTCAAGATCAATGCCGACGACAAAAAGGCTCTCCGCGCCGAAGGCTTCATCACCCGCGACTCTCGTTCTGTAGAACGTAAAAAGCCCGGTCAGCCCAAAGCCCGCCGCCACTTCCAGTTCAGCAAACGTTAATATTCGGCTTTTCTATTGCTGCTGGATGACGTTTAGCATCTAAACCGACGCGACTTCATCACCATATCAACAAGGTGAACTACCCGTCGGCTGGTTGGACTGAACAACCCCACACGCACATGGGGCACAACTCAAAAGAACGTAAACGAACAAACAAACACACACAATGTCAAGAACAAACTTTGAGACACTCCTCGAGGCTGGCTGCCACTTCGGCCACCTCAAACGCAAATGGAACCCCGCCATGGCGCCCTACATCTTTATGGAGCGCAACGGCATCCATATCATCGATCTTCACAAGACCGTGGCCAAACTCGACGAAGCCGCCGAAGCCCTCAAGCAGGTGGCTAAGTCAGGTCGCAAGATCCTTTTTGTAGCTACTAAAAAACAAGCCAAAGAAGCTGTAGCCACCAAGGCCGCTTCTGTCAATATGCCCTACGTGGCCGAGCGCTGGCCGGGCGGTATGCTCACCAACTTCCCCACCATCCGCAAGGCTGTGAAGAAGATGGCCAACATCGACAAGCTCATGGGCGACGGCACCTACTCAAACCTTTCTAAGCGCGAAATCCTTCAGATTTCTCGTCAGCGTGCCAAGCTTGAGAAGAACCTCGGTTCTATCGCCGACCTCAACAAGCTCCCCGCCGCCCTCTTCGTCATCGATGTGTGCAAAGAGCACATCGCCGTTAAAGAGGCCAACCGTCTGGGCATCCCCGTGTTCGGTATCGTAGACACCAACTCAAACCCCGCACCCATCGACTACGTTATCCCTGCCAACGACGACGCTAACAAGAGCATCGAACTCATCCTCGATGTTTGCTGCGGCGCCATCGCTGAAGGTCTCGAAGAGCGCAAGGCTGAGAAGGTTGACACTGAAGCTGCCGAGAGCGAAAAAGCTCCCCGCAAGCGCACCGCCAAGGCTCGCGCCGAGAAAGAAGCTGAGGCTCCTGCCGAAGCTACCGCCGAGGCTCCCGCAGAAAACGCTGAGGCTCCTGCTGTCGAATAATCGCTAACACTTTTTATTAACCCGTTAATCAAATCACTACCATGGGAGTAGGACTTGAAGATATCAAAAAACTGCGCACTATGACCGGCGCAGGACTCGGCGACTGCAAAAAAGCCCTCGCTGAGGCCAACGGCGACATCGAAGCCGCCATCGAAATCATCCGTAAGAAAGGACAGGCCGTAGCCGCCAAACGTTCTGACCGCGAGGCTTCAGAAGGTGCTGTGCTCTGCAAGGCCGAAAACGGTTTCGGTGCCATCATCGCCTTGAAATGTGAAACTGACTTCGTGGGCAAAAACGCCGACTTCGTGAAACTGGCTCAAGACATCCTTGACGCAGCCGTGGCCAACAAATGCAAAACCCTCGACGAGGTGAAGAACCTCCCGATGGGCAACGGCACCGTGGCCGACGCTGTGACCGACCGCAGCGGTATCACCGGCGAAAAGATGGAACTCGACGGCTATCTCACCATCGAGAGCGACAATATCTCTTGCTACAACCACCAGGGCAAGAATATGCTCTGCACTATGGTTGCACTCAACAAGAGCGTTGACCCTGCCTACGGCCACGCTGTAGCCATGCAGGTTGCCGCCATGAACCCCGTGTCACTCTGCGAGCAGGACGTTCCCGAAAAGATCCGTCAGGAAGAATACGAAATCGCAGCCGACAAGGCACGCCAGGAAGGCAAGCCCGAAAATATGATTGAGCGTATCGCCCAGGGCCGTATGCAGAAGTTCTATAAAGAAGCCTGCCTCCTGAACCAGGAATTCATCCAAGACAGCAAGCTCTCTGTAGCCGACTACCTCAAGCAGGCCGACAAAGAGTGCACCGTGACCGCCTTCAAGCGTTTCACACTCCGCGCTGAATAATGACAACCTGCTGAAAGTCAGCAACAATAACCGCTCCCCTTATTTCGGGAGCGGCTTTTGTTTTCCTACGTTTCTTATGGAGTCCACAAGACTCCACGTCTACAAGGCAAAGAGGTGCTTATGGCATTTTGATGCAAGACATCCGCCTTTTCGCCCCACCACACAACCACACAAATCAATCATTCTTATGGGAGGTTTCTTCGGCACTATAAGTCGTGAAAACTGCGTGGCCGACCTGTTCTACGGCACCGACTACAACAGCCACCTCGGTACGCGTCGCGGAGGTATGGCGGCTTACCGTCAAGACGACAAGGCATTTGTCCGTTCCATCCACAATCTTGAGAGTTCTTATTTCCGCACCAAGTTCGAACCCGTCCTCGGACGCTTCGAAGGATGTACGGCCGGTGTGGGCATCATCAGTGACACCGACGCCCAGCCACTGGTCATCAACTCACACCTCGGCCGGTTTGCCATCGTCACAGTGGCCAAGATCGTCAACATCGAGGAGATTGAGCAGCAATTGCTTAATGAAAAGATGCACTTTGCCGAGCTCTCTTCGGGCAAGACCAATCAGACCGAACTTGTCGCCCTATTGCTCATTCAAGGCAATTCGTTCGTTGAAGGCATCGAAAACGTCTTCCGCCACATCAAAGGCTCCTGCTCCATGCTCCTGCTCACCGAAGACGGCATCATCGCCGCCCGCGACAAGTGGGGCCGCACGCCCATCGTCGTCGGCCGCAAAGACGGGGCTTATGCCGCCACGTCAGAGTCGACAGCCTTTGCCAATCTCGGCTATGCCATAGACCGCTATATCGGTCCCGGCGAAATCGTCCGTCTGCGCCCCGAAGGCGTCGAAGTGATGAGAAAGGCTGACGAACCTATGCAGATTTGCTCCTTCCTTTGGGTATACTACGGTTTTCCCACCTCTTCATACGAAGGTCGCAACGTTGAGCAGGTGCGCTACGAAAACGGCCGCATTATGGGCGAAGAAGACCAGACCGAGGCCGATTGCGTTTGTGGTATTCCCGACTCAGGAGTGGGTATGGCTTTGGGCTATGCCGCCGGACTTGGCAAGCCCTATCAGCGCGCCATCTCCAAATATACCCCCACGTGGCCGCGTAGCTTCACACCCTCAAACCAAGAGATGCGCTCGCTCGTGGCCAAAATGAAACTCATACCCAATCGGGCTATGCTCGAGGGCAAACGTGTGCTCTTTTGCGACGACTCCATCGTGCGCGGCACGCAGCTTCGCGACAACGTCAAGGTGCTTTTCGAAGACGGTGTCAAAGAGGTGCACATGCGCATTGCATGTCCGCCGCTCATCTACGGTTGCCCCTTTATCGGCTTCACTTCTTCAAAAAGCGATATGGAGCTCATCACCCGTCGCATTATCAAAGAACTTGAAGGCGATGCCGACAAAAAACTGGCCGAATATGCCAAGACCGACTCACCTTGTTACAACAAGATGGTAGACATCATTCGCGAACGTCTCGGACTGACCACGCTCAAGTTCAACAAGCTCGAGACGCTCGTCAAGGCCATCGGTCTGCCCAAGTGCAAGCTTTGCACGCATTGTTTCGACGGCAGCAGTTGCTTCTGAACCTTTTCAAGACGCGTCTGCCCGCGGTGCTTGAGCATTGTGCCCATTCCGCAGGCGACACCACGAAGCCAGACGATTATTTGAATACACCAAGATGCTTCAGACAGAGAAATTCAACGAGCTGGGAGAGAAACCCGTCGGCCGGCTCCTTTTGCAGTATGCCGTGCCAGCCATTGTGGCGATGACCGCTTCCTCGCTCTACAACATCATAGACGGCATATTCATCGGTCGGGGAGTCGGACAGGAAGCCATCATGGGCCTTGCGCTGACCGGGCCGGTGATGTCGCTGACCGCAGCCTTCGGAGCGATGGTCGGTGTGGGCGCCTCGACCCTTATGTCCGTACGTCTGGGACAGAAAGACTACGACACGGCCCGAAAGATTTTGGGCAACGTCGTGATAATGAACGTCATCATGGGCCTTGTTTTAGGCGCCGTGCTGTTGGCGTTTATCTCGCCCATTTTACGTTTCTTTGGCGCCAGCGATGCCACGTTACCCTATGCCCGTGATTTCATGACCATCATTCTGGCCGGCAATGTCGTGACGCATCTCTATCTCGGACTCAACGCACTCTTGCGCTCCACCAACCGGCCGATGCATGCGATGTATGCCACCTTTGGCACCGTCGGGCTCAACTGTCTTTTCGCTCCGCTTTTCATCTTTGTGTTGGGGTGGGGCATACGCGGCGCTGCCACGGCCACAATCATTTCGCAGGTCTGTATGCTGATGTGGCAGTTCAAACTCTTCTCAAAAAAGACAGAGCTGGTGCATCTGAGCAGCGACATTATGCATCTCGAGCGCCGCATTATGGGCGAGTCGCTACTCATTGGTCTGCCGCCGTTCCTCATCAATCTCTGTGCTTGTCTCGTGGCCATAGTAGTGACCCGCAGCATGGCCGAGTATGGCGGCGACCTTGCCGTCGGCGCTTTCGGCATTTGCAACCGCCTGCTGCTCTTTGTCGTGATGGTGGTCATTGGCCTCAACCAAGGCATGCAACCCATTGCCGGCTTCAATTACGGTGCCGGTAAAATCGACCGCCTCTTGCGCGTATTGCGTTTGGCTATTATTGCTGCGACGTGCATTACCACGCTTGGTTTCCTCGTGGGTATGTTTTTCTCCAAGCCTTGTGTGGCACTCTTTGCCAAAGACGCTCCCGAACTCGTCGACGAAGCGGCGCGTGGCCTGCGCATCATCGTCTTGTTTTTCCCCATTGTGGGTATGCAGATCGTATCGACCGCCTTTTTCCAGAGCATCGGGATGCCCGGCAAGAGCATTTTCCTCTCGCTCACCCGCCAACTCATCTTCCTTTTGCCAGCCCTGATCATCCTGCCCCATATCTTCGGCGATAAAGTCACGGGGGTGTGGTGTGCCATGCCTTTCGCCGATGTTCTGGCCTGCTGCGTGTCGGGCGCGATGTTAGTCTACAATGTGCGCAAGTTCAAGCGCCAGTCTTCCCTTCAAGCCTCCTAATCCTCTTATATCAATTCTCTGTGTATGGAAAAGTTTGTCATCAACATAGGGCGCCAGCTCGGCAGCGGCGGTCGTGCCATTGGTCACCTCTTGGCCGAAGCTTTTGACATCGCCTATTACGACAAGGAAATCCTGACCCTTGCAGCAAAAGAGAGCGGCTTTAGCGAAGAACTCTTTGCACGCAACGACGAGCGCAAGGGTTTCTTCCGCTCGCTTTTCACCACCTCCGTGCCCCTCATGGGTGGCAACGAGTCTATCTATAGTGGCGGCTTGAGCGAGGAAAACCTGTTTCATCTGCAGAGTGAGGCTATTAGAAAGGCAGCCTCCGACCATTCCTGCATCTTCATAGGTCGCTGTGCCGATTACGTACTCCGCGACTTTCCCCGCTGTGTCAATGTGTTTGTGTCGGCCGATATGCCCGACCGTGTGGCGCGGCTATGTCACGACCGCCAGATAGACGAGCGCACGGCTGCCCGTCTCTGTGCCAAAGGCGACGACAAGCGTGCGGCTTTCTACAACTTCTACACCGCCGGCCGCTGGGGAGAGGCTTCGACCTATCACCTTTGCATTAACTCGTCGGTGCTCGGCATTGAGGGAACGGCAGATTATATCAAGGATTTTGTGGAGCGCCGTCTGGCCCTTCTGCCCTAATCTCTGTCTGGATATGAAGCGCATTGGATTGCTCTCGGATACGCACGGCTATTGGGACGACCGGTATGAGAAATATTTCGCTTCGTGTGACGAAATATGGCATGCCGGCGACATCGGTACGCTTGAGTTGGCCGAGCGCTTGGCCGACTTGAAGCCCTTTCGGGCCGTATGCGGCAACTGCGACGGAGGCGATTTGCGCCGGCTATATCCTCAGATACTGCGTTTCAGGTGCGAGGAAGCTGATGTGCTCATTAAACACATTGGCGGCTATCCCGGTCACTACGACCGCAGCATTGCGGGTAAACTGTATGTCAATCCGCCCCAGCTCTTCATTTCCGGCCATTCACACATTCTGAAAGTGGTTTACGACCGCACATTAGCTTGTCTGCACATCAATCCCGGCGCCGCCGGATTGCAGGGATGGCACCAAAGCCGCACGCTGGTTCGCTTTGTCGTAGACGGCAAGGCATTCAGAGACCTTGAAGTGGTGGAACTGGGCGAGGAACCCAAGGACAAACGGCGAAGAGACGGCGTTTGTGTGCCTTTTTGAGCCTTTTTGTGTATTCAAAAGCCATTGTTTTCCGTTTTTTCTTAATATTGGTCAATTTGGGTGGGAAACTTTTGCTATTGTGAAAGTTTTATTGACTATCTTTGCATAAGATTGGCTGCGGCTCGGCAGATATTCTTTCACCGCAGTCTGAAAGACTGATTATCGCACCTATATCATAATGGAACAACAGAGAGATAACCGTGAACAGATGCGTGAGCGCGTCATCGCCGCTGCCTCGAAGGCCTTTTTGGAAAAGGGCGTCAAGGCTGTGACTATGGACTATGTGGCCCATAAACTCAAGATGTCGAAGCGCACCATCTATCAGCTCTTCAAAGATAAAGAGGCACTGCTTCTGGCCTGCTACGAGAAGCAACATCAGCAAGACCAGGCTATGATGGAGCGTTTGGCCTCAAATGCAGGGAATGTCTTGGAGGCCTTGCTTGAAATCTTTGCCTATCGTATGCGTACAGTAGGTGCGCTTCGCCCCTCTCATTTTGAAGGTATCAGGAAGTATGACTCCGTCTATGTCTTTCGCCGCACCACGTTCGAGCAAGACCGTCTGCATGCCATTGCCTTTATGGCCGACGGTGTCAAACAGGGCGTGTTCCGCGATGGGGTGGATTTCGATCTGGTCTATGTCATGATAGACAATCTCATCACTTGGGTGATGACGTCAGAGCATTTTGCCGACAACCGCATAGACTACCTTTTCATCAATAGCACACTCGTGGTCGTGCGTGGCATTTGCACACAAATGGGCATAGACATCATCGACCGCTTCCTTGAACAACATCGTCAGGGTCTTGCCTGACAGACCGGTATAAAGGGGTGGTGAAAGACTCACTCCCGTCCAGCCGTCATAGTCAACAACGTAAGCCCCTGAAATAATTGAGGATGTTTCGACAAGAGACATCCTCATTTTTTTGTGCCTTAAAACCCTGTTCGGCCGTAAGTTGCCGTAATGTTGTATACTTTCAAGATAGAAGTGCAATTTTCGCTTCCGCACCCTCCTATTCGAAGCGTAGGGTAGAAGGCGAGGGAGCGGCAGCATTGCAATAGAGTTTACAGGCAATACAAAAAAACAAAGGGGAGACCACTGTCTCCCCAAAGGATTAGCTAATTTTGTATTGTCAATGTACAAACATCTAACCCGTGAGCAAAGATACG
>JBGVLE010000017.1:0-2732 GCA_045124135.1 Alloprevotella sp.
CTGGACTTCGGCACTCGGCTTGGCGTCGGGTGACTTCGTCTTCCTCCTTCCCCCCTCGGCATAATTCAAGCGAACTTGACTTCTGCTCTCGGCTTGGCGTCGGTTGATCTTTGCTCTCTCTTGCACTATCTTTTCATAAGATAGGCTGCTGCGGCTGCTGCTGCGGCTTGGGCAAGCAAAAAGTAAAAAAATGTTTTTTATTTTGCTTACCGCTCACCTTGCACTATCTTTGCACGGGCTTAAAGCGCAAAGCCTTATCAACAAAACAATAACAAACTTCTAAAACTAATTGATATTATGTATTGGACACTGGAATTGGCTTCTAAACTTGAAGATGCACCATGGCCCGCAACCAAAGACGAACTGATTGACTACGCTATGCGCTCGGGTGCACCGATGGAGGTGGTAGAAAACCTTCAGGAACTTGAAGACGAGGGCGAAGTCTATGAGACCATCGAAGACGTCTGGCCCGACTATCCCACAAAAGAAGATTTCCTCTTCAACGAGGACGAGTATTAAGCAGGCCCCGCTTTATGGTTTCTGAAAAGCAATATCGCATGGCGCGCAAGGTCTATGCCGTGTGTGCCGTTATGTTGATATTGAGTGTTGCGTTGGGCCTCTGGATCGGCTACGACTGCCTGCATGGCAACGCCCAAGTGCACAATGTCGCCTCCGTGGTAATCAACATCGTGCTCTTCGCCTGCTTGCTCTTGAGCAACCGCAAAATCATCAAAGCCTATAAAGCCGGGAAATAACGACAAACCCACAAAAAACATAGCCGCGACGCAGCCGAACTATGTTCGGGCGTCGCGGCTTTTTTATGCCATATGCGTGCTTATTTATTTGGGAAAACGTGCTTGCCGTAGTTCACACCACGCCAATCGTAGTAGGCCGGTTCGGCTTGCAGGCGTTGCAGGAAATCGGGATAGCGGCGGAGCGATTGCGGTGTCCAACCGGCCTCTGCCACTGCGGCCAGACGCGGGAACATCAGATACTGCACCGTCGAAGCGTCTTCCACCCATTCGGTCCAGAAATTGGCCTGTACGCCCATATACTTGGAGTGCAGGTTCTCGGCGATACCGTTCATCGGCACATAATTATAGACCGCCTCGACGGTTTCGGTACCATAACCCTGTGAGCGCGGCTCAGTGGGCAGGTCGCTCTGTCGGCGGTTGATATAATAAGGTATCTGAGGAGTGAGGATGGTGTAGAGTCCGCGCTCAGCGGCGTCTTTGGCAGCGGCGTCGGCACCCACCCATGCCATAATGGTGATGTCGCTGCCCAGAGGGGCCGTGTTGCCGTGCAGCACCTCATTCCAGAAAATCAGCTTACGTTGCTCAGCTTTCGGCTTTTTGGCAATGTGTTCTTGAAGTTGGCGGTAGAAGTTGATCTGAAGGTCGCGATAGTTTGTCGAACCGATTTCGGCGAGCTGCTTCTGGCAGTCGGCGTTGGCCTCCCATTTGTTCGTGGGACATTCGTCGCCTCCAAGATGGATATAGCCGAAGGGGAAAATGTCTGTGAGTTCGTCCACCACGTCTTTGGCAAATGCCACGGCGCGCGGATTGGACACATTGATGACGTCGCCCGAGACACCCTGCCACAACCATACCTCGTGGTGGTTTTGCGGGTCGCAGCTCAAAAATTCCGGATAGGCGGCTACGGCTGCCTGCGAGTGGCCGGGGATGTCAACCTCGGGCACAATCTCGATGAAGCGCTCACGGGCATAAGCCACAATCTCACGGGCGTCGTCTTGGGTGTAAAAGCCGCCGTAGTGTTGGCCGTCGGGTTTCGTGTCACCCCATCCTAATACCTTGCTCTCTCGCCAGGCGCCCACTTCTGTGAGACGCGGGTATTTCTTTATTTCCAGTCGCCAGCCCTGGTCTTCTGTCAGGTGCCAGTGAAAGCGGTTGAGCTTGTAGGCCGCCATCACGTCGAGCAGTTTCTTGATTTCTTCTTTGCCAAAAAAGTGCCGGCCCTCGTCGAGCATGAAACCGCGCCAGCCAAAACGTGGTTCGTCGGTGATGGCCGTGGCTGGCAGTGTCCAGTCCTTGACGCTCTCGTCTTTCACACCGGCCATGACGGCACGTGAGGGCAAGAGCTGTTTGAGCGTCTGCAGGGCATAAAAGAAACCGGCCGGCTTGGCGGCGCGTATGTGCACCCGCCGCGATGTGATGTCAAGGCTATAGGCTTCCGGCCCCATCTGGCCGTCCACCTCCAGACGGATGTCGGCTTTTCCGGCTTTGGCCTTTACGCATTTGATGCCTGTAGACGCCGTCAGGTCGGCGGCAAAGCGGTCCCACACCGCCTGCACGCTGTCGCCGGGATAGGCGTCTACACAAGCCTTCGTCTTGGCTTTGAAGCAGAAAGAGCCTTGGCCTTGCTCGATAGAGGCCGGCAGGGGGATTAAAGCTGGCGTTTGAGCCAAAGCTAATGTGAGGCCGCACAGACAGGCCACCACGCAGGTCAGTCTTTTGATTTTCATGATAGGGTTTTAGGCTTTTTGATGTAAAAATAATCACAAATATACGACCTTTTCATCATCCGAGCCCCCTTTTATGGACTCAATCATTTGCAAAACCTCCCAAAAAACGGTATATAGAGTCAACAAGCAAGTGCAATATTACGAATAATGTTTGTAGAACTCTTTTATTGGTGTTGAGAAATTGAGTTTTTGCCTTGGTCTTCTGTTGATTTTCTTTTGTATTTTGCAGATATATGCTTCTGTAATGTCA
>JBGVLE010000018.1:0-2346 GCA_045124135.1 Alloprevotella sp.
CACTTCGGCTTCGGAGAGGTAGATGCAGAAGTCCATATGAGAGCCGCAGTAGCGCATGTAGTATTCTTTGCCGTTCTTCTGCACGTTGGTAATGATGTAGGCCTTGCCGTCTTCGGGCATTAGGATGTCGGTAGAGAGACCATACTCGTTGAGAGCGATTTCCAGGTTACCGTAGAAGAGGGGCGAGGTGTTGTATACCTTTGCTGAGTCGATGGCTGCTTGCAGCGAGGTGCGGGCCAATGAGATTTCTCTGGGATAGCCCACGCCGCTGAAGGTCAGGGCGGTTTCTGCCTCGTTGATGAGGGCTGTCATGCTGGCTTCGTCGATGCTGAAGGCAGCCAATGCGTCGGTGGGGTCAAAGGTGTCGTACGGAGTGATATAGCAAGAGTTACCACCGTCGGCGCAGCCGGCAGGGTTGGTACCACCGGGGCCCCAGCCGTCGAATTTCACATTGCTGTTGCCGTCGATGTTGATGAAGTGGCTCAGGTCAAAGTAGACCACAAAGGTTCCTTCCACCATACCGGGATACATGAGGTAGATGGGGTCGGTGGGGTGGTCGGTCAGTTCGTTGTTCTTGCTCACAAACTTCTTGTAGCCTACGTTGTAGAGATAGCGTGTCTCGCCGCCGTCGTTGCTGATGAAGGCATAGCGGTGGGCGGGATAGGCCTCGGGGTTGGATGCACCGGCGTGGTCAAGTCCGTTGGCGGTGGCAGTCCATGCGCCGCGCTCGTGGGTCACCACGGTGTAGCACAGCTCGTTGCTCAGTTGGCTTGCGTCAGTGATGGGGGTTTTCACCACCACGTCTTGTGTAGAGTAGGGGATGAAGGTGAAAGCAGCATCACTTGACGTCAAGGCTTTGTCGCTGTCCCAATAAGACATCTTGGGCTTCTGTACAGCGTTCTGAGTTTTACATATCCAGCGATTCTTTGAAGCCGTAGCGTCTTTCAAACACCACCAGTCGCCTTCTAAAGATGTCTCAGAGGCTTGGAACTTAAAGAGTTCGCGGCTATAATAAGAATCATTTCCTTCTGATAAGCTGGCCCAGCACCAGTGGGCTGTGCTTTGATTGGAGAAAGCCAACATTTTTCCGGTGGCCTTGTTGTAGAAACGGTAACCATTGTCGTTGTCTCCTACGATACACCACACACCGTCGTCGGTGGTAGGCTTTGTGCCTTTGGAAAGCGCCATACAAGAGTTCCATTTGTCTGTACCGTCTATGTAAGAGCCGCAACCGTTCTGGATATAATACCAAGTGGTATTGGCTGCCCATTCTCCACCCACAGGGGCGTCGGAGATGGTGGGCATGGTCTGCGCTGCCACGCCCATAAAGGCGAGGAGCATCAGCATGAGTGAGTAAATCTTTTTCATACGGATATGTTTTTTTGTTTAGTTAAATACTCTCTGCGATGCCACTTCCCTAAGAAAAAAGAATCCGCCGACCAATGCCTTTCTGCTTGCGCGGCACTTGTCAGTGGGATTTAAGGAATGAACATCGGCCGCAAAAATACATTTTTTATGTGATTCTGGCAAAATGTATTATATAAAAAATGTGTCAAACTGAATATTTAATCGTTTTCCATCCCTCCAAAAGCCCCCTTTCTGTCGCCAAAATTTTGCCACAAGCTGAAAATTTTAACAAAGTTTAACTCTGCAAAATCCGCCTGAACTCTCCGTTCATCGCCGTAGGCGCCGCGGAAAAATTAGTAGGCGCGGAGTTTTTCCTCGGCGCTTAGAAATTTTTCCTCCTAAACTCCGAGTTTCTCAAAGAGAAAAACCCATTTTTCCCCATCCTCGGATACGAAAAACGGGAACGCTCCGTAGAGGTTCCCGCTTTGCTGTTACAAAAATAACATCAAACGGAGGCAAATGCAAATCTTGCATTAAATTCTGTTTTGAATATTTAAGAATTATTAAGACCTTGTCGGCTGCATATTTATCCTGCCAAATGAATACGCCCTCTCCTTCGCCGCGCTCTATTTGGCAATGAAGTGGGCGAGCAGGCGGGTGGGCAGCAGGCGCATGATGGGGGCGATGAGCGCCCAGCGGCAGGTGATGGTGGCCACGCCGCGGCGGCGGTCGATGGCGCGTACGATGGCACGCACGGCCTTCTCCGGCGGCAGCACCCAAAAGAACTGCTTCGGGTTGGCCAAGAGGGGCGTATCTACAAAGCCCGGACGGATGTCCGACACGTAGATGGGGCGTCCGCTCACCATGGCGCGCTGGCGCAGCGCTTCGAGGTAGTGTGCCTGGTAAGCCTTCGAGGCCGAGTAGGCAGGTGCCGGAGCCAGGCCGCGCACGGAGGCGATGGAGCTGATGGCTGCCAGGTGGCCGTGACCCTGTGCGGCA
>JBGVLE010000019.1:0-1894 GCA_045124135.1 Alloprevotella sp.
CCGGCATATGGCGCGGTTGTATCGCGCACTGCGGTCGTCTCTGAGTTCGGCGAGCGTGCGCGTGTAGTCTTTTTCAGCCCCTTCGAAGTCGTTGAGTCTGATGCGGCAGATGCCTCTCAGCTGGAAAAGTTCGACCATATAGGGGTTGATGTCGATGGCCTTGTTGAGGTCGGCCTCGGCTCCGCCGAAATCGTCGAGCGAAAATTTGGCGTAGGCCCTGTAATAGTAGGGCTTGTAGAGGAAAGGCTTCACCTCAATCACGCGGTTAAAGAGACTGATGGCCGTGAGATAGTCTTCGGCGGCAATGGCACTGCGGCCCATGAGCAACACGTTGTCGGTGTTGATTTGGGCTTTGGCGCAGAGTGCGAATGCCACGAGTAGCGTGGCCAGCCATCTTTTCATCGTCTGTTTAGCGTGGGTGTTGAGTGAGAATGTTTGTTTTGGAAACGACTCCACAGCCTGTGGGAGCGGGTGGGGTTGTTGAGGAAAAGCCGTTTAGCGGCGTGCCGGCTTCACCTTATAGCCGCAGGCAAAGCGGCCTTTGGCCAGCGAGGTGAGTTTTTTGCTCACGAGTTGCTTGCGCAGGGCTGTGATGCGGTCGGTGAAGACGTGCCCTTCGAGATGGTCAAACTCGTGTTGCATCACGCGGGCGAGATAGCCTTCCACCCATTCGTCGTGTGGCTGGAGTCGCTCGTCGAGATACTGCACCCTGATGCGTTTGGGCCGGCGTACGGGTTCGCTCACGCCGGGCAGGCTCAGGCAGCCTTCGGTGATGACTTCCGTCTCGCTGGTGTCGGTGTCGACGATGTGGGCATTGATGTAAGCATGGCGAAATCCGGCATACTCGGGGAAGTCTTCCTTGAGCACGTCGAGCGAGATGACCACCACGCGGATGGGCAAGCCGATTTGTGGAGCGGCCAGTCCCACACCCTCGGCGTGGTCCATCGTTTCGTACATATTGTCAATGAGTTCGTCGAGCCCGGGATAGTCGGTCGGGATGTCTTCGGCCACCTGGCGCAAAACGGCCTGGCCATAAGTGTAGATGGGGAGTATCATGAAAAGAGTCTTGTTGGATTTCGTGAAATGGATGAGTGTTGTCGTGTTGTCGGCGTGCGGCTTAGCGGCCGTCCATATACTGTTGGAGGATGAGCGTGGCACTGATTTCGTCGACCAGCGCCTTGTCTTGCCGGCGTTTGCGGCTCAGTCCGGCGTCAATCATGGTGCGGTGGGCAATGACCGAGGTGAAACGCTCGTCTTGCTTCACCACCGGCACGCCGGGATGGCGTCGCTCGAAGGCCCGGACAAATTCGGCCACCCTTTTCTGGTTTTCAGACGGTTGTCCGCTGGTCTGGGTGGGCCATCCCACCACGACACGCTCCACAGTCTCGCGCTTCATATAGTCGTCGAGAAACTTGATCAGTTCGCCCGTGGGCACCGTGGTCAGTCCGCCCGGAATGATTTGTGCCGGGTCGGTCACCGCCAGTCCGGTGCGCCGACGGCCGTAGTCTATGGCTAAAATTCGTCCCATAGTGGGCAAAGTTATTCAAAATTGGCGAGATAGACGGCTTTCGGTCCCGGTTTGTTCATTTTGTCGGGTAGAGAGTGACGCTATTCAATGATTTTTTAACATCCCGCCACAAAATGATTAAAAAATCAATCCAACGCTTACGATTTGTGAAAACCGACCTCCACGCTCTTTTAAGTAACTAATCCATAGGAAGATATAATCTTCAAAATGCCTCATCTTATCCCAAAATCGACTGAAAGGCACTTGAATTTCACGTTGTGGCGGTCAAAATCAGTCGGCCTCAGGCGCAGTTTCTCCTCTCAGTATCGCCGTAACATCCTGTCCTTATGGCAGGAACAACTGTCCTTATGCCCGTAAGCCGTTGAA
>JBGVLE010000020.1:0-13346 GCA_045124135.1 Alloprevotella sp.
ACCAACTCTATCTATTCTTTCACGTCCAGGGCTATGACCCGGACTTCTATCCCAACCTCTTCCGCGCCCTGCGCCAAGACCCGCTCAACAACAGCAAGGGTGCTTTCGTGGAAGAGAACGACGAATGTCTGAAGTTCTACAAGAAATGCTGCGAAGTGTCGGGCTATGACCTCACCGAATTTTTCGAAGCCTACGGTTTCTTCTTCATTCCCACACTCTCTGAGCATACGATTAATGACGTGACCAAGGAGGCCCTGCTCATCGATGACTATGGCAACTATTATCTCACCTTCTCACAAGACGACATCGATGCCGCCAAGCAGGCCGTGGCCGATATGAACCTCAAACCGTGCAACATCATCTTCATCGAAGACCGCATCACCGCCCCCGACGCCACCTATGAGGGTGCGGCAGATGGCGAAAAGAAAACGGCGATCAACGACGAAGAATATATGTCGATAGGCCTGGGCAACGTGGGACAATACACCGACTATACGCCGACCTGCCAGAACGAAGGTATGACCTATACCTACGAAACAGCCGAGACGGACGGCGCCACCGTGGTGACCATGACGGGCGACGGTGCCGTGGGCTATAAGGTCTACGACGCTGCGGGCCAACTGGTGATGCTGGCCAACACCAACACCTTCACCCTGCCCGACGGCCTCACCGATTATGTCATCAAGGCGGCCCAAAGCGACGGCACTGATGTGGCCGTTCCGGCATCGGCCGACTCGCCCTATACGCTCACCGCCTATTACGGATCGGCCGGCTCTGCCAAGACGCTCTACAGCGACGGTGCCACAGCCATCAGTCTGCCCGAAGGCGCCGTGGCCTGGTATGACGGCGAAAAGGAGGCAGCCAACGCCACATTGCTCGCTTCGCCGGGCGTGGTCTACCGCTCGGGCAGCTACTACGTGGCCGACTGCATCACGCTGGCCGACAAGGTGGACTTCTATCCCGGTCCCTCAGCCTTCACCGCTGCCGAAGCCAACTACAGCCGCACCGGCACGGCGCTCTACAACTCCTTCTGCCTGCCCTTCACCTTCTCGGTCAACGACCTGCCCGCAGGCTCGACCGTCGAGACACTCAGCGGCTTCGAGAGCGACTCAGAGGGCATCACGGTGGTTCACTTCGCCACCACCGAGGCCGATGTGGCTGCCGGCACGCCGTGTCTCGTCTGGTGTCCCGAAGACGTCACTTCTTTGGCAATCTCCAAGGCCAACGCAGTCTTTGCTCCGGCTCCCTCGACGGTCGAAGTGGCCGCAGCCGCGCAGAGTCTGGCCTTCAAGGGGAGTTACAGAGCCGGCGTCATCGGTGCCAACCGATACAAACTCAACGCCGCCGGCACCAAACTGGGCCGGACCACTGCCTCGGGCCGCATCACGCCTTTCAGAGCCTGGCTCGAACTTTCGGCAGCCGCCGGCACGCTCAGAGTGAGCCACGACACACCGGCAGTCACCGCCATAGGCCATCTCACGCCGAGTGGCAACCGGATGAACGACACACTCTACGACCTCCAGGGCCGACGCATCAACCAGCCACAGCGCGGACGGCTCTACATCAAAGACGGCAAGAAAGTCATTTATTAAATCAAGACATCTACGAAAATGAAACACTATATCACGCCCCGCAGTCTCGCCATAGCCCTCTGTGCCGAGCAACCCCTGCTCTCGCTCTCATCTACGGACAAAAACGTGGACGACAGCGACAAGACCCAACGTAGGGGCACATCCGGCAGCCACCCCATCTGGGACTGCGGTAACGAAGCAAGCCTCTAACTGGGTGGCTTGTAGTCTATTTCACCGACACTTTGGCCCATTCAGCGGTTGGTCAGCCGCGCTTTGCCCCTTGAGCCCTATCTTTGCAGCACCATTTTCACTTCACCATAAAGCATTGACATAATGACTGCAACTTTCAAGCAACCGCTGTGGCTCATCGCTGCCTTGGCCGCCGTAACGCTCTCGGCCTCCGCCCAGACATTCACGCTCGACAGCCTGCGACAAATGGCCCTGCGACAAAGCAAGACAATGGCCATCAGTCAGGCAGAAGAGACCAAAAGCCTTCACCAGCAAAAGGCAGCCCGCACGGCCTATCTGCCCAAAGTGGCGCTCTCGGCCACCTATATGCGCACGGGCGACCAGATCTCATTGTTGAACGATACACAAAAGGCCACGCTGCCCCAAATGGGCACCGGCCTGCTGCAAAGCCTCGGACCCGACGCCGCCATCATAGCCGCTCAATATCCCGAACTGGCCGCGCTCTTCCCCAAAATCGGCGACGGACTCAACAATGCCGGCGCCAACCTCGTCGATGCACTCAAAACCGACACGCGCAATCTCTCGCTCGCTTCGCTCATACTCACACAGCCCCTGTATATGGGTGGAAAAATCCGGGCAATGAACCAAATCACCGACGAGGCCCGGCTCATTGCGCGGCAAAAGGGACGGCAGGCCGAACAAGAACTGCTTCTGGCTGTGGAGCAAGCTTATTGGCAGGTGGTTTCGCTTTCGGCCAAACGCCGCATCGCCACGCAATATGTTGACATGACGCGCCGGCTCGACGACGACATGGCGCAGATGATCAAAGAAGGCGTGGCCACAAAAGCCTCCGGACTGAGCGTCAGCGTGAAAGCAGGCGAGGCCGAGATGACCCTGACCAAGGTGGACAATGCCCTGACCCTCTCTCGCATGGCCTTGTGCCGGCTCTGCGGCATGCCGCTCGACAGCCCCATCACCCTGGCCGACGAAAAACTCGAAGAGCTGCCCGGACTCCAAACCTCGGCCACAGACGCCCAGACCGACACCCTGACGGCTTTCACGCATCGCCCAGAACTGCAAATGCTGGAGAGCGCACTGTCCATAAGCCGCCGGCAGGTCGACGTGGCACGCTCAGACTTCATGCCCCAGCTGGCCCTTACCGGCGGACTGCTCACCACATATCCCGGCCTCACGAATGGTTTTGAGAAGAAGTTCAAAGGCACTTGGGCCGTAGGCGTGGCACTGAAGGTGCCGGTGTGGAATTGGGGCGAAGGGCGGCACAAGGTTCAGGCAGCCCGTGCCGACGCCACCATCGCGGCGCTCAAACTCGACGAAGCCAAAGAACAGATTGCCCTCTCGCTCAAACAGGCCGCACAGCGCGTGGAAGAGGCCGACAAGCAATACGCCCTGAGCCTGCGCAATCTCTCGCGCGCCGAAGAAAACCTCACCACCGCCCGCCAGGGCTTTGCCGAAGGCGTCGTGGTCACCTCCGACCTGCTCTCGGCCCAGACGGCTTGGGTGGGCGCACAAAGCGACAAAATCGACGCACAGATTGACCAACGCATCAGTCGCTCGGCGCTGCGCAAAGCACAAGGCATATTGGGATTTTGATAGACAGAACTGACAAAACGAACCATTTTCCCTGAAAATATCATAACAAAACGATGTTTTAGGCCGCAAAACTTGACTAGTGGGCCCGACGGCCGTAAATTTGCATTGTTTTTCATGGTATTAGATTTAAGGTTAGTAAAGATTGGTTGTCGTGAGACAATCAATTTTTTTTGTCCCTATGCCTCGTGGACGGCTCCCAAAAGCGGTCTATAGTAATGGCATTTTGTTCTGGTCTCTACCAAGTCGGCACGCCGTCTATGGCTCCGTTCATTTCAAGGGTTGTTGTGTGACGAAGAAACTTTAAGAGAACGCCTCACAACGACACGCCGCGGGCCCGGAGTGATAAAAAACGGTGAAAAAGCGGCTTGAAACAGCTCCACACAGAGTCTGAACGGCCGGTCATAGGGCCGGATTTGCCTGCCATAAGGACAAAAATTCCTGCCATAAGGACAGGAAAAACGCGCCTTAGCTCCGTGAACGTCTGAAAACTAACGAGAGAGGCCCTTTGGGGGTCTCTCTCTCCTTTCCTACCTCAAATTTAACGCCATTGCGTCTCAATAAAAAATACAAAAGCGCGAAGGCTGTCGGCAAGCCTCGCTTTTCAAACCTCCATATAGAACAGACCAACCGTGTATTGGTTCAAATTGTGTCAATGAAGCTTAAAAGTTTGGCCGTTTCAAAAATAAGCCCCACATTTGCCGTTGTTATCCTAAATAATACAATCTTAACAACCTGATCTAATCACTATTTGGAAAACGTAAAGCAAACGCGCCCCGTTGTGAAACGAGGCGCGTTTTTTGTTTCTCAAGGTGTCTCGAGGCAGCCTCAGAGGCGGTCGAGAACAGTGGCGATGAGGATGTCGATGGTGTTCTTGTAGTTGGGGTTGGCACGCCCTGCCAGGCGGTTGGCAATGACCATACAACACGTCAGGGCCTTGTGGCCCATGAGCCGTGACAAGCCGGCCACGGCACTGCTTTCCATCTCAAAATTCGTAACCTTGAGGTCGCCGTAACGGAAGGCCTCAATCTTGGCGTTCTGCTCGGGGTCGGCCAGCGGCAGACGGAGTTCACGGCCTTGCGGACCAAAAAAGCCGCCACAGGCCACGGTGATGCCGCGAACCATATCGGTGGAGGCTATGCGGCTGATGAGTTCGTCGTCGGCACTGACACAATAGGGGTGGCTTATGCAGGTGGAGCCTTGCCAGCCCATGGCGGCGACGAATTGCTGTTCGAGACTGAGGTCGCATACGCTG
This sequence comes from Alloprevotella sp., assembly GCA_045124135.1. Lineage (GTDB taxonomy): Bacteria > Bacteroidota > Bacteroidia > Bacteroidales > Bacteroidaceae > Alloprevotella. The sequence continues at coordinate 4,624 of JBGVLE010000020.1, forward strand.
TCGCGGCCGGCATAGAAGTTGAGCAAGCCGTCGAAGCCGATGCTCTTGACGCTGGCCACGAAGGTGCCCTCGGGTGTCTCGGGCTGTAGACCGCCACACGTGCCTATGCGCACGATTTCAAGACTGCGCAACGTGGGCTTGACGGCACGGGTGGTGAAGTCGATATTGGCGAGCGCGTCGATTTCGTTGAGCACAATATCGATATTGTCGCAGCCTATGCCGGTAGAGACCACAGTGATGCGCTTGCCGGCATAAGTGCCCGTGATGGTGTGAAACTCGCGACTTTGCACGTCACACTCGCGAGTGTCAAAATGAGCCGCCACAGTGGCCACACGTCCTGGGTCACCCACAAGGATGACCTTGTCGGCCAGATGTTCGGGCAAAAGATGGAGATGAAAAACCGACCCATCGGGATTGATGATAAGTTCGGAGGGAGAGAAATACGGTTTCATAGCAAAGGGTTTATGATTATTCTTAGTCAGGAAGACAAAAGACAAAGAGAAAAAGAGTGTAATAGAAGAAATGTCGAAGAGACGAAAAGACTAAAAGCGTCTACGAAAGCCCTGAAAGGGCGTAACATAATAGCCTTGGTCGTTAGGCCTGGCTATGCGGGAACATCTCAACGTCCGGCCTGTATGGTCGGCACAATGAATTATAGGCATTGGAAACATTTCACGAATAATTGAGCACTAAAAAACCGCTTTGATGTGCCGCCCTTACAGACCGGAATGTGTGAGGCCATATTTTCCCAGGCCTTACGACCTGGGCTATATATGTGGCGTCCTTTCAGGGCTGTTTGTCCGCTCAAACTTTCAGTTTCTCAGACTCGAGGCCTCTTATTCTTATGGACTTTTTGAGACTTCCTTATCGGATGGCCTTGTTTTCGAGCCTGCGCATCACCTTGGACTGCTCACAGACCACGCGGCGCAAACCGTCAGCCTTCTGCTCAAGACTCTCAATGTCGCGGGCGACGGCAGCCGAACGCTTTTCGCCATATTGCCGGCGCAGGCTGTCGAGTTTGCGCTCGGCCACCTTGAGAGAGGTGCTGGCTTCGAGCATCTTTTGAGCTGCCTGGCGTGCGTCTTTGTCTTTGAACTGGGCCAACGAGGTGTGGACCACGCGGTCTGAGATGACATACCTCACACCCGGAGCCGCGCCCTCGGCGGTGTGGTTTGCTGTGGCTTCGAGGCGCTCGCGTATGGCGGCCATCTGTTCGGCAGAAGCCAGACATTCTGCCAGACTGTCTATGCGGGCTTTGCTGATGACGTCAGCCTCGGTGGCTGTCGACAGGTCGTAGACCTCTCGCGAATCGGAGGGGATGAAGCGGTAGATGCACACCTTGTCGGCCGGTTGGCGGCGGTCGGTGACGAAGAGGCCCAGGCCGCTGGTCTCGTCGATGGCCATGAGGAAGTCGTTGGCCGGAGAGTTAAACGGCATACCGACATTCTCTGGTTTGACAAAGCCTGAAACGGCCGAGTTGTAGCGGGTCACGAAGATGTCATAGCCGCCAAGGCTTTCGGGCCCCTGAGCGCCATAATAGAGCGTGACGCCGTCGGCGCACAAGAAGGGATAGTCTTGCATCTCTTCGGCGTCGCCCAGGCCCTCAAGTTTCACAGGCTCACTCCAGCCATCGGCCAAGCGGTCGGCGGTGAAGAGTTTGAGCAGGCCGGCCGTGTCGGGGGCGGCAAAAACCACGCGGTCGCCGAAGTCGTTGACATACGCCACTTCGCCGGCCTCTCCGACCGTGGGAACTATGCCTTTCAAGCCGTCGGCCGTGAGCAGGCGGCCACCGTCGGCGCTCAGACCAAGATGGGCCCAGAAGTCGGCACGGTCTACGACCAGACTGTCTACGAAAACCACACGTTCGGTGGCACGCAGCATATTCTCTCCAAGACGTGCACGACGCAGATTCTCTTGGGTCATAGGGTCGGGAGCCGTCTTGGCGCGCTCGGCAGCGGCGGCCTGTTTTTGCAGCAAGGCAGCAGCTTCGGCAAAATGGTATTCGTCGATGAGCTGACCGGCCGACTTGGTCTCGACCGGGGCCGTGGCAGCAGCAGAAGGTTTCCTCACTGTACGACGCTTCTGGGCCGAGGCGCCGGGAGAGGCCAAAAGGCCTGCAAGAAGAGCGGAAAGGAATATGGAAGTAATCGTTTTCATCGGTTAATGGTGGTGTGGAAAAAGAAAAGGTTGAAGGCAAAAAGAGGCCGGCGGTTTGTCGACTCCCGGATGGCTGTCGGCTTGCCGGCAAAGGCTCCGGCCGGCGGCCACGGGGCTTCTCAGACTTCAAAAATACGCATTTATCCCGACACGCGTGGGGCAGACGATGTTTTTTATGTATTTTTGCAGGGAATACATCTCTTGTTATTATGCAGACATTACGGCATTTCTTTTCAAAAAAAGTCATCACAGCCACGATGATGTGCTTCGCCTCGTTTGGCTTGTCAGGCGCCCAAACCACCCATAAGGTGGCGGCGGGCGAAACGCTTTATGGCCTTGCGGTGAACTATGGTGTGAGCCAGGAGGCTATCATCAAAGCCAATCCGGGACTGGAGAGCGCCACGCTCAAAGCCGGACAGACCATCGTGGTGCCGCAGCGGCAGGTGGAAGAAGCACCTGTGGCCGGCGCCGTGAAGACGATGCACAAGGTGGCACGCAAAGAGACTCTCTTCGGCATAGCCAAGAACTACGGGCTCACCCTCGACCAACTGCTGGCGGCCAATCCCGACATCAAGCCCGATGGCAGCAATCTGAAGAAAGGCAAATTCCTGGTCATCCCTTATACCGAAGCCGAGGTGGAAGCCTGGCACGAAGCCCATCCCACCGGTCTGAAACACATCAGACTGGCCGTGGTCTTGCCGCTCACTTCGGGCAAGACTGAGGCTCGCCGCAGCCTGGAATTCTACAGAGGACTGCTTATGGCCGCAGACCACTTCAAAGCGCAAGGCATAGACACCGACATCACCGCCATAGACGAACCTGCGGCAGACCGCTCGCTCACTCCGGCTATCGGCAAACTGCGCGAAAGCGGGGCTAACTTTGTCATCGGTCCGCTCTATCCTGACCACTTCGGCGAATTGTCGCGACTGGCCGCCGAGACGGACGTGATGGGCTGGGTGTTGCCTTTTTCGTCGAAATATATGGGCCTGAAGACCGATGCCAAAGTTCGCATGATCAACACGCCGGACGAAATCAAGGCTGCCTTGATGGCACGACTGCTCAAAAAGTCGTTTTCACGGCCGAAAGTGATTTTCCTTCACGGCGGCACGGTCGGTAACGAACTCATTTTCTCTGCTGCCCTGCGCAATGCCTTGGTGGCCGAAGGCATCGCCGTGGACGACCTCCATATCTCGGCGGCCGAAGAGATTAAACCGAGACTGAGCGCAGACTGCCACAATCTGTTTTTCATCGAAAGCCACGACCCCACACGGGCCAAGACGCTGGCTGACGCCGTAGGCCTGCTCGCCACAATGGCTCCCTCCACGAAGGTCAGTGCATTGGTAACGTCTGATCTCACCACGACAGGCATTCTCCCCTCTTCCACCCTCCATACAGCCGACGCCTTTGTCTTCACCGACTGTTTCCCGGCAGCCGGCGCCACCGTAACTGTAGAACGTGAATATGCCCGATGGTTCAAAGACCCCATACAAGACGTGACACCCCGTATGGCACTGTTGGGCTATGACCTGGGACTCCACCTGCTCACCGGCCTGGGTAAATACGGCACACGCTTTTCTACACAAAAAATGCAGGGAGAGCCGGTGCAGAGCCACATCCGCTTCGAACAAATCCCGGGTCAGGCCGGTCTCGTCAACACGGCGGCTTATTTTATTCACTATAAACGCGGCTCCAACGGCGCCGAACTCATTCAAGCCAAATGAACGCCCCCACTCTCTTTAGCCCCAAGACCTCGGCGCAACCACATCGCCCTTTCGCTCTGAGATGGCGCCTTGTGGCGGTGGCTTGTATACTCTTTGCCACGGCGGGCATCAAAGCCCAAATCGGCGAACCGCGACGCGGCATTGCCATGGGCGTCAACGCAGGTGTGGCCATGAACAGCGTGGGCTTCGACCCCACAATCAAGCAAAAGATGGCTATGGGGCCGACTTTCGGACTCACACTGCGACTGACAAGCGAAAAATATTTCAGCACCATCTGCGCCCTGCAGGCCGAACTCAACTTCGCCCGGCTGGGATGGAAAGAAGACATACGCAGCAGAGCCGACGAACCGCTGCCCGACACCTACCGCCGCGAGCAAGACTGGCTGCGACTGCCACTTATGGCCCGCCTGGGGTGGGGCCGGGAGACAAAAGGCTGCATGGGATATATCGTGGCCGGTCCCGAGTTGGGTTATCTGCTGGGCGAACGCTCTAAACGCAGCGACGTGTGGACACTCGATGCTGAAGGCAATCCCGACCGACCAAATGGCCTGTACGCCCAATACGACATGGCAGCAGACCACCGTTTTGACTATGGCATCACAGCCGGCGCCGGACTCGAGATTTCTACTGCCGCCGGTCACATCACCTTAGACGGGCGCTATTATTACGGCCTGAGCGACCTCTATGCCAACAGCAAACGCGATGTATTCCAACGCTCAAACAACTCTACCATCACTATCCGCCTCACCTGGCTCTTCGATTTGAGGAAAGAGAAAAACAAGTAACGACATAGGCCGCCTGCAGCGAAAAACAAAATATCTAACAAAAAGAGAGACCAAATGGTCTCTCTTTTCTTGTTTCCTATGTCAAAGACAGCGCCGAAACGCCATGCGACAAAAGACAAAGCAAAGCGTCAGTGCATCGAACCGCCGACGATGTCGAGAAGTTCGGTGGTGATGGCTTGCTGTCGTGTCTTGTTGTAGGTGAGTCGGAGTTCGCGCAAAAGTTCATCGGCATTGTCAGTAGCCACCTGCATGGCGATGACACGGGCGGCGTGTTCGCTGGCCAGACTGTCGAGCCAGGCGGCATAGAGACTTAGACTGAGACTCTGCGGCACAAGGGCCGACATCACCTCTTCACGACCGGGCTCGATGATATAGTCGGCAGCCCAACCACCCGAGGTCTGCTCTTCAGCCTGAGGCTCCAGACGAATGGGCAGATAGCGCTCAGAACGCAAAATCTGCGTGCCCGCACTCTTGAAATGGTGGTAGATGATGGTGACCTCGTCAGTAGCTCCGCTCAGATAGTCTTGCATCAACAGGCGGGCCAAATCGGCAGCCGGCGCATAAGTGGGATGGTCGGTCTGAGCCACATAGGTCTCGTCGCTGGGGTAACCACTGCGACGGGCAGCCTCTGCGCCTTTTCGTCCGAAACACCAAACACGCACGATCTCTACTCCTCTCGCACGGTAGCCGGCGATGGCATGGTGCATGGCGGCAATGGCATGAGCATTGAAACCACCGCATAGACTGGAGTTGGAAGTGAAGACCACGAGGGTGGCACGCTTCACTTCGCGCTCTGTTGCCAGCGGCGATGTGAGGCCGTCGCCGTCGGTTCCCGACATAAACGACGCCATGATGCGACCAATGGCTGCTTCGTAGGGACGCATCTGCTCGATGGCACTCGAAGCGCGATGAAGCTTGGATGAAGCTACCATCTTCATGGCACTCGTAATCTTACGGGTGCCCGTGACCATCGATATGCGGTTTTTGACTTCTTTGAGTGATGCCATAATGGAGTGGGGATTATCGGGCTGACGGAGCGTACTGGCTGGCAATGTCGGCAGCCACTCGTTCCATCTCTTCACATACTTCGGCAGAGAGATTGCCGGCCTTTAGTTGGGCCAGAACGCTCTCGGCATGTGAGGCGCTGAGCACCTGAAGATAGTTGTCCTGGAACTCACGTACGCGGTCGATGGGCACTTTGGCGAGAAGGCCGTGGGTACCGAGATAGAGTATGGCCACTTGCTGCTCGACAGGCATTGGGCTGTATTGCGACTGGATGAGCAACTGGTTGTTTTTACGACCCTTGTCGATGGTCATGGCCGTGACAGCGTCCATATCAGACGAGAACTTGGCAAAGGCTTCGAGCTCGCGATATTGGGCTTGGTCTATCTTGAGCGTACCGGCCACCTTCTTCATACTCTTGATTTGAGCGGCACCACCCACACGACTCACTGAGATGCCGACGTCAATGGCAGGGCGGAAACCCTGGTTGAAGAGGTTGGTGTCAAGATAAATCTGTCCGTCTGTGATAGAAATGACATTGGTGGGAATGTAAGCCGATACGTCGCCGGCTTGTGTCTCAATGATGGGCAGAGCCGTGAGCGAGCCGCCACCTTTCACCTTGCCGCGAAGGCTCTCAGGCAGGTCGTTCATAGCCTGTGCCACCTCATTTTGTTCGTTAATCTTGGCTGCACGCTCGAGCAAGCGGGAGTGAAGATAGAAGACATCGCCGGGATAAGCCTCACGACCACTGGGACGACGCAAAATCAGTGACACCTCACGATAGGCCACGGCCTGTTTGGAGAGGTCGTCATAGACCACAAGGGCATGAAGACCGCGGTCGCGGAAATACTCGCCGATGGCCGCACCGGCGAAAGGTGCAAAATATTGCAAGGCAGCCGGTTCGGCAGCCGTGGCAGAAACCACAATGGTATATGGCATTGCACCGTGGGCCTTGAGAGTGTTGACGATGCCGGCCACAGTGGAGGCTTTCTGACCGATGGCCACATAGATACAATAGACAGGGTCGCCCTTGTCGTAGTTTTCCTTTTGGTTGATGATAGTGTCGATGGCAATGGCTGTCTTGCCGGTCTGACGGTCGCCAATGATGAGCTCACGCTGGCCGCGGCCGATGGGAATCATCGAGTCTACAGCCTTAAGGCCGGTCTGGAGAGCCTGGCTAACCGGCTGGCGGTAGATGACGCCGGGGGCTTTACGGTCGAGCGGCATAAGAAATTTCTCGCCACCGATAGGTGCACCGCCGTCGAGCGGCTGGCCAAGAGGATTGATGACGCGGCCCAACATTTCGTCGCTTACCTCAATAGAGGCTACACGGCCTGTACGCTTGACAGTCTGGCCTTCTTTGATGCCTTCAGAAGGGCCCATCAGCACGGCGCCGACATTGTCTTCTTCGAGGTTCATGGCCACGGCCATCACGCCGTTTTCAAACTCGACGAGTTCGTTTTCGGTGACGCCGTCGAGGCCATAGATACGTGCCACACCATCGCCGATGGTGAGTACCACGCCGACTTCTTCAAACTGAATGTGGGCATCGATGTCTTTAAGACGCTGAAGGAGCACCTGCGACACTTCTGCTGGTTGGATATTGCTTGGCATGGATGTTTGCTGTTTGTTTTGCTTTTGATGAAATAATGGCGCAATAAGCCGGAGAGTATGACAAGAAGTCCTCCCCGCCTATGCTATTGGGCGGAAAGCCTGCGCCGCATTTGGGCAATGCGTCGTGAGAGGCTGGCGTCAAGGCGCTTGTTGTCGTATTCCAAGACAAAGCCGGCGCCAATCTCAGTGCGACAGACCACTTCAAAGTCTACGCTGCATTGTGTCTCTTTCTCGAGCAAGCGACGCAGTTTCTCGGTCAGTGCCGCACTTAATGGCTGGGCCACGGTGAGGCGGCCTTCAACCACATGGTTGGCCCGACGATAGAGACTGCCATAGGCTTTGGCGATAAACAACATCGCTTCGGCCCGGCCGCTTTCGACGACAAGGCGAACAAAACGCTTTCCGGCGTCAGAGACTTTGTCATCGCCGCCGGCAGCTTCGACGAGCAGGTCGACTTTGTCTGCCGCCGTGACAACGGGATTGTCAAGAGCGGCCGACAGTCGTGGAATGGACAGAAGGCTTTCTGCAAGATGGTTCATCTCACGGTAGACAGCCTCAGCCTGACCCTGTTCGGTGGCGTAGCGGAGCAATGCCTTGGCGTAGCGGGTGGCTACTATTCCTGTATCCATATAAATAAATGTGTATGGGAGGTTGGATGGATGGAGACAGACAGTTTAAGCCAGATCTTGCTCAACCTGTTGAAGGAGTCGCTCCACATAATCCTCTTGGGCTGTCGGGCCCTGGAGTTGGCTAAGCAACAGTTGCTCTGCCACCTTCACAGAAATGCCGGCCACCTCACTGCGGAGGCTGCCCAGGGCATTTTCTCTTTCGGCATTGATTTGTGCTTTGGCCTCCTCCAAAATCTTGTGCCCCTCGGCCTGAGCCTTTTCTCTTGCTTCGCTCAAGATGGCTTCTTTCGTGGCCATAGCTTCGCGGAGGATGGCGGCTTGTTTGTCGCGTGCCTCACGAAGAATGGCTTCACTCTCAGCCTGAATATGGGCCAACTTTTCATTGGCTTCGCGGGCTTTGGCGAGCGACTCGTCTATGTAGGCCTTGCGTTCCTCCACCATTTTGATGATGACGGGGAAACCGTAACGCCACAACAAGACGAAGACAATGCCAAAGGCGAGAAGCATCCAGAAGAGCAACCCAAGGTCGGGAGTCAGAATGGATGGCAACTGCATAATGGTATGTGCCTTATAATAAGATTAAAGGAAAAGACAAAGCAGGCAGACGATAACTGCAAAGAGAGCTACACCTTCGACAAGAGCCGCGATGATAATCATGTTGGAACGGATGTCTGAAGTGGCTTCGGGCTGACGGGCGATGGCCTGCATGGCAGAGTCACCGATGCGACCGATGCCGAGACCGGCTGCGATAGCTGCGATACCGGCGCCAATAGCTGCGCCTAACTTAGCAAGTGCTGCTGTTTCCAATAAAGCGA
>JBGVLE010000021.1:0-9079 GCA_045124135.1 Alloprevotella sp.
TCACCCTATCTGGTCAATGTAGGCCTCTTCTATGCCAACGGCCCGTGGAACGCTTCTGTGCTCTACAACAGCATCGGCAAGCGCCTCATCGGCGTGGGCCGCAGCCTCGGATCGACCGCCGACCAGACGGTCAACATCCCCGATGCCTATGAAATGCCCCGCCACGTCGTGGACCTTTCGGCATCACACACATGGCGCCACCTCACGCTCACGCTCGGCGTGAAAGACCTGCTGGCCCAGCGCGTCAACTTCAAGCAGACCAACGACGTGACGCTCAATGACGGCACCCTGCGCCATGTCGACGAAATCACACGAAGCTACCGCCCCGGCCGAACCTTCAACCTGCGACTCACCTATACATTCTGAGATTTTATGTGAGGGAAGTCTAAGAAACTGAAAGTCAAAGAGTCAAACAGGCAAATAACCTGAGAGTCCAAGAGACCAGGAGACATAAGCGGCCAAGTCCGCTCTTTGTCCCCTGGTCTCTTGGACTTTTTTCTCTCTCCCCAAAACCGACACGAAAACTTAACGAAGCTGCAACCGGGCCGTCACATCGTAGAGGCAATTTTGCAGTGTCAAAAGCGACAGACCGGCCGATGCCCGACCGGCAAGCCAACACGACAGACCAACACCATTCATTTTTTTTATTCAAACCAAATGGAAATGAAAAAAATCCAACACTTCATCTCAGGAGCTATTGTGCCCCTGGCCGCCCTGACGCTCACTCTGGGCTTCACCGCGTGCAGCGACGACGACAACAACAACATTACCACACCCGAGCGCCACTGGAGCACCGACGGCGGTCTCCGCGCAGCCGACAACCTGCTCTTTGAGGGCAATGTCATTGGCAACGGCGACGACGAGTTTGTCTTCACCGGCAAGCAGACTTTGCCCAAAGGCACCTATACGCTCAAGGGCTTCGTCTATATAGCCGATGGCGCCGAACTCACCATCGAGCCGGGCGCCGTCATCAAGGGCGACAAACAGACCAAAGGTACGCTCATCGTCGAACGTGGCGGCAAGCTCTTTGCCCAAGGCACGTCGACACAGCCTATTGTCTTCACCTCGGCACAACCTGCCGGCAACCGCCGACCCGGCGACTGGGGCGGACTCATCCTCTGCGGACGCGCACCCCACAACGCCGGCGAGGCCCAAATCGAGGGCGGACCGCGAACCAAACACGGCGGCGACCAACCGGCAGACTGCTCGGGCGCTCTGAGCTATGTGCGCATCGAGTTTGCCGGCTATCCCTACGAAACAGACAAGGAAATCAACGGTCTTACGCTTGGCTCTGTGGGTAGTGCCACACAGCTCGACCACATTCAGGTGTCTTATTCAAACGACGACTCCTTTGAATGGTTCGGCGGCAATGTGAATGCCAAATATCTCGTGGCCTACAAGGGCTGGGACGATGACTTCGACACCGACAACGGCTATAGCGGCAACGTGCAGTTTGCCCTCTCGGTGCGTGATGCCCGCATCGCCGACAAGAGCCAGAGCAACGGCTTCGAGAGCGACAACGACGCAAGTGGTTCGTCGGCCTCGCCCCGTACGTCCTGCACCTTCAGCAACGTCACTTTCATCGGTCCTAAACTCACCGCCGATGATTTCGTCAACGACGCCTCCTACATCACCGGCGGCAGCCTTAACCCCAACAACGGCTCGGGTCTGGGCAAATTCCAGGCCGCTATGCAGATACGCCGCGGTTCGCGCCTCAACTGTATCAATTCATTGGCCGCAGGCTGGCCCATCGGCGTAATCCTTGACGGAGAAAAAGGCGACACCCAGACTGCCGCCGAGGCCGGACAACTTAGCCTTAACCATGTATGGCTGGCCGATATGGGCATCACCGGTTCTGACGCCAACAAACTCTACAGCGACGTGCTCGTGACCGGCTACGATACCAACAAGAAACCCATCACCGATGCCACGCAAACCTCGTTCTCTTCGCGTTTCTTCCTGGCAGGTGCCGGCAACCAGACCATCCCCTTCAGCTCACTTTCGCTCCAGGCCAGCACCTACGCGCCGGCTCTCACCGCGCCCGTGGTGCCTGCCGTGGGCAGTCCGCTCATTGGCGCAGCCGGCTGGGACGGCATCAAGGCCGGCTACTTCAACCGCGTGAACTACATCGGCGCTTTTGCCGCCGGCGACAACTGGCTCAATGGCTGGACCGAGTTTGACCCGCAGAACGCTGCTTATTGACAGAAAAAAAGATAAATCGGAAAAGCCATCCGGACAGTGCGGCGAGGACGTGAGGAGCCTCCCGGCATTGTCCGGAATTTTGTCTTTTGCGCCGCGCCGTTTTGGCGTTATCTTTGAGGCAGGAAAAGAAGAAGAGGCCTTGTCTGGGGCCTCTTTTATTGTTTGTCAAGGCATTACGCCGATAAGGAGAGCTTTTCCTGCCCTTATGACAGGGAATACGGGCCTTATGACAGGAATTTTTCCCCTCGTTTTTGATGAAACGGCGTGCCGTTCGGGCGCTTCAGAATGGCATTCAAGCCCTCCTGGCCGGCACACGGCCGCAAAAGTGAAGTTTTTTTGTCAGTCCACGTTGCTGTTTTGAACGTTTGGCAACGGCAAGTTTCGTCGTGAAAACGACGTGGGGTCATATCCCTTACAGCCCGGCGAACTGACGTTTTATTCCCGTAGGCTCAAAAAAACGGCACAAAGCGTGGGTCGTGTGAAAATAATCGCTTAATTTTGCAATAAAATGAACAAAGCCTAATGCGGCAGTAGCTCAGTTGGTAGAGCATTGGCTTCCCAAGCCAAGGGTCGCGGGTTCGAGCCCCGTTTGCCGCTCAAGCAATATCGCCCAGCTATAGGGCAACCTCCACACATAATTTTTCAACTTGTTTATGGCGGCAATCATCATCCTCTGTGTTTTCGTAGGTGGCCTCGTGCTTATGGCCTCCGAGTGCGTCAACAGGATGAACAAGGCCGCCGTCGCTATGTTTATGGGTGTGGTGGGCTGGTTGGTCTATATTATGTATGGCACGCACTTCGTCGTGTCTGAGCACCCCATAGATTTCCTTTCTTACGTGTCGTCGGCCGGCTTGGACGGACAGACGGTCAAGACTTTCATTGCCCAAAATCTCTTCTTCAAATACGTGCTTACGGCCGCCGAAGTGATCCTCTTCCTGCTGGCCACGATGACCATCGTGGAAGTGTTGGGCAACAACGGCTGCTTTGACTTCATCGGCGGTTGGCTGCGCACGCGAAGCCCCAAACGCTTCTTGTGGACCCTTGCCGGCCTCACCTTCCTGCTTTCTGCCAATCTCGACAACGTCACCACCGTCTGTCTCATGCTCGGCATTATGCACACCATCATTGCCGACAACAAGGGACGTATGGTGTTTGGTTCGGTCATTGTGGTGTCGGCTGCCGCAGGCGGTGCGTTTACCGTCATTGGCGACATCACTACGCTAACACTCTGGAGCAACGGCAAGGTGACGCCTTCGGCCTATACCGCTATGGTGGCCCTGCCTTGTCTGGCAGCCTTGGCCACGACGCTTTGGCTCATCATGCGGAGCCTGCCCTCACGCCTCTCATTGATGCAGACGGCCATGCCATACAGAGGCGACGACACTGTGCTCTCGCCGCTCTGGCGGTTGGTGCTGCTCTTTGTGGGCATAGGCGGATTGTGGTTCATCCCCACCTTCCACAACCTCACCGGCCTGCCCACTTTTGTGGGAGCGCTGTGTGTGCTCTCTCTGCTTTGGATTGTCAATGAAATCTGCAACCGCACGCTGATGAACAGCGACATGATGGTGCGTCAGCGTAAGCCTATGGCGCTGCAGTATGTCAACATACAGAATATGCTGCTCTTCATGGGCCTGATGCTCACTTTCGGCGTGTTGAAAGAGACTGGGCTGCCGGCGCGTTTCTTTTCGCGCATTGCCGCCGACCTTGACAATGTCTATCTCGTCGGTTCGGTCTTGGGCGGCCTCTCGGCCGTGTTCGGCAACATACCGACACTCTTGGGCGGCATGTTCTTCTTCAACCCCGAAGCCGGCGGAGCGGCACACACCGACGTGATGGTCAACTATGCCAACGGCGAGGTGTTCTGGCCTTTGCTTAGCTACTCCACGGCCATAGGCAGCGTCATCTTTTCGGTCAGCACCGTGGCCGGTATGGCGCTGATGAGAACGGAAGGCGTCAAAATGCGCTGGTATTTCAGGCATATGTCGGGCAAAATCCTCGTGGGCTGGCTCGTCGGGTTGGTGGTGATGTGGATTACCACAGCCTTTTTCTGAACCACACGGCCTCTTCGCCGTATCCTTTCTTCCTTAAGAAAAACACACATAAACTAAGAAACTAATTATGGGAAAAATCAGATGTGTCGGCGTGCTCACCTCAGGAGGCGACGCCCCCGGTATGAACGCAGCCATCCGCTCGGTGACCCGTAGCGGCATTTGCAACGGCTTTAAGATCAAAGGCATCTATCGCGGCTACTATGGTCTGATAAACGACGAGATAAAGTCTTTCACCACCGAAGACGTGAGCAACATCATCCAGACCGGTGGTACCATCTTGCGCACGGCACGCTGCAAGGAATTCGAGACACTCGAAGGCCGTCTCAAAGCCTATCAGAACCTGCGCAAGGAAGGCATCGACGCCCTCGTGGTGATTGGCGGTAATGGTTCGCTGACCGGTGCCATGGCGCTGGCCGAAGAATATGACTTCCCTTGTATCGGACTGCCCGGCACCATTGACAACGACCTCTATGGCACCGACAGCACAATCGGTTACGACACCACGCTCAACACCATAACCGACTGCGTGGACAAAATACGCGACACGGCCACGAGCCACGAACGCATCTTCTTCGTCGAAGTGATGGGACGCGACGCAGGCTTCCTGGCACAAAACAGTGCCATAGCAGCCGGAGCCGAGGCCGCCATCATACCCGAAGACTTAATGGAGAGCGACCAACTCATCAAGTTCATGGAACGCGGCATCCGCAAGAGCAAAAAGAGCTGCATCGTCATCGTCAGCGAAAGTCCTAAATGCGGTGCCATCTACTACGCCGACCGCGTGAAGCAGGAATATCCCGACTACGACGTGCGTGTGTCCATCCTCGGCCACCTGCAACGCGGTGGCAGCCCCTCGGCAAGAGACCGCATCCTGGCCAGTCGAGTGGGGGTCGGAGCCATTGAGGCATTGGTCAAGGGCCAACGCAACGTGATGGTGGGCGTACGGAACAACGAAGTGGTCTACGTGCCGTTCATCGAAGCCGTGGGCAAGCAAAAACCGCTTGACAAACAGCTCATCAAAGTCCTGGACGAACTCTCCATATAATATATATAATAAGGTGTGTAACGGATGGGCCAAAGCCCGGGCCTCACATACGCACGGCCGCCGATGGGCCGGAAAAGCCGGAAAACAAGCCCTTTTTGCCGCAGAAAGTGATTTTTACCTCGGCATAACGCTCTAATATCCGCCGACAAAAGCTATATTTGCAAACGCCTAAAGGCATATGAGCCAACAAGCCAGACACGATAATCAATAAAAATACCACATAAAGCTATGAGCAACCACCAGAAAAACGACGTGGGACATATCTCGCAAATCATCGGCCCCGTGGTCGATGTGGCTTTCGACACCGAAGGGAAAAAAGCCGAAGAAGTGTTGCCGCGCATTCACGAAGCACTTGAAGTGACGCACCCCGACGGCCGCAAAATCGTGGTCGAAGTGCAGCAGCATATAGGCGAAGACACCATTAGAGGCGTGGCTATGGACAATACCGACGGACTAAAGCGCGGCCTCGAAGCCGTGCGCCTCGGCACACCCATCACTATGCCCACCGGCGCACAAATCAAAGGCCGTATGCTCAACGTAATCGGCGAAAGCATCGACGGCCTGCAGCCGTTGAGCAAAGCCACAGGAGCCTATCCCATCCACAGAGAGCCGCCCAAGTTTGAAGACCTCAAGACCAGTAGCGAGGTGCTCTATACCGGCATCAAGGTGATTGACCTGCTCGAGCCTTATGCAAAAGGTGGTAAGATTGGCCTCTTCGGCGGTGCCGGCGTGGGCAAGACCGTGCTCATCATGGAACTTATCAACAACATCGCCAAAGGCCACGACGGCTATTCCGTTTTTGCCGGCGTGGGTGAGCGTACCCGTGAAGGCAATGACCTGCTCAGAGAAATGATTGAGTCGGGCGTAGTGCGCTACGGCAAGGAATTTGTCGAAGCCATGGAACGCGGCGAATGGGACCTGAGCAAAGTAGACTACAATGAAGTGGAAAAGAGCCAGGCCACGTTGGTCTATGGCCAGATGAACGAGCCGCCCGGTGCGCGCGCCTCAGTGGCTTTGTCGGGGCTTTCCATCGCCGAAGCCTTCCGTGACGCTGGTGCCAAAGAGGGCAAGGCCACCGATATTCTCTTCTTTATCGATAACATCTTCCGCTTCACTCAGGCCGGCTCTGAAGTGTCTGCACTTTTGGGCCGAATGCCGTCGGCCGTGGGTTATCAGCCCACACTGGCCAGCGAAATGGGTGCTATGCAAGAGCGCATCACGTCTACCAAAGACGGGTCCATCACCTCTATTCAGGCCGTCTATGTGCCGGCCGACGACTTGACCGACCCTGCACCGGCCACCACCTTCACCCACCTCGACGCCACCACCGTGTTGAGCCGTAAGATTACAGAACTCGGTATATATCCTGCCGTTGACCCGCTCGACTCCACTTCGCGTATTCTCGACCCCAACGTCATCGGCAAGGCTCACTACGATTGCGCTCAGCGCGTGAAGCAGATTTTGCAGAAATATAAAGAATTGCAAGACATCATCGCCATTCTCGGTATGGACGAACTCTCTGACGAAGACAAGCTCACCGTAAACCGCGCCCGCCGCGTACAGCGTTTCTTGAGCCAGCCCTTTACCGTGGCCGAGAAATTTACGGGCGTGCCCGGCGTGATGGTACCCATCGACGAGTGCATCCGCGGCTTCAACATGATACTTGACGGCGAAGTCGACGACCTCCCCGAACAGGCCTTCTTGAACGTGGGCACCATCGACGACGCCATAGAGAAAGGCAAAAAACTGCTCTCCGCCGCAGGTCGTTAAGCCAAGGCAAGACTGCCGGCAGACCGTCCGGTCCATCGCCGGCGTCATTGCTTCCTTCTTCGATTATTGATAAAGTATATAATATGTACGTGACCATCTTGTCTCCTGAAAAGACAATCTTTGAAGGCGAAGCCAGACTCGTCAACGTGCCGGGCCAGAAGGGCCGCTTTGAGGTGCTCGACCACCATGCGCCCATCATTTCCGGCCTCGATGAGGGCAGGGTGGTGTGTGCCGGCGACGAAACGCTCGAACTCGACATCAAAAGCGGCTTCATTGAGGTGGCCGACAATCGCGTCACCCTCTGCGTCGAACCGCGCTGAGTCCGACCCAATCGCTCAGGCACGTCCCGCCATTCAATATCTCTTTCATTTATCGCTGCATCACGATGAAACCACTCAAGCCCCTGCTTCTGCTCACAGTCGTCTATCTTCTGCTCGGTCCGCTGTTGCTTTGGATAGAAGTGGTCGTAGCCGGCAATATCGCCACCCGTCAGGCGGCACCCATCACCGTGATTGCCGTCGTGTTTTTTGCCTATCACCTGCTCTGGCTCTCTTTCCTTGAGCGCCTGCGCACTAACGGTAGCCGCCGGCTCACTCAAGCTCTCTTGGGCGGCAGTGTGGTCAGAATGCTTCTGGCACTTCTGCTCGTAGTGGGCTATTGTTTCATAATGAAAGACGGCCATCTGCTTTTCGCCATCAACCTTATGGCCTATTATATCACAACGCTCGTGGCCACCGGCCTTATGGCCATCAAGTCTGAGCGTAAGGCCTCTCAAACCAAACTATGATTTTCAGCAAGTCCATTATGATAAATAAAATTAGAGCCACACTTGGCCTCCTCACCCTGTGGATGGCGTTGGTTCCACTTCAGGCCAAGGCCACAGAAGCCGGCAGCGAAGGCGGTCTCGACGTCAAGGAAGTGGTGTTGGGGCATATGAGCGATGCCTACGAATGGCACATCCTCACATGGAATGGCCATCATGTCAGCATTCCTTTGCCTGTCATCGTAAGAGGCCAGGACGGCAGTTGGCACTTCTTCTGCTCATCACGACTGGCTCACGGCCAAAGTTATGAGGGCTTCTACATAGACGCAGAGCAAAACGGCAAAGTCTATGAGCGCCTGCCCGACGGCTCTTCGGTCAAGCCTCTCGACTTTTCCATCACTAAAAACGTCGTGCAGATATGGATTGTCGCCTTAGTCGTCCTTTGTGTCATTATAGGCGCGGCCAGGTGGTACCGTCACCGCAAAGCCTCCGACGATGCGCCGCGTGGCTTTGTGGGCTTGATCGAAATGTTTGTCATGATGATATGTGACGACGTCATCAAGCCGGGCGTAGGTGCCGAGAAAGCGCCACGCTATGCGCCCCTGCTGCTCACGGCCTTCTTCTTTATCTTCGTGACCAATCTCTTTGGCCTCATACCGATATTCCCCGGCGGCGCCAACGTCACCGGCAACATCACCATCACCTTCTGTCTGGCCTTTATCATACTATTGACGGTCAATATCTTCGGCAACAAGGAATATTGGAAAGAAATCTTCTGGCCAGACGTGCCCACATGGCTCAAAGTTCCCGTGCCGCTTATGCCTGTCATAGAACTGTTCGGCATTTTCACCAAACCTTTCGCCTTGATGGTCCGTCTGTTTGCCAATATGATGGGCGGCCATGCCATTATCCTCTCCCTCCTTTGCGTGATTTTCATCACGTGCCAGTTGGGCGTTGTCCTTGGCGCATCGCTTTCATTTGTGAGCTTCGTCATGATGATTTTCATGAACGCTCTCGAACTGCTGGTGGCCTTTATCCAGGCCTACGTCTTCACTATGCTCAGCGCCGTGTTCATAGGTTTGGCCCATCCGCAGCAGCATCACTCCAAATAAGCCTCAGGCTCAAAGGTCCCGTCGTCTATGACGCGCCGGCCTCACTCCTTTCAGACAACTTCAAAACAAGAAATACAAATCATTCACCTTAAAAAAACACCACAGTTATGTTACTTCTCGCTTTATTGGAAACAGC
>JBGVLE010000022.1:0-1904 GCA_045124135.1 Alloprevotella sp.
CACCGACCCGCAGGCGCCGGCTCGCCTCGAGTCGCTGATAGAGACGATGGGCGGTCTGGACCTTTATATACATGTGGCGGGGATAGCCATGCGCAACCCTCAGATGGACCCCGACATCGAGGTCAAGGTGGCCGAGACCGATGCAGTGGGCCTCGCCCGCATGACCTCGGCCGTGTTCCGCTATTTCATGCGCACAGGCCGCCACGGGCAGATAGCCGCCGTCACCTCGGTAGCCGGCACCAGAGGGATAGGGGAGCTGTCGGCCTACTCCGCCTCCAAAAGCTTCGGCAGCACATACCTGGAGGCGCTGCAGCAGTTGGCCAATACACACCGGATGCCGCTGGCAATCACCGACATACGCCCGGGATGGACGCGCACGCCCCTCGTAGACCCCGACAAACACTATATGCTGGAGATGCAGCTCGGTAAGGTCGTGCCGGACATACTCAGGGCCATAGCGCGCCGCAAACGTGTAGCCATCATAGACTGGCGCTGGGCCGCCCTGTGCGGCCTGTGGCGCCTGATGCCCCGCTCCCTGTGGGTACGTCTCCACGGCTTCGGCCTGTAATGGGTGTCGTATTCTATTGTAAATCAAATAATTACGGTTTTATGTAAAACCACGGCGAAGAAAAGTTTGGTTGTTTGCGGAAAAAGTGTTACCTTTGCAGCCGTATTGCGAGCGGGCGCAGTGTGTCCGCATGGCAGTACAACCCGAAACAAAGTACAATTAACTCATTAAGTAACAATTTTTTATGGCAACTAAGATTAGATTGCAGCGTCACGGTCGTAAAGACTACGCTTTTTATCCAATCGTTATCGCCGATAGCAGGGCGCCACGTGATGGTAAGTTTATTGAAAGGATAGGTTCCTATAATCCGAACACTAATCCTGCTACAGTAACACTTAACTTCGAACGTGCTCTGTATTGGGTAGAGGTAGGTGCAATACCTACAGACACAGTACGCTCCATCCTCTCACGTGAGGGTGTGATGCTCATGAAGCATCTGCGTGGCGGTGTCAAGAAGGGTGCTTTCACCGAAGAAGAGGCACAGCGCCGCTTTGACGCCTGGAAGGCTCAGCACGACAAGGCCGTAGAGGCCGGCAATGCCAAGACAGCAGCCAAGAAGGCCGAGGAGGCTAAGGCTCGTCTGGAGGCTGAGGTAGAGAAGAACAAAGCAAAAGCCGAGGAAGTGGCCAAGAAGAAGGCCGAACTGCTCGCAGCCCAGGAGGCAGCCGCCAAGGCAGCTCTCGAGGCTGAGCAGGCAGCTGCAGCCGAAGCCGCAGCTGAGGAGGCTCCCGCAGCAGAGTAATTCCAAACGCTTACGCTTACAAGCATTGATAAGAGGGACGCGCCATCAAAGGCACGTCCCCCTTTACTTTTCCACCCCAAGCCCAACGACCTTGGAGACCTTAACGGCCCCAACGGCCCCAACGGCCTTAGAGACCTTAACGACCTTAAATGCCTCCAAAAACTCGCTATCCAAGGCAAAAATTTATCAAAATATTTTGTCTTAATAAACCTTTGATAATCAGTAGTCTGGCCTTGCCATTCCACTCGCCGGTAAAATTTTTTCAAAAAAAGTTGCAGAATTATTTGGTCAGTCCGCGAAAAGGCCGTAACTTTGCATCGTCAAAAGGAAACAACAACGCTCCTAAAGACAACGAAACGGCGAATTAGTGTAGCGGTTAGCACGCCACCCTCTCACGGTGGAGACTCGGGTTCGAGTCCCGGATTCGCTACTAAGAAAAGGCTCAACACTGTTACCACAGGTTGAGTCTTTTTTGTAAACTGACCTCAGCTTCAGTTTCCTTTGTAAACTGACCTCAGCTTCAGTTTCCTTAGTGAACTGGCCTCAGCTTCAGTTTCTGTATATATACATTATAAATATGAGCACCACCACACC
>JBGVLE010000023.1:0-6773 GCA_045124135.1 Alloprevotella sp.
AATGCGCTCCTCGTCCACAATCTTCTGCCAATACTTGTGTTCCACCTCCACCTGGTACTTGACGCTGGCATGGTTGCGAATTTTCGCAATCTTGGCAGCGGAAATAAGTCGTTTTTCAAAGTACGACCCGCCGCGAAACATGGCGGCGTAGTACGGCGTGGGGTAATACTGACAGCCCACCGTGGGAAAGCGGAGCAGGATAGCGAACTTGCGGATGGGCGTGCGCACGCAGCATCGCCCGTCCTCGCCGGGCTCGCGCCCCATCTTGACCATCAGGTCGCCGATGGGGTCGTCCTCGCGCAGCAGGGGGATGCGTTCCACCTCATCCTTCTGCAAGCCCGCCTTTTTCCAGTTGGCGTAATAGACATAGCGGATGCGCCCGAACTTGTCGGCCTTGGCCAAGCGGCAGAAGCAGGCGTCCTTGTGCACAAGGCGGTTGATTTGCGAGCCGTCCTTGGAGAGGATAATCACCGACACGGCAAGGAAGAAATACTTGCAGTCGGTGACCTGCTCCAAGAAGAAGGTGCGGAGCGAAGAGCGCCGTGCGAAGCGCAGCGCGTCCGCGTGGGCGGTGGGCTGGCCGTCAGCATCCTGTAAGGCCAAACCTGCACCGTAGCAGGTCAAGACATTGAAGAACTTGTTTTGGGCGGTGACTTCGTCAGCCCCGACAAGGTCGGCAATCTTGAAGGGCAGCAGGTTGTTGTAGCCCCAAGGGGCAAACAACTCATTGGGTCTGCCCGGCACGGGGCGGTACTGCATTCGGTAGTCATCGAAGATGCCCGTGGTGTCCTCCACGGTAGCGATGATGGCTTGCAGGCCGTTCGTGCCGAGTTCGAGGATTTCGGGCTGGAGCAGCGTGTGGTCAATGTGGGAAGTTTTCTGTCGGCTCATGACTGGGTGCTTGTCGGATGGTAGGCTTCGATTTTGTTCTCAATGACAGAAAGGCGTGCGTAGATGGCATTGAGGTGGTTTTGTAGGGCCTCGTAGTGGGCGGCGATGTTGGCCGTGGCGGTCTTCAACTCGTTGTAGAGCGCGGCGGTCAGTACCCCGGCGCGGGCAGAGGTAGCAGCTGCCAGCGTAGCGGTAGCTGTGCCGCCGAAGGTCTTGGCCAGCACAAGGGGCACGCTGTCTGTGCCAGCCGTGCCCTCATAGAGGTTGCCGTTGTCGGGCAGGGTCGCGCTGCTCCCCACATTGTCGCCCCACATGTTCTTCATTTGCAGCACGCGCCCCGAGAGGCTGAGGTTGCGTGCGCCGTCAAACTGGATAGGCTGCACCTCCGTGACGGCAGTTGCGGAGAAACTGATGTAACGGGTGTAGCACTTCTTGTCCGCGTGGATATATTGGATGGTCTGTCCGCCTCCATCGCTGTTTTTCTGCACCTGCTGAAAAATGAGGACGGACTTTTTGGTCTCAGATGCCCCCGGCACGATGGCCGTCAGCAAGAAAATCTCATTGTTGCTGACAATGGCGAAGTTGGCGGCAGCGTTTAGCGCATCCGCGCGGTTGGCAAACGTGCCGAGGTGCTTGGCAGTTTTGCCCAGAGCATCAAGGACGGTCTTGTCCGCAGCCGTCATCACGCCCGCCCGGGCGGAGGTGGCGGCGGCGAGCGTGACGATGCCAGCCTCCCCCGTGAGCGGCTTGGTGAAGACAAGGCGCACGGTGGTGGCGGTAGGCACGCTGTGCTCGTAGATGTTGAAATTGGAGAGGTGGGTAAAGGCGGTGCTGGAGAGCAGTCCGGCATAGGAGGCGGAAACGAGCGGCAGGGTCGAAGGCCCTCCGCCGCTGATTTTTTCGTCCCACTGGTTGCGCTGGTAGATGATGCGGTTGGTGGCATCATAGAAGATGTAAGCCACGCCGTCCAACTTCCATTCCTGCACCGTCTTGACGGCGGTGCGGTCGGCGGAAGTGAAATCTACATAGCGCACATAGCGTTTACCGTCATAGAAGAGGTATTGCTCGGTACTTGCCCCGTTCACGTTTTGCAGGATAAACCCTCCCTTTCCCCCTATGCGGAAGCGGAGCAGGACGAAGTCCGCGTTGCCAGCGTAGGGGATGGTGGCGGCTTTAGCCCCGGCAGCGTCCATCGAGGCGAACGCGCCGAGATACGTGAACGCGGCGAGGTTGTTTCGGTCAGCCTCTTGCAGGCTACACTCCTGCCAGGGAGAAACCTCGCTGTGGTCGAAGTTTCCGTCCGCGTCCAAAAAGACATAGACGTTGCGGCAAAGGGTGTGTAACTTGCTGTCCTGCACGGTAAGGTTGCCTTCTGCATCGGCAGGGAAATTGCTGTGCAACACCTGCACATAGATGGAGGACTGCTGGGCATTCGGCCAGCGGTGGACGAAGTTCCACGCCTCAAAAGGAATGCCATAAACCAGTCCGCGCATCTTGCCGATGTACTTCATCACCTCCTGCATCGTGCCTTGGAGTTTGGCTTCGAGAGCCTCCTGTGCCACAATGGAGGCGTGCTTGACGATAGTCGTGCCGTCATCGGCATAGAGGTTGTCGAAGCCTCCGAGGTTGATGCAGGGGTCAGAATAGGCCGAGGAACTGGTGCTGTTGCCCTGTATGCGGCGCAGCAGTTCCGCGTCAGAAGCCTGTCTTGCGGTGGTTTCGTTGCGGTCGGCGGTGTTGAGGTCAGCCAGCTGCGCAGGGGTAATCACTCCTGCGCGTTGCAGGCTGACCACGGGTAGGGGCAGTTCCTTGGTGTAGGGCTGTCCGTCCGCATCGTAGTACTTGATAAGCAGCGACACGCCTGCGGTGTTGGTCTTTGCGGTCATTCCGGCAGCAAAGACGGCCTCGCCCACGAAGTTGGCGAGGTCTGTCAGCACGCCGCCCACGCGGGTCGCGGTGTTCTGCTGCGAGGCGGTTTCGTCCCGAACCTGCGCCGCAGCTTTGAGTATGTCAGTGAGTTCTTTTGCCATAATATGATGATTTGTATAAAGCAAAATTATCTACTCATCATATCCTATCAAAAGACAAAAAGAGAGCGCGCCATATAATGACGCGCTCGTGTTAATAAAGCGGTTTTTCTTATCTTATAATTTGTCTGCGGCAGCATTGATGCGTGATGCGATGTCGCGTAGAGCGTCTTTTAATGTCTGTCTGTCTTTTTCGTTGAAGTCGTCCTCGACCCCGTTATTCATTCCGCTAAATTTATGATACAGCCAACTGCGGCTTTTCCCGAAATAGTTTTTGGCGAGATAGGCCCAGTTGACTTCTTCATATATGTCGTTGAGTATTTGGCGCACTTTCTTGTCGGTGTTTTCTGCTTTAGTTTCCATATATATGATGATTTTTGCCCCTCCATTTGGAGGGGCTTAGGGTTAGTAATCATTTTCTTTGTCCATTAACTCGTAAAGTAAATCAAGAATATATAATTCAAGTTGTTTACTTCCATTCGGGTAAGCTTTTCTGTAGTTTCTAATACTTTCGATTAGGTCTTTTTCTTTGTTAGTTATTTCCATAATTATTCGCTTTATCAACAATACAAAGATAATAATCATTTGCGTATTAGCCAAATAAAACTACTATTTTTTATAAAAAAATGATATTTTTTTGCCCTTGCAACTAAAAATATTGTGGATGTAAGTAAAGCAGACCGTAACGGTTATTGCTTGATACTACCAGCGACACTGCCGAAGTTTCCGCTGCGTTACCCGGCATTTTCACCTCTTGCGTAGTCAGCGGGAAAGGCGGGTCCGAAGTTCCAAGCAGGTATTGCCTGCCGTTGGCGCAAGTGAGGCGGTAAGCCAGCGGCCTGGCAGGTAAATTGAGTCGGTCACCGCAGAGTGTGGCTGTAAGTTTGGCCGTGTGCTTCCGCACGCCATTCCCTACTTCCTCAGAGGTTTCGAGTGTGGCAAGTCCGACCATATTGAGGCGTTGCCAAGGCATCGGTTCACTGATGATAACGGAATAATTTTCTGGTACGATGACGGCCGATGCAAGGTGGTATGCCTCGCAGTAGTCAATACGATTGATGTGTAGCAGCATGAGTATCGGGTTCTTGGGGGTGTACGACTTCGACAGCGTCCGCCTCTTCCGCTTCCTTTTTGAAGCGTTTGAAGAGCAGGCGGACGCGCTCCTGTACGTTAGGGATGCGCTCAAATCCGGCCACCGCAGGGTCGGTGGTCAGCTCGAACTGCTGCGGTACGATTTGTGAGTAGTCCGGGCCGATGGATTCGTCATGGTCTAAGCGCGTGAATTTTCCGAGGGCTGAAAGCACCTTGGCAAAGGCACTGGCATCGCCCGATGCACGCGCCATGGCGAAGCCCTCCTCGCACCGCTGCATGAAGAGAAACTGACACCACTGCCGGGTAACCTGTCCCAGGTTGCCTAGGCAAATCTTCAGAAGGCGTACGTCCTCGTAAGCCTGCGTGAAGCCAACCTTGTATTGAAGTCGTAGCTGTGCAACGATGGCTTTTTCCGAGTAGGCTGGATGGCGCAGCCAGTATGCGTACATATCCCGCAGGCGGAGCAGGCGGGTGCGGATAGGCATCGGGAGCCGGGCTTCCTCCATTTCCTCCTCGGAGGCAAAGAGGAAGCGTTGGGTGCGTTCAACGAGTTCTGGGTTCATAGGCTATTCGTCGCGGATCATTTGTCTGAAGTAATCCGACACGCTCTCTGCAGCGGTGGCCGAGCCAGCCTCGGCCAGCTCAATATCGCGGCTGCGGAGTTTGAGCGCGACCTGCGCCTTGGCTTCGCGGTAAGCCTGTGAAACAGGCGAAGCCAGATCGTCAAGCTCATCGCGCAGTGTGCGCTCATGCACACCAAGCAGCAGAGCTATGTCGGAAATCGGGGTAAGGAGAGCGACATAGTCGCGTATCTCCTGCACCCTTTCGGAGAGAGGCGTTTCGTTCATAAGACTTTGAATGTGGTAAGCCCGCGCAAAGTGGCGAGGCAGTAGTCCGCCGCCTCGCGGGATTGCAGGATGGCATAGTTTTCGAGGCGGTTGCCGCGTGTTTGGTTCTGCGAGGAAACGACCACCACGGGGAAGTCCCCCTCAATGACCATCACCTTGCTGTGGTTCTGACAGAAGCGCACTTCATCGTAGGCCGCGCG
Organism: Alloprevotella sp.; assembly: GCA_045124135.1. Taxonomy (GTDB): domain Bacteria; phylum Bacteroidota; class Bacteroidia; order Bacteroidales; family Bacteroidaceae; genus Alloprevotella. The sequence goes on from JBGVLE010000023.1 coordinate 5,059, forward strand.
CAGAATGGGGTTCACTCTGGCCGTCTTCTCCGCTGCCTTGAAGTCGGAGAAAAGGTGGGCAGAGCGGATAAGTCCCTTGTGGCGCAAGGCAATGAGTTTGCGCAGGAACTCTTCGCCAGTGGAGTAAGTGCTGACCGTGATGCGGGCAGCACCCGTAAAGGTGAGCAGGTGTTCCAGGACATAGCCGAGTTGGAAGGTGTCAGTAAGAATGACCTGCACCTTGCGCTTGCGCGGGTCGTGGATGGTAGGCTTCGGCTTCATGGGCGTTGAGGATTGAAAAAATGGGACGGCACAAATCTCCCGACTGATGCCGCCCCGTGACTACAAATGCTGATGAAGGTAAGCGTTAATCAAACACCAAGCCCAAGGCTTCGAGTTCCGACTGATAGGCAGGCTCGAAACCCTGCCCGGCCGAGAGGAGCAGCGTCACCCTTTGCTGCATTTTCTCGCGCAGGGCGGTTGCTGTCTCGCCTTCGGCTGTGGCCAGCTTGGGCTTGTTGGTGGAAAGGTATTTGCGCGCTGCCTGCAACTGTTGTGCCGTAGGTTCGGAGGTTGTGTCTGTGGCATCAGGCTCTGTTACGGATCCTGCGGCCATGGCACTCCACGTGTCGTAGGCGTTCCAGTTGTCGCGATACGCCTTGTCGAGGTCCACAAGTTGCGTCAGCAGTTCGTGGCGGTCGCATGGCGTGGCATCCTCCATGCCTTTGAGCGTTTCAAAGAGTTGCTTCATCTTGAAGTAAATCTCTCCGTTGCGCTCATACAGGGCTTGGAGGTCGGCAGGCAGCGTGTCGTGGTCGGCACGCCTGCCCCGGAACACGCCCTCGGGCTGGTCGCCGTCCGTGCTGATGGTCGGCTGCGCTTCCTCCGTATTGGGGAGAGGCTGGCCCTGTGCCAGCGACTCCTCAATCTTGGGGAGAGCCTCCTGCTCCATCAGCGCCACTTCGCGGGTCGTCAGACCCTCCAAACGGATTTTGAGGTGCTTCTGCAACTCATATTCCAGTTTGGCGAAGTTCCTGCGGCGCAGGATTTGGGCGTGCATATATCGGTTGCGGTTCAGTCGCAGGAGCATTTCCGCGCCCTGTTCAAGGTCGCGCTGCTCCTGCGGGCTGTCGAGCCACAACTGGATGTCTTTGGTAAGTTTCTCGTCTAACATCGGAGGTGAGGATTAGGCGGCAGCGGGCAAGCCCGTGGCCGCGTCAATAGTGCCGTCTTTCGTAACGATTTTTCCTTTGTAGTAAGGCGCAGGGCATACGTCCGTAACCTCCACTTCCAGCGTAGTGCCGAAGTCGCCCGTGACACCCTCGCCGCTGTCCTGCTTCGGTTTCGTGTCCGTGGTGAAGGCTTCATTGCCGAGCACACGGAATTTGCCGTTGCGTACCTGCATGAGATAGACAAAGTCGTCCGCGTTGGCTTGACGGCAGAAGCCCGTGGATTCCTCGTCCGTTTCGGGGTGGACGACAGAAGTCTTGTTAAGAAAGGTACGTGCAGGCTTGTCGCCCTGGCTTTCACTTTCGATTTTGCCTTTGTTGTCGATGAGGTCGATATACTGCCAGTACTTGTCGGCAGCCAGCGTGAAGTCGCCCTCGTAAGTGGCGAGTTCCGCCATATTGGTTTCCGCCACCTCGGGCAGCGCAGGCCACTTTACGATGTCCCTTTTGGGGATGAAGTAAAGGCGCGAGCGGATGCCCGGCAGAATAGGTTTGCCCTTGCAATAC
>JBGVLE010000024.1:0-8089 GCA_045124135.1 Alloprevotella sp.
CCGCCCGGGCATTTGCCATGCAGAAAGCTTGCGAAGCCGTTCCCGGTACGATGGCAGCCATCATAGCCCTGCCCGACGAACAGATTGAAGCCGTTTGCCAGAAAATAACCGATGAAACGGGCGAGATTGTCGTACCTGCCAACTACAACTGTCCCGGCCAGCTCGTCATCAGTGGTACGAAAGCCGGCATCGACGCCGCTTGTGAGGCCCTCAAAGAGGCCGGCGCAAAACGTGCTTTGATATTGCCCGTAGGCGGTGCTTTCCACAGCCCTCTGATGCAGCCCGCCAAAGAAGAACTTGAGGCAGCCATCGCCGTCACCGAGTTCCAGAAGCCCATCTGTCCGGTTTATCAGAATGTAGACGGCCAGGCCCACACCGAGCCCGAAGAAATCAAGGCCAACCTCATCAAGCAGCTCACCGCCAGTGTGCTTTGGACCAAAGAGGTGGGCAATATGGTGGCCGCCGGCGCTACCGACTTCGTTGAGTGCGGTCCAGGCAAAGCCCTCCAGGGCATGATCGCCAAAATCTGCAAAGGCAATGCCGACGTCACCATCAGCGGCGTAGGAGCATAATTTATCTTTCAGAAATGTTCTTTAGAGGCAATCACAAATCGTATGTGATGTGATTGCCTCTAAAAAATTTATATTTGTCTTTGTAACTTTAAATCCTCTTGACCATAACAGATAAATAAACCATACCCATTGACGAATTGACTTTTATGCATTTTCAACGATAACACTCTAATCAGGATTGTTTGAAAACGTGTAGATCTATTTTTGCGATTGAAATTATGACGCGTTGCATCCAAAGGTGTTATGACTATTGTCTTTAAGAAAACGCCAACAAACCGACATAGACGACGCACTTATGAAATTTGACAAATCCAACTGGAAAGAACTTGACATAAACACAGACAGTTTATGGATTATCGGTCCGAGGGCCAAAGGAGGCAAACATGAAAACGTTTACCATGGCAACTTTGTTCCGCAGGTTCCCAATCAGATGATACGTCGCTATACTGAAGAAAATGGAGTGGTACTTGATATGTTTATGGGCAGTGGCACGACTCTTTTTGAATGTGAGACTCTCAGGCGAAACTATATTGGTTTTGACATAAATGAGAGTATTATTAATTATGTAGAGTCTAAGATGGATATTACATCCTCGCCTATCAATTTTAACATTCACAATTGCAACATTACAGACACCAAAAACGTTCAGTCATTGATAGAACAGGACTTAAAAGGCATTGGCAAACGGACTGTCGATTTGATTATGTCACATCCACCGTATATGGACATTGTGACATTTACGGATAAAGATGAAGATTTATCCCACATATCCAATGTTAATGCGTTTATTGCGAAATTTATAGAAGCTACGAGGAATGTTTGGCAATATTTGAAAGTCGGCAAGTATTATTGTCTGGTCATAGGAGACATTTATAGGGACAGCGAAGTCATTCCATTGGCTTTTTATTTGATGTATGCCATCAAGCGCAACTTCCAATGCAAATTAAAAGGCATAGTAATCAAGGATATTGTAGGCAACAGAGCAAAAATCGGCCTTGAGTCTCTTTGGCGATACAGGGCTCTGAAGAGCGACAACTTTCTGTTCAAACATGAATACCTATTTGTTTTTAAGAAAACCTCAAAATAGTCAATATGGCAAAATCTAATCTAATAGACTTGTTTCTAGAGTTGGCTCAACCCAATGAGAGGGGCGAAAGCCGCTGGGTTTCGACCTCTGAATTTGAGGGAGACCACAAGGATTTGGCACTTGGCAATGGCTGGAGTTGGGGAAGAAAATCGTCCAGACTTCAGCGCGAGTATAAAGTAGAAGTCAAAAGAGGTGGAAAGGGCAATGCAATTACCGCCATCAGGCTTGTTGGCTATACTGACAATGAACACTTCAAACAAAACATTCGTCAAGACATCAAAGAAGTCATCTGCAAACAAAAGTGTGTAATGCTTGGAGTAAACGGAAAGTCAGAAAATACCTTCATTGAGGTAGACCATAAAGATGGACGTAAGACCGATTTGCGCGTATCGGAAATGGCAACTCAAAAACTTGAAGACTTCCAACCCTTATGTAAGGCAGCCAACGACATCAAGCGTCAGATATGCAAGTTATGCAGACAGATAAACGTTGGGATGCAAAAAATATATCGGGTAATCCTTATTCGTTTTATGAGGGTGATGAGCAATATACCGAAGAACTTGGATGCAAAGGGTGTTATCAATACGACCCCGTGGAATACCGCATTCAGAGTGTTCGCAGGTTAAGCGAAGAAGCCATCCAACAAAGCGTAGACTTTGTGATGAGAAAATTATATCCCGAACTATTTAATAATGACCAATGAACAACGTCTATAATATACAAGAGGTTGCCAAGATATTGAACACGACACAAAAAGCCGTGAGGCGCATTGTGGCCAGTGGTGAGATTGAAAGCACAAAAATTGGTACAAAATATGCCATAACACACAGTGCGCTTGAAGCATACCGACTGCGTTCTGCAGCAGACAATTCCGATTGCTCACCATCACAAATCTTTAGTGTAGCGAAAACAGTAGAGTTGAAATACACGCCTGTCTCACCAAACTGGGCAGACATCTCTGCTTATTGGGAGCAACCAGGGCAATCAAAAATGACATTTGTCGATTTGTTTTGCGGTGCAGGTGGCCTGTCAAAAGGCCTTGAGATGGCAGGGTTGGAAGGTATCTGCGGACTCGATTGGTTCAAGGAGGCGTGTATGACATACAGCCGCAACTTTGCTCACCCCTTTGTTAATGGAGACATCAAATCGGATGAAATCAAACAACTGTTTTATGAAACAGTCAAAAAGCAATTAAATGGTCGCCACCTTGACATAGTGGCGGGCGGTTTTCCATGTCAAGGCTTTAGTATGGCCGGGAATAGAATTGTAGACGATCCGAGAAACTCTCTTTACCTTGAGCTCATTACAATTGTTAAGCATTTGCAGCCCGATTTCGTGATTTGCGAGAACGTGAAAGGCTTGCGCAGTATGCTCGGAGGCCTTGTCGAGAAAAAAATCATAGACGATTTCCGGGATATTGGCTATGAAATGAATGTGATGACGCTATGTGCTGCCGACTATTTTACGCCACAGAAACGCGAGCGTGTGATTTTCTTCGGCAACAGAAAAGGCCTGAAGAATTATCACCCTCAGCCAATACTCAAACCCTCACAATACATCACTACAGGTTCGGCGATAGCAGACCTAATGACTATGCCCGAGAACGCGGAGTTCAATCACGTGCCAACCAAGCACAGACCAGATATGGCTCAGCGTATGCTCGAATTACCCGAAGGACAAAGTCTGTATAAAGGATATTCAGATGCATGGAAGAAATGTCCATGGAATGAAGCCTCATGCACTATAAAGGAAAATCATGGGGGCGTCAATATCCATCCTCGCCTGCCGAGAGTGCTTACAGCTCGCGAAATGGCTCGCCTTCAATCATTTCCTGACGACTTTATTTTTGAAGGCCCCAAAAATAAACAGCTTGTACAGATTGGCAATGCTGTGCCGCCGCTTTTGGGTAAGGCCATTGGACTGGCTGTCCGTCTGTCAAATGGCGATTTGTAAGATTTAATAACAATATTCAGCTAATTATACAGACGTGGGCCAATTGCTCGCGTCTGTTTGTTTTATTTATACTTTACAAGTGGAGGGGAACAAGACAAACATCATATAGACCAGCTTAAAGTCGCTTAAAAAGGCTATCTTTGCAGAAGATAGGCTGCGGCTCGGCAATTAAGCAAGCTTATTGCGATCACCTTGCACTATCTTTGCATACACGAAAACCCACTACAACCTTATTAAGATGAAGAAGAAAATAAATATCTATCAAGTTCTCCCCAGACTTTACGGCAACAAACAGACGCACAACACGCCCGGCGGCTCTCTCAAAGAAAACGGCGTGGGCAAAATGAACGATTTCACCGATGCAGAGCTCGCACGCATCCATGACTACGGCTTCACCCATATCTGGTATACCGGCCTGCTTGAACACGCCACAGAGACCGACTATTCGGCCTACGGCATCCGCCGCGACAATCCCGACGTCATCAAAGGCCGGGCCGGTTCGCCCTATGCCGTCAAAGACTATTACGACATCGACCCCGACCTGGCTGTACGTCCCGAGAACCGTATGGCCGAATTTGAAGCCCTCGTGCGCCGCACCCACAAGGCCGGACTGGGACTCATCATGGACTTTGTGCCCAATCACGTGGCCCGTCAGTATTTCTCTGACGCCAAGCCTGCCGGAGTGAAAGACCTGGGTGAAGACGACAACGAGAGCAAGGCTTTCGACCCTCAAAACAACTTCTATTACATTCCCGGCCAGACGCTCCACCACGACTTCTCGCTCAAGCGCAGCGACCTCGGCCCCTATCGTGAATATCCGGCCAAAGCCACCGGCAACGACAAGTTCGACGCCTACCCCTCGGTCAACGACTGGTATGAAACGGTGAAACTCAACTACGGCGTAGACTATCTCTGCGGCCACACCACCCACTTCTCTCCCACCCCTTCCACCTGGCTGAAAATGACCGACATCCTGCTCTTTTGGGCCGGCAAGGGTGTGGATGCCTTCAGATGCGACATGGCCGAGATGGTGCCTTGCGACTTCTGGCACTATGCCATAGCCAAGGTCAAGGCGCAATATCCCGACGTGCTCTTCATCGCCGAAGTCTACAACCCGGGCGAATACCGCTCCTACATCCACCACGGCGGTTTCGACTATCTTTATGACAAGGTGGGCCTCTACGACACATTGCGCGGCGTGGTCTGCGGGCACACCTCGGCGGCCTGCATCACCGGCTGCTGGCAAAGCACCGACGACATCTCCACCCATATGCTCAACTTCCTCGAAAACCACGACGAGCAGCGCATCGCCTCCGACTTTTTTGCCGGCGACCCACGTCGGGCTGTGCCGGCCTTGATCGTGTCGGCCTTGCTGCGACAAAGTGCCTTTATGGTCTATGCCGGACAGGAGTTGGGCGAAAGAGGCATGGACGCCGAAGGTTTCAGCGGTAAAGACGGCCGTACCACCATATTCGACTATTGGGGCGTGAAGTCTTTGCAAAAAATCACGTCGGGCCTGACAGACCTCACGGCCGAAGAGCAATCGCTCTACAACACCTACCGCCGCGTGTTGCGTCTCTCCAACGACTCCACGGCGTTGCGCGAAGGCATCAGCTACGACCTGATGTATGCCAACTACGACCGCGCCTGCTGTTTCAACCCCGACCGTCATTTTGCCTTCTTCCGTGCCGAGGGCAAGGAGAAACTGCTCATCGTAGTCAACTTCGACGACCACGACGCCCACGTCGGCATCCGCATACCGCGCCACGCCTTTGAGTTCCTGTCGTTGCGTCCCGGCATCCGTTCGGCCATCGACCTGCTCAGCGGCCTCACCCAGACCGTCGAACTCAAACCCGACACCCATACCTTCGTTACGGTCAAGGCTCAGGGTGCGGTCATCTTGAAGCTCTGACGTTCCAGCCGCCGTCCACCGCCGCAGCCCACAAGTTTGGGTGCCGGCGGCTGCATTTGTCTTTTTGCAGCAAGCAAGAAATCGATAAATTCGAGTATAGAGAAGAAGGTAGTGTCCCGGGGCGCTACCTTCTTGTGTTTCAGAACCATAAAAGAGTCAGACGGAGTCGTTACTGTCCTTATGCCAGCAATTTCTGTCCTTATCGCAGCAGCTATGGGGCTTATGGGAGGAATGGCGGGCCGCCGTCTTGTTTCAAGAGGGGCGTATGTACGGCTTTTGGTCCTCGGCTTGAAAGTTTTTTTAAAGTTTTTGTCATTGACGACCGGCAATGTTGGACACTTTTCGCTTGTGACGATAATCCATTTTGGGGCATCTATCGTTGTTTCGAGCCCCCTCACACCTCGATAAACCGAATTTGTCCGGTCGCCATTCGCGTTTCGTGCCGCCAAAGTGTGATTAAGGTGACCGAAGCGTCCAGTCACAGCATTTGCCACATATTCAAATCGTTACAAGCCCGTGATTGTGTGATTGGGGAAAAGGCAAAAAAATGGGGGGAAGGAAGATACGTTCATTCCCGTAATGTGCCGACGATTTATGGGGGTATGGTGAAGCAAATGATGGGCGGCAATGAACGGGCTGAAAGCCCAAAAGAACACAGCACAGGGCAGAGGCGGCGCATAGCGACGCCGGCACTCTGGGTGAATGTGGTCGTATAGGATGCGCCCTGTAAGGGCAAAAGATTTATAATGAGTTGATTTTGATTACATATTAATGCTTTTGCGCCTACAGGGCGAACGTTATCGCCAAACGTTTACCCAGGGTGCCGGTGCCACTACGTGTCACCTCTGCCCTGGGCTATGATCTCGCTGGCCTTTCAGGCCGTGCCTGGTCGCTCTTTATTCCCGTAATGTGCCGACCCGGGCTGAGGTTAGCGGTATCATCCACTACCCAGGCCTGACGACCTGGGCTATTATGTAACGGCCCTTTCAGGGCTTTCAGAGCCGCGCTCAAATGCCTGAAAACAATCCCTATATTGAACACCTCACCTTTTGGGGCCTTTCTTCCCCTTGTCCGGTGGCTCTACTCACCCTCTAAAAATACACCACCGCCCGACGCGAAACAACACGTCGGGCGGTGGTGACTAAAATATTGGAGTATATGTACTATCGTTTTTTACAATCCTGCCTGTTTGAGCAAGGCGTCCATTTGGTCGCGCAACTCGGCGGCTTTGGCGGCGGCCACGGTGGCGAAGTCTTCACCTTTAGAGGCGTAGATGATGCCGCGAGAGGAGTTGACCAACAGGCCGCAGTCGGCATTCATACCATAACGGCACACCTCCTCGAGCGAACCGCCTTGGGCACCAACGCCGGGAACAAGCAAGAAGTGGTTGGGCACCAACTTGCGCACATCGGCGAAACGCTCGCCCTGAGTGGCTCCCACGACATACATCATACGGCTGTCGTCGGCCCAAGCCTGTGAGCGGGTGAGCACCTGCTCGAAGAGGGCTTGACCGTCGGTGTTGCGGGTGAGTTGGAAGTCGGCCGAACCGGCATTGCTCGTCAAGGCCAGCAACACCACCCACTTGTCTGCATAGCCCAAGAAAGGCGTCACACTGTCTTCGCCCATATACGGCGCCACGGTGAGCGCGTCTACGTCCATTTCTTCAAAAAACGAGCGGGCATACATGGCCGAGGTGTTGCCAATGTCGCCACGCTTGGCGTCGGCAATGATGAACTGCTCGGGATAGTGCCGGCGCAGGTAGGCTATGGTCTTTTCAAAAGCCTGCCACCCCTTGAGACCAAAACACTCGTAGAAGGCCAGATTGGGCTTATAGGCCACGCAATAGGGCGCGGTGGCGTCGATGATGGCTTTGTTGAAGGCAAAAATCGGGTCGTCTTCGCCCAGCAGGTGTTCGGGTATTTTCTTCAGATCGGTGTCGAGTCCGACGCAGAGAAAAGAGCGTTTGGCCTTAATCTGCGCCACGAGTTGTTGTTTGTTCATAAGGGTGTGAGGTTATGCGATTAGATTTAGAATTTATAGCCGATGGTGAGCAGACCGCGGCTCTGGTTGAGGTCGATATCTTGGCCTTTGAGGCGGTTGAGGTCCATGGTTCCGGCGGCCGGCAGGTGGAAGGGATAGACTGTGGCCGTCTGATGCTGGTAGAGGTAGGCGGCGTCTACATAAAACTTGCCGAGACGCAGGCCGAGCCCCACCGAGACGCGGTTGATGTCGGAGAGGTTCACATAGTCGGTGTTGCAGCTGTAGTAGTATTCGGGGCTTGCCGTGAAGTGGTTGAGATAGGCGTCTGCCTTCATCGGTGCAGTCACGTAGTTATAGCCGGCGCGCAGACTCAGTTCGGGACAAAGCTTGACTTCGGCACCCACCTTGACGGTGCTCACGGGCTTGAGCCAACGCTTGGCTTCGCGGCTCAGCGCTTCGTCTTTTTCAGAGCCCCAGTCGTCGTACCAATAGTCGTAGCCTCCGCCATAGCGCACCTGAGCGGCGGCGAAGTCGGCATATTCATATTCGGCGTTGATGGCAAACGAGCGGCCAATGGTCGTGGCT
>JBGVLE010000025.1:0-2343 GCA_045124135.1 Alloprevotella sp.
CTTGTGGGAGAAGAGGCCGATCATGTCGTTCTGGAACACGGCGCCTACTCCGTGGCGCGTCTTACCGACGGCAAAGGCTATGTCGGCGCCTGCATAGATGGTACTGCCGGCGTCGTCGAAGCCCGAGGCATGCGATTGGTAGGCGGCGTTGATGGTAAGTTCCGGCGAGCGACCCACGGCGGCGGGGTTGAACTGCGTCTCCAAGTCCCAATAGTGGGCGAAGGCGGGGTCCTGCTGTGCCCATGCCACGTTACAGCCGCCGCAAAGCAGCAAAAGGAGCCACAGAATTTTCTGCGGACCCTTGGCGGTCATATGGCTTTTTGCTCGGTGCATAAGCGGGTGGCTTTCGTAGGGACACGAGGCTACTGACTGCGCCTCTCCTTTTTGCTAAGACTGCTCCCCTAAGCATAGAGGAGCAGTGTTTTAGTATTCGTCTTCGTTGAAAAGGAAGTCTTCCTTTGTGGGGTAATCTGGCCACACATCTTCTATACAGTCGAAGATTTCGCCCTCATCTTCCAACTCTTGGAGGTTTTCCACCACTTCCATTGGAGCGCCTGAGCGCAAGGCGTAATCTATCAACTCATCTTTGCTGGCGGGCCAGGGAGCATCTTCCAATCTTGAAGCAAGTTCCAGCGTCCAGTACATAATTTTTTAGTTTTTAAAAAAGGATTATTATAGATTTCTTTATATCGGGGGCAAAAATAATATTATTTCTGCAAACAGCGCTGTTGCTCAGAGAATTATTTCTGCTTTCCCATAAAAGATGTTAATTTTTTTGGCCAGCACATAGAAGTAGGTGGAGAGTCTGTTGAGATATGGCAGGACTGCTGCGGCCTGCGGAGCGGTGCCTGCGCTTTCGGTTTTGAGCCATGCCACATAGCGGCGCTCTGCGCGGCGACACACGGTGCGACACACATGGGCCAGGGCGGCACTTTCTTCGCCACCGGGCAAGACAAATCCTTTGAAGGCCATGTCTTCGCCCGCACCGAGGGTGTTGATTTCTGCTTCGAGGGCGGCGAGCGTTTCTTCTGTGGGCAGGGCTTTCGGCTCGCTCACTCCGCCTACATAGGCTCCTATGGCAAAGAGGCGGCGCTGCACTTCGGAGAGGTGGCCGGTGAGCGTAGCGGGGGCTTTGGCTGCCAGCCAGCCCACCCAGCTGTTCAGTTCGTCGAGTGTGCCCACTATCTCCATCAGCAAGTGGTCTTTGTCGATGCGTTGTCCGTTGGCCAGCGAGGTGCGGCCCTTGTCGCCGCCGCGTGTGTAGTGTGTCATGGTGGGGAAATGGTGTGCGGGTTAAAAGTAGTTCACCAGATAGTGCTGGCGGTTAAGGCGCTGCAAGCCGTAGACAAGTCCGAAGTGGTAGAGGTCGAATGTCACGCGCACCTCTTCCTTTTCCAACAACCGGTTCCAGGCTCGGCGCGATGCAGCATTACGGTGGATGCCCTTCACCACGATGAGCGTGTGCTCGTCGGTGTGGGGCAATGCCTTCTCCACCATCTCTGCCCATTGCGGATGGTCGATGTAGAGCATGTCGGTCTTTCCCCACTTCTGCAAGGTGGCCTCTGCCTCTGCGCTCCACGCTGCTGCCTTCGCTATCTTACACTTGCGGCAGCCGGCCTTCATATATCGCGCCGTGGCTTCGTCCTCGGGCAGGATGGCCAGACACGTGGCGGGCTGGCGGTCGTTGATAAGGCGCAGCATGAGCTTGTCGTCTTTCTCCCTTCCCCGAGCTTCGCCGCGCAGACTCCTCAATGGGGCATAGGCATAGAACTCTCCCTTTTCGTAAATCACCCCTGTGATGAGGTTGAAAGCAAAGGGAGAATGCACACCGTAGCCGCAACGATGGCGGAAGCGTCTTACCCATATCAGCGAGCGCATAAGGACATTCATGGATGCAAATATACAAAAAATATGACGATGCCCGGGTCCGTCGGGGGCTTATCTTCGCGGCGCGTGGCTCATGGCTAAAAGTTCGCTACGCTCGGCCCTTTTCGGAAGTCTGACCTAGGAAATACCAGGTCTGAGAAAATTTTTCCTAGGTCTTGCGGAATTTTTCGCAGATCAGACTTTCGAAAACGGGGTCCGCAGGGCGGCGCTCGCAGGTGTTTAGAAAATTTTGTAACACGCCGTGTTACGTTTAAGAGTTGTAGGTCGGGGGTCGGGATTTCAAGAGTTGGAGATTTTGAGAGGCAAGATGTCGGGCAGAGGAGTGGCCGAGAAACAGAAAATACCTCCCGATTTTCGCCCCGTAGCTGATGGCCATTTCGAAAGTCTTATCTAGGAAAAACTAGGTCTTAGAAAAATTTTCCTAGGTCTGGCGTAATTTTTCGTAGATCAGACTTT
>JBGVLE010000026.1:0-19902 GCA_045124135.1 Alloprevotella sp.
CTGTCTTTGTGGTAGGCTGCATTGGACGGTCGATGAGATAGGTCATACCGTTACCGTAACCATTGGTACGCTCGGTCATATCGTAGCCTTCTTTGACTACACATTCGTGTTCGTTACCGTCGAAGGCGTCTTCTTTGAGTTGTTTCTGGAAGCCACCATTTACGACCATACCGACGCCATTCTGTGCGCGGTTTCCCTTGTTGAGCACAAACACGGGAGCGCCACCACGAGAGAGGAAGATGGTACGGTTGCTGTTGATGCCTTCGTCGTTGTCTTCATCTTTGGTATCGTGCACCACGATGTGCTGGTCGATGAGGTCGATAAGGAGTGTACGTTTCACTGCACCAGGGCCTGAGCCCAAAGCGCCGTTGGGCTCTGAGAGGTTTGCGGCGTTACCACCGAGTTTGGCGTTTTCGTCGTTTTGCGGATCCTGACCGGTCTCCTGATTATATATAAAAGCCTGTGCACGCACGGGGATGACGGCATTTGAACTGTTCTTGTAAGTAAAGCGCCAATATCTGAAGTTGCTGGCCATCAACTGGCCACGTGCGATAGACATCGGGTCTACATAGCCATAAGAACCCAAACCTTCATCCGTCGGAACGAAGAAAGAGAAATGCGACTGCATAGCTTTCAAGTAGGTAGAGTAATATTTACGGAGCGGAGCGCTGTTGTAAGAATTACCTTCGATATAGTTATCATCTGCTCTCACGATGGAGCGAACCACGCGGGTGTTCTTAGAATAGAGAGCTGGAGCGATAACAGAAGCATAGTCGGCGGGCGACATTACGCGGTTCATCACATAAACCACACCATTGTTGGCGAGCAAACACTTCTCAATGCAGTTCTTGTAATTTTCAAGAGAAGCATAGTCGGCGTTGGTGGCAGGGAACATCTGGTCCTGCGCATCATTCATAATGGTAAGATACTTGCTGGGTACGCTCTCAAGGAAAGAGTCTTTCATCAAGTTGTTGACCAGCGACTGCGCGATGTCGAGAGGAATCTGATAAAGGTTGTAGCTCAGATTTTCCTCGGTGTTGGGCAGTGTAGCATAACGGTCCATCAGCACGCGACCACCACCATTGACAAAATAGTCAATCATGGCACGGTCGGTGGGCACAAACATAGCACCCATATCCTGCTCGGCGGGTGTAGTCGAACTGATAGCGTATTGGTTCCATCCCGGGTCATAGGTCAGGTAGGGGAAGTCACCAAGAGCCTTCTTGTCGGGACCGGTGGTCATCAAGCCAGTGCTTGAGCGCTGTGAGATATAGCGTTTCTCAAACACAGAGTCGTTGCCGATATCATACAGTTGCTTATACTGGTTGGTGAGTGTACTATTATAATAAGGAGCACTGAAGCGGTCGAGCATCTGGCTGAAGAGCTTCGTGTCGTTGTTGGTGCGAATGACTTCGGCCATATTCGACGGTGTAATCAAAACCGTGTCAAGCACGTTGAAATAGCCGTTCAAGCAGGTTTCGTCTTGTTCGATGATTTGGGCACCATAGACATAGGCTCTCTTACCACCGGCGCTACCGTTGAGCCAAGTGTTGCCTTTGTGATGGAGATTGAGCACGAAGCTAATGTCTTCGTGGGTAATGTCTTTGGCCTTCATCTGCTCTTCGAGGAAGTGTATCATCATCGGCGAAGAACCGTCGAGAGCCATATAGATGCCCGGAGTGTGCTGACGATAGTAGTCCCAGAAGCGTTTGTCGCCGGCGTCGTTACCTTCGGCGTCTTCTGTGGCCACGTTGAGGTTCTCTGGCAGTTCGGTGTTCTTCCAATAAGGCACACTGTCGATAGCAGATGCCGAGGTCGAACGGCGCATTGTCAAGCTACCGCCGTCGTTTGAATAAGGCAGCATTTCCAATACGTCTGCATTGTTGAGCATTGCGCCATACAGGAGCATACGCTTCTGCGGTGTGGTGAGCTGTTCGTATTTGCGTACCGGCTGGCCGGCGGCATCTTTCCAGTCGTTGGACGCAAAAAACTTTTGATAGGTCTGATCATCTGCCACAAACAATGTCTTGCTACCTGTGCGCGACAAGACGTCCGTGTAGTTCAGATCATCAATTAACCTAACTACAGTGTTGAAATTTCTTGCTTTCAGTTCATCGTAAATACTCCCTTTCAGAAAATCCGGCTTCGTCTCGTCGAGGTCGTAATCATCTGAGCAAGAGTATGTCACGCCGCAGGTTGAAAGCAGGCACATTGCTCCAAGCAATGATGTCCCCATTCTGCTAAAACGGTTTTTCATACGCACTAAATGTCTGTTAGATATATTTATTATTGTTGTTTTTCAAACTGGAGTATACAGTTAGTTGCAGCAAATTTAATAGAATTTTGTTATATCAATCGTAATCCGCACTTTATAACTTATGCCGTTTAAGGTTATTTAATAGTTAGAAAACCAAGAATTGTTAAAACGCGGCGCCGCTTTTGGCTCGCTCTTTTGCCAAAAGGCCACGCGCTATTTAAGAGTTTTAACGCTCTACCATCGTTTTCTGTTGATTTCTATCAGAATGTTAGAGACATCAGGCGCGTTTTTGGTTAAGGTGAGTTCGATGTGATGAGGCAGTGGTTGAAGATGGGTGGAGGCTGGCTTAAGGCGGCAATGTGTGAGAAAAGACAACTTGGCGAGCAATGCAGGGTGGGGCGTTCAAGATTGGGGGCTGTGTTTGTCGGGACAGGATAGTGATGACCGGCCAATCAAAGTCTGGAGGCGAACTAACCCGGAGCCCCAATCGTCAAACTGGGCGATGATGCACGGCCGGGCTGGCTGTGTTGGCTCACTTTAGAATGGCAGCCGTCACACCGGCCAGGCCGCCACGGCTTTATGAAAAGAACACGCCTCAAACGGGTGTGGCGTTTGAGGCGTACAATGCTTTATTGTTCGAACAAAGACGACTTGGCAATGCAGGCC
The DNA here is from genome assembly GCA_045124135.1 of Alloprevotella sp. Taxonomy (GTDB): domain Bacteria; phylum Bacteroidota; class Bacteroidia; order Bacteroidales; family Bacteroidaceae; genus Alloprevotella. Next base: position 2,924 of record JBGVLE010000026.1, read on the forward strand.
ACCTCGATGAGCCATTCCGGCCGGCAGACTCTGGCCTGGACCAAGAGAGATGGGACAGCCGGGTAGTGGGCATCCAGGTATTGCTGCACGACAGCGGCATCGGCTATGTCGCGCAAGTAGACAATCATCACACAAACCTCTGCAAGGCTTGAACCATCGGCTTCGAGCAATTTGGAGATATTGAGGAAAAGGCGCTCGGTCTGGGCCACCACGTCTCCGTGATAGAGACACTGGCCGAGATTGTCGATGCTGGCAGTGCCCGAAATCAGACGGTAGCGCTCGCCCAGGAGATTGAGGGCCGTGCCGCGTTCAAAGGCCACACCGTATTCTATCGTGGGATTGAGATAGTCCGGCGCCTGAAGATAAGCCACCTGCGCCTTGCCGTGTTTGTTTCTCACCGACACAAAGTCCATACACACAATGCTCTCACTGTTGTCGTCATAGCCTCCGATGCCTGTGGAAGCAATGAAATGGGTCTGTGGCGTAAGGCCTTCTCTCTCGAAAACCTCGTTGCGTCCCTTCACCACCCCCGCATAGTGACGGTCTATATCGCGCACATAAATCCACGTGCGCTGGCAATGGTCGCGGAGTTTCATACCGTGCGCTGACAGCAGGGCAATGTGACGGTCAAAGGCCATATGGGTCTGCCGGCACGCATCCTGTCCTTGGGCTTCCTGGGCCGAAAATCTCACGGCTTGCATCACGATGACTTCATCGTCGGTCTCCACGAGCCAGCCGCCATCCACGGGTGTCTTCGTCAGGTCTTCGCGCTGCGTGGCCCACAACTGGAGACCCACTTTCGCACCGTCGAGCAGCGGTTGCTCCACACACGACACCATACAGGCCGCCTCGAGTTGCCTGGCCAAGGCATGGCGTCTGAATTCGGCCATCTGGTTGGCGATATCTGAGAAACAGACTCTTACGACCAAGATTTGCTCCATTCTGACTTCGTGAGCCATCATCCATGCAGCCATTTGGGCGGCCACGTTGTCAAACTGACGCTGCAAGGATAGCGCAGCAGAGGGTTCGAAAGCAATAAAATGCGACTGACAGTTCATATTGTGTGTGTTTTGTTGCTGAAAATGGGGATTTGAAGCTTGTTCCCACACCTTATATATATAATAGGAGTGTGGTGTCATGAGGTGGAGGGGAAGCTGAGGCTCACTCCTGCCCGTATCTGCAACCTTGCCAAGTGCCGCGGCGTCGGAACTCCTTGACTACAAGGTCGGCAAACTCATAATTCTTTAGTCCCCAGTCGGGGGCCAGCAGCAGAGGCTTGGGGCATTGCGCCGTAAAGCGCTCGGCGGCGATATCGGGCCTCAGCCTTTCGAGGAAATCGGCCACCAGTGCGGCATAGGCTTCGGCTGTAAAGAGCGACAGGTCGGCGACGCTGCTTTCATATTGTGCGGCCAGCAGCGTACCTTTAACTATCTGCAACTGATGAAGTTTGACCACATCGATGGGCAGTGCCGAGAGTGTGGCGGCTTCGTCTCTCATTGCCTGCAGGCTGTGGCCGGGCAGTCCCATAATGAGATGAATGCCTATCTGCAGCCCCCTTTCTGCGGTTCGTCTGATGGCGTCAGCCGCCTGAGCGAAAGTGTGTCCGCGGTTGACGCGCCGCAACACGGCGTCGTCCGTACATTCCACACCATACTCCAGCATCACATAATACTTCGTAGCCAGTCGGCCCAAGGCGTCGAGGATGGCGTCAGGCACACAGTCGGGCCGGGTGCCGATGACCAAACCCTCCACGCCGTCCACGGCCAACGCCTCTTCATAGCGTTTCATCACCTCGCCCACCTCGGCATAGGTATTGGTAAACGTCTGGAAATAGGCCAAATAGCGCATAGCGGGATATTTCCGCGCAAAAAAGCGAATGCCTTCCTCGAGTTGTGCGGCGACCGACCGGCTGGTGTGGCAATAGGCCGGACTGAAAGCGTCGTTACGGCAATAGGCACAACCGCCTCGACCAATCCGTCCGTCTCTATTGGGACAACTCAGCCCCATATTGACCGAAATCTTCTGCACCTTACCCTCAAAATGTCGCTGCAGATAGCGCGAGTAGGAGAGATAGGGCAAAAGGCCGAATTGAGCTGATGGCGTGGCGATGTTGGGTTTCACGGCGGCAAAATTACACATAATTATCCTCATTCACCCTCACCACCTTTGGGTAAACACACCCAGAAAGGCTGAAAAACGAAAAAACGAGGCTGAAATTTTGTTGTTTTTCAAGAAAACCATACTTTTGCTTGTCATATTAACCATTAAAACGCATTGCCTATAGCACAACATTACTCCAAACCAATACAAAAGAGTAATGAAACCTTATTCATTCCGCACGGATGACGAACTGATTGCCACTTATCTCAAAGGGGACGATTTGTCGTTTGATGCGCTTCTCGAACGCTATAAGCAAAAACTGTTTGCCTACATTCTCAGCACCGTACATCGTGAAGACCTGGCCGACGATATCTTCCAAGATACCTTCGTCAAGGCTATCGTGTGCATGCGCAAGGGCCGCTACAAGATGAACGGCAAGTTTTATTCCTGGCTGCTATGCATCGCCCACAACGTCATTATCGACCACTTCCGCTACGAGCAGTCTGTCGAGGGGCTCAACCGCTCCGAAATCAACGACCATCTCTACGCCGACAATGGCCTTGAGGGCTGTCCGAGAGAGATAGAACTGGAACGAGAGAACAGCCTCAACCAGCTCAACGATCTTATCGGACAATTACCTGAAAACCAGCAGGAAGTGCTGCGAATGCGGATTTACGAAAACATGAGCTTCAAAGATATTGCCGAACATACCGGCACAAGCGTCAACACGGCTCTCGGACGTATGCACTATGCGGTCAACAATATGAAACGTATGGCCAACGAACGCAGAATCATACCCTACACGCTCTGAAAAGATTGCCGGCAAGGCGACAATAGTTTCACACAGCGGCCTCGTAAGGATGAATTTCCTTACGAGGCCGCTGTGTGTCATGGCAATAGGCTTATCGCTCACAATGTCCGGACAAAGTCTTCGGCGGCACTTAGCGAGTCTATTTTTCCCACATCCAGCAGGCGCAGATTTTCAGGCACATAGGCTCTGATGTCTATCTCCCTGCAGCGGCTTATGTAGAAGTCCATAATGGGAAAGACCTCAGGCATCGTGTTCATCATCCTTACCACTTCAGGTTTGACACAATGGATGCCCGAAAAGGCCAGGCGGCGCATTTTCGCCATGTCCAGATGGTCATAAGGCGTGCGCACCTCGCCGGTCTTTATGTTGGTCCAGCCACACATACGGCCGGTTTCGTCAAACAGGAGGTAGCGCGAGGTGGGACGGTCGCTCACCATCAGCGTGACTTGTCCCGGCATAGAGGCCCTGTAGAGCGCGGTGAGATCGGCGTTGTGCAGAATGTCGACATTGTGCACCAAGATGGGGTCATCCGTATCTGAGAAGCACGCCAATGCTTTTTTGAGTCCTCCGCCGGTGTCAAGGATTTTTGCGCGTTCATCGGAGATTTTCACCGATACGGGATAATTCTGAACCGCAAGGAAATCGATAATCCGGGCACCGAAATGATGCACATTGACCACTATCTCAGAGGCTTGCGCACCTATGAGTCGCTCAATGGTGCGGTCGATCAGTGGTCGGCCGTCTACGGGCACGAGAGCCTTGGGTAAGCGGTCAGTAATCGGTTTTAATCGTGTGCCTAAGCCGGCGGCAAAAACAAGCGCTTTCATGAGACGTTATAAGAGGTGGATGAGGGTTGGTTTTATTCAAAAAAGACGGCCTTGGCAATGTCATTGTTGCCAAGACCGCTATGTAGTTGGTGGTTGTTGCCGTGTGAGTCTGTGCGGCCTGTGCCTCAGTTGGCAAAGCGGCTGTAAACCACGTCCATTTTGATGAGTCCGTTCTGGCCGCCTTTGAGTCGTGTGCTGTTCATACCCATTTGGTTTTTCACACTCAGCAGGGTCTTGGTGGTCTGGCCGTAATAGTTTGTCGAGGTGGTATATATAGCCTTGATGGGCACGAGCACCACTTTGTTCCAGTCGGGATTGGCCTGTTCCCATGCGGCATATTTCTGCAGGCGTGTGGCCTCATCGTCTTGCAGCGTCACACCTGCTCCTTCGTCGCGTTCTTGCTTGATGGTGGTGATCATGCGGCTGATGTTGGTGAAGGTATAGGCGTTGTATGACTCGCTGAAGGTGGCCACGAATGAGTCGGCCGTGTTGGGCAGACTGTTTTTCTCAAAAAATGAGAAAAGGTTGGCTTTGCGCACCATCAGGATGTCGGTCGGTGCCGGCAGATTATGTTCGTCGGCTGTCGAATTGTTATAGCGTTGCAGGGTGACCGTGGCCGAGTTGATGGTGTCGTTATAATGTTCGCCTGCGAGCACCTCACTCACGGGCAGTTCCAGTTCGGTGAAGAGTCCGGCCGGCGATTTGATATAGGTGTAGTCATTGTCGGTCGAAAGCATCTCGGCCGGAATTTCATTGTCGATAATCGTCTGCTGGATGACCTCACCGGTGGCAGCCATGCGCTGCAGTCCGTCGACGATGGTGTCGTTGCCGGCATCGTTGGTGGTGTGGTAGGGGAAATAGAGGTTGAGCGTAGACGTCTGCACTTCTATCATAGACCCCACTCCGCCTTGTGTTTCGAAATAGAAGCCCGGGCACACGTGATGGATGAACTGGTAGGCATTGCTGTAGTATGCCGGATTTTCGTAGTATTTGTTCATCAGGCGCAGGCCGAAGGCTTTGGGCAGACGGACGATAAAGCTGCGGTAATAGCTGCTGTTCTCTGTGATGGAGTCGGGGCGGCTCAGGTCTTTGACGGCATAAGCCATTGTGGCCGTGGCGCCCTGCCCGGTGGTGTAGAAATCTGACGCGTCGAGGTTGCTGTAATAAGAAACGTATTCTTTGACAATCTTGTTGGTGTCGAGTTCCTGCACACGGAGTCTCATGGTCTGGAGCGAGTCGCCGTAGTAGCTTTTAATGTACACGCGCACATCGCACGAGTCCACGCGGATGTCGCCGTTGATTTCATAAACAAGTTTGTCACGCTCGGGCAAACGGGTGTTTTCGAGCACGTAGTATTGTGCGAGGAAATTGCTGGTGGTTTTGGCACGTGTCTCAGGGTCGATGACACATCCCAGATAACTGTCGTTGGAGTTGGCCAGCACCGAGTCGGCCGCGATGGTACGCGAATTGATGACGTAGGTAGACTGGCTGGTAGACACGTTGTCGTTGCCGGGCATCACGCCCATGCCAATGGCAGCCGTGTCGTCGTCGCAAGCCACGAAAGCGGTCATGGCGGTCATCGTCAGTATGATGGCAGACAGAAAGCGGCGGTACATAGTTTTCAGTTTGGGTCTTTGGGGTGTTGTTGGGGGTGAAGACTTAATCGTTGGCCTCTGCGTTGTCGCCCACGAGGGCATCATAGCAGGCGCCATAGGCGGCAGCGAGATTGTCGGTGCCGGGGAAGTCCCAGGCCTTCAGGCCTTTTTCGCGTGCATAGCCAACGAGTTCGGGCCAAGCCTCATTTTCGCTCTGCACGTAGCCGTCGGAAAAGGCGATGGCCAGTTTGGCATAGGCGTCGGGCTGTGTGAAGTCGATGCCTGCGGCATTGATGACATCGGCGGTGGCATCACGATAGGCCAGACAGTCGATGAGGTTTTCGGCGGGTTGGGCCTTGGGCAATTCGCCATAACCTGAGAAGAGCACCTTGGCGTTGGCAAAAGCCGGTTCATAGCTGTAGGCCGTCTTGATGTATAGCGGCGCGATGGCCGACATCCAGCCGTGGCAATGGATGACATCAGGACACCAGCGGAGCTTTTTGAGCGTTTCGAGCACGCCACGCGCATAAAAGACGGCGCGCTCGGCATTGTCTTCATATTCAGCGCCGGCGGCATCGGTCAGCATCTGGCGCTTGCGGAAATACTCGTCGTTGTCGATGAAATACACCTGCATACGGGCAGACTGTATAGAGGCCACCTTGATGATGAGCTGATGGTCGGTATCGTCTATGACAATGTTCATGCCCGAAAGTCTGATGACCTCATGCAACTGGTTGCGGCGCTCGTTGATGATGCCCCATTTGGGCATGAAGGTACGAATTTCGCACCCGGCCTCTTGGATGGCCTGCGGCAACTTGCGGCCGAGTTGCGACATAGGTGTTTCCGGTACATAGGGGGTCAGTTCTTGATTGATGAAAAGAACTTTCTTTGCTTTCGTCATGATGGCTGATGTAAGAAGATAGACGGACCTGATTTTGCCGTGTGTGTAAGATGTAATTAAATCCGCTTAGTGTTGGGTGTTAGTAAGCAAAAATGCAGTTTTATGGTGGCGCAAAGTTACGGATTTTATCTTAAAATAGCGGCATTTTATCGCAGCAAAAGCCATTTATAGGCGGTTTTTTAACCAAATGGCAGACTTCAAGAGGGTCAAAAATGGACAAAAAGCGGGAAGAGGCACCATAAAAGCAGGGCCATTGCCGGAGCGTCTCCACACCTTATTATATATAGGCGTGAGGGTAACGGAGCGGCCGGCAGCACGGTTTTGCAATCGGATTGCATAAACTTTGGCCTATTTTTGCAGGAGAAAAAACCGTCCTGCCCTATGTCTCATCGCGCTTGTAGTTGTGGCGGCCATTGCCATCACGACGAAGTTCCCTCCCACCCTCTTTTGAAAATGTGCGTCAGCGGCACCTTGCTCGCGCTATGCCTTGTGACGGACGGCCTGAAACTTTGGCCGGAGGCGCTGCCGTGGGTGCGTCTGGCCGGCTATGTGCTGGCGTTTGTCCCCGTGGGATGGACCGTGTGCCGTGAGGCGCTCGAGGGTTTATTTCATCACGAACCGTTCTCTGAGTTTGCCTTGATGACAGTGGCGGCCGCGGCGGCTTTTGTCTTGGGCGAATGGCCTGAGGCCGTGGCCGTAATGTTGTTTTATTCAGCCGGCGAATACCTGCAAGAGAGAGCCGTGGGGCGTGCGCGTCGCCACATCGGACAGCTGGCGGCGTTAATGCCCAAGGCGGTTCACATTATGACCGACGAAGGCGAAACGACATTGCCGCCCGAGGCCGTACGGCCGGGAATGACGGTGGTGTTGCGCCCCGGCGAGCGTATGGCGGTGGACGGTGTCCTGACCGGCGACCAACCGGCCGACTTTGACACCTCGGCCCTCACGGGCGAGAGTCTGCCGCGCCACATCGCCCCCGGCGAAACGGTCGAAGCTGGGATGATTGCGTGCCGTCAGATTGTGCGGTTGCGCGTCAGCAGACCTTACGGCGAGAGTGCCATGGCGCACATACAGACATTGGTGGAACAGGCCAATGCCCGCAAGGCGCCCACCGAAGTATTCATCCGCCGCTTTGCCCGCATCTACACACCGGCGGTCATCTGTCTCGCCGTCGGTCTGGCCATAGTGCCGCCACTGCTCGCTATGGTTCAGAACCTACCGCCACACTGGGACGTGTGGACCTACCGTGCCACGGTGTTTCTCGTCATCTCGTGCCCGTGTGCCCTGGTTGTCAGTGTGCCGTTGAGTTATTTTGCCGGTATCGGCCGGGCGTCGCGCCGGGGCCTCTTGATGAAAGGCGGCGACAGTCTCGACCGGCTCTCAGAGGTCGACGCGGTGGTTTTCGACAAAACCGGTACGCTCACCCGTGGCGTGTTTGAGGTGACGGGATTGCATGTAAAGGCTCACGCCGAAGAGCAAGTGCTGGCCTTGGCGGCCTCGGCCGAAAGCGCCAGTCATCATCCGTTGGCCGGGGCCATCGTGGCCTATGCGCGTCGTCGACGTGTGGCTTTTTCACAGCCTCAACAAGCCGAAGAGTATTCCGGCCGTGGCATCAAGGCCGTGGTCGAAGGCCACACGGTGTTGGCCGGCAGCCGCCGCCTGCTTGACGAACAGGGCATCGCCATATCGTCCACGGCCGACGGACACGACAACGAGGTTTTTGTGGCCATAGACGGCGGTTTTGCCGGCCGGTTCACATTGGCCGATGCCCTCAGGCCCGAAGCCGCCGAGGCCATCGGCCGGCTGCGACACGGCGGCATCAAGCACATCGCGATGATGTCGGGCGACAAACGCGCAGTGGTGGCCCATGTGTCTGAGCGGCTGCAACTTGACGACGCCCAGGCCGAACTGATGCCGGCCGACAAGGCCGACCGTCTCGAGCGCCTCAAGACCGCAGGTATGAAGGCGGCTTTTGCCGGCGACGGCATCAACGACGCTCCGGCCCTGGCCACAGCCCACGTGGGCATCGCTATGGGTGGCGGCAGCGACACGGCCATCGAGACAGCAGACGTCGTTGTGCGTGGTGACAGCCCGCTGCAGGTGGCCGAAGCCATCAGTCTGGGCCGTGCCACAAAGCGTCTGGCCATGACCAACATCGGCTTGGCGCTGGGCCTCAAGGGCGCCGTGATGGCATTGGGCGCCGTGGGCTACGCGCCGCTGTGGCTCGCCGTCTTGGCCGACACGGGTGTGGCCTTGCTCTGCGTGGTCACGGTGATGTGGTGGTCGCGCAAACCATAAAGCGGCTCGCTGCTGTTTGTTCATTTCCCCAGCTCAAGCGTGACGGTTTTTATCGAAAAAAATTGCCGAAAAAGTTTTCAAACAGGGCCTGCCGCACTCAAAAACGAGCAAAAGCCGGCCGGCGAGGCCTTTTTGAGAGAAAAATTGCACTGAATACCACAAAAGTTTTACGGGAATAGGGCCAGAAAATTCTGTCCTTATTCCCGTAAAAACTGTCAGTAAGCCAGGAGAGTGCCCCAACGGCGGATTTTTGGCGCCAAGGCCCGGTCTTCTTCCTTCCTGACTCAAATATAAGGCCCAAACGACGATACGAAAAAGACAAGACGGAGAAGGGACGAAAAAGGCAGTTCCCGGGACAGGCCAAGTCATAAAATAAGTAAAGGCGATACGTTTTAAGTCGAAATTACGTAACTTTGCAAAACACAGGTTAATCGGCCACCCTTTTCACCCCGCCGTCTCTATACGCACAAAGGCCATGAAAGAGCGGTAAAGACAGGGCCGGCCACATTTCATTCACAGACAGACACCGACAAAACCATCCCTATGCTTTTTTCCAAAGACACATACACCGGCCGCCGCGCCGAACTGCGGCGTCTCGTGGGCCACGGACTGATTGTCATTTTCGGCAACAACGACAGCCCGCTCAACTATCCTGCCAACACGTACTACTTCCGTCAAGACAGCACCTTCCTGTATTTCTACGGCCAGCACCGCCACGGTCTGGTGGGTGTGATTGATGCCGACAGCGGCGAAGAGACGCTCTATGGCGACGAAATCGACATTGACGACATCGTGTGGTATGGCTCGGTGGCTTCGGTGGCCGAGATGGCTGCTGAGTGTGGCGTGGCCGCGGTGAAGCCGACGGGTGCACTGGCCGAAGTGGTTGGCAAGGCCAAAGCTGGCGGCCGCGAGGTACACTATCTCCCACCCTATCGCCACGACACGCAAATCCAGATTATGGACCTGCTCGGCATCCATCCCTCCAAACAACGGGCAGAAGCCTCTGTCACCCTGATTAACGCCGTGGTGAAACTGCGCTCGAAGAAATCGGCCGAAGAGATTGCCGAACTGGAACGTGCCGCAGCCATCGGCTACAAAATGCACACGGCAGCCATGAAACTGGCCAAGCCGGGCGTGACCGAACACTACATCGGCGGTGTGCTCGAAGGCATTGCCCATCAATATGGCTCGGGCGTGTCGTTCCAGAGCATTGTGTCGATGCACGGCGAAATCCTGCACGGCTATCCCTCTACCCGTCCGCTCGAAGCGGGACGGTTGCTGCTCTGCGACGCCGGTGCCGAAACGATTGAGCGCTACTGTTCAGACCACACCCGCACCACACCCATCGGCGGCAAATACACGGCCCGTCAACGCGACATCTACGACATCGTCGTGGACTGCCACGACCTGGCCCTGACCCATGCCCGACCGGGCGTGAAATGGTGGGACGTGCACATAGCCGTATGCCGTCTGATGACCGAACGCCTCAAGGACCTCGGCCTTATGAAAGGCGACGTGGACGAAGCCGTCAAGGCCGGCGCCCATGCGCTGTTCCTGCCCCACGGTCTGGGCCATATGATGGGCATGGATGTGCACGACATGGAAGGCCTCGGCCAGATTTACGTGGGCTATGATGACGAAGTGCGCCCCTCGACACAGTTCGGCACCAACGCCCTGCGCTTTGCCCGCCGACTGGAGGAGGGCTTTGTCGTAACCGACGAACCGGGCATCTATTTCATCCCCGACCTCATCGACCTGTGGCGCGCCAACGGCACCAACGCCGACTTCCTCTGCTTCGACGAAATCGAGAAATACAAAGACTTCGGCGGCGTGCGCATCGAAGACGACGTGCTCATCACAGCCGACGGCTGCCGATTCCTGGGCGAAGACCGCATCCCCTACCACGCCGACGACGTGGAGCAATTTGTGGCCGAAAACACCGAAGTCTGAAACCTCAATACGCAACCAAATCATCAAATCATCCATACACCAATGAACAAGTTTTTCCTTCTGGCAGCATCTGTCATGATGTTTTCTGCCACCACGGCTACGGCACAAGACAAGACCGAAGCAAAAAAAGACACGGCTCAATTCACCGTAATCAAAGCCAACCCCGTCACGTCTATCAAAGACCAGAACCAAAGCGGTACGTGCTGGGCATTCTCTTCGCTGAGCTTCCTTGAAGCCGAACTGCTCCGCATGGGAAAAGGCGAATATGACCTGAGCGAATCGTTCCTCGCCTACCACACCTACCTCGACCGTGCCGACCGTGCCGTTCGCACCCACGGTGATGTGAGCTTCTCACAGGGCGGTTCGTTCTACGATGCCATCTACTGTCTGAAAAACTACGGTATGGTGCCTCAGGAAGCCATGACCGGTACGCTCTACGGCGACTCTCTCTTCAACTTCAACCAGCTCGACGCCGTGGCTTCGGCCTACGTCAACGCTCTGGCCAAAGGCAAGCAGAAGACCATTAACCCCGCCTGGAAATCAGACTTGAACCACATCTATGCAAACTATTTCGGCGCCTTCCCAGAAACCTTTACCTACAAAGGCAAGAGCTACACGCCGCAGTCTTTCGCCAAATCGCTCGGCCTGAACCCCGACGACTACGTTTCGCTCACCAGCTTCACACACCACCCCTTCTACTCAAAATTCATCATTGAGGTGCAAGACAACTGGCGCTGGGCTGAGAGCTACAACCTGCCGCTCGACGAGTTTATGGAAGTGATGGACCAGGCCGTTCGCAACGGTTACACCTTCGCATGGGGTGCAGACGTAAGCGAAAAAGGCTTCACCCGTCAAGGCATTGCCACCGTGCCCGACACGAAAAAGGACGCCGACAAGACCGGCTCTGACGCTGCACGCTGGACCGGCACCAACGAACGCAACGGTATGAAAACCGAAGACACCAAAGGCGAAAAAGTCATCACGCAAGAAATGCGCCAGCTGGCCTACGACAACTGGGAAACCACAGACGACCACGGCATGGTCATCTATGGCCTGGCCAAAGACAAGGACGGCAAAGAATATTTCATGATGAAGAACTCATGGGGCGAATACGGTCCCTACAACGGCTACTGGTATGTATCGAAGCCCTACGTGGCCTACAAGACCATGAACATCCTCATCAACAAAAAAGCCATCCCCTCTAAGATTGCCAAGAAACTCGGTTTGTAAACACACCGAGCCGGCACGAAGGGATGACCACTCGGTTCAAGTATCTTTCCACTTGCTGAGTTGCTTCCCCACCTAAGCCGGTCGACCCAATCATCCATAAAATCCGCTCCACGCCTATCGGCACGGAGCGGATTTTTCATTTTGCACATCCCCAAAGGTGACTGAGCGTGACTGGAGCGTCAATCACAGCAAACAGCAAGATATCAGATGGTTACAAGCCTGTGATTGTGTGATTGGGAAAAAGGCAACAATAAGGGTATATGCGTGCGCGCGCGAAGCGCTTGTGTTGTGCCAAGACGGAGCAATGCACAGTCGTGCAGAGTTGGCCGGCAGACTCTACATGGCCAAGACGTTATTAGACAGAACATTTAAGCGTGGTAATGTAGAGTTGCACGGTTTTTTGCCGGGATTTGAAAAGCGTAAGGGAATCATGCTTCAGCGAGAGAGAGGTTTATATGACAATCTGTGTACGCTTCATCAACAAGGCCATCAACTCTTCGGCCGTAGCATTGGAAAGCCACACTTTCTGTCCGCATTGTCCCCGGTCGTCAGGTTCCAAGATCTCCATTTCGTCAAGCGTCAAATCAATCGGACCTTGTATGACGGTCAACACATAAGCCCTACTGTCGTCCACACAGCCCGTCTCTTCGCCATGGGTGAGATAGAGCTGGCACTCTTCATCACCTTCGGCCAAAACCATCATAAGACAGATGAACACAAACCCTTCTTCTTGACGCATAAAAACCACCCTGTCGCCGGCGCGCGGAAAAGCTTTGACATCGGGCAGCAAGACAGGAAGGCGTTGATAGGTATAGCCTTTAGCCATAAGTTCGTCTTGAAGGTCGTTCCACTTTTCATCGATAAAATCGACCACAAAGAGACGGTCGTTTTTGGGCTCCTTGCTCGTCAGAAACACCTTGATGTGGAGCCGGTCGCTATATGGGCCATACGGTTTAAGCGCAGAAATTTCGGCTTCGAGCCTATCGGCATATCCCATGTCGAGAATGGCCGCCACGACGCTGTTTTGTTGGCGCGGAATGTAGCCCAGGATGAAGTCGAAGTCGAATGTTTCCGATGTGAGATAGTCGCCGGCCAAGGCCACGGCCACGGCATAGCGGTCGTGAGGGTTGAATGGTTCGCGCACGAGAGCGAGTTTTGCCCCCACATAGAGTTCGTCCCATACGTCATCGATGTCGTGGAAATGAATGCCGGCTAGTGAACATTCCAAAATCAAGCGACGCTCATGGCGCGGTGCATAGGCCGCCAGGTCTGTGTTGTCTGCTTCGTTGACGCCTTCATTCCTCTGTCCATCCGGTTGCCTAAGACTATCATACCGAGGCTCTTGCCGGTCTTCACGCATTGACTCTTTGCCCTCCCTGTCATAAAACACTCTCTTTTTCATCTGTAAAATGATTTTGATGGTACAAAACTGTTGAATACGATTCTAACGACAACACAAAATTAAGCAATTATTGCAGAGAAAGTCCCCCTCTAATGACGCATATTTGCCTGTGGTCAAAATGTTTTTGATGGCAATGGACTTGATAACCTTTTGATTTATTTCCGGCAAATTCTTTGTGTAATCCGAGTATTCTGACGATATTTGCTATGAAGCCGTCGAAAAGGTAGAGTAATAGTTAATTGAGATGACATAATCTGCAGAGTCAAATTGGCATAAAAGAAAAATCAAACCTAATTGGCCACGATGGACAAATTGACCAAAGAGCAGCGCCATCGTTGTATGGCTGCGATACGAGGGAGAGATACCACGCCAGAGAAACTGGTGAGAAAGTTCCTGTTCAGCCGAGGGTTCCGCTACCGGCTGAACCACCCACGTTTGCCGGGGCATCCTGACATTGTCCTGCGCAAATACCGGACTGTCATCTTCGTCAACGGCTGCTTCTGGCATGGGCACGAAGGTTGTAGGTACTTCGTGGTGCCAAAGACCAACACGGCGTTCTGGAGGGCCAAGATAGAGCGCAACCGCATTCGCGACAAACAAGAGCAACGCCAACTTGCCGCAATGGGGTGGCACTGTATCACTGTATGGGAGTGCCAACTGAAACCGGCGACAAGGGATAACACCTTGGAGTCGTTGGTCTATACACTCAGTTGCATCTATCTTCAAGACCATAGCATCAAAAGGTATGAATTGTCCGAGGAAGGATGTGCCATGGCGGCCGAACCGACAATGGCAGACGGTCATCCAAATTCTCTCCCAACCTGATGCTGAACCTTCCCCCGAGAAGCATTATATCATAAAATTGCTTATCTTCGAAGCCAATAAGCGAACTGAAAGCATAAATAACCCACAATCGAATATTCCACTTGTCATATGAAAGAATGTAAGACTTGCGGAGCCAATTATCTGGCTGACGAACTGAACGATTGCCCCGTGTGTGGCCAACCCCTACAACCGACTTCTTCCAATGGCGTCATTCCGCCGCCTCCACCCACTCCTACGCCGACTGAAATTCCCGCGCCGCCGAGTGAAGTCCCAGTTACGCCGCCGAAGAAATCCGGCAAAGGCCTCACCATCACACTGATTTGTCTTTCGTCCGTGCTGCTTCTTGCAGTCATTGGCCTTGTGGTCTACTTCGTTTGGCAGAAAAAGCCAGAAACCATCATCGAAGAGGTCGTCACAGAAAAAGTCAGTGAACCAACACTTCCCGATTACGAGCCAGCACCCGCCGCAGAGGCAGAGACCGTCAATTGGTATGAAGACATCCTCTCTGTGCGCGAACTCACCTATGAAGACATCGTCGGTCTGACGAAGGAGGAACTGCGCTTGTTGCGCAACGAAATTTTCGCCCGTCACGGCTACATCTTCCAGTCTGAAGACCTCGCCAATCACTTCGCCCAATTCGATTGGTACACTCCCGTAAGCAGCAATGTCTTTGGTGAACTCTCTGCCATTGAAAAGGCCAATGTGGATTTCTTGAAGAAATATGAATAAGACGGTATGAAAACATCACGCGTCGTGTTGGCGTCGTTGGCTGTGGCCGGAAGTCTGTTTTCCTGCGACAACAAACTACAAAGGTCTCAAAGCGAAGCTGCTGAGGTTGCTCCTCCTGCAGCTTTACAGCCTCCTGGCACAGAGACTGAGCCTGACACTCTGCCCAAAGGCGCACAAGCCATCATAGCGGCCTATCCCGACTTCAAGTTGCAATACCGAGACAATGCCATCGTCTTTGAAGACGGCACATCGATTGTCTACGACGACGGCCGGAAAAAGAGTTTCAACCAACTGCTCGACGCAAGTGATCTGGAAGATATGTTTGCCTTGCCCTACGACACCGTCACGCCTCCGGGCTATCAACACGACGGTGGCCGGAGCCGGAGTGAAGCCTTCTACAAAAAGATGTATGGCGGCAGCGCCGAAGCGGTGAGAAAGCAACTGGTGACGATAGAATGGTTTGGCCAGCGCCTGCAGGTGACACGTGTCAACGGTGTGGACAGCCATCTCGCCGCCGTGGGTGATGAGATTGCCCGTCATCCCGAACTGATCAAATACGCCAAGCCCAGCAGCGGCACGTTTTATTGGCGGCAAGTGCGCGGCGCAAAGCGTCTGAGCGCACACAGCTTCGGTATGACCATCGATCTGAACACGAACTATTCCAACTATTGGCAGTGGACTAACCATACCAACGACGAGAACAAGAAAATACGTTATGAAAACCGCATACCGCAAGCGCTGGTCAACATCTTCCGGCGCCACGGTTTCATTTGGGGCGGCCATTGGTACCACTACGATACCATGCACTTTGAGTATCGTCCTGAAATTTTGGAGTATTTCGGACTATAGACATTGACATAGAAACCCTTCAACCCCGGACCACGATGAGCGAAGAATATTATTACGACGACGATTATGACCAAGAGTATGCAGAAGGTTATTCGGCATATGCGGAGGACCATAAGGAATACGAACCCGATTATGAGGCCGGACACTGAGAAGAATATGACGAAAGTTACGAGGATGGATATGAGGATGCAGAGGGGGGAATATGTCGATGAATACGCTGGGGACTATGTCGATGACAACGACGCCCGGTACGACAAACAGCATGAGCCCGACAACAATAAATCGTCACATTCACCAGACACAGACCCTCACCATATTATGCGTGGAGCCGCCTGTGCGGCAATGGGGCACGCCGTTATGAAGAAGGCTGCGACCAAACGGCGTCAACAACAGCATACAGAAAAGGCCCCCAACACGGCCAATGACAATACGTCCGCAACAAATGGCATGAATAAGGGAACGGGGATTTATGTAAACATTTGCCTCTTCATCCTGTCTTTTGTCTTCTCTCTTTTCTTTTTCCTCCTGCTATTCAAGCGCTGCGAATAAACATAAAGCGGCCTTATGAGAAGGGATAAGTGGAAATCAACCGAGAGGTGAAAAGTCGATAAAAAAAGTGAGTTCGATATAAGCCTTATGGCATCACTCTACTTTTGTCGATGATCTCGATGTTCATTGACGGTTTCTTCGGCAACAGGTTGTATGCTATAAGTCCCGCAATAAGGTTAGTGACGAAGTTGTCTATTGACCGGTGTCTGGTATGCTCAATCTGACAGACATTTTTCAACTCGTCATTTACAGTTTCAATCACGGCTCTTTTCCTAAGCATCAGCTTGTCATGCAGGTTCATCAGCGAGTTCTTCATGTTCTTCTTGATTTTTGTGACCAGATGTATGTCGTCCACAAATAATTGTTCAAAGAGGTCACGGCTGATATATCCTCTGTCAGCAAAGAGTTTCCCGAAGAGTTTCTTGGTGAAATAATCGTTTCTCAGGGGCTCCCTGTCATCCACACCAGCCCGGAGTCAACTGCCAACAGACAATCTCGCCTTTGTCATTGATGACCAGGTGTAATTTGAAACCGTAAAACCATCCCATAGTGCATTTTCCTTTTTCTGCCCATCCTTTCATGGTTTTGTGCTGCTTTTCACGTTTAATATGACAGGCGACCAACGGAGTTGAGTCTATGATGGATATGCCCGTGCATTTGCCGAGTGCGCAGGTCTGTAAGAAAAGCAGCAGGTGCAACCCAACCTGCGCTTGACGTTCCACGAAACGATTATACGAAACAGTGTGAGGGAACTCTTTGTGCATATGCCGACAAACATAGCCAAGATAGAACGATTTCAAATCCCGGAAATGTCGTGTATGGAAAATCACCAGGATTGTCATAATTTCACTGTCCGACATACGGCACGCACGGTTACGGTGACGTTTGCCGGGGGATTTCAAGGAGCGTTTTT
>JBGVLE010000027.1:0-41092 GCA_045124135.1 Alloprevotella sp.
GCGGAGGTGCTTCATCAGCATGACGCCCTCGGCAGAGAGGATGTTGCGAACGGTGTCAGTGGGCTGTGCGCCGGTTTCTACCCAATAGAGGGCTCTCTCGAAATTCAAATCGATAGTGGCGGGATTGGTGTTGGGGTTGTAAGTACCAATCTTCTCAGTGAATTTACCATCACGTGGTGCGCGTACGTCGGCGATAACGATGCTGTAGAAAGCGTAGTCTTTGCGTCCGTGACGCTGGAGTCTGATTCTTGTTGCCATTGGCTTTTAAATAATGTATTAAGGTTTGAATGGAGTGCCGTTATCTCGTAACAGCGGCGCAAAATTACGATTTTTATTTGTCCTGACGAATATTTGCCTTGTTTTTTCCTTGATTTCTAATGTTTTTGGTCTCAATTGAGGGAGAGTCATGCACGAATCAGGCCTTCTGCGCGCCACATGGCTTCGTAGGCGGCGGCTTTGGCGGCAAGGGACGCGGGATAGGCCCGGCTGGTGCTGGGCATACGGTAGAAACGAAGACGGCGACCGGCCACGTCGATGTCGACACTCTGGCCCACAGCCGGGGGCTTAATGCCGTAACGTGCGGCAAGCGTCTCGGCCGATTTCTGTCCGGTGGCGGCAATGGCGGTGCATAAGGGCAGACGACAGACAAGGGCATCTATGTCGGTCGGGGTGACGATTTCGAGAAACTTGTCTGAGGCGTTGCCCTGCAGGCGTCTCACACGGCAGGCGGTGTCGTAGAAGGCGAGACCCTGGCCACCAAGCCAGTCGACGAGGGCCTGATGACGAAAGCGTTTTGCCGCCACGTCGACAAAAGTGTCTTTATTGCCGAAAAACACGAGTCCCACAATGCGCCACATGTCGTTGAGATAGTTGGGATAGAAAAAGTCCATACACCAACGGCGACGCGGCGGCGGGAAACTGCCCAGCATCAACACACGCGCTGAAGGCGGCAAGAAGGGCTGCAAAGGGTGAGACTCAATGACAGGAGCGGTCATCTGTATGTGGGTATATATTATATAGGAACGCGCGCGAGGCGGGTTTAGCGGTATTGGCGTTTGCGGTTGAAGACAAAGCCGGCGTAGATGTTGAGATAGCTGATATTGTTGCTCACAGAGTAATTGTCTTTCTGGAAATCATAGAGATGGGTGACGAAAGAGGCTCCGGCAAACCAGCGCGTGTTGTTCCAGACGAGGCCGGCGCGACCAATGAAATCGAACTTGAAATTGCGGATGTTTTTCCATATTTCCTGTGCCTCGATGCGCTCTCCCCTACTCTTTTTGAAACCAAGCGAGGGAGCGAATGAAAGCGACAGAAGACAGTTGCGGGCAAACACCCAGTTATAGGCATAGCCGGCGTTGACGCTGAAACTATAATAGTCAATCTTTTCAATCTTCAGTTCGTCGATGAGCGGGATGCCGCCGTCTGGTGTGATGGGGTTGGTGATTTCTGAAGGCAGCCGGCGGTGATCAAACTTTATGCGCTGTTTGGAATATTCCAGTCCGAGGGTCCACGAGCCGCAACTCTTGCGTTGCACGGTAGACTGGGCGAAGGCCGCAGGATAGGAAAAGTGGCGGTGATTAAAGACGTAATAGAGGTTGATGCTTGACGTGTAGGTGTCCATGCCTGAGAATTTGCGGCCTTTGACGCGGTGATTGGTTTCGTCGCCAAAGCCTGTGACCCGGTCAATGGTGAAGTCGCCCGAGTTTTTTACCCACACGAGGTCGCAGCCTATCATGCTGCTGTAGAGACTGAGATTGAATTCGGTGGTCTTGGTGGCCTGGCCGGGGTGGCCTACGTCGAAGGTATAGCCCAAAAAGAGCCAGCGCCAACCGAAATAGGGACCTATCTTGAAGCCCGGCGTTGGAGCCACATTGAGCGACTGCTGCACGCCGTCGGCGTTGGTGCCCTTGATACGGAATGACTGCGAGAAGTTGGTGTTCTGCAACATCGCCGTGTAGTTATAGTAGTTGGGCGAGATGTATGTGGTGTCGTATTCGTCAAACTGCTTGACGAAGCGCATGAACCAGTTGCCTTTTTTCGTCTTTGTCGGCGCCGTGTCCGCCAGACAGACGGCTGCACTGTCGGGCCTCAGGGCCGTGTCGGCTTCTGCGGTATCAACCGTCTGGGCCAAGACCGGAGCAGACACAAACAGCCATCCCCACAAAAGCAGGACTTTGGCGGAGAGAGGGCTAAGACGTTGGGGAATACCGAAATGCCACATAAATATCATTCATCCGTTTGCCGGAAGGTCAGCTTCTTTTCCGGCAGGTTTGGCGTCGCTTAGAGTTTGCCCAGGATGCGGTCTACCACCCAGTTGACCGAGGTGGCACTCACGCAGTCGCAGGTGCAGATGGATTTGTTTTGAAGATGTTCGACTACATTCTTGATGAGCGGCAGCTGCACATAGGGCGGATTGGGCACGACAAATTCTTCGCGGCCCTTGGCCGTGTAGAGTTCGATGGGGGCATAGGTGAAGACCGAAAAGCTGAGCGAGCCGCTGTCGCCGATGATTTCGATGCGGTCTTCTCTGGCACTCTCGTGGGCCACGAAACACCAAGAGCCCGAAGCCGGCAGACCGTCGGAGAAGCGGAAACAGGCACTCACGGTGTCTTCTGTCTCATAGAGGCCGCCACGACTGCCCTTGTAGCCTTCGGCTTCAATGATGGGGCCGAACATCTGCTGCAGGAGGTCTATCTGATGGGGAGCGAGGTCGTAGAAATAGCCGCCGCCGGCAATATCGGGCTGTACGCGCCACGGCAGGTTGGTGCGGTTGTAGTCGAGGTCGCGCGGCGGCACGGCGAAACGTATCTGCACGTTCATCACCCTGCCGACTGCGCCCGAGCGCACCAGGTCCATCACTTTGAGGAAATAGGGCAGATAGCGCCGGTAGTAGGCCACGAAGCAGGGCACGCCGGTTTTCTCTGCGATGCGGTTGATGCGGCAACAGTCTTCATAGTTTGAGGCCATGGGCTTCTCCACATAGACGGCCTTGCCACTCTTCATGGCCATGATGGCATAAGTGGCATGGGTAGAGGGTGGCGTGGCAATGTAGACGGCATTGACGTCGGGGTCGTCGACGAGGCGCTGCGGGTCGTCATACCAGCGGGCTATGCCGTGTCGCTCGGCATAAGACTGTGCCTTGGATTTGGTGCGGCTCATTACGGCCACTACCTTCGAGCCCGGGATTTCGGCAAAAGCCGGTCCGCTCTTTTTCTCGGTCACTTCGCCGCAACCGATAAATCCCCAGCGTATTTGTATGGTCTCGCTCATGTATTGTTGTTTTTTGGCATAGGTTATTTGCAAAGATAGTCATTTTGCCGTAACTTCGCCTCTCAATAGACGAGATATCCCCATGAAAGCAAAACAAAAAACCGTTATTGACCGCTCCATAGCCGCCGATTTCAGTTCGCCGCGGTCTAAACTTGCTCCGCTTGGCCACCGTCGCAGTCTGGCCGGTGCCGTGGCCGACGGCTGGCGCATCTTTGCCTACCGCCCTCTGGTCTATTTGAAGGCCTACCGTGTGGCAGCGTTGCTGACGGGTGTGGGGCTGGCCGGCCTTATGCTTTGTCTCACACGCTTCGCAGCCTACCACGTGTTGCCGGCTTTCAGGGCGGTGAGCGATTTGGGCCAGAAGCCCGACGTGGCCATCGCCATGTTTGCGCCCACGGGCCGCGACAACATCGTCTTCGGCCTTTTGCTGTTCGTGAGCCTCTTGTGTCTGACGATTGGCAAAGGCAGAGTGTGGGCACAGATTGCCTTTTTCAAACATCGCGGGCGCCTGCCATTCGACCACAGTGAGGCCGAAACAGAGGGGGCGAAGGCGAAAAGACTGAAGGCCCTGCTTTCGCGTTTGTTCCGCCCTTGTGCCTTGACGCGACAAGACCGCCGGGAGTTGCGCCGAACCACGTGGAAGACGGCTCTGAGGTGGTTCGTATGGACGGCTCTGACGCTTGTGCTGGCGCTTGTGCCTATTGCTGCTTTTGCGGCTCTGGCCTGGTGGTATGGCTTGCTGTGGATTGGGCTTGTGGCCCTGCCTTTTGTGGTGGTGGTTTACTCTATGAGCATCCCCGGCCGCTATGACTATGTGGTGGCCGGCCGCTCACTGTCGGCAGCGAGCAAGGCGGCGATGCACAGCGGCTGGAAACACCTCGGCGGCTATTTTCTCACGGCTCTGCTCACTGGCATACCGCTCTCTTTGGCTTGGGCGGTGTTTTTGCTGCCTCCGGTGGTGATGGGCTTCGGCTATCTGGCCGACGGCACGGGTGTGTTGACGACAGACCCTTCGGGCATGCCGGGCTGTGCCAATGCCTTGTTCGTGGGCGTGGCCGCCATCGGCGTGGCACTATGTTATGTCACGGCGACGATGCAGACGTGGGCCTTGGCTCTGAAGTCGGCCGGCGTGGAAAGCGGGCATTAGAGGGCAAGGACGCGGTGGTTTGTCTTTTTTCATAATCGACCAACAGGCTATATTTGCCTTAGCATAGGAAAAGGGAGGTCCGTCGGGGCCTCTCTTTTTACGTTTTATGGGCTTACGGGAATAAGGACAGTTATTACGGGGCTTATGGAAGAAATTTCTGTCCTTATGGGCGAAAGTTTCGGATTGGGTTTTGAGGGTGTAAATGTCGGATTGGCGATATGGCGGAAGGGTTTGAGGCCGTTTCGGGAGGCGCGGCGAAGGTTTTGAAAGAAAGTGGAGATTGTTTTGTCACGGGAGAGGGCTGATTTGCACAGTTTTGTTGTTGAATTGGTTTTTGGTAACTTTTTGTATCTTAGGCAGCGGCTTCAGTATAAAACAAGTTTTTCTTGTCATTCCGCTCGCCTTGCACTAACTTTCACCTTCGGCGCAAGTTAGGCTGCGCTCGGCAAAGTCCAATAAAAAACAAGTTTTTGTCTCTGCACTCACCTTACACTAACTTTCGCCTGACGGCGCAAGTTAGGCTGCGGCTCGGGTGAGCAAAACCAAAAAACGAGTTTTTTATTTTGCTCACCGCTCGCCTTGCACTAACTTTGTCCCCACAAATGAAGCAAGCAATCAAAAACATTGTGCTCTGCACCTTATTTATTATAGGATGCGGCACGACCACGGCACAAACCGATACGACTCTCGTACAAGCGACGGACTCGGCACAAATGCAGACGGAAACCACCGCCGACACCACACAGACCAAAAAGGGACTGGTGCGCAAGGTGGTGGACTATTTCATCAACGCCGACCGACACGCGGGCAAGAAATTTGATTTCGGTTTCTTGCCAGGGCCGCACTACTCGTCGACCGTGGGACTCGGTCTGGGTATGGTGGCAACGGGTCTCTACAGCCTCGACCGCAGTGACCCCACGCTGCAAAAGTCCAACGTCACCATCTATGCCGACGCCACGACCAAGGGCTTCTTTATGACGGGCATCAAAGGAAACAACATCTTTAAAAAAGAGCGATACCGTCTTGATTATCAACTTTATATTTACACGTTTAAGACAGACTACTGGGGTATGGGCTTTGACAATGGCAAGGTCGACGACAACGAGACCGATTACAAGCGCATACGCTTCAACGCGATGGCGCGCTTCATGTTTAAGTTGGCTCCAAAGACCTACCTCGGCCCCATCGTAAGTTATGGTTTTTATCAGGCCAGAGACATTGACCCGCGCGGCGTTCACCTCTTTGAAGGCCAAGACAAGACCGTGAGCTCCACCAAGGCCGGACTGTCTTTCACCTACGACACACGCGACTTCATCCTCAATGCCTACAAGGGCGTGTTTGTGCAACTCGACCAGACGTTTGCACCGCGCTTTATGGGCAACGACTATTGCTTCTCGTCGACCGAACTGACGGCCAGCGCCTACAAGCAGGTGTGGCGCGGCGGTGTGCTGGCCGGCGATTTTCATCTGCAATACATCGACGGCCACCCGGCCTGGTGCACAATGAGCGAAGCCGGCTCGACCACGCGCCTGCGCGGCTACTTCGACGGCCGGTATCGCGACAAAAGCATTATGGAGGCCCAGGTCGAACTGCGCCAACACGTGTGGCGCCGCAACGGAGTGGCCGTGTGGGTGGGCGCCGGACAAGTGTTTCCCAACTTCTCGGCCATGCGTTGGAACCGCACCCTGCCCAATGCCGGCATAGGCTACCGCTGGGAGTTCAAGAAACGCGTCAACATCCGCCTCGACTACGGTTTCACCCGCGACGGCGGAGGCGTCATCTTCAACATCAACGAAGCATTCTGAAACCAAATACATCACGTCTAAACACACAGACAAACACAGACACGACATGAACAAAAACACACTATTCTTCACAGGACTTTGCTCACTTATGATAGCAGCAATGCCCACGGTGAGCGCCAAGGCCGAAAGCCACACGCCCGGCGACGACAAGGCCACAGCCACACAAGAAAAAGTCGAATACATCAGTTTCGGCAACTTCGACAACTGGCTCACGCGCAACATCAAAGAGAGCGGCATCATCGGCGGCAAGACCAAGACACTCTATGAAATCGCCCCCAACGGCACCTGGAACAACAACAACCCCTACAACGGTCTGGGCGGTTCGCCCTGGGCCACGTCAAACGTGCTGGCCAAAGTGAGCGGCATCACCAAGACCAACACCTCTGTCTATAAAGAAGCCCGCGCCGGCCACGGCTATTGCGCCAAACTCTACACCCACCTCGAAGAGTGCAAGGTGATGGGCATCGTCAACATCAAAGTGCTGGCTGCCGGTTCGGTCTATCTCGGCCATATGCTCGAACCCATCACCAACACCAACAACCCCATGGCAAAGCTCGACGCCGGCATCAAATACAACAAACGCCCCAAGGCCCTGATGGTGGACTATAAAGTGCAGCTCTCAGGCCAACCCAACCGCGTGAAACAGACGGGCTTCAGCAAGGTGCAAGGCGTGAAAGGCATCGACATGCCCGACATCGTGCTCTACCTGCAAAAACGATGGGAAGACGAAAAAGGCAACATCCACGCCAAGCGCGTCGGGACGATGGTCTACCGTTTCAACAAAAACACCAACGGATGGGTCAACAATGCCCGTTTCGACATCCACTACGGCAACATCACCGGCCAGAGCTTCTACCAGAACTACATGGGACTCACCACCGGCAGCATCACCAAATATGCCAAAAACAGCAAAGGCAAGATGAAGAAAATCATCGAAGAGGGATGGGCCGACGCCGGCGAAACGCCCACACACCTCATCCTGCAATTCGACTCCAGCCACGGCGGCGCCTATGTGGGCAGCGTGGGCAACACGCTCTGGATAGACAACGTCAGACTGGTCTATTAAACAGAAAACAAACCCATAAACACCACCCTATATGTACACCGTTGACGAACTGAACGACCGGCTCATCGACCTTGCCTTCTCTGAAGACATCGGCGACGGCGACCACACCACGCTCTGCTGCATCCCCGAAGACGCCATGGGCAAGTCCAAACTGCTCATCAAGGAAGAAGGCATCCTGGCCGGCGTGAGAATTGCCCACGAAATATTCCACCGTTTCGACCCCACGCTCGAAGTGGAAACCTTCATTAACGACGGCGCCCACGTGAAACCCGGCGACGTGGCCATGATTGTCACCGGAAAAATCCGCAGCCTGCTGCAAACCGAACGGCTTATGCTCAACGTGATGCAGCGCATGAGCGGCATTGCCACAATGACGGCAGCCTACGTCAAACGGCTCGAAGGCACCCACACCCGAGTGCTCGACACCCGCAAGACCACACCCGGTATGCGCATGCTCGAAAAAGAAGCTGTCAAAATCGGCGGCGGCACCAACCACCGCATCGGCCTCTTCGACATGATCTTGCTCAAAGACAACCACGTGGACTTTGCCGGCGGCATTGCCCAGGCCCTCGACCGCTGTGCGGCCTACCAAAAAGCCCACGGCCTCAACCTGAAAGTCGAAATCGAGACGCGCTCGTTCGACGAAATCGAACAGGTGCTGGCCCACGGCGGCGCCGACCGCATCATGCTGGACAACTTCTCTGTGGAAGACACCCGCCGCGCCGTCGAACTCATCGGCGGACGCATGGAAACGGAGTCGAGCGGCGGCATCACCTTCGACACCATCCGCGACTATGCCCTCTGTGGTGTAGACTTCATCTCGGTGGGCGCCCTCACCCACTCGGTGAAAGGCCTCGACATGTCGTTCAAGGCCTGCTGAACCCCGAAATTCCAACAGTTACTAACAAAAGTCACTGAGCGGCCACGTGCCGCCCGGCGACTTGTCTTATCATCCCCCTACCCAATGATCAAACAAATCATCACGGCCGTCACCTGCCTCTGTGCACTGGTATGGGCCACTCCCTCTCAGGCTTGCACCAACTTCCTCGTGGGCAAGAAAGCCTCGGCCGACGGCTCCACCTTCATCACTTACAACGCCGACAGCTACGGCATGTTTGGCCGGCTGGTCTATTATCCCGCCGCCCGCCACGCCCCCGGCACCATGCGCCAGATCATCGACGGCGACACCAACGAACATCACGGCGAAATTGCCGAGGCTCCCGTGACCTACAGCGTGATGGGCAACATCAACGAGCACCAGGTGGCCATCACCGAGACCACTTTCGGCGGCCGCGAAGAACTGGTAGACACGGCCGGCATCATCGACTACGTCAGCCTCATGGCCATAGCCCTCCAACGTTCCAAGACCGCCCGCGAAGCCATCGGCGTGATGACCTCGCTGGTTCAGGCATACGGCTATGCCAGCAGCGGCGAGTCGTTTTCGATTGCCGACCCCAACGAGGTCTGGATACTCGAAATGATCGGTAAAGGCAGTGGCAGCCGCGGCACCGTATGGGTGGCCGTGCGCATCCCCGACGACTGCATCGCCGTGCACGCCAACCAAAGCCGCATCCATAAGTTCGACCTCAAAGACAAGCGCAACGTGCTCTACTCCAAAGACGTCATCAGTTTTGCCCGCGAGCGCGGCTATTTCAAAGGCAAAGATGCCGACTTCTCTTTTGCCGACGCCTATGCTCCTGCCGATTTCGGTTCGCAGCGCTATTGCGACGCCCGCGCCTGGAGTTTCTTCAACAGATGGGTGGACGGCATGGACCGCTATCTCGACTTCGTCGACGGCAAACACATCGGTACGGCCGAAGTGATGCCCCTCTATTTCAAGCCCAACCGTCCCGTCACAATCAAAGAACTCATGATGAGCAACCGCGACCACTATGAAGGCACACCGTTTGACATCACCCACGACGCCGGTGCCGGCATCTACGAGTCGCCCTACCGCCCCACCCCTCTGACATTCGAACTGTACGGCAAGCAATACTTCAACGAGCGCCCCATCTCCACCCAGCAGTCGGCCTTCACCGTCGTGGCCCAACTTCGCGGCAACCTGCCCAATGCCATCGGCGGCATCCTCTGGTTTGGCAACGACGACCCCAACATGATTGCCTACACGCCGGTCTACTGTTGTGCCGACCGCGTGCCGCCCTGTTACGACAAAATCGCGGCCAACGACGTCACCTTCTCCTGGGACAATGCCTTCTGGGTGTGCAACTGGGTGGCCAACATGACCTATCCGCGCTACAGCCAGCTCTTCCCGAGCGTTGAAGCCGTGCGCGACCGTCTCGAAGACGGCTACATCGCCCGTCAGGCCGAAATCGAGAAACAGGCCCTCACGCTCTACGAGATCTCGCCCGCCGAAGCCCGCAAGTTCCTCACCGACTATACCGTGGCCACGGCACAAGATATGCTCAAGGAATGGAAAAAACTGGGCGAATATCTCATCGTGAAATACAACGACCAGGCCGTGAAGAAGGAAAAAGACGGCAAATTCCTGCTCACCCCCGACGGACTGGCCGTGCCGCCCGAACGTCCCGGCTATCCCGAACAATACCGCCGCACACTCATCCGCGAGACCGGCAACCGCTATCTCGTGCCCGAAAAGAAATAAGGCATTATGCCCCGCCCCCTCTTGAGCGGCCTTGCACAGGTTTCATCACCAGTGCAGGGCCGCTCAACTTATCCCCCAACAAATCGTTTGTTTTCTCGGTTGAGAATGATAGACGCAAGTTGGCTGATGACACGGCTTTGTATCGTGAGCGTACTGAGTCTGATGACTTGAAGGATATTATGGCTGACGGGAGCATGAGTTTGTCGGAGCGTATCACTGCGGCGAAGCTGATGCTTGCCCAGAAGCACAAGGAGAGCAAGGAGATGTGTGACGCTGCATGCAGGGAGGTGGCGAGGAATTTGCGCGAACTGCATGCGGCGATGGGTGCGCAGCGGGATTTTGACCGTGTGACGGTGAAGCGTGTGTCTGACTTGGCCCGTGTTTTGATGGGCAGCGGCTATCTGAACGAGAACAGGCTGAATACATCTATAAAAGAAATCCAAGCCTTGATAAAACAACAGCATATCAATTACGCTGACGTGCCTTATCTTGACTTGCAGTCAGACACGCTTTCCGTCACTCGGGTCGGTGAATTCCGCGGTTTCGAATATCCCCAACATTTCGTCCGCTTCTTCAAATCGCTCACCGGCAAAACCCCGTCGGCGTGGAGGCTGGCATAAGGAGATGGTATAAGAAAGAGAAAACGTTCACGCTCTCGCTTTTGGAAAGCAAAGGGGATGTGCCGAGTCTGGCACATCCCCTTTGCTCTATTAGTGTCTGTCTGACGTAAAAGGATTATTTCACCACTACCTTTCGGCCGTCTGTGATGTAAATGCCTCGGGGCAAACGGCCCGGGTTGGCGTTTATGCTGAGGCCGCTCAGGGTATGGATGCTTTTGGACTGCGGTGATGAGACCATAGGCGCGTTCATACCTGTCACCTCAAGCAGGTGTTCCACGACGGTTTGGTCGGCCGGGATGGTGAGGTTGGGCATAAACTGCCAGCAGGCTCCCGGATCGGTTCTGGTCCAGATGCTGAGCGGAGCATCGGTCTTTTGAGGGGCTGCACAAAGATAGTCTTTCGTGCCGCGGCAGATGGCGGGGTCGGCGTCTTGGCCCGGCGTGATGAGGAATTTGCCAACACCCATATTATACAGATAATATTTGCCTTCATAGGGCACAATCATCCACGACGAATGGGCCGAGACGGTATCGAGCGGAAGCGAATAGCTGGCATCGACCACCTGATGGCTGTTGTCGCCGCTCGTCATATTGGCCGCCCAGACGTTGGTGGCCGACTGATTGGGATTGCTCACAGCAAAGGCGGTATAGGCGGGATTGTAGAGCACGTAGGTATTCTCGGTCGTCATCTCGGCCAGCGAAGCAATCGGGGCACCCAAATCAGCCACGTCGCCAGGCTCGGGTTCCGGCTCGGGATTGGGGTCGGGCGTAACTGTCTGGGGGCTAAAAAGAGGGTATAGATGGTTTTGCTGTTGGGATTGGCGGTAAAGTCATCGCCTTTGACTGTGATGGTCAGCGTACCGCTGGCGGCTTGGTAGTCGGTCTCTGCCGTGGCTGCCGCGCCCTTGATGGCGTAGCTGAGCTTGGCGGCATCATAGGTGGCAGGGGCAAGGTTGTAGCCGTTCACGCCGGCAGCTACCGAGAGGTCTATGCTCTGGCCGTTGTAGGTGAGCGACAAGAGTTCGTGATAATAGATGAAATAAATTTCGTCTATATCCAGATAGTCGCCGGCACTGCCACCAGGCATGGGGTTGGTGGTGAAAGAGGCCAAGAGGTATTGGGTGGCGGTACGTGCCTTGTCGTAGGTGAACTCACCGGTATATTTCACCCAGTCTGAAGAGACTGGCACTAGCACAGAGGCTTTACCCACACGATTGGCGGCCTGACTGCTGACCTCGGGGTCTTGGTAGTCCACATCGCCGTCGTGAATGATGAACTGTCCGCGACCATTGGGACTGCCACCGCTGGTGAAGCGGGCGTAGAAGGAAACGGCATCCGGTCTTCCGGCAAACTGCAGACTATGCGACGAGTCGCTGCGTTTGGTGAAGTTGTAGTTTGACGAGTTCGAAGGCGAGGTACTTCCCATATTAATAATGCCTGTAGTCAGGTTTCCGTTGGCCTTGGCTATGCCGAAAACGCTTTTCGACCATATCTGTACGGCGTGAGAAGTGCCATTGGCTCCCGGCGACACGTGTTTGGGGCTGGGCGACTGGCCTTTCATCGAAGCGAGGCTGCCTGTGGCCGAACTGAACGAGTTCCAGCCGTTGCCGGGTTCGCCGTCGGCCGTGTATTGTTCAAAGCCCGGGTCAGCAAACTGATAGACACCTTGTGCGGCCGCAAACTGCAACGAGCAGAGCGCCATTACGAAAAGGATAGTTTTTTCATACTGATAAATATGAGTTGTTTTTTCATCAATGCGCCCCACTGTTACGGAGCGGCAAACCCGGAACAAACCCCTTAAGACCACATAAACGACAAACGCCCAAGCTGACTGCTTGAGCGTCTGTCTTAATGTGTTGTTGCGGGAGCTCGACTTAAAAAGTTGCGGAGATCCGATTTGTAGTTGCGGAGGCCCGACCGAATAAAATCAATGCCTTACTACAAAAAGCATCTGTGGCTCATACACTTTGCTTACTGAAAAATGTCTAAAAATGTGCCTCAAATCATCTCAATCGTCCGAGTTTCGTCCGAGTTTTCGATTGATTTTCGATAGCTTTGGGTTCTACATTTGACTGGGTGCAAAGGTAGAAATTTATAAGCAAATCCGCAGCAAAATCAGAGCGATTTTTGCTGCGGATTTTTCCTCAATTTCCACCCTCATTTTTGAGGCGTTTTCGTCCGAGTTTTTACCGTTCCTTTTTGCCTCATTTCTTCTTCGCAAGTTGAGCCTCCAAGCAGGCTATCCTTGCTTCCAATTCTGCAATCACACGGTCGGACAAACGCGCCTCGCGCTGGGAACTCTCTATTTTGTCCTTGATGCTCTGCTCCAGCAAAGCCAACGCCTTGTCCACTCCTTCGGAGCGGTTGAAGCTGTTGTGGTTGTCCACGTTGCCGCAGAAATAACCCTTTGCCCCACGCTCCCCTTCATCGAAGAAGTAAGACACGGAAACTCCTAATACTGAGGCTACTTTGTCCAAACTCTCCGCTGTCGGGTTGTTGTTCATGAAGTTCGTCACCGAGTTGGGCTGCTTCCAGCCCATCTGTTCCATCAAGTCGCGCTGGCTCATGTGTTTCTTGGCCAGCAACTCTTTTAAACTGCTTCCTAAATACATAGTTGTATGTAATTTTGTTTACTTTTATTGCGCAAATGTGCTTGTTTATATTACAAATATATGTATATTTGCTGAATACAAACTTGTATTCAAGTGCAAAGGTAGTTATTATAAACAATCTATCGTACATTATCGGTTACAATTTTACTTACAAATTTATATTCAAATTTATACACAATTATGGCTACATCTGCTAACACCCTGCCCGTCAGGGATTTCTACGATTCTTTGCCCGCAGAGGACAAAAAATCCTTCCGGGAAAACGTCCGAGTTGCGTCCGGGCTGGAGTACTATCAGTTCACTTACAGACTGCGCAACAACACCTGGACCCCCTCGAACTGCGCGCCATCAACAAGTATGTCAACAAGCGAGGCTACGGCGTAGTCTTGAAAAGCTAATGCCTTGCCGCCATGATTAGCCAAGAAACCATTGACACCGTCCTTGACAGGGCGGACATCGTTTCCTTGGTAAAGGAATACGTGCCCGACCTTGCCAAGAAAGGCGTGGACTATGTCTGCCGCTGTCCGTTCCACGATGAACGGACAGCGTCTTTCCACGTGTCCCCGGCAAGGCAGTCTTGGCATTGCTTCGGTGCGTGCGCCGAAGGCGGCAACGCCATCGGCTTTTTGATGAAAATCGAGGCACTCACCTTCCCGCAGGCGGTGCAGAGGCTCGCCAAGCGGTACGGGGTTGAGTGCTACGAGGCACAGGAAACGGACGATGCACGCGAGCAACGACTGCATAGGGAGGCCATGTGGGGCATCAACGAACGCGCGGCGGTTTACTATGCAGAACGCCTGTACAGCCCCGAGGGAAAAGAAGCCCTCGCCTACGCCGTGGAACGCTTCGGCGAGGACTTCGTCCGTGAGGCCGGGCTGGGCTTCGCGGACGCGCAGCCTCGCTCTTTCTGCGACTGGGCCATCGGTCGCGGAGAAAACATTGACCTCCTGCTGCAAACCAGCCTTATCGGCTGCAACGAGCAGAAGGGTTCTTATTATGATTTCTTTCGCAACCGACTGCTCTTTCCCATCCGCGACCGCAGCCGCCACGTGCTGGGTTTCACCGCACGCGACCTCTCGGGGGAAAACGAGTGCAAATACCTCAATTCCAAGGAAAGCCCTGCCTACCACAAGAAGGAGTCCGTCTTCGGCATTGATGCCGCCTGGCGCGAAGCCTCACGCAAGGAACTCTTCTTTTGCGTGGAGGGCGCGCCCGATGTGGCACGCCTACACTCGGTAGGCATCTACAATGCGGTCGCACCGCTCGGCGGAGCTTGGACCAGGGAGCAGTTGGCCATCCTCCGCAAGGCGGCGGACTGCCTCTGCTTCATCAATGATGCTGACCCGCCCAAGCAGGGTGATGATTACGGGGCTGGCATCGTCTATGTAATGAAGAACGGACGGCTCGCCCTGGAACAAGGCTTTGCCGTGTCCGTCCGGGAACTGCCTTTGGCCGCAGGCAACCAAAAGCAAGATCCCGGCTCTTTCTTCACTTCGGCAGCACAGCTTGACCTCCTCAAAGAAGAGGAGTTCGTGCTGTGGTGCGCACAGAAGTGGTGGCGCACGGATGCCAATCCCAACCGCAAGGCCGAGAACATGAAGCGCATCGCGGAACTCGCCTCCTACATAAGGGACGAAACCCGCCTGGAGATGCTGCTGGCGGAACTCATCAAGCTCAACAAGGGCAAGGAAGCCTGGCGCAACATCATCCGCCGGGAGTACTGGGCACGATTAGAGGCCAGGAAGAACGCCGACCCGCGCGAGGTGAACCTGCGCAAGTACGGCTTCTCCGAAAGCAGGGGCTGTTACTTCGGCTTCACGGACAAGGGCGATGTCCTTTGGAGCAACTTTACCATGCGCCCGCTTTACCACATCATTGACAACGAACGACCCCACAGGCTCTATGAGTTGCAGGCTGCGGGCAGCAAGCGCAAAATCCTCCTCGACCTCGATATGGAGGAGCTGGTTTCCATCGGCAAGTTCCGGAAGAAACTCGAAGGCTTGGGCAACTTCATTTGGTCGGGCAATGAGAATGACATGATTAAACTCAAATCCTATCTCTACGACAATACGGAAACCGCGCAGATGGTGACGCAGATGGGCTGGAACAACGCGGGCTTCTATGCCTGGGGCAACGGCATTTGGGTGGACGGCTGCTTCCGCCTTGCCGACGACTACGGCATTGTCGCCACGGGGGACGACAAGCAGACCCAATACTGGTTCATCCCTGCCGCCGCCAAGAGCGGGGACAGCGCAGCCGCCTACGAGCGGCAGCGCAAGTTCGTCCACCGCTCCCTGCAAAACATCAAGTTCTCGGAGTACATGGCAGACTTCGTGGCCGTCCACGGGGAGAACGGCATCATCGGCCTGTGCTATTGGCTGGCCTCGCTCTTCCGCGACATCGTCACGGGAGCGACCCGCTCTTTCCCCATCCTCAACCTCTTCGGGCCGAAGGGATCGGGAAAGACCGAGCTGGGCGCAGCCCTCATGGCTTTCTTTGTCGCGGACAACAAAGCCCCGAACTTGAAGAACTCCACCCCCATCGCCCTCAACGATGATGTGGCCTACGTCTGCAATGCGCTCGTCCATTTCGATGAATATAAAAATGACCTCAATCCCAAGATGATTGAGTTCCTCAAAGGGCTGTATGACGGGGTCGGACGCACCAAGATGGGCGGCGCGAACTACGGCGACCGCAAGATGACCGCCGTCAAGACCGGGGTCATCATATCGGGGCAGGAGATACCTACCGCCGACATCGCCTTGTTCCACCGCTGCATCTTCCTGCCCTTCCTGCGCTCGGAGTTCACGCTGGAAGAGCGGAAGCGGTTCGCCGACCTCCGTGCCATACAGGAGAAAGGACTCACAGACCTCACGCTTACCGTGCTGGAGCACCGACAGCGCGTGCAGGGCTGCTTCCTTTCCCAATATACGGAGGTCTGCAACCAAATCAACCTACTTACCCACAACGCCCCGCTGGAAACGCGCATCGTGGAGAACTGGGCGAAGCCTCTGGCCGTCTTCCGTTGCCTGGAAGACCGCCTGCGCTTCCCCTTCTCTTTCGATGAGGTGCTCCAGCTTGCCGTGCGGGGCATCACCAAGCAGAACGCCATGAGCGGCGAAGGCAACGAGCTGGCGCACTTTTGGCGCACCATCATGTACCTGCGCGACAACGGCGACCTCTACGAGAAGGGGGACTACCACATCAAGTCGTACCAGCGTTTCTCTTCGGACATCATCCAAAACCGCATCTTCGCAGAGCCGCGCCCCATCCTGCTGCTCAACACGAGCCGCGTCTTCATGCTCTACAAGGAGGCCGCAAGGCGTTCGGGGGACAAGATTATCCCCGATGATGCCTTGCGGGAGTACATCAAGAACTGCGACTACTTTCTCGGCTACCTCAAAAGCGTGCGCTTCATTTCCATTGTCAACGGCTACGAGCAGAAGGAGCAGGACGCTTCGGGGGCTATGCGCCCCGTTTCCCGCGTCACGCGCGCCATGGCCTTTGACTATGAGATACTCAAAGAGAAATACGGCATCACCCTGGAGGCTTCCACCTCCACGCTCTCGCCTACGGACGATGAGCGTATGGAGGAAGCTGCCTCCGGCCTTGCTCCGCAAGAGCCTCAGTTGCCATTCTGAACAAAAAACTATCCCGCTATGGATAAGCCCCGCACATTTGTGCTTCTACATTTGACCTTGGAGTCGGCCTGCCGGGAGGCACGCCGGCTCTTTTCCTTGCCTTTTTCCCTGCCTTGCCCCTGTCCTTGGTCAGGAAACGGGACAAATCTGCGAAAAACGCGCCTGGCGCACCTCTTTTTTCAGACAAAACCGAAAACAGCTAACTACACTAACTACATTTGCCTACATTGATGAAAAGTACTGAGTTTCATAGAATTAGAGAGCAGAATTTTGTAGGCAGGCAAGCCTTTCCTTGCCTACATCTGCCTACAAATTTCCCTTCTTGTAGTAGGCGGCTGCCTACACTGCCTACATTTTCAAGGAAGAAAAGTGCTGATTTTCAGCATGTAGTCAATGTAGGCAGATGTAGTTACCCAAACGCTTACGTGTGCGCGCGCGAGCGCATTCCTTTGTTCAATCCCTCATCCCGATAGTCCCATGAAAGACATCCAAGTGTACATCAAGCTCGAAAGATACATCAAGGAGTGGCTGGAGTTCCACCTCGGCAATCCCGTCCGTTTTCCCGTCCGGTCTTACGAGAACGAACTCCTCCACAGACACCTTGGCAAACGACCGTGCGACCTGCCTCCCGAGAAACGGGAGGACGACATGGTCGCCATCGTCATCACGGACTGCGAGCACAGCAGGCCGGAGTATTACAATTACCTCGGACAGCGTGGCAGGCGTGCCATCGTGTCCGCCATTGATGCCCTGTTCCGTTTGGATCTGTGGAGCGGCTGCGCCCCGCTGCTCCACAGCACCACGGAACTCAACAGGGGCATTGACCAGTGGTGTGCGGACAACGGCATTTCCCTTGACGCAAGGGAAGCCGTGCGGCAGAAGTTCTACCGCATCCGCAAGGCTTATTTGGAACGTGGCATAGTCCTCGGCAAATTTTACCGCAAAAAGACTGCCATTATCCCGCACAAAAACGAACACGACAAAAACAACAACGACTGATGGCCAAAATCTACATGAACCAAATGCAGCGCGAGGCGGCGCTTTACCGCGCAAACAAGACGGTTGTCTGCGCGGGGCGCGGCACGGGCAAGGGCTTGCTCCACGCTGCCGTGCAGTTGGAGAATTTCCAACTGATGCCGCGCTCCACGACTGCCTTTGTTGTGCCCAACGCCAAGCGGGGCTTGACGAACACGCTGCCTTCCATGTTCCAGCACTGGGAGAATTGGGGCTACAAACGCGGCGTGCATTGGGTGGTGGGTCAGAAGCCGCCGAGGCAACTCGGCTGGCCAGACCCGTTTTTCAAACCCGAAAACTACGACAACATCATTTCCTTTTACACCGGAGCCATCGGGCAGATTATCTCGCAGGACAGAAAAGGTACGTCAAACTCCAAGTCGTTTGACTACCTGGATATTGACGAAGCCAAATACATTGACTTCGAGCAGTTAAAATCCGAAACTTTCCCGGCCAACCGTGGCCAGGTTTCGGAGTTCGGCCACCTGCCTTTTCATCACGGCATGCTGATTACATCGGACATGCCCGTGACGAAGCAGGGCTCCTGGTTCTTGTCCTACGAGAAGGACTGCGACCCGGAAACCCTCGCCTGCATCCGTGCCCTGCTCGCCGAGCAGTGGCACTTGCGCGACCGCCTCGCCGTGCAGCCTACCGCCTATCTGCGGCAGAAGCTGCGCGAGGTAGAGAAACTGCTGGTGCAGCTGCGCCGCACCGCCACTTTCTTCGGCCGCTATTCCTCGCTGGTGAACATCGAGGTCTTGGGCGAGGCCTGGTTCAGACAGATGAAACGTGACTTGCCTCCAATAGAGTTCCGCACGTCCATCCTCTGCCTCCCGGTGGACATCATGCGCGACGGCTTCTATTCTTCGATGAAGCCTGCGCACAAGTACAACTCCACCGACTTCCACTATTTGGACTCGCTGGGCTACGACATGGACAAACTCGCCGAGGTGGACTGCCGCATGGATGCCGACCTCCAGCACGACCGCCCGCTGTGCATGGCGTTCGACTTCAACAGCAACATCAACTGCCTGGCCGTGGGACAGACGGACGAGGTGCGCCGCCGTCTGAACGTGGTGAAGTCTTTCCACGTCAAGTACGGGCGTAAGCTTCCCGACTTGGTGAACGACTTCTGCGCCTACTATCATTATTTTCCCAACAAGGAGGCTATCTTCTATTTCGATACTACCGCGCTGGGCAGCAATTATGCGGTGAACGATGAGGACTTTCGCTGGGTGGTGATACACCAATTAGAGTTGCACGGCTGGCGGGTGCGGCCTGTACATATCGGGCGACCGATGGGGCACTTGGAGAAGCAGCTGCTAATCAACCGTGGCTTTGACGGACGGGCGCGCTTGATGCCTTTCTTCAACGAACAAAACAACGAGAGTTTGCTTATCTCAGTGCAGACAGCCGGGGTCTATAACGGCCACAAGGACAAGCGGGCAGAGAAAACGCCGGAAACGGAGGAGAGCAAGTTGGAGGAGCGGACGGACTTCTCGGATGCGTTCGATACATTATATATAGGGTGTGAAAGGTTTCCGCAGGATAGTGTGCTGCTGCCTGTGACGAGTGACTGGTAAAGGTTTCTTTTTAGTGGGGCGTTCCCCTTCGGGGCGGGCTTTTGCGGCTCTGCCGTTGAGCCAAGGTCTCAATCCCTCATGGGACTATCACCCTAACGCGGTGGGCGAGGTAATCACCTTTCGGTGGTCGCCTCGCCCTTTCGCTTTCGCTCCAAAGGTTCGCACTAACGTGCGGCGTTTTTACTGTGCGGTCGCTGCATATTCCGCTTTTCCCTTTTGAGGTGATGAGGTTTCCAGCGTAGGGCGGTGGGGGCTGCTTTCGCACCTTGACCGCAGGAAACTGCGGCAGGGCGGGTCGCAAAAACGCTGAAAATGAAGTCTTAACCGCTTTTTTCGTCCGAAGAGGATTAAAATCCTTTTGCGGACAGGCGGTCAGACACCATTTTCAGCGTTTTTGCGACTGGATGGAGCATGCGCCCAAGACGTTGTACCAACGCCCCGGGACCCACCGCGCGCTCCATAGCGGTAGGACACCCCCTTGCCTGCACTATGGCTACGACCTGCGTCTGCACGGAGCTGCACAGAGGCTGGAATGACAGGACGGGAAACAAGTCCCCATGTGTACCACACCGGGACACGTTTCTTCTCCGACCTTAATGTCGTTCCTTACCACTGCGCTGCTCCGATCAGACTACGGCCTTCGCCTCCATGCAGGCAAGGGAGTGTCACGTTTCTACGTGTCCTCCGCTGCGCTCTGAACACGATTAAGCCCCACTTCGCTGCGCTACGGGGAGAGCGGCAGCAGGGAATGGCTGCGCTACGGCTGCGGCGCGGTCGCCACGGATAAGGAGAAGAGCAAGGCCGGAGAAACACGCCTTGCAGACAAGTCTTGCAAGGCAAGTTTCCGATTTCCGCCCATTTGTACGCACTTCCCCTTTGCTCCCTGGCGACCGCCACCTGCGCCTCCACTACGCCGTTCCCTGCCATTTGTTTACGTGTCCTCCGCTGCGCTCTGAACACGGTTTAGCCCCACTCCGCTGCGCTACGGGGAGAGCGGCCACCTGCCCAGTACCTGGTCAGGTGATACTTGTCTGATACTGACCTTGGCTACACTGGTTTGGGCGAGTAGCGGAGGAAGACATTTCGCCCTGGTTTGTGCGTTTTGCCTTTTGCTTGCAGCATCCATTTTGTTTCGCAGAGGACATCACCTCGCTTTCTGCCTCTCGGCCCATTTTTCCGGGATTTGTGCTACTGCAAAGGTAGGGAGGTGTCATGCCCTGCAAGGGTTTCCACGATTTTTTCAAAAACTTTTCCTCACAGGCTCAAAAAACTTTTCTGCGGCACGGAGCTGAAAAAATAGCGGACATCCTCCCTAGCTGGCCCTGCCTTTTCCTCCCTCTCTAAGCAGTATCAAAACCCCGAAACGTACCGCGAAGCGACAAGCGACGCAATGAACTCTTAAAAACTGAAACAAAATGAACGCTACAATGCAAACCACCCAAACCATGACGGCTTCCGCCGCTACCCTTTCTGCCCAAACAAGTGCCGCCAAGGCCAAAACCCCTCACACCCACTCAGCTCTGAGCTCTACAATAAACATTCAAGAGCGCGTGGCCGCTGCCGAAAAGGCTATCAAGGACAAATTTCTCCTTTTGGTGGATATTTGGCACGTGGAAGTAGAGGACGGCAAACTTTCTATCATTTTCCGCGACCTTTATAGAAACAGGGTAATAGAGGCCACAAGTACTGATTGGAAACACCTCACCTTTTTTGACTGCGACAAACAGCAACCCCTTAAAATCAGATAATATGGCTATCCCGACAACAAGCGACATTTACAACTGTGAGGACTGCAAACACGCGGACAAATACGGCCGCAGTTGCCAAATAAACGACCTCACCCCGCTGCTTTTGATTTTGCACAACCGAACCACCTGCCCCTTTTTCAAGTTCAAAAGCCACCACCTAAAAGAAGAACCCCAGTTTTAACCCCTAAACCCATACCACAATGAGAACGAAAACAGCCCCCAAGACTATTTCAATTAAAGCCGCTATGCAGAGCGCAGAAAACACACTCGCCAAAATACAGGCAGAACGCGAGGCCGCACAGGCCGAAGCAAAGCCCGAGGCCGCAAAGCCGCTCACCGAAAAACAGGCCATTGCACGCGCACGCCGCAAGGCACTGAAAGACCTTTGCAACACCCTGCAAGTAGCCGCCAAGGCCGCAGGGATGGAAGAAAGCCCCAACGAACTTTTGCGCGGGTACTACGCACAGGCAGGCCACACCGAACTAAAAACTTTTGAGGAGTGGAAACAGGCAGGTTTTTACATCCGCAAAGGCGAAAAGGCCATCCTTCTTTGGGGACACCCCAAGCCCAGCCGCCAAGCCAAGGAAGCCGCCAAGCAGGCAGGCAAACCCGAGGAGGAAGCCGAAAACGATTTTTATCCCCTTGCCTACCTTTTCAGCAACCAACAAGTAGCCCCCGAAAATAACAACCCCTAAATAATCATTTTTCAAAGGAAACGGCAGCCTAACCAACTGCCACCCAAAACTTTTTGTGCTATGCAGAACAACAGCACCACAACCAACAGCGCAGCGCAGACCGCTGCAAACGTAGCCAACGCAGTAAAGAACGAAGCCGCCAAGAGATTTGGCGCAGAAGCAGCCGCCAAATTGGTAGTGGGAACAATCCCCACACCCCAGGCGAAGCCCGAAGCCGAAGCCAAGCCCGAGGAGGAAAAGCCCAAGCGCACACGCAAGGCAGCAGCATCCAAGGAGGAAGCCAAGCCCGAGACCACCGCAGCCCCCCAGCAGGAGGCCAAACCCGAGCCGAAGCAGGAGGCCAAGCAGCCCGAACCTTTGGTGCAATTCCAGCCCGAAACAGCCGAGCAGCGTGCCGCACGTATGCAAAGGGAACTGCAAACCACCCTGCAAAAACTCACCAAACTGCAAGACCTCAACAAGAAGCGCACCAAGTTTATAGAAACGCTTGATTTGCTGACAGACGCACGGCAGAAACTCACCGCTGAAGAAGATTTTGAGGCCAAAACCTACAAAATTGATTTTTGCGGAGGGACGGAGTATAGAAACGACAAACTCTTTTCCATTGCGAACCGAGAACTTTTGCTTGATTTTGTGACCTTTATGCAGGACAAAATCCAAGAGCGCGTTACTTCCTTGGAGGCTCAAATCATAGAGGTATAACAGCCCCGACCACTGACAGAAGCCGCCCCCTCACCCGAGGGGAGCGGTTTTTTTGCGCCCCTGCAAAAAGGGGGAAAATCCACCCACACGATTTTTGCTCCGCACGCTCCGCAAAAATCGTGTGGGACCCGACAAAGAGGTCTTTCCCGACAGGTCAGGAAAGGGCGTTATTCGATGACCCGCCCACCCGGCGCACTCCGTGACGCCCTCCCTTAATCAGCGGCACTTTGTGTCTTTTACAAGGAAAATTTATTGTGAGATATTTGCCCTTGTAAGACACAAAAACCTAATCATTATGACCCGAGAACACCGTGTAAACATCCAGTACTTTTCCGCCATCGGCATGCTCATCTGCGGCGTGGCTCTCTCCGTGGCGGGCTTTATCGTTTCCCCTGTGGGAGAAATCTCTGACTCCGTCCTGTGGTTCGCTGCGCAAACCATGATTTATGCAGGCTCTGTCTTTGGCGTGAGTGTGTACGTCAATGACAAGTTCCGTTCCATCACCGACAAACTCAACCAAAACAATGGCACAAAGAAAAATAACTGAAATCATCGTCCACTGCGCTGCCACGCCCGAGGGCAAGGACTTCTCCGTGGACGACATCACCCGCTGGCACAAACAGCGTGGCTTCCGTACCATCGGCTACCACCATGTGGTCTATCGTGACGGCTCAGTGCACCCCGGTCGCCCAGAGGGCGAAATCGGCGCGCACTGCACAGGGCACAACGCCTGCTCCATTGGCGTCTGCTACATTGGCGGCGTGGCCGCTGACGGCAAGACGGCCAAGGACACGCGCACCCCGGAGCAACGCAAGGCACTGCTCATGCTGCTGCGCCGCCTGCGTGCCAAATACCCCAATGCCAAAATCCACGGCCACCGCGACTTCGCCGCGAAGGCCTGCCCTTCGTTTGACGCTACCAAGGAATACGCTGACTTATGAAGCACCTGTTCCTCTTTCTCTTCATCGGGTTTGCCCTCTCATCCTGCCGGACAAGAGAGCAAACCCTTACCCAGTCGGTGCAGCAAGTCCGGACGGACACGCTGCGGATTTTCCAGCTCCGGGCTGACACCCTCCGCCTCCACGACAGCGTCTTTGTGCGTGAGCAAGTGGTGGGAGAAACCATCCGCATCGAAAAGCACCACTGGCACACGGCATGGCAGACGCGCGTCCTACGCGACACAGTCTTTGCCACACGCACCGACACACTCCGCATCGTGGAGAAACAGAAGGATCGTACTTCGTCCGCACCTTCCTTTTCTCCACTCCGCTACGCCTTCATGGCCGTAGTGGTCGGGGGCGTGGCCTATATCTTTATCAAACGAATACGCGATGGCCACTCTTAAAAGACAAATTCCCGTTTTCGGCTTCCCGCATCAATACGACACCATCGTATTCTCTGCGGACGCTCCCTGCGAGTTTGCCATTTCTTGCAGTGCGGGCGGCGTGCTGCTCAAACTCTCGCCCAATGCCTTGGGTGAAATCCGCATCGAGGACTTCGCCCAGGTCTTGCGGGATTTCACGGCGGACGGCAAGGCGCGGGACTTCACGCTCTCTTGGGAGCAGAACAGCAAAAAGTTCACGGTGCTGCCTTGTCGGTTTGACCTGTCAAGTGCAGCGGCCTCTTTTGTCTATACGCATTTCCTCACGCTCCAGCAGGGGGCAAAGCCCACCTACCTCGGCGCACAGGAGTTCGTCACGCTGTACAGCGCATTGCCTTCTCGCGATGTATTCTCCCTCTCCCTGCTGTGGGCGAACCCGCAGACGGGGGAGGTACGCGAAATCTCGCTCTCTGAGGAGCAGACGGAGGGTGTGGTCAGTACGGGAACGAACTACCACCGCTTGGATGTGTCGCCCGAGCAATTCACTCCGCCTGCCGAGGGCTTTGCGCTGCGCTCCTATACGGTCGCGGCGGGCAAGCGCAGCCTACGCTTCATCCTCTGCCCTGTCTTGGATGCGCAACCGCTTACCTTCGTGTTCCGCAACTGCTTCGGGCAGATGGAATCCTTCCACTGCTTCGGCACGATGCAGCAGGAGGTCAAGCCCACGCGCAGCTCCGCGTCCTTTGCAGGCAAGACGCGCAACTACCGCGTGCAGTCCGCCCCCGAGTTTACAGCACAGACGGGCATCCTGCGTCCTTGCGACTTCGCCCTCTTCGAGGACTTCTGTACGGCGGACTATGTGCTGCTGGGCACTGAAAACGGCGCGGAGGTCTGCATCACGGACAATGACTTCAAGCTCTCCTCTGACCTCTACGAGCCGCAGGAGGGCAGCATCACTTGGCGGTACGCCAGCCGCGCCCGCCGCTTCGAGGCCGAATCGGCTGTCCGCACCTTTGACCGCACCTTTGACAATACCTTCCTATGAAACTCTCTGCCTTACACCGCCGTGATGCCATCCGCCTCTTGGAGGACGGACAGCCCCACGACCTCCGCGTGTGGAAAATATCCACGGGGGATATTCTCCACTACAAGGGCGCGGTCTGCTGCGGAGCGCACCAGCGGGGCGGCACGCACCGCATCCGCATACCGCTCTCGGGCGTAATCCGCGAGTTCCGCGACATCACGCTGTTTGAGATTGACGGCTTGAAAATCTATTTATAGCGAAAAACTCAACTTATAAGTTGTACAATACAAAAAGAATCCTTACCTTTGCATCAAATAAGACCGACAATGACTTTCGATTGCATCACACAAGACAAAAATCTATGGGCTGTCAGGTACGATGGCGATTCAGACAATATACTCTATCGTCTGTTTGACCAGTGGGATGACGCCGAATGGCTGCGCACATTCTTCAAGGAACATTTCAATGACCTTGTCGGCTATTTTAAGGTGACAAGCATCAACCAAGCGGTTCTTGACACCATGGAAGACCGTGATACGTTGGAATGCCTCCTGCTGGACCTTAGCCCGGACGACAACTTGGATGCACTCTTCAAGCCGCTTGAAAATTTCCGCACATCGGAAATGTTGCTTGGTAAGGAGAAAGCCCGTCCCGGGCGCAAGGAGCGGCATCCGTCCTGGCTTCGCCTTTATGCCATCAAACTGGATAAGGGTATGTATCTCATCACAGGAGGTGCTATCAAACTCACCTTCCATATGGACGAAAGGGAACATACACGCCGTGAGCTGCAAAATTTGGAAAAAGTAAGAGCCTTCTTGATGGAGCAGCAAGTTTTCGATGCAGACTCCTTCCTTGAAGACCGGCAAGTATAACATAAAACCATCCGCTATGAACGAGAAAATTGTAAAGAAACTGGAGCAATTCCCGTCCGCCACACCCAGTCGCTGGCGCGAAAAGGCGGAAGAAAGAAGAGAAAACGAAGCGTGGCGGCGAGAGTCGCGGCGCATAGCCCTTATGATGCTTGACAGACTTGAAGCGCTTGGTATGTCGCAAGCCGACCTGGCCGCACGCTTGGGCTGTACACAGCAATATGTATCGCGCATTCTCAAAGGGCACGAGAACCTCAGTCTGAAAACCATCTGCAAGATTGACGATGTGCTCAGTTTAGGTATTTGGATGCCTGCCCAGCAAGAGATGTGCCTTATATAGACTTACACAATTAAAAGACAATAGAAATCCCGTCCTCCACTTTCGGAAGGCGGGATTTTTTGTCTTTTCTATTTTGTCGCATATTTCAGAACTTCGCATCAAACCAAAGCACAACCTATGACCTACGACATCTACATCAACTCTGCCATCGGCTGGCCGTTCTCCGCCGACTATGTCCGCGATGAACTGGCCGAGTGCAAGAAGAAACCTTGCAACGTCTATATCTCTTCCTTGGGC
The DNA here is from genome assembly GCA_045124135.1 of Alloprevotella sp. GTDB lineage: Bacteria > Bacteroidota > Bacteroidia > Bacteroidales > Bacteroidaceae > Alloprevotella. The sequence goes on from JBGVLE010000027.1 coordinate 26,317, forward strand.
GGCGCGGTGATTGACGCGCTCCAAATCCGCCAAATGTTCCTTGAACATAGCGAGGTGAGCGTCCACCTCCACGGCTTCGTGGCTTCCGCTGCCACCATCATCGCGATGGGCGCAAAGCATATCGTCATGGGCGAGTTCGCCCTCTTCCTCATGCACCGCTGCTCCAACTGGGTAGAGTCCTGGGGGCAAATGAACGCGGAAGAGATAGACGCTGCCATCAAGAAACTGGAGGCATCCCGCAACGCCCTTGAAACGATTGACCACACCGTGGCCAATATCTATGCCGCACGCTGCGGCAAGAAGGTCAAGGACGTGGCGGGCTGGATGCACGATGCAGCCTGGCTCACCGCAGAGGACTGCAAGGCACGCGGCCTCATTGACGACATCTGCAAAGACGAGGAGCACCCCGTCATTACCGATGCCCTCAAAGGCGAAATCCTGGCCTGTGGTTTCCCCCTCCCTGCAAAGCGGGAAGAGAAAACCACCGACATTTCGCGCCGCTCTCTGCTGGACGGCATCCGTGCGCTCTTCTCCGCACGCACTGCCTCTCCCGAAGCAACCCACACAAAAACTTCCAACGATATGAACCAGGACTACAAGAACGTGATGGCCGTCCTCCAAGCGGACAGCCTTGCGGCACAGGACGGAAAGGTGGTGCTCTCTGCCGAGCAGATGACCGCGCTTGACACCCACCTTTCCTCCCTTGCCGCTGAAAAACAGCAGCAAGACAAACAAATCGCAGACCTCCAGGCGCAGGTCGCCAACCTCCAAAAGCAGGACGGCGACCACACGCAGAGAGTGGAGGACGTGCTCACTGACCCAGCGGAGGACTACGCTTCCCGCGCACGTGCCGCCTACAAGCAACTCAAAGGACTTGATTAACCCTCACAACTACTAAACTATGGCTTACGCTATCAACATCTCTGACGCGGAACTCCAAAAGTCCGCCGTCACGTACCGCAAGGACCTCTTGGTGATGCCTGTCATCGCTGCCGAGGCGACCTTGCAGCACATGACCCCGCGCCCCGGCGTGGCCGGACGTGAAGTCCTCGGCCAACTCTCGGGCGGTATCGAACTCGGTCCTTACGACCCTCAACGCTACGACGACGACGGTCTGGACATCAAGCCGCGCACGCTCGAAACCTACCTTGGCTCCGTGATCAAGCGCTTTGACTTGAACTCGGTAGCCAAGACGGTTTACGGCTCGCTGACCACACAGGGCGAGGCGCTCACTTCGCTTGACCTCGCCCGTCAGGTGCTCAACTATCTGTCCATGCAACTGGGCCGAAACCTCAACCTCCACATTTGGAATGCTAAACGCAACGACACGGGCACAAAGACCGCTGACCTCTTCGATGGCTTCGACACAATTACGCAGAAGGAAATTGCCGCAGGCACGATTGATACGGCCGAGGGCAACTTCATGCAGTTGCCGCAGGCGATTGACGAAAGCAACGCCACCGACATCCTCATGAGCATCTACGAGAGTGCGGACGACATCTTGCAGGGCATACCCACCAAGATGTTCGTGCCTGTATCGGTCTATCGTGCCTACAACAAAGACTACCTCGCCTCCTTCGGCAACGTGGTCTATAATACGCAATTCAAGAAAACATATCTTGAAGGCACGGACAACCTCTGCGAACTTGTTCCCTTGGTCAGCAAAAAGGGCTCGCCCTATATCCACCTAACGACCAAGTCTAACATGATTTACGGCTATGGTGATGGCCTTGACAGCGAAAAGATTGCCATCGAAAAGCACCACGAGTTCCTCTTGTCTTTCGTGGCGACTATGTTTTTCGGCTGTCAGTTTGAGGCCATCAACAAGGAACGCCTCATGGTGGCCAAACTCGCATCCGTCTAACCTATTAACCCTTTCCTCATTATGGCAAAAGAATGCACCAACGCCGCGCTCTACGGCTCGCTGCCGTACTGCAAGGGCAAACCTATTCTGCCGGGCATCCGCTCGCGCCTTTACTTCATCCCCAAAAGGGACATCGTAAAGTGGCCTTCGCTGCCCGAAGTGGCGGAAACCAATATGGCGGAACTCGCCACTTACGAGGGCGACTTCACGCTGGCTGCCGACAAGTACTGGCAGTATATCGACCTCATCGACAACAAGGGCAAAATTGAAAGTGAAAGCCAGGGCGACAAACCTGCGCGCACCTTTCTCAACAAGACTTCTGTCGTCCACCCCGAAACGGACGAGGAAGCCACTGGCTTCTGCCGTCAAGCCAACGCGGACGACTTTGTCTATCTTATGCAGGTGCGCAATGGCAAGTTCCGTGTCCTGGGCAACGAAGCCTTTACCACAGACACGAAACCGAAACAGGACAGCGGCGAGGGCGTTACGGGCGACTTCGGCACTACGCTGGAAGTGGAGGTTACGGACGTTTGCCCTGCGCCTTACTACAAAGGTAAAATCGTCACGAAAGACGGCACTATTGACGCGGCCACGGGCTTGCCCGATGCGGCCTAATCCTCACCACCGATGTTAGACGACAAACTCACCCAAGACATCCGGCAGTGGCTGGACAGCCCGCAGGAGCAGCGCAGCCTTGAACAGGGCGCGGAAATGCTCCTGCGGCTGAACCGCAACCGCTATATGCACGCCCAAATCCTGCGCCGCAAGAACTTCGCCAAACTGGAATACGAGTTGCAGAAGCACCTCCGCATCCGTTTGGAGGGTCTGACGACCCGCGAAGTGGCGCTGATGGAGCAGGAGGCTCTCCCCATGATTGAGGAGTCGCTGGCACAGGGCCAGCCTCTCCCCAATACGGAGGAAGTGCAGCCGACCATCAGCACGGACAGCGACCAACCCGAGGGCGTTTTCCGCGGCAGGCGTGCCGACCACGACACACTGCCTGCTGACCTCCAAGCACTGTATGAGCGAAACGGCGAGATTTACTTCAAGATGAAGCAACTCTTTGAAACGCTCAAAGGCATGGAGGATGCCACGCCCTGCGACCGCCACGAACTGCTCGGGCAACTCGTGGCTTATGATAAGGAGTACCGCGACAACTGGAACGCCTACGATACGTGGAGCGCAGTGGCAGCAGGATCCGTGACCGAGCCTGCTGCCACCGCCCCACTACCTACGGCGCAGGAGTTGCAGGCGGCACGCAAGTATCTCTCTTCCAACAAGCCCAAACTGGCCGCTGCCGAAGGCGATGCAGCCAATGCCCTGCGCAAGAAGATGCAGCAAAGGGTTTCGCTGCTCCTCTCGGCCGGACAGGGCTTCGAGCCTGCTTATCAGTCGGAACTCGAAGCCTTGGGCTTGCTGTTCAGTTAGCGCATTCACCTTCCCTTCTTAGCATTTGTAGCACATTTTTAAGAGTTCGGGGCGGCATCAGTCGGGAGATTTGTGCCGTCCCATTTTCATTCCTCACTGCCCATGAAGCCGAAACCTACTATCTACGACCCGCGCGAGCGCAAGGTGCAGGTCATTCTGACTGACACCTTCCAACTCGGCTATGTCCTGGAACTTCTGCTCGCCTTTACGGGTGCTGCCCGCATCACGGTCAGCACTTACTCCACAGGCGAGGAGTTCCTGCGCAAACTCATTGCCTTGCGCCACAAGGGGCTTGTGCGCTCTGCCCACCTCTTCTCTGACTTCAAGGCAGCGGAGAAGACGGCCAGAGTGAACCCCATGCTGCGCGCGGCCTACGATGAGGTGCGCTTCTGTCAGAACCACAGCAAGGTGATGGTCATTGAGGGGGATTTCCCCGTGGTGGTCATTTCCTCGCAAAACCAAACCCGGGGCAACCGCCTCGAAAACTACGCCATCCTGCACTCGCGCGAGGCAGCAGACTACTGCCTCGCTACGCTGCGCGGGCTGGCTACATACCAAGTCCTATGAACGAAACGCCTCTCTCCGAAAGGGTACAGGAGATACGCGACCTTGTCGCCCTCCTTACCCCCATTTCCGACATGGCTCTCTTGCTGGGTGTGCATGAGCGCACCCTGCGCGATGAGTTGGACGACCTTTCTTCGCCTGTGTCGCAGGCTTACCGCGAAGCCAAGGCGCAGGTGGCACTTAAACTTCGCACCCGCGACATCGAACTGGCCGAGGCTGGCTCGACCACTGCCGCAGAAAACGTGTCGTCCTACTACCGCCAAATGCTCCGTGACGAATAGCCCCATCCATTAGCCCATGAACCCCGAACTCATCGAACGCACCCAACGCTTCCTCTTTGCCTCCGAGGAGGAAATGGAGGAAGCCCGGCTTCCGATGCCCGTGCGCACCCGCTTGCTTCGCTTGCGGGATATGTATGCCTACTGGCTGCGCCATCCGGCCTACGCGGACAAGGCTATCGTAGCACAGTTGCGCCTACAATACAAGGTGGGCTTCACGCAGGCTTACGAGGACGTGCGCCTGCTGAAAATCTGCCTCGGCAACCTGGGGCAGGTCACCCGGCAGTGGTGTCAGTTCCTCTTCATGCAGCGGTGCGAGGAGGGCTTCGCCATGGCTCGGGCATCGGGAGATGCCAACGCCTTTGCCAAGGTGCTGTCGGCCCTCGGCAAGTTTACGCGCCTGGACCATGACGAAGCCATCGGCCCGGACTACTCGCAAATCGTACCACAACAATTTGAACTGACCACCGACCCTGCGGTGGCTGGATTTGAACGCATCCCCAACGTACAGGAGCGTGTCCGCCTGCTCTTCAAACGCTTCAAGAAGGAAGCGGAAGAGGCGGACGCTGTCGAAGTCGTACAACCACAAGAACCCATAGAAACCGATATCCATGCTGCTGCACATCCATCGTATTGATTGTTGCGAGGCGTACCACCTCGCCTCTGCCATCGTGCTCCCCGAAACTGCCTCCGTCCTCCTCCGCGAGCCTATGCCGTGGAAGCGACTCCCGATGGTCGGCCTTGCCACGCTCGAAACCTCGGAGGAAGTGAAGAAAGGCGTGCGCACGCACTCGGCCAAACTCACCGCCACGCTCTGCGGCGGTCGCCTCGCCTTGCCCTTGCGCCCGCTGGCCTACCGCCTCACTTGTGTAAACGGCCGTCAGTACCTGCTCGGCACTGCTGACCCACCGTTTCCGCTGACTACGCAGGAGGACAGGAGGCCGGGGAACGCGGCGGAAACTTCGGCGGTGGCGCTGGTGGTTTCGCAGCAATCGCTACTACCTTTGCTTGTATGTTTTCCTTGAGTATCAACAAATATCTTCCTGTATTGTAATATATACAATGCAAAAAGCTGATTTCTCCCTACATTTTCTTATCTTTGCCCCGTAATTGGCTTACGCCATTCCTGCAACTCTGACCGCTCCACATACATAGATGATAATACACAAAAACTCCCTCGTAGTTACAAAGGCTTTGGTCGGCCGCAGGTGCTACTTGGGAGTTTTTGACTATATGAAGCGGACAATTCATATTTCAGATTACCAATTATGAACGATAAGAATGAAGTGTTTTGCTATTCAGACGTGAAGGATGCCAAAATTCTTTTGGGGGCATATCGCAGCGAGAAAGACCAACTTTCCTGGATAGTTGGTCTGAAAACGCATAGATATGAAAAGCTATATAACGTGCGATTAAATAACGATATATTCTCGACACGAAATGGTGGAATTGTGTCGTCCATAAAGCCCGATTATATCCTAATTTACGATACTGCAAACCCGAAGGTAGGTTACCACCTGTTTCCTTGTATTTCTCAAAGCATCAAACGGGAAGATGAAATGCAGGTGTTGAAATACCCCACGCCGAATGGTGACTATATGGTCTATTTGCTTGGGGATGAAATTCAAGCAGAGGCTATAGATATACCACGACTTATGGAAGAAGTAGAACAAATAAACCCAGGACGTGCCAAGCATTCGCCTACGTTTATTTGTGGGGCCGATGTGGCAGAGGTCGCTAAGCCGCAATCCCCACTACCTGCTTTGGTGTCTATACAGCACCATAAGGTTCTACGAATTATAGACTTGTTTGCTGGCATTGGTGGTATAAGAAAAGGTGTAGAACAAGCTGCTGCGGAAAGAGGAATTGAAACGGTTTGTGTCTTCACCTCAGAGATTAAGAGTCATGCCATCAAGGTGCTACAAGAAAACCACCCGGCCGAAGCCATTCACGGCGATATTACCAAGGTCTCAACTAATGAAATTCCCGACTTTGACATTCTGTGTGCCGGCTTTCCTTGTCAAGCATTCAGTGCTGCCGGAAAGAGACAGGGATTTGCCGACACACGCGGTACAATGTTCTTTGAAGTTGAACGTATTCTACGGGACAAAAAGCCACAGGGTTTTATCCTTGAAAACGTGGAAGGACTGGTCAACCACGATGGTGGACGCACGCTCGAAGTAATTACGCAACGACTGAGGGATTTGGGTTATCAATTTGACTACCGCGTGTTGAACTCCAAATTCTTTGGTGTTCCCCAGGAACGTAAACGCATCTATATCGTAGGAAGTCTGCAATCCACCCCCGATTTGGACAATTTCCCTGTCGTGGAGTGCACATTGTCCAGCATTCTCGAAAGCGGCCAGCCCACCACCGACACCCCTTTTATCAGAAACCTACTCTGTCATTTCAAGGTAGAGGAACTCTATGGAAAATCCATCAAAGACAAACGAGGCGGCGATACCAACATTCATAGTTGGGATTTAGGCATCAAAGGCGAAGTTAGCAAAGAGGAGAAACATTTGCTTGACAGAATCCTGACCGAAAGGCGCAAAAAGAAATGGGCCGAAATCATCGGCATTGACTGGATGGACGGAATGCCTCTGACAATGGAACAGATACGTACCTTCTACGACCATCCCAATTTGGCAGAAATGCTCAACGACCTTAGCGAAAAGGGCTACCTAAAATTCGAGCATCCCAAAAAACTCATACGCGAGAAAGTGGGCAATGTAACTACAACGCGCCGTGAACCCGACACGACAAAACCCAAAGGTTACAACATTGTGGCGGGGAAACTCAGTTTTGAGATTAACAAGGTGCTTTCCCCTGATGAAATTGCCCCCACTCTTGTCGCAATGGATATGCAAAAACTTTACGTGGGCGACAATGGGGGACTGCGCCGTCTGACTCTAAGAGAAGGACTGCGCCTTTGCGGCTATCCAGACGATATGCCTTTCAGCGTCAGTGAGAAGGACGGCTTCGACTTGCTTGGCAACACAGTCGTTGTCCCCGTCATCAAAGCTGTTGCATCACGCCTCTTAGATAATATAGAAATAAATAACTAATACCCTAATACAATGAAACTCACAGCAGAAGAAATCTACCATAAACTCAAAAACGACTTCAAATTCATCGGTTCAGATGGCTACATTCGTTTTAATCTTCGCGACTACGACATCGTGGTGGAACAGAACAATGTAGTCGGTAATATCCTTGAGGAGTGGTTAGCAAAATGGTTAGATAGTGAAGGCATCGAAAATGTCCACAATCAAAGGCAGGCTTCACCCGACTTTTGGCTTGACAAGGAAAAGTCGAACGAAGGATGGTTGGAAGTTAAGTCGTTCATCGGCTCTCCCAACTTTGATATTGGCGCGTACCGCAGCTACATCAATGAAATCATTGACCATCCTTGGAAGCTCCATGCAAAGTATCTTCTCATCAAATATAAGATGGAGGAAAACGGTGGATTGGTAGTGATTGAGGACTTTTGGCTGAAGAATGTTTGGGAAATCGCTTGTACAAGTGCTGCGTGGCCCTTGAAGGTACAATGCAAGCGTGGCGTGATTAACAATATCCGTCCTGCAACTTGGTATTCAGAACGTTCTGACTTCCGCCCCTTTGATTGCTTAGAAGATTTCCTTGCCGCATTGGAACAGACCATTTACAAGTATCACGACACAAACAATTTGGCCGACCATTGGAGCGAGCGGCTTTGCGATAGTTATTTCAAATACTATGGCAAAAGACTTAATCTACCACGATGGATGGATGTTAAGCATAAATATTTGACGGAATAGAATCTATGAAACTCGGAAAGATAAAACGCATCACAGACCTGCGTTCTATTTGGCCGCACGAAGCCAACGACTTTACCAAGTGGCTGGCCGATGAACACAACCTCGCCAAATTGGGCGAGGAAATCGGCATTGAGTTGGAACTCGAAGAGCGGGAATCGTCAGTTGGCAACTTCAATGTGGACCTCTATGCCAAAGAAGAGGGTACGGGACGCAAGGTTATCATTGAAAACCAACTTGAAGAAACCGACCACGACCACTTGGGCAAACTCATCACCTACGCCTCGGGCAAGGGGGCAGAGGTGGTGGTATGGGTGGTGAAGCGCGCCCGCGATGAACACCGCCAAGCCATCGAATGGCTGAACCAACATACCGACACCGACCTCGGATTCTTTCTCGTGGAGATTGAATTGTGGCAGATTGATGACTCCGCCATTGCCCCGAAGTTCAGCGTTATTGAACGCCCGAACGACTGGGGCAAACAGATGAAGAGCGTGGCTGGTTTGAACAATACCGAGCAGATACAACTCGCTTTTTGGCAGAAGTTTAACGACACGATGAACGCCAGCCCCGACTTCACCAAGCACTTCAAGACGCGCAAGGCCCAGCCGCAGAATTGGTACGACATAAGCGTAGGCAGTTCAGAGTACCATCTGTGCTTCACAGCCAGCATCCAAAAGAAGCACATGAGTTGTGGCATCTACATTCCCGACAACAAAGACCTCTTCCACCTCTTCGAGGCGCACAAAACCGACTTTGAGGTGCAGTTTGGCAAAGACATCGAATGGGGAGAAGCCACCAAAGCCACGCGCATCAACATCTTCAAATCATTTGACGTTTCCGACCAAGAGCAATGGCCTGCAGCCTTTGCCTGGTACCTGGAAAACGCCATTAAGTTCAAACTCATCGCTAAAAATATTGACAAATAAATAGTTGCTATGAAACGAGTTCTTTTTCTTCTGTTGACATTAGTATCTGTAATTTGCAAGGCCGTTACCTTTGACGTTGATGGTATTCGATATGAAATTGAATCGCAAACATCAAAGGAGGTTTCAGTTGCCATCATTCCAAAGTCAATTTCATACCCCACGTATTCTACATACAAAGGAGACATAAATATACCTGAATATGTTAGCTTTAATGGTGCTCAATATCATGTTATTGGTATTGGAGCACATGCCTTTTCGGAATGTTCTCAATTAGGTGAGATTAAGCTTCCCACATCAATACGATTTATTGGATTTGGTGCTTTTTCCTATTCTAATATTGGCTCTATTTCTCTTCATGAAGGAATAGATTCTATCGGTGCTGCTGCTTTCCGCGACTGCCACAATCTTGTTTCTATAGTACTTCCAAAGTCATTAAAATATTTGTCAACAACTGTTTTCATGAACTGTCGGAATTTAAAACGTGTTGATTTTCAGACAAAGGAATTAAATAGTATTCCCGATGACACTTTTAATGGCTGCTCTTCCTTAGAAGATATAGTTATACCAAATTCAATAAAAGAATTGGGTAGTTCAGCCTTCATGAGTACAGAAAAATTAGCAACCCTCCATATTCCTGTTTCCGTTGAGAAGATTGGATCTTCCTGTTTCTATCGTTGTGGTGCAACATATCTTGAAATTCCCGACAAAGTTAATGTACTTGAAGGGGAGATGTTTCGTGGTTCAAAACGACTTAAAACAGTAAAGCTTCCATCATCATTAGAGAGTTTAACCAAACAAATGTTTCGTGGTTGTGACTCATTGCAAAACATTGTTCTACCCGATAACATTACAGAAATTCCGAGTTATTGCTTTGCTGAGTGCTATCAATTATCTAAAGTTTCATTCCCTGCAAGTTTGAGAAAGGTGGTAAGTAACGCATTTATGAACTGCTCTTTATCGAACGTTTATTTGCCTGAAGGGACAATCGCAGTGGATAACGAAGCTTTCTATGGTTGTCCGATTGATACATTGTATCTTCCTTCCACTCTTGAAACGATAGGAGGCTGGGCCTTTAGCCTCCGAAATCTGAAAGAATTGGTCTTACCTGCTTCTATTAAAAAAATTGGTAGTTATGCTTTTGATGATGTTCAACTTGAAAAGATAACTTGCATGTGGGTGACCCCAATTAGTTGTGAAGAAAACGTATTCAAGAATGAAACATATTTGTATGCGCAATTAGTAGTACCAAATGAAAGTATTGAACTTTACCAATCAACAACGCCTTGGAGTAGTTTCTTTAATATGTCAGGTCATAATTTAACTGGTCTCACAAATAATATTCACGTAAAAACCAGTGTAAAATCATACATAAATCCCGAAGGAATAAAAAGCAATAAGCCTTATAAAGGACTTAATCTTATACAATTCCGCAATGGAGAAATAAAAAAGGTTTTTATTAAATAAACTCCACGCCGCCGAGCCTAACCAGCCCGGCGGCGTGTCTTTTCTGCCTCCCCTTGTACTCTCTACCTTTGCCATATAACCAACTTCGTTTTTCCTATGGCAAAGGAACTCACTGACATACTCAAGGCTGCGGCGGAAGTCCGGGACGAAACCGCCATGCAGCAGAATACCGCAACCCGAGTGGGCGGCGTGCTGACTGACCTCGCCCAATTCGTGGGCGAGGCCGTCTTTGCCGCCGGAATGACCGCAAAGACCAGTGCTGCGGGCGTGTCGCTGCTCATCAAATACTACGATGCGGACGGACAGCCCTATACCAAGGAACTGCCACTGCCCGTGGCCAGCCTGCTACGTGCTGGCGTTCTCACGCCTGCGCAGTTGGCTGACCTCAATACAGCCGACCGCAACGAAACCACCGCGCGGCAGGCCTCGGACGCGGAACTGCTGCGCCGCATACAGGGCAAAAGCACCAGTTCCTCGGCCTATTCCGACCCCTGCATCAACATCGGAGCCTTCGACCACCTCTATGCCGAAGACGGCACGACCATCATCAAGCGTGCTACCATCGTAGTCCAGGAAATATTACTGTCCGCTAAACTTTTTTGAGAAGTATCAAAAGAAAGGGCTGATTCCATTTGCAGGAGTCAGCCCTAAATGGTTATTTTGGATGTCGCCAAACTATCCATGAATAACCATGAGCAAAAGTAGCAATTTCTTCGGACAGCCGATATATGGTCAGTTGATACAATCACTTGACCGCGAAAAAATAGTTGAAATGAGCCGTAAACACGGCGGAGAGAAGTATGTCAAGAGCTTTGACGGGTATACCCATCTGCTGACAATACTTTATGCGGTGATTCAAAGATTCGATTCATTGCGTGAAATAGAGACATCTATGACAGCGGAAGTGCGCAAGCTGCACCATGTAGGCATTGGCACCGTGCCTAAACGCAGCACCCTTTCCGATGCAAATGCCAGACGGTCAGAGAAGTTCTTTGAGGAGGTCTACCGTGACCTGTATGAAGCCAACAGAGCTGTCCTTTCATCGGACAGCCGCCGTGGCAGCACGGAGGAATGGATGAAACGGTTGCGTATCATAGACTCGACGACTGTCAGTTTGTTCTCCAACACCATTTTCAAGGGAGTGGGGCGCCATCCGAAGATGGGCAGGAAGAAAGGCGGTATCAAGGTTCATGCGGTGATACACGCCAATGAGGGCGTCCCGTGCGACGTACAGTTCACATCGGCTGCTACCCATGACTCATTTATGCTCGCGCCAGGTCATTACAGGTATAACGAGATAATAGCAATGGATCGGGCCTATATCAACTATGCCAAATTCGAGGAACTGACTGGACGTGGCGTGGTTTATGTCACCAAGATGAGGAAGGACCTCAAATATGATGTACTTGCGGACTGTATACATCAAATGCCTCAGGGACTGATGGGATACCATGAGCAGACAGTGGTGTTCCGCAAGGGCGACATCAACCATATGGCCAGAATCATCACTTACGTGGACATCAAGAAGGGCAAACGGCCCAAATTCGTCTCGTTGCTTACCAATGATTTTGACATGCCGCTGGAGAATATAGTTGCCATATACCGCCGTAAATGGCAAATAGAGTCGCTTTTCAAGCAGATAAAGCAGAACTTCCCCCTGAGATACTTCTACGGCGAAAGCGCCAACGCCATCAAGATCCAGATATGGGTTACATTGATTGCCAACCTGCTGCTATCCCTGCTGCAAAGTTCCCTGCAAAGGCGATGGAGTTTCTCTGGGCTGGCCACAATAATGCGCATTGTACTCATGTATTACCTCCATCTCGAAAGATTCCTCAATCAACCAGACGCAGACCTGAATAAAATGCTTGCTGAGGTATCAGAATCACCACCTCAAGAGCCTGGTTTTGACTAGGGAGGGCTTGTCCAGGATAAAAATTGAGCCCAACTTCTGCCTTTCAGGGAGTTGGGCTCACTGCTTTGCTGTTTAGCGGACAGTAATATCCAGGAAACTCTTGAAGCCCAACTGCAAGGGACGATGCAGGAGGTGATGAAGTACATCGGCAAAATGCGCGGACTTATCTACGGCATCCCCTTCGAGGCGTGGAACTTCGTCCACCGCTGGCCGAATGCCCAGCAGTCCTCCATTTATGTGCAGGTGCTGCATAGCAACTTCCCCGCCAATGCCGCAGGCGAACTCGCGGGGCAGGACAGCCACCTCCATACCCTCTGCCGCACCATCAATGTCTATTTGGACGCGGACGGCAACTTCGACCACAGCGAGGTTTCTCCCTGGCGCGAGTGCAGCCTACAAGAAGCAGACCGCAACAACCTCGCCGCATTCGCCTATCTCGGGGCGTTCGCCTCGATGGACGCTGCTGGGGCTAAAGCCGCCACCATCCCCTTTGCGGGCAACGCGGACTTCGTCCTGCTCCGCTTCCGCATCGGAGGCAAGGGCGGGCTTATCCTACAAAACGTGAACGGCGCAAGTACCGAGCAATACCTCTTGTACAACGGCAAACGCTATGTGCGCTATGTGGACTTCACTTCCGCCGACCGCACTGCCGTCAAGACGGTGCAGGCGTGGAAGTTGGACGGTGTGGCGTACATCTTCTATGATGCCGCCAACCGCATTATCTACCAGCGCAACCAGTGGGACGAGAACATCAGCGGCGGCGGACCTTCGACCCTGCCGCTCGCTTCTGCCTCCTATGCCGGACTGCTCTCCAATACGGCTTTTACTCACCTCTCCAATTTTAATATCTACGAGCACAGCGTGCCTACCACCACCTCCGTGCGCTTGGTATTTACCAAGCCACTCACGGGGGAGGCTGGCGTTGCCACACTCGCCGCCGCCACCTCCGCCCGGGCGGGCGTAATGTCGGCCTCAGACAAGACTGCGCTTGATGCCCTGGCCAAGACGGCCACGCTGCTCGGCACGTTTGCCACAAGGGCTGACGCGCTCAACGCTGCCGCCAACTTCGCCATCGTCAGCAACAATGAGATTTTCTTGCTGACGGCCATCGTGCCGGGGGCATCTGAGACCAAAATGTCCGTCCTCATTTTTCAGCAGGTGCAGAAAAACAGCGATGGAGGCGGACAGACTATCCAATATATCCACGCGGACAAGAAGTGCTACACCCGTTACATCAGTTTCTCCGCAACTGCCGTCACGAAGGTGCAGCCTATCCAGTTTGACGGAGCACGCAACCTCAGCCTCTCGGGGCGCGTGCTCCAAATGAAGAACATGTGGGGCGACAATGTGGGGAGCAGCGCGACCCTGCCCGACAATGGCAACCTCTACGAGGGCACGGCTGGCACAGACAGCGTGCCCCTTGTGCTGGCCAAGACCTTCGGCGGCACAGCCACCGCTACGCTGGCCGCAGCCACCTCCGCCCGGGCAGGGGTGCTGACCGCCGCGCTCTACAACGAGTTGAAGAACGCCACGGCCAACATCGCCGCCCACTACGAGGAGATACAGAACCACCTCAATGCCATCTACTCGCGCCTTTCTGCCATTGAGAATAAAATCGAGGCATACCACCCGACAAGCACCCCGTTATGAGCCGACAGAAAACTTCCCAAATTGACCACACGCTGCTCCAGCCCGAAATCCTCGACCTCGGCACGAACGGCCTGCAAGCCGTCATCGCTACCGTGGAAGACACCACAGGCATCTTCGACGACTACCGTATGCAATACCGTCCCGTGCCGGGCAGGCCCAAGGAGTTGTTCGCCCCCTGGGGCTTCAACAACCTGCTGCCGTTCAAGATTGCCGACCTTGTGGGGGCGGACGAGGTCACCGCCCAAAACAAGTTCTTTAATGTCTTGACCTGCTACGGTGCAGGTTTGGCCTTACAGGATGCTGACGGCCAGCCCACCTCCAATGCGGACGCGCTACGCTTCGTACGGCGTTCTTCGCTGCGCACCTTCTTCTTGGAGCAGGTCACCGACTGCAAGTATTATTTCCTTGCCGTGTCGGTGATTATCCTCTCCAAGGACGGCTCGCAAATCAACCGCCTTGTGCACAAGGACGCCTGCTTCTGCCGCCTGGCCAAGGCGGACAAGTTCGGGCGCATCCGCTATGTCTATTATGCCAACTGGAAAAAGGCGGGATTGCAGAAGGATGAGGTGGAACGCATCCCCCTGCTGCGCGAGGATGACCCCATCGGCGACCTCATGGTCAAAATGGGGCGCGAGCCCGGCGAGGACGGGCGCTGCTGCGTGCGCACGCCCATCCGCAAGTTCGCTATCCTGCTCCGCTTTCCCACGGTGGGCTGTCGGTATTACCCCACGCCGTACTACGCCGCGATGTTTCGCGGCGGGTCGTACTTTGAAAAACGACTTATTTCCGCTGCCAAGATTGCGAAAATTCGCAACCATGCCAGCGTCAAGTACCAGGTGGAGGTGGAACACAAGTATTGGCAGAAGATTGTGGACGAGGAGCGCATT
>JBGVLE010000028.1:0-55771 GCA_045124135.1 Alloprevotella sp.
GGCCGCGCTTTTTTGCCTGGCTAAGTCGGCGTATTTTGGGGAATGACAAATGAAATGTGGCGAGTGGCTTATTGGGATGATTTAAACCCTTGCTTTTTCACTCGCTCAACGCCTGTTGCAATGCACGGACGGCGTCGGCCGGTGTGGAACACTGCTCCAACAACGTGACGAAGCGCGAACCCACGATGATACCGGCGGCGTGGGCATCGGCGGCCTGGCGCGTGGCCGCATTGGAAATGCCGAAACCGATGAGGAACGGATTGCGCAACTTCATCTGCTCCAGCCGGGAGAAATAGGCTTGGCGTGCCTCACTGAACGAGGCCTGTGCACCGGTGACAGCAGCCGAACTCACCGCGTAGATGAAGCCGTCGGTAGCCGCGTCGATTTCGCGGATACGCGACTTGGGCGTCTCGGGCGTGACGAGGAAGATGAACGAAAGCCCGTGACGCCCGGCCGTGGCGCGGAACTCGCGCTGAAAGACCTCAAAAGGCAGGTCGGGGATGATGAGACCGTCTATGCCGCAGGCTGAGGCTTCACGGCAGAAGCGGTCGAAGCCATAGTGTTGTATGGGGTTGAGATAGCCCATGAGGATGAGCGGAATGTGGATGTCGCGGCGCACGTCGGCCAGTTGGCCCAGCAGTTTCTTCACCGACATACCCCCATGCAGCGCCTTCGACGAGGCCTCCTGAATGACCGGACCGTCGGCCAGCGGGTCGCTGAAAGGCATACCTATCTCCACCATGTCGACGCCTTCGGCCTGTAGGGCGCGCAGGGTGTCGAGCGTGGCGTCGGGATGAGGATGGCCGGCACAAAAATAGACAGAGAGAATGCCCCGTTGTTTTTTGGAAAAAAGAGACTTGATGTGGTTCATACTTTATGGATGGTTGCGATGAATTGTTTCACTTTGGCAGCATCTTTCACGCCGGGAGCCGTCTCAAAACGGCTGTTGAGGTCTACACCGACCATTGCCGGGAGTTGAGCCTGTGACAGTGTGGCGGCATCTTCGGGCGCAATGCCTCCGCTGAGGATGAAGGGGATGTTGCCGGTGTAGTGGGTGAGCAGGTCGTGGTCGAAATGCCGGCCGCTTCCGCCGTGGTTTTCGGTGGGCGTGTCGAAGAGCAGATAGTCGGCACAGCCCAACCACAGCGCAGACTCTTTTATAGCTTTGTCTGTGGCCGCAATGGCTTTGACCACCGTGAGGCCGCGCTCTCTCAGTTTGCGGGCCTGTTCGCGGCAGACGGCACCGTGGAGCTGCACCACCTGCAGGCCATATTCGGCAGCCTTGGCGATGACCTCGCCGAAAGTGGGCTCGACAAAAACGCCCACCCGGACGGCGCGCTCGGGCAGATAGTCGGGGCGCACGGCACAATAGCGCGGCGACTCCTTGTAGAAGATGAAACCTATCCAGTCGGCCCCGGCCGCCTCGATGTCGCGAATGTTCCGGCCCTCGCGCAGGCCACAGACTTTGACAATCATAGTATAGTAGTTTTTGAGTTGGGTTTTGTGTGGGATTTTATGGTTGGAGCATGGTGGCAAGGTATTGCCTGAGCGCCTCACCCGGTTGGGCGGTTTTCATAAAAGCCTCGCCCACGAGGAAGCCGTTGAAGCCCTCACCTGCCAGCCGCCGGCTGACCAGCGGGTCGAGCAGACCGCTCTCGGAGATGCAGACCGCTCCGGACGGCAAGAGCGGACGCAGTGCCGAAGAGCGTGCAGGGTCGGTGCGGAATACGCGCAGGTCGCGGTTGTTCACTCCCACCACGTCGACGTCCGGACCGAAAGCCGCCAGTTCGTCGGCCGCGTGGACTTCCAGCAAGACCTCAAGGCCGGCCTCGTGGGCCACGGCTGCCAGCGTGTGGCTGCGCTCTGCGCCCAATACGGCAGCAATGAGCAGAATGGCATCGGCGCCGACGGCACGCGCCTCATAGATCTGATATTCGTCGATGACAAACTCCTTGCGCAATATGGGCAGGCCGGTGAGCGGCCGCGCAGCCACGATGTCGTCTGTCGTGCCGCCGAAAAAACGCCGGTCTGTCAATATTGACACGGCTGCCGCTCCCGCCGCCTCATAGGTCGGCACGATGGTCTCGGGACGGGCGTCGGGATGGATGGCACCAAGAGACGGCGAAGCCCTTTTGAATTCGGCGATGATGCCGCCGGGCGTGGACAGGATGGATTGGCGCAGGCTGCGAACCGGAGCAGCGTCGCGGCTGGCCGCCATGATGTCGCTCAGAGGCCGCGCTTGTCGGACCGCAGCCACCTCTTCGCGTTTGTGCGCCACGATAGTGTCGAGAATGTTGGGCATGAGAGTCAGTCTTGGTTGATTTCTACAAATTTCTTGAAACACTC
Source organism: Alloprevotella sp. (assembly GCA_045124135.1). Lineage (GTDB taxonomy): Bacteria > Bacteroidota > Bacteroidia > Bacteroidales > Bacteroidaceae > Alloprevotella. Next base: position 2,347 of record JBGVLE010000028.1, read on the forward strand.
CAGCGCCCGTCCGCTTGCGAGCGATGTTTCGGCCTCGGCCAGAGCCTCGGCCATAGGTTTCTCGGGGCAGAGCGTGCAGATGGCCATGGCCGAGTTGGCCTTGACACACTGGCGCTGGGCCCGGGTGGACGTGCCGGTGAGCACGGCGTCGAAGATGGCCGCCGCCTCGTCGGCCGATTTGCCGCCGAAGAGGTCTTGCGGTGCGGCGAAGTCCAGTCCCAGTTCGGCCGGCCGGTAGATCTTTTCGAGATTGCGCGTCATCACCTTGAACTCAGAGGTGAGTGAAATCTCGTCGTAGCCGTCGAGACTGTTGACCACGGCATAGTCCAGTCCCAGATGCTCAAACACGCGGGCATAGAGGCGCATCTGTGAGAGATTGGCCACACCCAGCAGTTGGCACGCCGGATGGCAGGGATTGACCAACGGGCCGAGCAGGTTGAACACCGTCTTGAACTGCAACGTCCGCCTCACACCGCCCACGGCCGCCAGGGCCGGATGAAACAGCGGCGCATGGAGATAGGCCACGCCCGACTGCTCGATGGAGCGGCGCAGGCGGTCGGCATCGGCTGAAAACTTTACGCCGTGGCGCTCCAACACTGTGCTGGCACCGCTCACCGACGTGGCGCCGTAGTTGCCGTGTTTGGCCACCCGGTAGCCGGCACCGGCCACGACGAAGCAGCTGCAGGTGGAGATGTTGAACGTATTTTTGCCGTCGCCGCCCGTGCCCACGATGTCGATGGGGCCATAGGCAGAAAGGTCTACGGGTTTGGCCCGCTCAATGAGAGCCCGACGGAAGCCGGCAATCTCTTCGACGGTGACGGGACGCATGGCCAGGACGGCCAGAAGAGCCGCCACCTGCACTTCGGGATATTGCTTCTCGGCCAGACCGCCCATCAGATGATAGGCCTGGTCGGCCGTGAGAGTTTGATGAGAAAGAAGCTGCTGGAGAATGGTCTTCATGAGAAAAAGAGTTGGGGCTTAGAGGCTTATGAAATTCTGTATCATCTTAAATCCCTCGGGGGTCAGGACGCTTTCGGGGTGGAACTGGATGCCGTGGATGGGATAGTCTCGGTGGCGCAGGGCCATGATGCAGCCGTCGTCGCTCTCGGCCGTCACTTCCAGACAAGGGGGGAAGTCCTCACGCGCCACGGCCCACGAATGATAGCGTCCGACGGCCGGGGTGGCCGACACGCCGGCGAAGAGAGCGTCATGGCCCACAATACGCACGGGAGTCTGGACGCCGTGGAACACTTTGGGCAGATTGACCAGCGTGGCACCAAACACCTCGCCGATGGCCTGGTGCCCCAGACAGACACCCAATATGGGTTTCTGCCCGGCATAGGTTCTGATGGCTGCCTTGAGCAGTCCGGCTTCGTCGGGGATGCCGGGCCCCGGAGAGAGCACAATCTTGTCGAAATGCTGGATTTCGTCCAAGTCAAAACAGTCGTTGCGCTTCACACACACCTCGGCACCGGCCTCTTCGAGCATTTGCCGCAGGTTGTAGGTGAAAGAGTCGTAGTTGTCTATGAGAAAGATATTCATAAGGCTTGTGATGTTTGCGATAATCAGTCTGTTTCGGCTTCAAGAATGGCTTTGCGCAAGGCCCCGAGCTTGTTGTTGACTTCTTGCAGTTCGTAGTCTTCGTTGCTGGCCGCCACGATACCACCGCCGGCCTGGAACCACAGTTCGCCGCACCGGCTCACAAACGATCGGATGGTGATGGCCTGATTGAAACTTCCGTCGAGGCCGATGTAGCCGATGCAGCCCCCATAGGCCCCGCGGTTGTGGGGTTCGTAGCGGCTGATGAGTTTGAGCGCCTCCACTTTGGGCGCCCCGCTGAGTGTGCCGGCCGGGAAGGTGTCGGCCAGCAGCTTGATGGGGTTGGTGCCGGGACGCACATGGCCCGACACGCGGCTCACCAGGTGGATGACGTGGCTATAATATTGTGTGTCTTTGAAAAACTCCACTTTCACGCCCGTACAGTTGCGGCTGAGGTCGTTGCGTGCCAGGTCGACCAGCATGACGTGCTCGGCGTTCTCTTTGGGGTCGGCCAGAAGTGATTCGGCAGCCCGACGGTCGGCTTCGGGTTCGCCCTGTCGGCGGGTGGTGCCGGCGATGGGGTCGATATAGGCTGTGTCTTTCTCGAGGCGGCAGTGCGTCTCGGGCGAAGAACCGAAGATGCGGAAGCCACCGAAGTCGAAATAAAACAGATAGGGCGAGGGGTTGATGCGCCGCAGGGCACGATAGAGCTGAAAGTCGTCGCCGGTGTAGCGCTGCACAAAGCGGCGTGAGAGCACAATCTGAAACACATCGCCCCGCAGACAGTGGGCAATACCTTTGCGGATGTTGGCCTTGTGCTCTTCGTCGGTGAGCGGCGAAGACACCTCGCCCACGGCATGAAAACCATAGGCCGCAGCCTGACCTGTGCGCAAGGCCCCCACGATGCGCTCCATACCGCTCTCTTCGCCCTCGGCCGTGAGCTCAAGCAAGACCAGTTCGTTTTTGAAGTCATTAAACACCAGGACATACCTATATAATATATAATGTATATCGGGCGCGTCGTTTTGCTCGGCGGTGGAGTCTTTCACCTCGATGTTTTCAAAATAGCGTATGGCGTTGAAGCCCATATAGCCGTAGAGTCCGCAATAGCGGCTGTATTCGCCCTCCACCTTGAAGCGGCGCATGAAACCGTCGATGGCTTCGGCCACACCAAAGGCGGGTGTCAGCGGCGTTTCGGTACGGCTGCCGTCGGGCAGACTCTCGATGGCCACGCCGTGGGCGATGCTCACCGAGGCCAGAGGTTCGAGGGCAATAAACGAGCGGTTGTTTTCGCCGCCGTGATAGTCGGAACTCTCCATCAGGGCACTTTGTGCAAAGAGATCGCGCACTTTCAGATAGGTGCCCACCGGCGTGCAGAGGTCGCCTTCGAGGGCGCGGGCATTGACTTTATAAGAAAAAGAAGGCATGAGATGAGACTTGGAAGGGTTGGACATAAGGGCAATCAGTCGAAATCGTGGGAGTGGGCCAGATAAGTGTCGATGTCTTTATCGCCGCGGCCCGAGAGCGTCAACACGACCACGTCTGTGGGTTTGAACTTCAGGCGGTGCAAGGCCCCCAAGGCATGGGCCGACTCGAGAGCCGGCAAGATGCCGTCGAGACGATTGAGCTCGTAGGCCGCACGCAAGGCTTCGGCGTCGGTGATGGCCAGCGAAGTGGCCCGGCCGGAGCGCACCAGATGGGCGTGGAGCGGTCCGATGCCCGGATAGTCCAGACCGGCAGAGATGGAATAAGGTTCGATGACCTGGCCGTCTTCGTCCTGGATGACGAGCGAGCGCGAACCGTGGAGCACACCCTCTGAGCCAATGGCCAGTGTGGCGGCCGTGCGCGGCGTGTCGGCACCTTCGCCTCCGGCTTCGGCCAAGACAATCTTTACGTCGGCATCGTCGAGAAAATGAAACACCGTGCCCGCCGCATTTGAACCGCCGCCGATGCAGGCCACGAGATAGTCGGGGGTGGGTCGGCCTTCTTTCGCCTGCAACTGCTGTCTGATTTCGCGACTTATGACGCTCTGCATCCGCGCCACCAGGTCGGGGTAGGGGTGGGGGCCCATAGTGGAGCCGATGAGATAGTAGGTGTCTTCGGGGTGGCAACACCAATCGCGAATGGCCTCGTTGCAGGCGTCCTTGAGCGTCTTGTTGCCGCTCTCCACTGGCACCACCTCGGCGCCGAGCAGGCGCATCTTCTCCACATTGGGCCGCTGACGGGCCACGTCTGTGGCACCCATATAAACCACGCAGGGCATTTTCATCAAGGCGCAGACCGTCGCCGTGGCCACACCGTGCTGGCCGGCTCCTGTCTCTGCCACAATGCGGCTCTTGCCCAGACGACGCGCCAGCAAGATCTGGCCAATGGCATTGTTGATTTTGTGGGCACCGGTGTGGTTGAGGTCTTCACGTTTCAGATAAACCGTGCAGCCATGCAGGGCCGACAGCGCCTCTGAGCGATAGAGTGGCGACGGCCGTCCCACATAGTCGCGCAGCAGGGCGTCGTATTCCCTGCAGAAGTCGGCGCTGTCGATGATGGTGCGGTAGTTGTCGCGCAGAGTCTTGACACAGGGTTGCAGGATTTCGGGAATATAGGCACCGCCGTAGTGGCCGAAATAGCCTTCTTCGTTTACTTCAAAAGGACTCATATTATAGTGTGTTTTTTGTGTCAATGTTGTCGGTGGTTCGAAAAACGGCGGTCTGTCGTAAGTTGTGACAGACCGCCGTTGTGGGGCTTTTCCTGGTTTGGGATACGCATACGCGAGTCAACTTACGACTTTGGGAGTAGTAAGCGACGCCACCAGAATTTATTGTTAAGATTGAGTGAATTCATTTCTGTTCTCGTAGATTGATGTGGCAAATTTAGAACGTTTCTTGTTTTCAGCCAAACAAAATGCAAGAAAAACGCACAAAAACTTTCAATTTGATAAGAATCGTTGCCTTTTTAAATATTGGTCGTGGCGCACTCGGGATGGAGTGCGGCGAAGCGGTGCATGGCTTCGGCGATGACGGGAGCCATATCGTAGTAGCGGTATTGGGCCAGGCGGCCGCCGAAAACCACATCCTGTTCGCGCTCTGCCCGCTCGCGGTAGGCGGCTGCCAGAGCGTCGTTGCGCTCGTCGTTGACGGGATAGTAGGGTTCGGCCCCTTCACGGAATTCGGCCGAGTATTCTTCAGACACCACAGTGCGGGGATTGGCATAGACGTCGGCACCGAAGCAGTTGAAGTGCTTGTGCTCGATGACGCGTGTGTAAGGCACCTCGGCCGAGGTGTAGTTGACCACGGCGTTGCCCTGATAGTTGGGCGTTTGTTCCACACGGGTGCGGAAGGTCACGGTGCGCCAGTCGAGACGGCCGAGGTCGTAGTCGAAATAGCGGTCGAGCGGTCCGGTATAGACCAGCCGGCGTGCCGTGGTGCGCCAGTCGCGGTAGGGGCTGTCGAAGAAGTCGGTGTCCAGCAGCAGGTCTGAGCCTTCGAGCAGGCGGTCGATGAGGGCGTTGTAGCCCTCTGTGGGGATGCCTTGGTAGAGGTCGTTGAAATAGTTGTTGTCATAGACCAGGCGCACTGGAAGTCGGCGGATGATGAAAGCCGGCAGGGCGGTGCATGGCCGTCCCCATTGTTTCTCTGTGTATTCCTTTATCAGGATTTCATAGATGTCACGTCCCACGAGCGTGAGGGCCTGCTCTTCGAGATTGGCCGGCTGGCGGCCATTGAGCCTCGCCACGGCCTCGGCCTTCTGCCGCTCAATCTCGGCTTCGGCTTCGGCCGGTGTGGCCACGCCCCAAAGCTGGTGGAACGTGTTCATATTGAAAGGCAGATTGAAAAGCCTTCCCTTATAATTGGCCACCGGCGCATTGGTGAAGCGGTTGAAGGGCGTGAGCCCGCAGACAAAGTCCCACACGGCGCGGTCTGACGTGTGGAAGATGTGGGCGCCATAGGTGTGGACGGAGATGCCTTCGATGGTGTCTTGATAGACATTGCCGCCGGCGTGAGGGCGCTTGTCGATGACGAGACAACGCAGACCCCGGCGCGTGGCCAGATGGGCGAAGGTGGCTCCATAGAGTCCGGAACCCACTATGAGATAGTCGTATTTGGGCATAAGGCGAAGAGAAGTGTAGATGAAAGCCGACAGGCGGAAAGAGGCAGGTTATTTAGGCAAGAGCCGGCTGCGGAGGCGCTCAAGCAGGCGGGGCGTGGTCTCGGAAAACTTTCGGGCAAAGAGTTCGGGGGCTTGGAGGAGTTCGTCGTAGTCGGCCTCTTGCCACACATAGGGGGCGCCACGCGTCCAATCAATGCGGCGCATCGAGGCGTCGGTGCCGGCGGCAGGACGATAGACGTCGGCCATATAGGGCGTGGCGGCAAGAAGGCTTTGCAGGAAGATTTCGTCGGGAGCCAGCGTGTGGCGCATCTGTTTGAGCAAGACATCACGATGGGCCAGCAAGACGGTGCAGAAGTCGTGGGTGATGCTCACCCAGTTGCTGCCTTTGCGGAAGGGGTCGGCACTGCGGCGGCGGAACCCTGTGAGTTTCTGCAAGAGCAAGGCCAGATTGCGCACCGGTGCGGTGAGGGCATGAATGGCGGTGCCTTTGTCTTTGAGGTGGCGGGTGAAGAGATAATAGCGTGTGACCTTACGCTTGAGGTCGCGCCGATGGTTTTCGTCGTCCCAGAAAGAGACAAACTCCCGTCCGGCATTCTCGTCAAAAAAACGGTGTATCTCGTCTTGCGTCTTGATGGGGAGGTCCACACCCGAGAGCAGGTGATAATAAGCATAAGGACCGGCGGCGTGGGCCTTCTCAAAGAGCAACAATTCTGTCTCCACCTGACTCACATCGCCCCAAAACACCGCCACACGCTCCGTCAGCACGTGGTAGCCTGCACGCTTCATCTGCCGCGCCGTGGCATGGACATAGAGCGACTCGGCCCGGGCGTCGACGTGCAGGAAAATGTCGTTGCGCGCGTCGTCGAGCAGATCGAGCAGGGTGTCGAGCACCACGGATTGATTGTGGGCTATGATGAGATAGGCGTGTTTCATCGTGAGCGATTTTTTTAAGAGACGAAGAGTCAAAGAGTCTCTTAGACTTTTAGTCTCTAAGTCTCTAAGTCTCTTGGATGACTGGCAAAACCTGTGCTTTGAAGATGTCGGGCATCACGTTGTCTCTGACGACGTAGCCGTCGGCTTCGAGGCGGTCGAGTGTGGCCGTGCCAATCACCCGCTCATATTCCGCTTCGAGTTTGCCCTCTTTATACAGGGCATAGAAATAGCGCCAATGTCGGCCGCCGTGTCTGCCTTTGTGTTGTTCGAGTTGCCGGCCGCCGTTGATCATTTTGGCCATAAACTGACTGCGGCCGCGCACGTTGTAGTGCCAAACCACGATGTCGCTGCGCTCTTCACGCTTGGGCAGCATGGCCACTTTGTGGTTGCCCATGGAGATTTGCAGATAGCCGGCGGCGCGGTGGATGACCTTCTTGTTTTGCCGCTCAAACACCGAATAGGGCGAGAGCCCATAGGCGGCCTGGTCGGCCACGTAGCGTACGGTCTTGTCCCACTCGGTCCAAGGCCGATTCTCTTCGGGATAGACGCTGCGCATCTCGCAAGCCAGGACGTTGGCCCGTGTGGCCACGAGCGCTGATTTGAGACTGCCTCCGGGATGATACCAAAACTCGTCGGCGTCGGCATTGACCACCCAGTCGGCCCCATATTGGGTCTTGGCCTTCCACACCATACGGTCCACCCACTGCTTTTGGGCATAGTCGGTGCCGGGTTCATTGATGATTTCCAAGACCCAACCTTTGTCGCGATAGTGTCGGAGGATGTCGGGTGTGCGGTCGGTGGAATTGTTGTCGGTCACGATGAAACCGTCCACGCCGGCGGCGTGATGATATTCCAGATGGCGCACAAGCATTTCTTCCTCGTTCTTCACCAGAAGTGTCATGATGAGACGCGGCCGGGGCGTGCGGCTGAATGTTTTGGGCAAGGCAGCCAAGGCCCGGCAGGCCTTGACAAAAAGATTGGGTTTCATACGTCAGATTTCGTTCAATAAGATTGCACCTTTGGCTGTGGTTCCCTCCGCTTTTTAGAGATTATCGGGCAAGGTCACGGGCAGTTTCACCCACGAGTCGGGACAGATGTAGGGCATCTCGGACAAGGCAGACCAGCGCTCGGGCGCCACGACCACCTTGTCGGGATTGACGCCAAGCCACGCGCCCCACCAAGAGAAGGTGCTGTTGCAGATGACGTGGTGACGGCAACGGCTCATGAGCATCATGTCTTGCCAACTGTCGGCACCGGCATTCCAGTTGATGAACTCGGCCTGCGGCAGGTCGAGATGGGTGGCGGCCCAGTCGATGTCGTCTGAAAAGACGTAAAACGAGGGTGCCTGCATTTTGGCTCTGACATAGGCCACGGCGTCGCGATAATATTCTTCGCGGCACACGCATCCCGTGTTCCGCCACACCGACGGCTCGAGATAGTCGCCGCGCCGCATATGGAGCGACACCGACCGGTCGTCGGCTTCAATGCGACGGAGCATCTCGACTGTCGAAGCGTTGGCCTTGCTCTCGTCGAAAGTGAAGGCGACACGCACCTCGTCGGCAATGCCGGCAAAATAGCGCTCGCTCTGATAAAATCCCTTGAAATAGATGAGGGGCCAAAGCCGGGGGCGCTCAAAAGCCGCAAGCGTGGTGAGGTCTTGCTTGCGCTCGAGAATGGTTTTGAAGAAAAGGAACTCTATGACCTTCTTGGCTTTTTGGTTGATACAGAACTCGTCTTCGGGCAACTGTCCGAAGATGCGGTGGAGCTCATACCCGTTGTGCACGCGATAGTGCATCATGTCCGAGAGGTCAATGCGCGTGTCCTTGAAGCGTTTGCGCATCTGCATATAAAAGGCGTAGATAAACATTTGGTTACCCAAACCGCCTGTCATTTTAATGAGTCGCATAAGCGTAAGTGTCTTGATGGATGAAATGAGCAGCCTACATCTTGCCAAGTCGCTCGTGGATGCCGTCGCGATATGCCCGCCAGAGTCGCGGTATGTCGCCCCATTTCCAGCCTTTGGAGAAGGGGGCTGTGAAAGCGGCCGTGGCGATATAGCCTGCCACACCGATGACGCCGCGCAGGTGGCGGACGGCCCAGTTACGACCGTAGTGGTGAGAGAGATAGGTGGCGTTGCGCACCTGATAATAGCGTTTCCACTTCTTCTTTGTTTCGCGCTCGGCCCAAGTGTCGTCGGTGAAAAACTCCGCCTTGTCCATCTCGGCCTGCGGCACATAGAGCAGGCGCATGCCGGCCTGGTGGGTGCGCAGACAATAGTCGGTGTCGTCGCAAAAGATGAAGAGTTCGGCGTTGGGCAGTCCGACGGTGTCGACCACCTGCCGGCTGATGAGCGGTCCCTCGAAGGCGGTGCCGGCCACATAGGTGGGAGCCGTCGGCGGGCATTTCTTCAGTCTTCCGCCATACATCGACGCCAGCGGATTGGTGAGATTATATCGGGTGAAGTCGTGGCAGATGATTTTGTTGCCCATAAAGCGGCGTGGGGCCAGGATGGCAGCGTCGGGGTGAGTGGCAGCCGCTTCGAGTAGGCGTTCGAGACAAAATGGTCGCGGAAACACGTCGTCGTCCATACACCAGATGCGGTCGGCGCCCATTTGACGGGCCTCACGGATGCCTCGGGCAAAGCCGCCTGAGCCGCCCACGTTGTCTTGCGTGAAGACCTCCAGCCCCTGTTGGGCCTCAAGCCATTCAGCCGTGCCGTCGGTGGCCCCGTTGTTCACAACCACAATCGCGTCCAAAGGGCGTGTCTGCGCCTTCAGTGCGGCAATGGTGCGCTGCAAGAGCGCCAGGCGGTTGTAGGTGACGACCACGGCTATGATTTTCATATTCAAGCGTTTGGAGAGGTATTAGTATTTATCATCAATCTTGCCCGGCTGCACACTGCGATAGGCCTGCATCAGACGGAAACATTCGTCGGCATCAAATCCGCGGGCCTCGGCATAGGCGTTGGCCATGAGGCGGTGCATGTGTGGCGTGGCCGGCATACGCTCAAAGTTTTTGCAGCCGGCTTTCATGTCGAGCGGTCCTTTGTGCATACGGTTCAGGTCGACCAGTTCGAGCAGCAGGGTGCCGTCGGGCTTTTTGTCAAAAAGGATATTGGCTCGGCCGTAGTCTTTGTGTGCCAGATGGGCTTCGTGTAGGCGGGCCGTGAGGCGGCCGATGGCGGTGAGCACCTCGTCGGCATAGTCTATCGTCGGGCCAAACAGGTGCTCGTAGCGATAGCGGCATTCAGAGCAGAGCGTGACAAAATAACTGCGGTTGAAAGCCAGCCCCAACAGGCCACGCTCATTGTAATAGCCCACCGGACGCGGCGTCCCGATGCCGAGGGCCATAAGCCTGGCGGCATTTTCCATAGACCGTTTGGCCTTTGACGGCCGCAAAGTGCCATAGACAAAACGGTTGATGAGATGGGGGCGGCAAAAAGACTTCACCACCAGCTTCAGACCCTCATAGGTCATGATGCGCAGTTCGTTGCGCCCCTGGTGGATCACTTCGCCTTCGCCACGGGCAAAACGCTCGGGCAGACTGCGCATAAACGGCTCAAGGGCGGCATATTCGGCATCGAGCACGAGTGTGGTGGGATGCAGCAGTCCGCGATGGGAATGAATGGTCTGGGCGTTCACAGGATGCTTAGATTTTGTCAAGGCCCTTGGTGAATTTGAGCCAATAATATTTCAGAGGATTTTTATACTTGAGCTGTTTCCACGGCCGGCTCTGGTGGGGGCGGTGCACCACCGGGAGGGTGGTGAAAAGAAAATTGCGCAGCCCCACGGCCAGAGCCTGATGGGAGATGGTGACGTCAAACCAGTTTTTTGAAGCATCGAGCGTGTCGAAATCAAATCGGCGCATCAACTCCGGTGTGAGCAGCGAGCAGCAGAAGCTTTGGTGTTTTTTGTTGTCGATAATCTGGTTCTCGCGTCCGCGGGCATAGAGATAGGGATAGTTGATTGCGCCCTGCTCGTCTACGGTGACCGCCGCCGCAATGCCGCAATCGGGTCGTGAGGCCGCCTCATCATAGAGCCGCTGAAGCGTATCCTCCGCCACCGTCACGTCACTTTCCACAATGCAGAGGGCCGCATCGGCTTCGAGTGCTTCGCGGCGTGTTTTCTGCAACACCAGCAGATAGTTGGGCGAGGGATGGTCGGTGATGTCGGCCAGATTGACGAGCGTGAAACCCATTTCGGCCTGTGCCTCTTCGAGTCGGCGGGTATTTCCCGGCGTACTGAAGTCGTTATATATAGTATAGGTGTGTGGCACGGTCAGTTCAGACGCCATCACCGCTTTGATGGTTTGCAGCGTTGAGTCGATGGAGTCTTTCACCGGTGTGATGATATGCAGCGCTTTCATAGGCAGATTGTGGTCATTGTGAGATTATTCCGGCAGTGTGAGTGTGCGGCTCCCGTCGGCATTTTCGACGATGTCCACCCTCACGGCGTCTTCCGGCAGCAGGTCTTCGATGAGTTCCGGCCACTCAATCAGGCAGACGGCACCTGAGTAGAAATAGTCTTCATAGCCCATATCATAGACTTCTTCTATTTTATTGATGCGATAGAAGTCGAAGTGATAGACGAGTTCGTCGGTAGTGTCCGAGCGGTATTCATTGACGAGGGCGAAAGTGGGGGAGTTGACGATATCCTCAATACCCAGCGCTTTGCAGAGTGCTTTGATGAACGTCGTCTTCCCGGCGCCCATTTTGCCGTAGAAGGCAAAGACGCTCCTCTCGCCCATTGCGGCGACAAACGCTTTAGCGGCCTCTTCGAGTCCCTCAATCCCATTGATTTTTATTTCCATTATACTACTTTTCTCTTTTATTTTTGACAAAGTTAGTGCAAGCGAGAGCAAAGACCAAAAAAAACTTGTTTTTTATTGGGCTTTGCCGGGTGCAGCCTAACTTGCGCCTCAGGCGAAAGTCAGTGCAAACGAGATAGAGTCCAGTATAATTTGTTCTGTTTTTGGCTCCAAACCGCCTTTACAAGGATGCTTTGGACTGTGTTCACAAAGGCAGGTTGGGAGTGACAAAACAATGGTAAAATACTCGCAATAATCTTTCTGCAGGTCATAATAGACCTTCAAAAACTACCCAATAACGCTTTTGACGCACTTAATTAAGGAAAGCCGCTGCGGCCATAACGATAAAAATTACGGGGATTAGGACAATTTTTTCTGTCCTTATCCCCGTGAATGCTTGAACGGCCAGCAGAAGTCTCGTTTTGAGGCTCCTTTCTTCTTCTTTCCCTCAAAGGTAATGTTTGGTTTAGGCGTGGGAAAAGACAAAAACTTGAGCCTCGTCGCCTGTGCCCGAAGTTTTTTGCCTGCCCGTTTTGAGATACAAAGTGAAAGTTTTATTTTTGCAGTAATTTGTTTAAAGCATGTAAAAACACCAACTCGGATAAATCAAACACTAATATCAAACTTAATTCAAATCTTTTATGTGGTTAACTAACTCTTCTATTGGACGGAAGGTGTTGATGTCGGTCACCGGCATTGCGCTCATTCTGTTTCTGACGTTTCATGCGTGCATGAATGTGGTTGCCCTCATCGACGGCGACGCCTACAACACCGTATGTAGCGCCTTGGGTGCCAACTGGTATGCCGTGGTGGCAACGGTGGCTCTGGCCGTGCTTGTGGTCATTCACTTTGTGTATGCCATCATCCTCTCCCTCCAGAACCGCAAGGCCCGCGGCTCAAACCGCTACGCCGTGACGGACAAACCCGCCAAGGTGGAATGGGCTTCGCAGAATATGCTCGTGCTCGGCTTCATCGTCGTGCTCGGTCTGCTCTTGCACCTCTGGAACTTCTGGTACAACATGATGTTTGCCGAGATGGTGAACGGAGGTTATGCCTTCGTGGCTGACGTTCCCGCCCACGACGGTGCTGCGCTCATCGCCTACACCTTCAGCAATCCCGTCTACACCGTGATTTACCTCGTGTGGTTCGTGGCCCTCTGGTTCCACCTCACTCACGGTTTCTGGAGCGCATTCCAGACGCTTGGCCTCAACAACAAGGTTTGGTTCTGCCGCTGGAAGGCCATCGGTACGGCTTATGTGACCATCGTTATGTTGCTCTTCGCAGCCGTAGCCATCGGCTATGCCTGCTGTGGCGGCATCGCAGCCTAATCCCCGACAGACCTCACACCTTAACTCATCACATTTAATCTTTCAAAGCAATGATTGACTCCAAGATACCTGAAGGCCCTATTTCTCAAAAATGGACCAATTATAAAGCTCATCAGAAACTGGTGAACCCTGCCAACAAGCGCAAGCTTGACATCATCGTCGTGGGAACGGGTCTGGCCGGCGCCTCTGCCGCTGCCTCGCTCGGCGAAATGGGCTTCAAAGTGCTCAACTTCTGCATCCAGGACTCTCCCCGCCGCGCACACTCCATAGCCGCTCAGGGTGGTATCAACGCCGCCAAGAACTATCAGAACGACGGCGACTCTGTGTATCGTCTTTTCTACGACACCGTGAAGGGTGGCGACTATCGTGCACGCGAAGCCAACGTTTACCGTCTGGCCGAGGTTAGTGCCAACATCATCGACCAGTGTGTGGCTCAGGGTGTGCCCTTTGCCCGTGAATACGGCGGTACGCTTGCCAACCGTTCTTTCGGTGGCGTGCAGGTGAGCCGTACATTCTATGCCAAAGGCCAAACCGGTCAGCAGCTCCTTCTCGGTGCCTACTCGGCCCTGATGTGCCAGGTGAACGCCGGCACCGTCAAACTCTACACCCGTTATGAAATGCAAGACGTGGTGATGATTGACGGACGTGCCCGCGGTATTATTGCCCGCAACCTCGTCAACGGCAACATCGAGCGCTTTGCCGCTCACGCCGTGGTGCTCGCCACCGGTGGTTACGGCAACACCTACTTCCTTTCAACCAACGCTATGGGTTGCAACTGCTCTGCAGCCATTGCCGCCTACCGCAAGGGCGCCTACTTCGCCAACCCCGCCTATGTGCAAATCCACCCCACCTGTATCCCCGTTCACGGCGACAAGCAGTCTAAGCTGACCCTTATGTCTGAGTCGCTCCGCAATGACGGACGCATCTGGGTGCCCAAGAAAAAAGAAGACGCCATCAAGCTCCAGAAGGGCGAAATCAAGGGTAGCGACATCCCCGAAGCCGACCGCGACTACTATCTCGAGCGCCGCTATCCCGCCTTCGGTAACCTCGTGCCCCGTGACGTGGCCAGCCGCGCTGCCAAAGAGCGCTGCGACGCCGGTTTTGGTGTGAATAACACCGGTCTGGCCGTATTCCTCGACTTCTCAGAGGCCATCAACCGTCTGGGCATCGATGTGGTGCTCCAGCGCTACGGCAACCTCTTCGACATGTATGAGGAAATCACCGATGTCAACCCCGGCGAACTGGCCAAGGAAGTGAACGGTGAGAAATACTATAACCCGATGATGATTTACCCTGCCATCCACTACACTATGGGCGGTCTTTGGGTAGACTACGAACTGCAGACCAACATCCCCGGCCTCTTCGCTATCGGCGAGTGCAACTTCTCCGACCACGGTGCCAACCGCCTCGGTGCCTCGGCTCTGATGCAGGGTCTGGCAGACGGTTACTTCGTCCTCCCCTATACCATCCAGAACTATCTCTCAGACCAGATCACCGTGCCGCGCTTCTCTACCGACCTGCCCGAGTTCAAGGCCACCGAAGATGCCGTAAAGGCACGCATCAGCCACCTGCTCGGCATCAAAGGCAAGAAGTCTGTAGACAGCATTCACAAGGAACTGGGTCACGTGATGTGGGAATACGTGGGTATGGCCCGTACGAAAGAAGGTCTCGAAACTGCTCTGGCCAAACTCAAGGAAATCCGCAAAGAGTTTGAGACCAACGTGTTCATTCCCCACATCGACGGCGTGAACATCGAGCTCGACAAGGCCCTCCGTCTCAACGACTTCATCACTATGGGGCAGCTCATCGCCATCGACGCCCTCAACCGCGAAGAGTCTTGCGGCGGCCACTTCCGTTCTGAACACCAGACCGAAGAAGGCGAAGCCAAGCGCGACGACAAAAACTGCTTCTATGTGAGCTGCTGGGAATATCAGGGCGAAGACAAAGACCCTGTCAAATACCAGGAGCCGCTTAAGTATGAAGCTATCGAAGTGAAAACACGTAACTATAAGAACTAAAAAGCCATGGCAAAGAACATATCTTTTACACTCAAGTATTGGAAGCAAAACGGCCCTAAGGATGCGGGTCACTTCGATATGCGCGAAATGAAGGACATCCCCGACGATACTTCTTTCCTTGAAATGCTCGACATCCTTAATGAGGAACTCGTGGCCGAAGGCAAGGAGCCGTTCGTGTTTGACCACGACTGCCGTGAAGGTATCTGCGGCATGTGCTCGCTCTATATCAACGGTACGCCCCACGGCAAGACCGCTACCGGCGCCACCACCTGCCAGCTCTATATGCGCCGCTTCAACGACGGCGACGTCATCACCGTAGAGCCTTGGCGCTCGGCTGCCTTCCCCGTCATCAAGGACTGTATGGTAGACCGTTCGGCTTTCGATAAAATCCAGGCTGCCGGCGGTTACATCACCGTACGTACGGGTGCACCTCAGGACGCCAACGCCATTCTCATTCCCAAACAAGATGCCGACGAGGCTATGGACTGCGCCACCTGTATCGGTTGTGGCGCCTGTGTGGCTGCTTGCAAAAACGGCTCGGCCATGCTCTTCGTCAGCTCTAAGGTGAGTCAGTTTGCCCTCCTGCCTCAGGGTCGTCCCGAAGCCGCCAAGCGTGCCAAGGCTATGGTAGCCAAGATGGACGAACTTGGTTTCGGCAACTGCACCAACACGCGTGCCTGCGAGGCCGTTTGTCCCAAGAATGAGACTGTGGCCAACATCGCCCGCCTCAACCGCGAGTTCATCAAAGCCAAACTTCACGACTAATCTCCTTCCCTCTTCACAAAAAGAGGATACTACTCATCAACTGCCGCCGCAGGCCCTCGGATGGGTCGGCGGCGGTTTGGTCATGAGTGGGAAGGTTGGACGTTTCAGCAAAAAGCTATGATCAAAAACAATCTTCAAATCTACAACACGCTCTCGCGCAAGAAGGAGGTGTTCGAACCGATTAACCCCGGACACGTCGGTATGTACGTATGTGGTCCTACGGTCTACGGCGATGCCCACCTGGGCCACGCCCGTCCGGCCATTACCTTCGACCTCCTCTTCCGCTATCTGCGTCATCTGGGCTATAAGGTGCGCTATGTGCGCAACATCACCGATGTGGGCCACCTCGAGCACGATGCCGACGAAGGCGAAGACAAAATCGCCAAAAAGGCACGCCTCGAGCAGCTCGAGCCGATGGAAGTGGCGCAATACTATACCAACCGCTTCAATCAGGCCATGGCTAGCCTCGGCGTGCTGCCGCCCAGCATCGAGCCTCATGCTACGGGCCACATCATTGAGCAGGAACAGCTCGTGAAGCAAATTATGGACAATGGTTATGCTTACGAGTCGAACGGTTCCGTTTATTTCGATGTGGAGAAATACAACAAGGACCATCACTATGGCATTCTCTCCGGCCGCAACCTCGACGATGTGCACGACGCCAGCCGCGAGCTTGACGGTGTTGGCGAGAAGCGCCGCCAGGCCGACTTCGCGCTGTGGAAGAAAGCACAGCCCGAGCACATCATGCGCTGGCCGTCGCCTTGGAGCGAAGGCTTCCCCGGTTGGCACTGCGAGTGCACAGCCATGGGCCGCAAATATCTCGGTGCGAAGTTTGATATCCACGGCGGTGGCATGGACCTCGTCTTTCCCCACCACGAGTGTGAAATCGCCCAGGCAGTCGCCGCTCAGGGTGAGCCTATGGTGAAATATTGGATGCATAACAATATGATCACCATCGCAGGCAAGAAGATGGGCAAGAGCTACAACAACTTCATCACGCTTGACCAGTTCTTCACCGGCGACCATCCCCTGCTCGAGCAGCCTTACACGCCGATGACCATCCGCTTTTTCATCCTTCAGGCCCACTATCGCTCGACGGTCGACTTCTCAAACGAAGCGCTCCAGGCCTCAAAGAAAGGTCTCGACCGCCTTATGGACGCCATCGCTGCCCTCGACCGCATCGAAGCCACTGCCGGCGGCGCCTTGGGTGAAGACTTTGCCGCCGAGCTGGAAGCCAAGTGCTACGCCGCACTCGACGACGACCTCAATTCGCCCATAGTCATCAGCCATCTCTTTGACGCCACGCGAACAGTCAACCAGTTGGCCGACCGCCAGCAGACCATTACGCCCGAAGGCCTTGCGGCCCTGCGCCGCGTGTTCCGCACGTTTGCCTTCGACATCCTTGGTCTGCAGCCCGAAGAGAGCGGCAACGCCGAGCGTGAAAAGAGCTTCGGCCAGGCCATAGACCTGTTGCTGGAGCTTCGTGCCAAAGCCAAAGCCGCCAAAGACTGGGCCACGAGCGACCAAATCCGTGACCGTCTGGCAGCCCTCGGTTTTGAGGTGAAAGACACCAAAGAAGGTGCCACTTGGAAGCTTAACAAGTGACCTGCGGCCTCAGGAAGTCATTCTAAACACAGATTTCAGCCGGCGTACAAATAGGCCATCCTGACCTCCCTGCCCTTGTACGCCGGCTTAGTTTATTCCCACAATCGTTTTCATGCACATCGCCATCGTCGGAGCCGGCGCAGCCGGTTGTTTCGCCGCTGTACACATTGCCAGGCACTGCCCTGAGGCCACAGTCAGTGTGTTTGAACGCCTCAGCCGCCCTTTGGCCAAGGTGGCCGTTACGGGTGGCGGCCGCTGCAACCTGACCAATTCGTTTGCCGATGTGCGCAGTGTGGAGTCGGTCTATCCGCGTGGCGCGCGACTGCTGAAGCGTCTCTTCAAGGTCTTTGACCATAGCGACGTGATGCGTTGGTTTGAGCAGGAAGGCGTACCTCTTGTGACGCAAGAAGACCACTGCGTTTTCCCGCGTTCACAGCGTGCAGACGACATCGTGCAGACGCTCCTGCGGCTGATGCGTTGCCACGGCGTGGCCCTGCACACGGGGTGTGCCGTCAAGGCCATACATCCTCTCTCGCCGGGCTACCGCATAGACTTTCAAGAGAAGGAACCGGTCGAAGCCGACATCGTCGTCGTGACCACCGGAGGCAGTCCGAAGGCAAGCCGACTCGATTTCCTTTCTCCTCTTTCGCTGGAAACGGTCAGCCCTGTGCCGTCTCTGTTTAGCTTTGTGCTCGAAAACCATCCCTTGGCCGAGCTTTCCGGCATAGTTGTGCCCCACGTCACCACCCGTCTGGCCGGAACACGGTTTAAGGCCGACGGCCCGCTCCTCATCACCCATTGGGGCGTGAGCGGTCCGGCCATTCTCCGCCTTTCGTCATACGCTGCGCGTCATTTATGCGACAACGCCTATCGTGCCGAACTGGTCGTGGGTTGGTTGGGCGAGGAAAACGAAGCCTCTGCCGCCGAAATGTTACGCCGTCTCTCGTCTGACCATGTGGCCAAACAGGTGGGCAGCATCTGTCCCGAACCTTTGGGGCGGCGTTTGTGGCACACGTTGCTCCGTCACACCGGCATCAGCCATGAGCGCCGTTGGTCGTCGCTCAGTGCCAAAGACCATCGCCGTCTGGCTTCGCGGCTTACGGGCCATACCCTGACCATTAGCGGCCGCAATCCCCATAAAGAGGAATTTGTCACCTGCGGCGGCATTGCCTTAGACCAGGTCCATCCGTCCACCCTCGAGAGCCGCCGTCATTCCGGCCTCTATCTGGCCGGCGAGGTGCTTGATGTGGATGCCGTCACCGGTGGTTTCAACCTACAAGCCGCCTGGACTATGGGCTTTGTCGTGGCACAGTCCATAGGCTTGAAAAACGGCTATCTCGACGTAACAGATAGATGATAAAACACAACTAAACGCATGTCTGAACTACATCATTCTTTTTCCTGCAACCGTCGGCGTAATGGCTTTTGGGCCATCACGCCCTTGCTCCTGCTCATCGCCCTGTTTGTGGGTTACGGCTTTATGTCTGAGGTGAGTCAATGGGGCCTCGTCGTGGTGTTTCTCATCGTTGCTGCCTACGCCCTCGTAGCTGTTCCGGGACTGCGCTTGCGCACTAAGGTGAGCCGTTTCGTACGTGGTGCCGGGCATCGCGACCTTCTGGTTATGGTCTGGATTTTTGTGCTTGCCGGCGCTTTCACTGAGTCGGCTCGCGAGATGGGTGCTGTTGACGCTACGGTCAATCTGGCGCTCCACCTGTTGCCGCCGCATTTGATTTTGGCAGGATTGTTTTTGGCCGCCTGCTTCATCTCGCTGTCAATGGGCACTTCCGTGGGCACGATTGTCGCTTTAGTGCCGGTGGCCGGAGGCTTGGCCGACAAGGGCGGACTACCCGTGGTGATGCTGGTCGCCGCCGTGGTGGGCGGTGCCTTTTTTGGCGACAACCTCTCTTTCATCTCCGACACCACGATTATGGCCACGCGCACACAGGGTTGCAGCATGCGCGACAAGTTCCGCGCCAACGTGCGCATCGTCTTGCCGGCGGCGTTGCTGACTTTGATTATATACGTCGTCTTGGGCAGCCAACAAGCGGTGGCCTTAGAGACAGGCCCCGTGGCCTGGTTGCGCGTGGTGCCCTATCTCTCGGTGTTGTTGCTCGCTGTGTTTGGTGTCAACGTCTTGATTGTCTTGCTCGTGGGTTGCCTGCTCACAGGCGGCGTCGGGTTGACGACAGGCGCTTACGACCTCGCCGGTTGGGCGCTCTATGCCTGTCGTGGGGTGACCGGGATGGCTCCTTTGATAACCGTCTCCCTTTTGGCCGGCGGACTGTTGAACTTGGTGAAACACGGCGGTGGCATTATTTACCTCATGCGCCTGCTCACGCGCCGCATACACTCGCGCCGTGGAGCGGAATATACCATTTCAGGCCTCGTTTCGTTTACCAATCTTTGCACGGCCAACAACACCATAGCCATTCTCTCTGTGGGCCATCTGGCCAAGGGCATTGCCCAACGTTTTGGCGTAGACCCACGCAAAAGTGCCGGGCTGCTCGACACGTTTTCGTGTTGTGTGCAAGGTCTCATCCCTTACGGCGCGCAGTTGATGATAGCCTCCGGTCAGGCCGGCATCAATCCCGTGCGGATTATCCCCTATCTGTTTTATCCGATGTTGATGGGCGCAGTGGCGCTGGTGGCCATTCATTTCCGCTATCCGCGGAAGTATAGCGGCGTGGAGTAGGGAAAAGGTCACACTATGGCTTTCAGTGGCCGCAATTCTTGTTTGACGTTATGGGGCAATTACGGACCGTATGGCCTTGGCCTCAATCAAACTTTTCTTCCCACAAAAAACGCGTAGCCGAAGCAGTCTTGGTGGGCGCGATAAAAGTCCATCTCTTCTTGCAGTCGGTCGGTGAACCGTCGGGTCTGCGCGTCGCTACCCGGTCCCTGCCGCGGCAGGCGCTTGAAAAAGTCGGCGATGAGAGCGAGATTAAACTGTTCGATTTCGGTTTGTGGATGTGTGTCGTTCATGATAGTTGGATTGTGATGTAGGTGGAATAACGGTTTTGTCAAGATAGTGCAAGGTGAGTGCAATAAGCTCGCTTGAATTGCCGAGCCGCAGCCTATCTTTTACAAAGTTAAGCCCAGCCCTAAGGGACGAGTGTATGGAAGGAGGCAAAAAAATGTCTAAGTGTTTTTTGATTGAGTCGATACGTGTAAGTTCTATGAGAATTTAATGGGCCAAGCACTTCGTGTGTCCAAAAAGCAGGGTTGAGCGTGACAAAAATACTTGTTATTTCTTGTGTTGGTAGCTCTGACGGCCGTGAAATCGTCACGGCGTCCGCCCCGACGGACAACAATCGGCGCCACATAGGCTTTCGTCCGCCTGCCATAAGGATAGAATTTTCTGTCATAAGGCCAATTCTTCCTGCCCTTAGCCCCGTAAGGCGTTGAAACATAAAGAAAGAGGCCGGTACGCCGACCTCTTTCTTCTATCCTACGGCAAATATAATGCCGGATGTGGCTTGTCGGAAAGACAAAACGCCGCGCGACTTCAATCCTTATTCAGACCGAAAGTCCCAGCATCTCCTTGATTTCGCGCTCCGTGGGCACGTGGCCTTTGATTTTCACCACACCGTCCACCACCACGGCCGGCGTGGTGAGCACGTTGTAGGCCATGATTTCGGCTATGTCGTCCACCTTCGTGAGCGTGATGTCGAGATGGTGGTCGGCGGCCACTCGCTCTATGGCCTGATAGGTGGCCTTGCACTTGGCACATCCGGGGCCCAGCACCTTGACCGTCCGTTTGTCTCCTTCAGCCAGTGGGCCCTCTGTCTGACAGGCGCACGTTGAGGCCGGCGTGGCGCCGGTGTCCATCTTGATGCCTTCGCCGCACGCGCAGCCACACGGTTTCCGGCCAAACAATGAGGCCCAGAATCCTTGTTTACCTTCTTTTTTTGCGTTCATTTTGAGAGAATGTTTTAGAAATTGATTTTACGATATTTATCCGTCGCCTTTTGTTCGTCACAACAAGAGGTTGAACATATAGCCCGAGAAGATGATGAACAGCGTCACGGTGGCGAAAAATATGGCGATAAGCCGCCACGTCATGACCTTTTTGAGCAGGGTGGCTTCGGGAAGCGACAGTCCCACCACCGCCATCATGAAGGCTATGGCCGTGCCCAGCGGAATACCTTTGGCCACAAACACCTCCACAATGGGCACGATGCCGGCCGCATTGGCATACATCGGGACCGCCAGCAACACGCTCAGCGGTACGGCAAACCAATTGTCGCGTGCCATATACTGCTCGAAGAAACCCTCCGGGACAAAGCCGTGCATACAGGCCCCTATGCCGATGCCTATCAACACATAGACCAAGACGCCGCGCACAATCTGCCAGGCGTCGCCGATGATGGCCGGAAGGCGTCGCACGAAAGGTGTGTGGTCTTTTTGCCATCCGGCCGTCTGTCGCTCAGACTGCGCCTGTACTTGCTTCACCCAGTCGCTCAGATAGCGCTCGAGGTGCATGCGTTCCAGCACCATACCGCCCAAACAGCCCAGCAGGATGCCGCTGCCCACGTAGATCATTGTGGCCTTCACGCCAAACGAACTGAGAAACATGGCCACCGCCACCTCGTTGACCAGAGGCGAGGTGATGAGGAAAGACAAGGTGACACCAAGCGGGATGCCACCCTTTACAAAACCGATGAACAAGGGAATGGACGAGCACGAACAAAAAGGCGTGATGGCGCCGAAAACCGCCGCCGCGAGATATTGCAGCCCATAGAGCCGATGGCTGACGAGGTAGTTGCGTAGCCGCTCAATGGGGAAATAGGCATTGACAATACCCATCAAGGCACTGATGAAGAAGAGCAGCAACACAATCTTTATGCTGTCGTAGACGAAAAAGTTGACCGCCCCGCCCAAGGCAGAGGCGCCGTCCAGTCCAAAGACCGAAAAGACGAGCCAGTCGGCAAAACGCTGTATCATAATGGTGAGATTATTAGACTATTATATGAAAAAGAGAGGCCGCTTAGAGGGCATTATAAGCGAAGGTGGCGTCATTTTATCTTCCTGTGTCATAGATCACCCGAAAAGATGATCTGTAATTCGTAAAACAACGAACAAATAAGGCAAAAAAACGCCGCTATTCGGCGCAACATTCCTTTTTCGCCGTGTTTTGGGCGAGGAAGGCGGCAAAAAGTTGGGCAGCTATTTGCCAATTGTCGCGGTTGATGCAATACCTCACCTTGGGCGTTTCAATCTCGCCCTGAATGAGTCCGGCGTCTTTCAGTTCTTTGAGATGCTGAGACACCGTGGCCTTGGCGATGGGCAACACCTCGTGGATGTCGCCGAAAAAGCAGGTGTCTTGCTTGAGCAGAAAATCGAGGATGGCTACCCGTGCCGGATGTCCCATTGCCTTGGCGAAGCGGGCCAGTTGCGCTTGCTGCGGGGTGTATTGCTTTTGTGTCATAGTGGCTTGTTTTGTTTGCAAATCTACGAACAATAAATTGGATTACAAAGCCAGTTCCTCTTCAAAAAACGCTGTGACCGAAGCGTGATTGGAGTGATTGGAGCGTCCAATCACAGCAATCGGCTCATTCTCTGATGCTTACAGCCCTGTGATTGTGTGATTGGGAAAAAGGCAAGAATTTGGGTAAATAGAGAAAGGCAGTTTCGTCCTGCCGAGAAGCGGTGTGAGGATAGACGGCGACGCAAAAAATACACGACGTATGTGAAAGGTTGGTGTCTTTCTCATACGTCGTGTTGATTGGGGAACAACGAAAATGCTATCAGGGTGAAAAGCCTACGCCTCGATCTTCCAGTCGGTGATGGTGTGCTTCGTCGCGTCAAAGTTGATGCCGACTTTGACCACAGGAAGGCCGGAGAGGGCAAAGCGTGAGGGATAGTCTTTCAAGCTGATTTGCTGCATAGCGGCCTCGGAGCAGCGCGCTTATTTCACCTCGCTGCCGGGTTTCACTTCGCGGTCTACGGTGATGACGCTGAGGGAGCCGTCGAAGTTCTCGGCAGAGAGTATCATACCCTGGCTTTCAATGCCGCGCAGCTTGCGGGGCGGCAGATTGGCGATAAAGCACACCTGACGGCCCACGAGGTCCTCGGGGGCGTAGTGTTTGGCTATGCCCGACACGATGGTGCGGTCGTCGAGTCCGTCGGCAATGGTGAACTTCAGCAGCTTGTCGGCCTTGGGCACACGCTCACAGGCCTTGACCGTGCCCACGCGGATGTCGAGTTTCTCAAAGTCCTCAAACTGGATGTCGGCTTTGATGTCGTTGGCGCGATAGTTGGCAGCGGCGTTGGCGGCTTCCATGTCGAGCAGTTTCTGCACTTGGGCTTCGACCACACTGTCTTCGATTTTCTCAAAGAGCAGTTCGGGAGTGCCCAGTTGGTGGCCTTCTGCAAGCAGGTCTATGCTGCCCAGTTCGGCCCATTTCACTTCGCCCACGGCGAGCATGCCGCGCAGTTTCTCAGAAGAGAACGGGAGGAACGGTTCAAACGCAATGGCCAGATTGGCTACGAGCTGGAGCGAGAGGTTGAGGATGGTCTTGACGCGCTCGGGGTCGGTCTTGATGACTTTCCACGGCTCGCTGTCGGCCAGATACTTGTTGCCGATGCGGGCCAGGTTCATGGCCTCTTTTTGAGCGTCGCGGAAGCGGAAACCTTCAAGCAGTTCTTCCACACGTGCCTTCACGTCGGTGAATTCGCCGATGATTTCGCGGTCGAAATCGGTCAGCTCTCCACGTGCCGGCACCACGCCTTCGTAGTATTTCTTGGTCAGCTGGAGTGCGCGGTTCACGAAGTTGCCATAGACGGCCACCAGTTCGTTGTTGTTGCGTGCCTGGAAGTCGCGCCAGGTGAAGTTGTTGTCTTTAGTCTCGGGTGCATTGGCCGTGAGCACATAGCGCAGCACGTCTTGCTTGCCCGGCAGGTCTTTGAGGTATTCGTCGAGCCACACGGCCCAGTTGCGCGAGGTGGAAATCTTTTTGTCCTCGAGATTGAGAAATTCGTTGGCCGGCACGTTGTCGGGCAGGATGTAGCTGCCTTCGGCCTTGAGCATGGCAGGAAAGACAATGCAGTGGAAGACGATGTTGTCCTTGCCGATGAAATGCACCAGACGGGTGTCTTCGCTCTTCCACCATTTCTCCCAAGAGTCGGGCAGGAGCTCTTTGGTGTTGGAGATGTAGCCGATGGGGGCGTCAAACCACACATAGAGCACCTTGCCGTCGGCGCCTTCTACAGGCACTGGGATGCCCCAATCGAGGTCGCGGCTGACGGCACGGGGCTGCAGGCCCATATCAAACCAAGACTTGCACTGTCCCATCACGTTGGAGCGCCAGTCTTTATGCTCCTGCGTAATCCACGGTTCGAGCCATTGCTGATGGCGGTCGAGCGGCAGATACCAGTGGCGGGTCTTGCGGAGCACGGGCGTGGAGCCGCTCACGGTGCTGCGCGGGTTGATGAGTTCGGTCGGCGAAAGTGCTGTGCCGCATTTCTCGCACTGGTCGCCATAGGCTCCTTCGGCGTGGCAGTGGGGACATTCGCCCGTGATATAGCGGTCGGCCAGGAAGGTCTTGGCCTCTTCGTCATAGTATTGCTCGCTCTCTTTTTCCACAAACTCTCCTTTGTCGTAGAGTGTGCGGAAGAAGTCGGAGGCCAGTTGGCGATGGGTGGGTGAAGTGGTGCGGCCGAAGAAGTCGAACGAGATGCCGAAGCCTTCAAACGACTCGCGGATGACGCGGTTATAGCGGTCTACGACCTCCTGCGGCGTACAGCCCTCTTTGCGGGCGCGGATGGTGACGGGCACGCCGTGTTCGTCTGAGCCGCAGATGAAGAGCACCTCGCGACCACGCAGACGGAGGTAGCGCACGTAGATGTCGGCAGGCACATAGACACCGGCGAGATGGCCGATGTGCACGCCGCCGTTGGCATAGGGCAGGGCGGCAGTGACCAGTGTGCGGTTGAAAGTTTGTTTCATTATCGTGTTGTAATTTGTTTTGTTGTCAGTGTTAATCTTCAAGGCGTGAACCGTCGGCTGCCCTGCGATGTTTCCAGCGTCGGTGGCTCCAGAGCCACAGGTGGGGTTGGCGGCGGATGATTTGCTCAAGCTCGCGCATATATTGCTCTGTGAGTGCATAGTCGGGGAAATCTTTGGGCCCGTCGGTCATACGGCGCAAGACGAGGTGGTAGTAGCCACGGCGTACGCGGCGGATGTCGGCAAAAAAGATGGCGGCGTCCACCTTTTTGGCGATGCGCTCAGTGCCGGTGAACACGGGCGTGTCTTGATGCAGGAAGTCCACCCAGTCGTGTATGCTGTTCCAGCCGGGCGCCTGGTCTGAGATGAAGCCGATGCAAGTCTTTTTGCCGTCGCGGCGCAGCTGGAGGATGTGGCGCAGGGCCTCATATTTTGAGATGTTTTCAGAGCCGAAGCGCGAGCGCATCTCCAGGAACAGCCGGTCGAAGGCTTTGTTTTTCAGCGGTCGGTAGAGTTGGCCACCGTGTGAGTCTTCTTTTTTATACCAAAGCGGGATGGACGACACCCATTCCCAGTTGCAATAGTGGCCGAGGAAGATGAAGACAAACGGTTTTTTCTCGAGAGAGCGTTCCATCTCGTCCACACCCTCAATGACCATGCGGCGCATCATCTCTTTGCGCGACATCGTGAGCAGCTTGAGCGTCTCGACCACGTAGTCGCAAAACCAGCGATAGAAGCGGCGGCGTATCTTGCGGCGTTCGCGGGGCGTGAGTTCGGGGAAGGCGTTGTTGAGATTTTCAGTCACCACCTTGCGCCGATAGCGCGCCACGTGATAAAGCAGTGGGAAACACAGGTCTGCCAAGACATAGAGCACGCCCAAAGGCAGGCGGGAGATGAGGCGGAGCAGTGGCAGGAGCATTTTCATAGCGAACTGTGTGCGGAGAGTGGGAGAGGTTGGGGCAATGTCAGGGCCGGCTTATTTGAGTTTGGCCGTTTGGGGATTGCGCAGGCCGCGGGCACCCACGAGGAAGGCTTTGGCCGTACCGAAGTTGAGATTGAGGTCAAGACGCACGGGAATGTGGTTCTTGTCGTCGGTCACGTAAAACCGCACCACTTCCTTCTCTTTGCCTTTTTCGTTTTCCACGAAAGCAAATACGAGGCAGCGATAGGCCGTGTTGGACTTCTCCATCTTGAATTTCTTCTTGCCTTTATAGACGATATACTGCCACTCGCAGTTGTGGCCGTCGGCCATCATGAACTTGATGCGATGCCCCACCTTGTATCCTGTGGCGTCGAAAGAGCGTGCGCGAAGGAGCATACTGATCATGTCATAGATGCAGTATTTCGACGATTGGTTCTTGTAGATGGCCTTCTCGTTGTTTTTCTGGTGGCGCATATTGACGTGGCACTGCCCGTCTTCATATTTATACCACACTTGGTCTTTGCGGTAGGTCTTTCCCTCGAGTGCGGCTTTGACATAATAGCGCGGCACGAGGTCGAGGTCGCAGTAAGACGTGAGTGTGTCTCGCATGACGAAATATTTGTCGGCCTGTTTCGACCCACGGGTGATGAGGTAGGTTTTCAAGGCCGGCTTGCCTTGGTAAATGGTCTGAGTCGTGTTCATATAAGCCGTACCGGCCTTGACCCAGACAAATTTCCAGTTGAAATAGAGGTCATACATCAAGGTCTCGCCGCTCTGGAAGGCAGTGTTGCGCGAAGAGCATTGTGCCCATGCTGCAGTGGTCGTGAGCACGATGGCGGCGATGAGGGTGAGGAGTTTTTTCATGATGATAGGCTTTTGGATGTGTGGCGGCGCAGCGGTTTATTTGTTGCGCTGTCGCTCGGCGTTGCGGTTTTTGACGGTTTTCTCTTTGTCGGCCTTTTGCTTGGTGATGGCTTGGGGCTTTTGTTTGTAGAGTGGCATTTCTTCGGGACGCCAGGTCTGTTCGATGTCCCAGTTTGCCCTCACTTCAATCTCGTGGGGGAAATAAAACACCTCTTCAGGCTCCAGCTGCTTGGCATAGTCGCCGGTGTCCCAGCGGCCGTTGCGGTTGCGGTCGTAGAAGAGACGCATATAATATTTGCCGGGCTTGATGTAGTAGAAATCAGCACGCCCGTCGTTGGAGCTGACCTGCCGCTCCACTTTTGTGTCAGACGTGAGCAATTGTACCGTCGCTGTCGAGTCGGCTCCGGGCAGGTGGACGAAGAGGCTGCCAAACTGATCTTCTTTGCCATAAGAGAGGTCGAAGGTCACTTTGTTGTTGACCAGTCCGTAGAGCCCGGTGACGGCGGCTGAGTCGATGGTGATTTCATATTTCTGCCCATAGCGCCACTCGCCCAATATCTTGAATCCCATCGTTGGGCTGCCATGAGGCAGGTGGTGGTTGATGACGAGTGCCATTGGGGCGTCTGTCATGACGGAGTCTTGTCTGAGCCGCAGGTGGATGGCCGCCGTGTCGAGCCGCGTGATGGGTTCGTCGAAGGTCACCGAAGGGTTGTAGAGCAGGGGCATACCGCTGCCTCCGAGTGTGTTGACGCGCAAAAACTGTTGTGGCGGCGTCTCTTGCGAGTAGTCGCCGCGTTTGTGGCGTTTCTCCAGTTGTTTTTGCCATTTCTCGTCGGCTTCGGCCTTTTGCTTGAGCCTTCGGGCCATCGTGTGACGTGGTACAATCTCGAGCGTGTCGCTTTGCCAGACATTGCAGGCGAGCGAGTCGTCGTAGGCCTCATAGGTGTAGACCATACGCAGACTGTCCACCTGCGGCAGGTCTACGGTGCGCAGCCAGTAGGTGATGGTGTCGTTGGTGGCATTAGTCTGTTCGAGCAACAGTTCTTCGGCGTTGAAGTTGAGTCCGGTGACTTTCGGGCGCTCGGTCGAGGCAGCCGTGAAATACATTCTGAACCATTCCGGTTCGTCGCGCTGTGATTTGAGGAAACGGCGGTCGGTCCTCACGGGACTGAAGGCGCGCAAGACGAGGTCGTCCGGCTTGTAGTGGGTGAAGTGAACGATGCTGATGCTGTCGTAGTGGATGCTGTCGTGCCAGGCCGTGTCTTGTCTTACGTCGGGGAAGCATGTGGGCGTGATGTCTTGTCTCAGTGCCGCCATCATTTCGCCCCGCGACATTTTGAAGTCGCCGTCGATGTCTTTGAGGGCATAGACGCGATAGGTGCCGGGAGCGATGCCTTTGATGCAGAAATGCCCGCGGCTGTCGGTACGGGCCACGCGCTCGAAGGGTACGGCTGTGAAGGCCGAGTCGTTGAGGTCGCTGTGCAGGCCCACGAGCAGTCCCTTTTGCGGTTCGAGGTTTTCGGCCGCCAACACATAGCCGGCAATCTCCATGGTATCTATGGCGCTGCCGGTAGAGAAGAAATAGGTGAAGTTGCCCAACGGGTTGCCCTCGTTGCTGTCTTCGATGGCGTCTGAGAAGTCAATGGTATAGGTGGTGTTGGGCTTGAGCGTGTCAGAGAGGCTGACGTTGACGCGGCGGCCGGATACTTTGATTTCCGGCACCTCCATCTGCGGTGGCGACACGGTGACTTTCTCGCTTGGGTTTTCCACCTTGATGAGTTCGTCAAAGAGCAGGCTCACCTTTTTTGTCTTGATGTTCACGCTGCCGATGGCCGGTGTCATGCTCACGATGCGTGGAGGCGTTTCGTCATACGGGCCGCCGTCGGGTCCGCTGCCGGGATTGGCACAGGCCCAAAGCGTCACCGCCGCGAGGGTGGTGGCTGCGAGGTGCAGGAGATGTCGGAGAGAAGCGTGAGGCATATGATATGATAGGTGAGGCCCGGGGGCGTGATGGGTGATGGGGTGAGGCTCTGCGGCTTTAGAGCATGGCGAGCACCTGCTCGATGATGTCGCGGTTGTTGGCCAGTCGCGGCACTTTGTGCTGTCCGCCCAGTTTGCCTTTGCTCTTGAGCCAGTCGTTGAAGAGTCCCGGGCGGGCTTTGACGATTTCGAGGCGTTGCAGAGTGAGGTCTTTATAGCGTTTGGCCTCATAGTCGGAGTTTATTTCCTGCAAGGCGCGGTCGAGGATGTCGGCAAATTGTTCCAGGTCGGCCGGGTCTTTGTCAAACTCGACAATCCACTGGTGGCGGCACTGTCCGTTTTCGTTCATAAACACCGGTGCGGCGGTGTATTCCGACACCACGGCGCCCGTCTCGGCACAAGCCTTGGCCAGGCCTTGCTCGGCGTTGTCCACAATCAGCTCTTCGCCAAAGGCGTTGATAAAGCTCTTCGTGCGGCCCGAGATGATGAATTTGTAGGGCTTTACCGAAGTGAACTTCACCGTGTCGCCAATCTGATAGCGCCACAGACCGCACGAGGTGGAAATGACAATGGCGTAGTTCTTGCCGGCTTCGACCTCCCAGAGAGGGATGACCGTGGGGTTGTCTTTGCCCACCTCTTCGAGCGGGATGAACTCGTAAAACACGCCATAGTCCAGCATCAGTAGCATCGCCGTGTCTGTCGGGTCGTCTTGGAGGCCGAAGAAGCCTTCAGAGGCGTTGTAGGTCTCCATGTAGTGCATCTTGGGCGAGCGGATAAGGCGGCGGTATTGTTCGCGATAGGGCGTGAAGGCCACACCGCCGTGGAAGAATACCTCCAGATTGGGCCACACCTCGTCGAGGTAGTCCTTGCCCGAGAGCTCCAGCACGCGGTTGATGACAGCCATCATCCAAGAGGGCACGCCCGAGAGATTGGTCACGTTTTTCTTGATGGCGATTTCGGCAATGCGGTCGCGTTTTTCTTCAAAGTCTGAGAGCAGGGCCACCTTCTTGGGCGGTATTCTCACGCAGTTGACCATCGGGTTGATGTTTTCGATGAGAATGGCGCTCAAGTCGCCCACGAGCGAGTGGGGCAGGTTGTAGTTGGGCGCGTGGCTGCCTCCGAGTATGAGGGCCCGGCCGTCGAAGAGCCGGCTGTCGGGCACGTTGTGCAGGTAGAGGCTCACGGCGTCGCGGCCGCCGGCGTAGTGGGTGTCTTTCAGGCCGTCGGCACTCACGGGGATAAACTTGCTCTTGTCGTTGGTCGTGCCCGACGACTTGGCATACCATTTCACTCTGCCCGGCCAGAGCACGTCGCTTTCGCCGCGGCGCATCCGGTCGATGTGTCCCTTCAGTTCTTCATAGGTGTTGACGGGCACCTGTGCGGCAAAGTCGGCATAGTCTTTGCAGTCGGCATAGCCGTATTGCCGTCCCCACTCGGTGTTTTTGGCTTTGCACAAGAGGTGGGCCAGCACTTGGCGTTGTATCTCTTCGGCCTCGGTGTCGTAGCGGCGGATGGCACCGACGCGCGACTTGAAGAACGGTTTGATGATGGAGGTCAGGCTCATGGTTTATAAAGCATAACGAGACGCGGCTCTTTCGGGGCCTCGTCTCTTGTTGATTTTTCTTGTGTGATGTCAGGCTGTCGCGTCCGGCTTTGTGGCCTGCCAGATGGCTTCGGCGGCGCCGGCATTGTTGCTGATGTATTGTCCGGCTGCGCGTCCGGCGGCATAGAGCGCCTGCTTGTCGTCGAGCAGGTGGTTGAGGGTCTGGTTGAAATCTTCCTCGCCGTGTATCTCGAAGCAGCCGCCGCAGGTGATGAGGTCGCGGGCCTCTCTGAATTTCTGGTTGTTGGGGCCAATCATCACCGGCACCCCATAGACGGCGGCTTCGGGCACGTTGTGGATGCCCACGCCAAATCCGCCGCCCACATAGGCCACGGCGGCATAGCGATAGATGCTTGAGAGCAGGCCGTAGCAGTCGATGATGAGGCAGTCGGCTTCGGCCACCGACTTGGTCGTTGCGGCACTGTAGCGCAGCGAAGGCCGCTCGAGCTTGCGCTCAATCTCGGCCAGATGCTCCTCGCTCACTACGTGGGGCGCCAGCACGAGCTTGAGGCCCGGATGAGCATTGAAGTAGGGGATGATGAGGTCTTCGTCGGGGCCCCAACTGCTTCCGGCCACCAGCACCGGCCACAAACCCGCAAAGCGCTCCACGAGCGGCAGAGGTTTGGCGGCCTTGCGGATGTCGAGCACGCGGTCGAAGCGGGTGTCGCCCGTCACCGTCACGGCCTCAATGCCCAGTCGGCCGAGCAGGTCGCGCGAGTGCTCGTTCTGCACGAAAAAGTGCGTCACGTGGCGCAGGCAGCGGGCATAGCCACGGCCATAGGGGCGGAAGAAGATCTGGTTTTCTCTGAAGATGCTCGAAACGCTGTAGACGGGGATGCCGCGGCGATGGAGCGTGTTGATATAGTTGCGCCAAAATTCATATTTGATGAAATAGGCGGCTTTGGGCCGGGCCAGGCGGATGAACTTGCGGGCGTTGGCCGGCGTGTCGAAAGGCAGATAACACACCGTGTCGGCGCCGTCGTAGTTTTTTCTCACCTCATAGCCCGAAGGCGAGAAGAAGGTGAGCAGGATGCGCGCCTCAGGGTGGGCTTTGCGCAAACGTTCGATGAGTGGACGGCCTTGTTCAAACTCGCCGAGCGAGGCGGCGTGAAACCAATAACATTCGCGCTCGTCGTTCACACTGCGCAGGATGCGCCAGGTGTTGCGGTGGCCGCGCATGAGCAGTTTGGCTTTCTGGTTGAAAAGCGACGCTATGTTGGCGGCCAGCATATAGAGATATATCGCGAGGGAATACATAGTCCGTGGCGTTTTGGGTGGACTGCGGTGGGGGTTATGCCGGCAAGGCGGCAATGGCGGCTTGCATGCGGCGCAGGGTCTCGTCTTTGCCGAGGAAGGCGGCCAGTTCGTACATGTCGGGGCCCTTGCCCGTGCCCACCAGGCAGACACGCCAGGGGTTCCAGGGCTTGATGCCCGTCTCTTCGGCCCAGGCGTCGATGGCAGCCTTTTGGCTCTCGACGCTGAAGTCGTCAAGTCGCTCCAGCAGTCCGGCCAGTGCCTGCATTTCGGCGGCAGTGCCTTCTTTCCAGTTCTTGCGGGTGAACTTGTCGTCCATCGTGTAGCTCTCGGGGGCAGTGAAGAAGAAGTCACACATTGGCCAAAGGTCGGCGATGAAGTTGATCTTCTTCATTTTCATCATGCCCACCACGGCTGCTGCACGCTCGGCGGTGGTGTGGATGCCGTTGGCCTCGAGTATTTGCATGAAAGCCGGGGCCAGTTGGGCGTCGGGGGTGTTGATGAGGTATTCGCGGTTAAACCACAACCCCTTCACATAGTCAAAGCGTGCACCGCTCTTCGAGCACTTCGCGAGGTCGAAGAGGCGGACGAGCTCGTCCATTGAGAGGATTTCCTGGTCGGTGCCGGGGTTCCAGCCCAACAGGGCGAGGAAGTTGATGACCGCCTCAGGCAGGTAGCCGCTTTCGCGATAGCCCGAGCAGACGGTGCCGTCGGCGCCGTGCCATTCGAGCGGGAACACCGGGAAACCAAGCCGGTCGCCGTCGCGCTTGGAGAGTTTGCCTTTGCCGTCGGGTTTGAGCAGCAGGGGCAGGTGGGCAAATTCGGGCATCGTGTCGGTCCAGCCGAAGGCACGGTAGAGCAACACGTGGAGCGGCGCACTGGGCAGCCACTCTTCGCCGCGGATGACGTGGCTCACCTCCATGAGGTGGTCGTCCACGATGTTGGCCAGGTGGTAGGTGGGCAGGTTGTCGGCACTCTTATAGAGCACCTTGTCGTCCAGAATGTCAGACATCACCTTCACTTCGCCGCGGATGATGTCGTGCACCACAATCTCCTCGCCCGGCTCCACCTTGAAGCGCACCACATATTTCTCGCCGGCCTCGATGAGCCGTTGCGTCTCCTCGTCGCCCAGTGTGAGCTGGTTGCGCATTTCGCCGCGGGTGTGGGCGTCGTATTGGAAGTTTTTCACGCTCTCGCGCTTGGCGTTGAGCTCTTCGGGCGTGTCGAAAGCCACATAGGCCTTGCCGCTCTCGAGCAGCTGGTCCACATATTTCACGTAGATGTCTTTGCGCTCGCTCTGCCGGTAGGGACCGTAGTTGCCGCCAATGCCCACGCCTTCGTCAAACGTGATGCCGAGCCATTTGAAAGCCTCGGTGATATAGGCTTCGGCGCCGGGCACGAAGCGGGTGGAGTCGGTGTCTTCGATGCGGAAGATGAGTTCGCCGCCACGCTGGCGGGCAAAGAGATAGTTATAGAGAGCCGTGCGCACGCCGCCGATGTGCAGCGGTCCGGTGGGACTGGGCGCAAAGCGCACTCTCGTTTTCCGTTGGGTCATAGTGGTGGTATTTTAATATTTTTTGCGAAGTTACACCAATTGGGCGAGTCTGCAAAACGGTGGTGTAAGTTTTTCGGCTTGGACGCTCCGGCGGTTGAACGACGGCACAAAGGCACCGAAATGGCCCGGCCGTCGGCATTTAACAATTTTTCGGGTCCAAAAGCCGGGGCCGAGAGTGACAAAAAAACTCTTTTTGGTGACGGAAAGCCATTACGTGTGTGTAAATCGTCGTAAAAAGTTCACAAATTCACGCCCATCGCCATTTTCCCTAAGGACCGTCAGTAGCGCCATAAGGGCAATATTTACGGGAATAAGGACAATCCCTCCGCGCCTTATTCCCGTAACGGCCATAAATAATTATTGCTGTCCGGTAAACAGTTCTAATGGTTTAATTCGTTGATGTTTGTGGCGGATAAGCCCCTACCGAGCATATTAAGCGGGCTGAAAGCCCAATCAAATCCGACGAAGGAGGATTTGCCCCTAGCCCAGGGCAAAGTGAGCGTAGCGAACGACACCCTGGGTTGTCGTGGTCCCATAGATGGCGCGCTGTAAGCGCAGCAGATTTAATAGAGGGCAAAGCCCTCGTCTCGACAAACGTCGAAAACACTCGATAATCAAGAGGGTGTTGCCCTCAAATAATGCTTTTGCCCTTTCAGGGCGAAAATATCATTCACGTCGTAACCCAGGGTGCCGCCTCGCTTCGCTCGGCTCTGCCCTGGGCTGGGCGCTCAACCTCCTTCGTCGGTTGAGGAATGACTTTCAGCCATTCCCATATGCCTATAAGCAATAATAGAACTGTTTACCGGACAGCAATAATAAATAATCCATTGAGGCGGCCCTGCAAGCCTTTCGGAAGCGCCCCCCAAATATGAACAAACGAAAGGCGGACGAGCTCCAACCAAAGAACTCGTCCGCCACAACCAATTTATTTATAGACTAACGTTAGTCCGAGATTATGAGCGCCTCTTGTGGCGCTGTCGTTGAGACAATAGGGCGTCAGTGGATTATTCCCAGAGGCCGCCTTTGTTGTCTTCGTTGCCCCAAAGTGATGAGCCTGAGCCGGGGCGGTTGGTGTATTGTGCGTTACCGCTTGACTCGGAGTCAATCTTCACCTTGGAGATGTTGTTCATAATGCCCTCCGTGGCGAAAGCGATGGTTTCGGCGGTGGGGGTGATATATTGTTTTTTCATTTGAATGTCGTCTTTTAAGGATGGATTATTTCACGTAAACCTTCTGGCCGTTGATGATGTAGAGACCGCTTGTGGGGTTCTGCACGCGGCGACCGCTGAGGTCGAAGATTTCCTTAGTGCCCTTTTCGGTGGCAATGGCCTCGATGCCGGTGCTTTCGCCCGTGTTGTAGCGGATGCCTTTGACGGCGCTTGCTGCGGGCAGATAAGCCTTACCGCCTTTGAGGGTTGTGCCTTCGTAGACACAGAAGGTCAGTTCAGTGGCATCTTGTGTAGCAGGCTGGAGGGTATAGATGGTGCCGGTGGTGGGCTTGTTAATGGTCTCGAGCGTACCGCGGAGGTCATTTTTGGCCGTCACGGCTTCAGCGCTGGCGGCAATGGCCATATAAGCGCATCCGTTTTTATATCCGCTATGCTCCTGATATTCAATCACCACAGGCGTTTCGGCCGGGATGTTGTCTTCGAGTTTGGTGAGTACGAGGTAATCATCCTCAATTGAACCAATGTAGAATTTAAGACGAGAATCTTTGGTATACCAAGCGTCGCTGATGGCAATATCCACGGGGCTGTAGAATGTACCGATGCCGTAGGTTGTGTTAACGGGAATGGGCAGCCAGGTCACTTCTTCAATTGTCCAGTCGCAATTGCCGGCGGCGTAAGCACCGTTACGGTCAACGACTGTATTGTTATCAAATACCCATTGGCTACCTGTGTAGTTGGTTTTGAGCATATAGCAGCCGGGGTTACCACTCGTGGCCTCTTTAATAGTCATAGAGTTGGCAGCAGAGGCCATCGCTCCGAGGTTATGTGTATTTTTTGTGTAGTAGCCTGTGAAGTAGTTCAAGAGCTTATAGCCTGTTTCTCCATTTACTTGGTCACCTGCGCACAGCATAAAGATAGTACCGGGCAGATCCATATCGCTATTCATCGCCATCTTGGTATCTGCAGTAGGTGTCGCTGCTGTCGGAGCTATATAATTCTTAGAAGCATAACCTTTTAAGCGATAGAGCTTACCTACTTTGGGCATATTGAGGCTGATATCGGCATAGATGGCATCGAGGGCTTCGATGGAAGAGTTAAGTTGCACTGCAGTAGCAGTTTCGTTGTTGAGGATAGCTTCAGCCGCAGCAATCTTGCCGTCAACATCATCGGTACCATTATAGGTATATTGGCTAACGCCTGTACCACGCAGACTAGCTTTGGCACGAACTTTGGCGAGTTTTGTTTCGAGGTCGCTTCTGTATTGTAAACGAATCTTCTCAGCCACTTCATTAACTACATCATCGGCCACATTCTCACCTTGTTTTACGAGGAAGAAACGGCAACCGTTGTCGATACCAGTTTCAGTGCGTACAGGGTCATCTGCACCCCAACCTGGTGAGAATGAAAGATATTTACTCTCACCGTCAAACTTTATATTGAATTGTGTGCTAGACTCTTCAATGAATTCTACATATGAGCCCGATTCGGCAAAAGTCACCGGAGTGCCTTTCAAAAGGAGTTGCTTGTTTTGCGTGTTATAGATGTATTTTTTGCCTGAGATTTCGATGAGTGCAAAATCTGTATAGGCACCCTGGTCAGTAAGAGAAGGATGATTTGCATTGTTTGTTTGAGCAAGCCATGCTTTTGTCTCAGAACCTTTTCCCTCTACAGTAGAGTAAGCCAGATAACCGCGAACACTTTCTATACACTTAATCTTAAAAATCTCGCCTGCAGCGAGAGTTATCTTATTGCTCTCGTATGCAGAAATCATAGCATTGTAGGTGTCTGTGGAGGGATTGTTTTCAAAAGCAGTCTTTGCATCAGCAACCGTTCCCTGTTTAGCCGTAGGGATGGCGCTTACATTAACGTCGCTCACATTGTTGACGGCATAAGTGATGTTGCTGTAACCGCTTGTCCACGGAGTCCGTTCTGCAATAAGTGCTTTAGTCTCTGCCGACAAATCGCCCACTTCCACGAACTGGAACTGATTGCCGACGTCGTCAAGATGACCATTATAACCTCCGTTCCAGTTAAGCACGCCATAATTGCCAACACCCGAGTTGAGGTTGATGGCACCACTTCCGTTGTTACACGACATCATAAATGCATAAGCGGAATTGGCTGTGTACTTGATTTTAATGTCGTTGGTAGGAATGGCCGTCCAAGGTATTGCACCATCTCTCGATGTTGTAGTGCCAACAAACTTGCCTGCAGCAATATTGTAGAGAAAGTAAGAACTTCCGTCGTTGTAGATGGCAAAATGATATCTGTTGTCGTTTGCGTCGTATGCAATATTATAAGGGCTTTTTATAGTAGCAACGACATTTTCAACACCATCGCTATAATACACATAAGCATCATTTGTTTTATTCGACTTCAACGCATACACCTTGTCGTTGCTAAGATCTTGTAACGATGTGATGTAGGCACTGTTCAATCCCGTTACAGTGATGAGGCCGTTGGTGCTTCTGATATTCTCACCTGAGGTGTTGCAAATCCAATAGCGCAAAGTGTAAGTGCCGGCCTCAACGCCACTAAGCGTGTAGGTGAAAGCGTTATTGTTACTTCCATACATTTGGTCGTTGAACTGTTCTTTTACGACCGTACCTTCAGAATTGACCAAGTCCACGCCGAGAACACGAAGAGCTGAGTTACCACCGCTGTAGGCAAAATGTACGGTGGCATCACCGGTCTCGCCTTCTTTGACAACGCTAACAGTACCGACGTGAACAGTGTAGTCGGTGGCTCCTGTAGAGATGCCACTGGGAATGTTGGCTTCATCTACAGCTGTAGAACTCCACGGGAAAGGTGTACTTGTCCAGGGCTGGTGAAAATCAGCCCACGCGGCGCTACTGAAGCTAATCAGCAGCGCGAATAATAGATAGAATTTACGCATATAATTATAAAATTGATTGGTGAATGTGCGCGTTATTCCCACTCGCTAATGGGAACGAATGTGCCAAGAGAGGGCAAAGACAATAGAATTGGTGTGATTGGGCTCTGCCGCAGATGATGGCGTATGTCAATGAGACACAGTGGCATTGATTGGTGCTAACCACTGCTTTACGCCTGCAAAAGTACTAACAAAGCCTAACAAGATATAAACGACGACTGTTAAAAGATGTTTTAATCTGCCGCCGCCTGCGATTTTTAACAGTCTGTGCCAATGACCTCACGGACCATGCACTCCTATAATATATATACGCGCGCGAGGGAAGGCTGTGGTCGGGCTCGTGAGGGATGGGCTGCAAAGAGGCGAGGTCGTGGCGGCGTGTATGGGGCTAACGAAGAGCTTTTTGCACGAAGTGAAGCAAATACGCGGTTTTTTATGTACTTTTGTGCCGTATTATGCGCCGGTGGCGACAAAATAATCTACAAAAGCGGCCGCCGACACGCCCTCACACGACAAACAATAACAAAAACACATACACTTATGGCACAAGAAGACGTATTCAAGAAAATCGTTTCACACTGCAAGGAATACGGTTTTGTTTTCCCCTCAAGCGACATCTACGACGGACTCGGCGCGGTCTATGACTACGGACAAAACGGCGTGGAGCTTAAAAACAACATCAAGCAATACTGGTGGCAGTCTATGGTGCTGCTCCACGAGAACATCGTGGGACTCGACGCCGCCATCTTCATGCACCCCACGGTGTGGAAGGCTTCGGGACACGTCGACGCCTTCAACGACCCCCTCATCGACAACCGCGACTCGAAGAAACGCTATCGCGCCGATGTGCTCATCGAAGACCAGATAGCCAAATACGACGAGAAGATTGACAAAGAAGTGGCCAAAGCCGCCAAACGCTTCGGCGACAAATTTGACGAGGCTCAGTTCCGCGCCACCAACGGCCGCGTGCTCGAGACCCAGGCCAAGCGCGACGCCCTGCACCAGCGCTACAGCGACGCCATGAACGCCATGAACCTCGACGAACTGAAACAAATCATCCTCGACGAAGAGATTGTCTGCCCCATCAGCGGCACGCGCAACTGGACCGACGTGCGCCAGTTCAACCTCATGTTCAAGACCGAGGTGGGCTCTACGGCCGAAGGCGCCTCGACCATCTACCTGCGCCCCGAAACGGCCCAGGGCATCTTTGTCAACTATCTCAACGTGCAGAAAACCGGCCGCATGAAACTGCCCTTCGGCATCGCCCAGATCGGCAAGGCCTTCCGCAACGAGATTGTGGCCCGCCAGTTCATCTTCCGTATGCGTGAGTTTGAGCAGATGGAGATGCAGTTCTTCGTGAAGCCCGGCACCGAGCTCGACTGGTTCAAGAATTGGAAGCAGACCCGTCTGTCCTGGCATCAGGCCCTCGGCTTCGGCAACGAAAACTACCGCTTCCACGACCACGAGAAGCTGGCCCACTACGCCAACGCCGCCAGCGACATCGAATTCCGCCTGCCCTTCGGCTTCAAAGAGATTGAAGGCATCCACTCACGCACCAACTACGACCTCTCGCAACACGCCAAGTTCTCGGGCCGCAAGATTGAATATTTCGACCCTGAGACCAACGAGAGCTACACGCCGTATGTCATCGAAACCTCTATCGGTGTGGACCGTATGTTCCTCAGTGTGATGTGCCACAGCTATGAGGAGGAAAAACTCGACAACGGCGAGACCCGCGTGGTGTTGCGTCTGCCCGCCGCCCTGGCTCCCGTAAAGCTTGCCATCCTGCCCCTCGTCAAGAAAGACGGCCTCCCCGAAAAGGCACACGAAATACTCAACGACCTCAAATTCCACTTCAACTGCAAATATGAGGAGAAAGACAGCATTGGCAAGCGCTACCGCCGCCAGGATGCCATCGGTACGCCCTATTGCATCACCGTGGACCACGACA
The DNA here is from genome assembly GCA_045124135.1 of Alloprevotella sp. Taxonomy (GTDB): domain Bacteria; phylum Bacteroidota; class Bacteroidia; order Bacteroidales; family Bacteroidaceae; genus Alloprevotella. Next base: position 41,581 of record JBGVLE010000028.1, read on the forward strand.
CGCTCAAAGACAACTGCGTGACCCTGCGCGACCGCGACACTATGACACAAGAACGCGTGCCCATCGACAGCCTCTGCAGTCTGCTCGAGGACAAAGTGAGCCTCACCTCATTGCTCAAGAAAATCCAATAAAGTCTATGCGCTTTTTGTCTCATCTGAAACACACCGCCACCGGCGTCGCACTGGCCCTCGGTGCCCTGCTGACCCTCGCTGCCTGCTCGGAGTCTGACCCCGTGGAGGCTGTGGAATACCAAGACTGGGCTGCCCGCAACGCCGCCGAATTCCAGCAGCAACTGGCCAAGGCCAAGACGGCCGTGGCACAGGCCAAAGCCCAATACGGCGCCGCCTGGGAACAACACTGCCCCTGGCGTCTGCTGCGCAACTACGCCATCTCCGACACCATCGGCGGCACGTCGACCGACACCGTCGTGGTGGAAATCCTGCGCCAAGGCACAGGCACTGTCTCGCCCATCGCCACCGACTCCGTCCGTGTCAACTACATCGGCCGCTATATGTGCAACGCCCTGAGCGACAATGAAGAGAGCCGCCTCAAAGGCGAAATCTTCACCTATACCGGTGTGAGCAAAGACAGTGCCGACGTGTTCAGCCCCAACTACAGCAGTCCCGTGACGCTCTACACCACCGGTACGGTGACAGGCTTCGCCACGGCCCTGCAACATATGCACATCGGCGACCTTTGGCGCATCTGTATGCCCCAAGAGTTGGGCTACGGCTCTTCATCGTCAAGTGTGCGGGCCTATTCCACGCTCTACTACGACCTTGAGCTCGTCGGCATCTATCCCGTCGGCCCCAAGCCCGTCCAGAAGCCTTAATAAAGCCCTGCAGCAAGACTCCGCTTTATGATCAAGACCATCATATTCGACTACGGCGGCACGCTCGACACCGATGCCCGCCACTGGGCACACGTGCTCTGGGAGGGCTATCGCCATGTCGGCGTGCCCGTGAGCGAAGAGCAGTTCCGCGAGGCCTATGTCTATGGCGAGCGTGCGCTGGCCCGCAACCCCATCATCGGCGAGGCCGACGATTTCCACACCCTTCTGGTCAAGAAACTCGTGCAGGAGACCGACTGCCTCGTGGCCCAAGGCTACTGGCAACCCTCGCCTGCAGAGCGTGAGGCTGTGGTGAATGGTGTGGCCGACTGGTGCAATGCCTATGTCGTGCGCAATATGCACACCACCCACCGTGTGCTCGACGCCTTGTCCCGGCGCTATCCCTTCGTGCTCGTGTCCAACTTCTATGGCAATGTGCAGGCCGTGTTGCGCGGCTATGGTCTCGACGGTTATTTCCCCAAGATAGTGGAAAGTGCCGTGGTGGGTGTGCGCAAGCCCGACCCTGCCATCTATCGCCTCGGTGTCGAGGCCGCCGGTGTGGCGCCAGAAGAGACGCTCGTGGTGGGCGACAGCTACGGCAAAGACATCGTGCCCGCCAAGACCGTAGGTTGCCGTGCTGTGTGGCTGCGCGGTGAAGGCTGGGCACCCGAAACCGTAGACGAGTCTCTGCCCGATGCCGTCATCACCACTCTGTCCGATCTGCCCGCCGCCATCGAGCGCCTGGCCGAAGAGAAATAAAACACCAAAAACGCCGGTCTCCCGGCGTTTTTTATTGGCCAGATTTGCGGATATTCCCGGGTATAATCGGCAAAATCCGCATCTTTTGTTTGTTTTGCCGAGTATAGTTTGCTATTTTTGCAGAAAAATAAGCTTATGGAACTTATTCCTCGTCCACAATACACAGAGAAGATTGCCGACTTGATCAATCGCGGCATGATGCTTATCCTCGTCGGTCAGCGCCGAGTCGGGAAAAGCAAGATACTCGAGCTGTTTAAGGATTGGCTCATTCTGCATCGTCCGGAAGCCAATATTGTATATGTCAATAAAGAATTTCAAGAGTTCCGCGATATTGTAACGGCGGAGCAATTATATGATTATGCAGTCTTGCGGTTGCCTGAAGGTGGCGATAATTATCTCCTTGTTGATGAAGTGCAGGATATTGAGCATTATGAAAACGCACTTCGAAGTTTTCACGCCGAAAGCCGCTGCCAGGTGATTGCTACCGGCAGCAATGCCTATATTTTCTCGAGTGAGTTGGGTACGCGCCTTTCAGGGAGATATATTGAGATAAAAATATACAGCCTTTCCTATCTCGAGTTTCTGCAATTCCACCGTATGGAAGACAGCGACCAGGCCCTTATGCATTACCTCGTCATAGGCGGTCTGCCCGGCCTGCTCGCCTTTGGCCCTGAAGAGAAATCGCAAACAAACGACTATCTTGAGGGCGTTTACAGCACTATCCTTGTGAAGGATATTGTCAGTAGAGAAAAGGTGCGCAATGTCACGCAATTAGAAAATATCATACGCTTTGTCGCCGACAATATTGGTAAGCCGATATCGATTACCAACATCGCCAGATATATGACTTCGAAGGGCGAAAAAATAAGCGAAGAGACCGTTTCAAACTATCTCAAATATCTTCGTGACGCATTTTTGGCAGTTCCTATAAGGCGTTTTGATATCCATGGCAAAATGCTCCTTGAGTCGAACAATAAACACTATTTTTCGGACCATGGTATCCGCAACTATCTTTGCGGTGCGGATGTCAGGGGCAGCATTGAAAAGATTATGGAGAATGTCGTATGGAACCATCTGCGTCGGCAGGGGTTTGAAGTCACAGTCGGCCTCCTTCGAGCCGGAGAGATAGACTTCGTTGCCACCAAGGCTGCCAAGCGGATATATATTCAAGTGACCTATCTCCTCGCTTCCGACGATACCGTCAAACGGGAGTTTGGCAACCTCGCCGCTATCAAAGACAATTATCCCAAGTATGTGGTTTCGCTCGATCCTGTCGGTGGAGGGGTCAGTAAATACCCCGGAATTAAACATATCAAACTTCGGGATTTTCTGAAAATGGATTTATAAGTCATCATGTTATATTCTTGCCAAAATAAGTTGGCTGATATTGCACTTGCAGATTGACTTTTGTTGAGTCGATATTCGGCGTTTTGTATTTATGTTAGTCAATAAAAGCCGCAAAATTTGTCGGTTTGTATAATTTTTCGTAAAATTGCATCCGATTTGCCACTTTTGTTCGTTCTTTTCTGACGAAAGTCTATAAAACAGCATTTGTCTGGCAATCTAAACCTACCGTCTTATGCTAACTCTTGATTTAGTCTACAAGGCGTCTACCGTGTTGAACGACGTGATACGCAAGACGCCTCTGATACCCACAGATAAGGTTAATCCAGACTGCAACGTCTATCTTAAACCCGAAAATCTTCAGGTGACCGGTTCGTTTAAGGTGCGCGGTGCAGGTTTCAAGATTTCCCGGCTCTCAGACGACGATAAGGCCCGTGGCGTCATTGCCTGTTCGGCCGGCAACCACGCCCAGGGTGTGGCCTTGGCCGCCCGCCGATATGGCATACCGGCACTGATCTGTATGCCGGCTGGTGCGCCCATCAGCAAGGTGGAGGCCACGCGCGAAATGGGCGCAGAGATTTGTCTCGTACCCGGTGTCTATGACGACGCCTATGCCCGCGCCATCCAGCTCAATAAAGAGAAAGGCATGACCTTCATCCATCCTTTCGACGACGAGCAGGTCATTGCCGGCCAAGGCACCATCGGTATGGAAATACTGGGTGAGAACCCCGACATCGACGTGGTGTTTGTGCCCATCGGCGGTGGCGGTCTGGCCAGCGGCGTGGCCTTTGCCATCAAGACCCTCAAGCCCTCTGTGAGAGTGGTTGGCGTACAGGCCGCAGGCGCAGCGAGCATGAAAGGCAGTCGCGACCACAACCAGATAGAGTCGCTGGCCTCTGTGCTTACCATTGCCGATGGCATCGCTGTGAAAGAGCCGGGTGTGCACACCTTTGAGCTTTGCCAGAAATACGTCGATGAAGTGGTGACAGTGAGCGAAGACGAAATCTGCGCCGCCATACTGACCCTCATCGAGCAGCACAAACTCATCGCCGAAGGTGCCGGAGCCGTGAGCGTGGCCGCCGCCATGTTCAACAAGGTGGAACTCAAAGGCAAAAACGTGTGCTGCATCGTCAGCGGCGGCAACATCGACGTGACTATCTTGAGCCGCGTCATCAACCGCGGTCTGATGAAAAGCGGACGCACCACCGAGATGCTCATCGAAATGCCCGACCGTCCGGGCTCGCTCTTGGGGCTTTGCAATGTCATCTGCCGTTTTGGCGCCAACATCATCTCCATCCACCACGAGCGCAACGGCGAAAGCCCCGACGTCAATTCCTGCAACCTCCGCGTGGTGCTAGAGACGCGCAACCAGAAGCACATCCGCGACATCCACGTCGGCATTGAAGCCGCCGGCTATGATATCTTGCAGGAGAAATAACACACGACATCAATATTTATTCATATACAAAACCTACCTACAACAATGAAAGCTTCAGAAGTAATCGAAACGCTCAAACGGCGTTTTCCGGGAGAGCCTGAGTATATCCAGGCCGTAAGTGAGGTGCTCGACACCATCGAAGAGGAGTACAACAAACACCCCGAGTTTGAGTCGGCCAACCTCATTGAGCGTCTGTGCATCCCCGACCGCATCATCTCGTTCCGCGTCACATGGACCGACGACAAAGGCCGCATCCAGACCAATATGGGCTACCGCGTGCAGCACTCCAACTCCATCGGCCCCTACAAAGGCGGCATCCGTTTCCATAGCTCTGTGAACCTCGGCATCTTGAAGTTCCTCGCCTTCGAACAGACCTTCAAAAACTCACTCACCACTCTGCCTATGGGCGGTGCCAAAGGCGGCAGCGACTTCTCGCCCCGTGGCAAGTCAAACGCCGAAGTGATGCGTTTCTGCCAAGCCTTCATGACCGAACTCTGGCGCAATATCGGTCCCGACACCGACGTGCCTGCCGGCGACATTGGCGTGGGTGGCCGTGAAGTGGGCTATATGTTCGGTATGTACAAGAAACTCGCTCGCGAACACACCGGAACCCTCACCGGCAAGGGCCTCGCCTTTGGCGGTTCGCTCATCCGTCCCGAAGCCACCGGCTATGGCAACGTCTATTTCCTGCAAGAAATGCTCAAGACCCGCGGCATTGACATCAAGGGCAAGCGTGTCTGCATCTCCGGTTCGGGCAATGTGGCCCAATACACCGCCGAGAAACTCATCGCCCTGGGCGCTGTGCCCATCACTATGTCCGACTCCGACGGCTACATCTACGACCCCGACGGCATCACCCGCGAGAAGCTCGACTACATTATGGAGCTCAAAAACCTCTACCGCGGCCGCATCTATGAATATGCCGACAAGTATCCCGGCGTGAAATATGTGGCCGGTGCCCGTCCGTGGGGTGAGAAGTGCGACATCGCCATGCCCTCTGCCACGCAAAACGAGATTGACTGCGAAGACGCCCGCCAGCTCCTGGCCAATGGCGTGATTGCCGTGTCTGAGGGTGCCAATATGCCCTCTACGCCCGAAGCCGTCGACGCCTTCCTCGAGGCCGGCATCCTCTACGCTCCGGGTAAGGCCGCCAATGCCGGCGGTGTGTCGGTTTCTGGTCTTGAAATGACCCAAAACGCCCAGCACCTCTCCTGGACTGCCGAGGAGGTGGATCAGCGTCTGCACCTCATCATGGAAGATATCCACGCCCAGTGCGTGAAATACGGCCAGCGTCCCGACGGCACCGTCAACTATGTGCGCGGCGCCAACGTGGCCGGCTTTATGAAGGTGGCCAGCGCCATGATGGCTCAAGGTATTCTCTAAGACAACTCTGCAATCTATACCACAACCGCGTTCAGGCCCGCTTGAGGGATCCTGAACGCGGTTGTGGTGTTGATGAGAGGGACGCAGAGGAAAGGAGTATTTCCTGTGCGGTCTCTTACGCCCTTTTCAGGGCTTGCAGACCCGCTCAAAATGTTATTTGGGGGGCGACCTGCCGCCTCAATGCAGGGTCTCTCTATACCCAAATTTTCACCTTTTCTCCAATCACACAGTCACACGGTCTGTAACTGTGCGAAGATGAGGCTGTTGCTGTGATTGGACGACTGGCGGCGTTTCCAGTCACGCCAATCACGGCGTGATGGTTTAAAGTGCCTCCTCTTCGGCACCTACTTCTGCGGGCTCTTCCATCATGGCGTCGTCGCCGGCAACTTCTTCGCCGGTGGAAAACTCACTTTCTTCTTCGATGAACTCGTCGGCGGGGATGTCTTCAAGCTCGTCGGTCATTTCTTCGGCGTCAAAAGGCACTTTCTCCATAAAGAACTGGCCGTAAAGACCAAGCAACAGGGCCATCGAAACCACACCGGCACAGACCCAACTCCAAGAGCGGGCAATGCGGTTGGGCTCTTCGCCTTCGGCAGCCGGGGAGAAGCAGAAAGCTGCCACGGCGGCCGGGAGATAGAAGAACAGCGCCGCAGCAGCCAGCAGGATGATGGCGATGGCGTTTTGAGTGTCCGTGCTGTCGCCCAGCATCAGCATGATGCCTATGCCCGTACAGAGCAGCACGACCACCGGCGAAACGGCGTAGGTCAGAGCCAGCGTGTGGAGGCGGCTGGTGGTCTTGCCCAGCAGACGAGAGCCGAGAATGACGCTGAACACGAGGTTGCAAAGCAGGGGCAGGATGAAGAAGAAGGCGCAGGTGCCCACCATGATCACTGACGAAGTCTCAAGGTCCAAAGACACGATGACGTGTGGCAGGAGGGTGCCCGTGATGGTCATGCAGAGGTTGCAGACGAGCAGGCCCGTGACCCAGGCTCTGAGCCCCAGACCGGCGTGGCGCAGACCTTCGCGCACATAGAGTGCCGAGCAAACCGACACGGCGCCGCCGATGAACATGGGTATCCACGTGGGCAGGAAGTTCAACACGCTCATGCTCTTCTGGAGGCCGTCAATGCCGGTTTCGGTGGTGGTCATCAAGACGATGATGCCTGTCAGGAACCACAACATTGTGGCGATGAGCACCCCGGCGGCCGACAGGTGCATGTACTTGCAGAAAGGCCACACGAGGCTGGCACGCTGTGGCGTTGCCGTTTGGGCGTTTGTTTCGATTGTCTCTTTCATTTTGTTGTGTAGTATTATGTGAATGAAAATTGTCGTCGTCAGATGGCGCGTGTGGCCTCTTGGAGCCAGCGTCGGTCAGCCTCGTCGGTGAGGTGAGGCATCAGTGTGGTGCAGACGTGGGCGTGGTAGTCGTTGAGCCACTGGCGCTCGTCGTCGCGCAACAGGGCCGGGTCGATGGGGCGTGTGTCGATGGGGCAGAGCGTGAGCGGCCGGAACGTGAGGAAACGCCCGAAGTCTGTGGTGCCTGCCTCGATGGTGAGCAGGGTGTTTTCGATGCGCACGCCAAAGCGTCCGGCCACGTAGATGCCCGGTTCGTCGGTGATGGTCATGCCGGCGCAGAACGGTACGGTGGTGCAGCCGCGCAGGTTCTTGCGCACCTGTTGCGGTCCTTCGTGCACGGTGTTGATGTGTCCCACGCCGTGGCCCGTGCCATGGCCGAAGTCGTAGCCCTCTTGCCACATGGCATAGCGTGCGGCCAGATCGAGTTGCAGGCCGTTGGTGCCTTCGGGGAAGCGGCAGCGCGACAGGGCGATGTGGCCTTTGAGCACGAGTGTGTAGACGCGGCGCTCCTCGTCGCTGACGGGTCCGAGGGCAATGGTGCGCGTGATGTCGGTGGTGCCGCTGTCGTAGTGGGCGCCGCTGTCGAGCAGCAGCAAGCCGCGGGGCTGGAGTGTGGCGGCCGTTTCGGGCGTGGCCTCATAGTGCACAATGGCACCGTGAGGACCGTAGCCTGCAATCGTGGGGAAACTCAGTCCGATGTAGCCCGTCTGTGCGGCTCTCAAGGCTGTGAGGCGTTCGTCCACCGTCACCTCCGTCACATTGCCGTCGGCCACGTGCTCGTCGAGCCAGCGCAGGAATTGCACCATCGCCACGCCGTCGCGCAGCATGGCCAGGTCGAAGCCGGCCTGCTCGGTGGGGTTTTTGACGGCCTTCAGACGGTCTACCTGCCAGGGAATGATGTGATGGCGCACGCCGAGCGAGCGGCAATAGTCAGCCACCTTTACGTTCATGGTGTCGGCAAAGGCCGGCACGTCGGCCGGGCCTGCGTCGTCGATGAAGTGTTTCCAGCCCTTGTAGCGTGCCAGTCCAACGCCGGCCTTGGCCAGATGGGCTTTGATTTCGGGAGTGATGCGTGCCGGGTCGGTGCAGAGCAGGGCGTGGCGTGCGCCCACTATGAGATAGCTCACGAAGAGCGGGTTGTAGGCAATGTCGCTGCCGCGCAGGTTGAGCGCCCAGGCAATCTCTGAGAGGTCGTTGAGGATAAAGTGGGTGGCCTCGGGGCAAACGGTATGCTGCGTGTCAAAGATCAGGCGCAGCTTGTCGGCCGCTGAGGCTCCGGCCTGTTGGGTCGGCACGATGAAGAGAGGCGCCTCGGGCAGGGCCGGGCGTTCGGCCCAGATGGTGCGGAAGGGGTCCACCTCGCTGGGGCGCACTGTGTAGGCGCTGCCCAGTCCGGCCACCAGTTCGTCGCGCATGGCCACGGTGAACATTTCGCCGTAGAAGCTCACCACACTGCCCTCGGGCAGCACCTCTTTGAGCCATTCGGCCGGTGAGGGTACGCCGGCTGTGCCGTCTTTCATGAGAGCGAAAGGCGTGTCGGCGAGTTGCGCTTCGGCTTGCAGGTAATAGCGGGAGTCGGTCCAGAGCGCGGCGCGGTTGCGTGTGACCACGGCCAATCCGGCCGAGCCGTCGAAGCCCGTAATCCATTCGCGGGCTTTCCAGTGGTCGGGCGTGTATTCGCCGTTGTGTGGGTCGGTGGTGGGGATGATGAAAGCGTCGTCGTGTTCCTCTGCCATCCATCGGCGCAGGGCGTTGACGCGGTTTCGGATTTGCTGTTTGTCCATCTGGGCTTGGTTGGATAGAATGGTATGACCGTGAGGCCGTTGTTTTGATGTGGCAAATTTACAAGTTTTTTAAGGGATGAGGCCTATAATTATTGGAGCATTTTGTCGGTCACTGTGGCCGGTGACGCTGGAGCCGGCGTCAATGTGCCCTTTCGCGCGCCGCTTGTCGTCAGCCTTGTATGTTCAAAAGCGGAGGCGGGAGTGACAAAAAAACTTTATGCGTGGCCTCAAAATCTTTTGCCGCGTGCCGGGGTGGCGGCAAAAGCTGCTTCAGACAGACCCATCGCGCCCTTCATGCCGCCTCCGTCGGCCCGGCATACTGACAAGAATTTCTCTCATAAGCCCCGTCGTTCTTGTCAGTATCCCCGTAAACCCTTGAAGCTCAAAAAAAGAGGACCTCAAAGGCCCCTTCTCTTCTCTCTTACCCCAAAGATAAGCCCAAACAGCGTTTCGGCAAAAGACAAAAGCGCCTCTGAGGCTTGTCTCCGTTCTTGCCTCAACTGCCAAAGACGGCGTGAAACGTTAAATATTTGCGATTTATTGTTATTTAACAACCGGGGGGTATTTCTTGGCCTTTGTTAGTACTTTTGCGGTATTCTAAACATAAACCGGCATATAGCCGTCACATTCACAGCGCTTAACATCCTTATCCGCCCGGCAGAGGCAGATGAAAACGGGCGGCGGACCGTCGAGAAACACGGCCGCGTCGTCTGGCACGCTTCCGGGCAGACCGATGAGGGGCAGTCACGACGTCACTTTGGCGACCATCGATGACAAACCCCATTCCAGCAGACAGCTTACTCCTTTATATTAACCAACTAAACTTTATCGCATGAAGAAAATTTATCTTCTTTTTCTCCTGACGCTTGCCAGCGTGGGGAGTATGTGGGCAGAAGGCTCCAAGTCGATTGTCAGTCTTGGGGCAAATAGTGCCACATCAGGCTATGACTACATTACCGACGCTTTGACGGTAAATAATGTGACCTCTTTCACTACCCAATTAAAAGATGGTAGTAGCATTTCTATCGTTCCAAGTGCCAACAAAATGTGGGGAACTCACAACAATGGCGATGGTAATATGACAGGCACGTGGAGCAACGATTGGGCTTTGAAAATGATGAACGCCGTGCTGGGTTCCAATTTCACGGCTGCCGACTTTGGGGAGGATAACCCTATTGCTTATACCGCCTCTGGTAATAATAATTCTACTTCTACGCTGACACTGACTTTGAATGGCTATTCAGAAGGTGATGACATTGTGTTTTATCTCTCGCTGGCTTCTCGTCAGACTTCGATGAACAATATCTCTGTGACCGGCCTCGATGAGTCAACAATTTATTATGCCAGCAACAATGGCACAGGCTTCAGATCAACTGCCACTTGGTCCAGCGGTACAGCTGCTGCCTCAATCATCAAAGTAGTAGGTAAGGTGACCAGCAATCCCGTTGTTTTCTCTTCAACGACCGCAAAAAATGGCTGGCAGACCATTTCTTATTGCCCGTGGAATGAAACCGCGCAGAATGCTGAGGCTGCCATTGCAGGTCTTGCCTCGCTCGATGCCAAACTCGCCAAAGGCCGTCTGATGGGCACAGGCTTAGGGCAATACGCATATAGCGGCAGCGAAAATGCCGCTGAAATCATTGCAACCGCAGAAGGCCTGCTCGCCAGCGAAACGGCTACTACTGAGCAAATCAACGCCTCCATTACAGCCCTCGACGGCATCTATGCTGATTTCAGTCTCAATATGCCCGTGGTAGGCAAACTCTATCGCTTCAAAGGCAAATATTCAGGCAATTACATCAGCCCGACGGCCTCTACCGGCATGATGGGTATGCAGAGCGTTCAGTCGGCACCGTCCACGGTGTTTATGTTGACAGAGGGCAATAAATTGCTGAGTTGCAATCTGGGCTATTACACGACAGGCACCTATACTTGCGGTGCCCTTAAAGCTGCGGCCAACACGGTGACTTTTGCCGAATCTACCACATATTTGGGCTATTACACGCTCAAGTCCAATGCTGGTAGTGGCGCAGGCCAATGGTTCTACGACCAAAGCAGTAATGTTAATCGTAACCAAGGCTATGAAGCCGATCGTTGCGACTGGACCATTGAAGAAATCACCTCTATGCCCGTTCCCGTCAGCCAGACCTATAAGATTGGTACTTTCGTCAGCCCCGTGCCTTTGTGCCAGGACGATGCCAGCTTGAAGTTCTATACCGGCGAAATCGTAGACAACTATCTCGTCTTGACCAAGCACGACGGCAACATTCCTGCCAACACCCCGTTCTTGATTGAATACCAAGACGGTGCCGTCTATGAGAACGGTGCCGTTTACCTCGACATTGCCGCCACTGCCGACGCACTTGGCTCTGAAGTGCACAACAGTCTGGCCGGCTCCATCGAAACTTTAGCCAAGCCCTCAGGCACCATCTATACCCTCCAGCGTGCCTCGGCAGAAGCCACTGAACTGACTTTCTGCGTCTTCACCGGTTCGACTGTAGCCGGCGGTAAGGCTTATCTGCCTTCTGAAAGCGCCGTCAAAGGCATCCGCTTCAACACGGGCGAAAGCACCGGCATCGAGTGCGTTGCCACTGAAAAGGCTGCCAAGACTATCTTCGACCTCAGAGGTCGCCGCGTACAGAACCCCACCAGCGGTCTCTACATCATCAACGGAGAAAAAGTTTACGTGAAATAATTCATCCCAAAAGACGACAGCAAAATGAAAAAACAATATATCACTCCCACCACTGAGAACATCGCTTTCGCCACAGAGGGCATTATGAACAACATCTCGAAAGTGCAGATTAACTCCGATGCAAGCGGAAATGAGCAATATACCAACCGCCCCGGCGCAGGCTCATCGCTCTGGAACGACGAAGAGAGCAAAGGCGGTAGCATCTGGGAATAATCAATCCCTTACTTTCCGAATTTTCGCATAATAGTTTAATAATTGGCCAAAGGCGGCCGGGTACATTCATTGGTACTCGGCCGCCTTTTGGCTTTTGAAACGGCGGCACAGAGCCGTCCGGCTTGGGCTCGTGGCTGTCAGTCGCCCAGTATTTTCCCCATAAAATAATACACTTGTTTGCGCCACCACGGCCAGTCGTGGTCGCTGTCGTAGCCCCAATAGTCAAACCAACGGGGCACGTTCTTGCGGCTGAGCAGCTCGTCAAGACGGCGGGTCGATGCGAGAAGGTCGTCTTCCCAACGGCCCTGGCCCACACAGGCGAGGATGCGGCGGTGGCGATAGACGTCCCAATAGAAATGGTCGTCGGGCATGTTGGAGAGGAACTCTATCACGGAGTTGGCATAGACGAGGTCGTCGCTGTAGCCGTGGAAGAAGTAGCCGGCGTGATACAGTTCCGAGAGGCTCAACAGTGTGTCGAAGAGGTCGGGCCGTCTGAAAAAGCACAGGGCACTGTGAAAACCACCCATCGAGCAACCGGTGGCGATGAACTGTTCGTCGGCGTGGCGCACCTGTGGGATGAGTTCTTCGATGACATAGTTGTACCAGCTCTCGTGCCGTTCAATCAGGCTGCGGAAGCGTGGCCAGTCGCTGTTGTGCACGGCAGCGCTCCAGGTCTCTTCGTCAATGCTGTCGAGACAGATGAGCCTGATTTTCCCGGCGTCGATATACTTGGACAGTCTGGCCACCATATCGAAGTTCTGATAGTCGAAATAGCGGCCGTTTTGTGAGGGGAACACCAAGACGGCATGGCCTTCGTCGCCATAGGTCTTGTATTCCATGTCACGGTTGAGACAACGGCTCCAATGCTTCACGTAGGCTGTTTTCATTGTTTTTCGTGTACGAAATGGATAATTTGGTTTTTCTCTTCCTCAGTCTTCACCTTGACGGTGTACATCTGGTTGCCCATGGCGCCTGAGAGAATGTCGGGCATACGCTCACACATCACCATCCGGTTGGCGTAGCGGTTCACCACCTCTTCGTGGCTGTGGACGTAGGTGTGGCTGTCGCGCCGGCTGGCAAAGACACTGTAGTATTCGTCGGGCCACTCGCGGCTGGGCGCATTGCCGGTGTTGTGGTGGCCGAGGCCGGCAAGTTTGGATTTGCCAAAAGCCACCATGTCGGCCCCAATGCGATAGACGTCGGTGGAGTGGGTATAATTGATCATATCGGGCGTGTATCCGCCAGCCGGTCGCATATTCACCTCGAGCGCCACAAAGTCGCCCACATCGCCGAGTCCGGCCTTGGGACGGTCGAGACGGAAAAACTCGAGGTGGACAAACCTGTTTTTGACGTTGAACGCCTTCACTGTGCGACGGCCCAGGATGCTGAGCGCCTCGGGCATCTCTTTGGCCACATAATAGGAGAGGACGAGCTGCTTGTTGACGATGTCCATAGTGCTTGGCGGCCAAACCGTCATAGACTCAAAGAGCGGTTCGAGGTCGGCGCCGATGATGGCGTCGTATGAACAAATCTCGCCCGAGATGAATTCTTCAAGCACATAGTGCCCCACGTCGGGCGTGTGGTCGAAGAGGTCGCGCAGCTCGTCTTACGTATGGAGTTTGTGCGTTCCTCCGGCCCCCACGCCAATGTCGGGCTTGGCAATCACGGGATAACCCACTGTGGCGGAAAAGTCGGCCAAGGCCTCCCAGCCCTCATTACACTTCTTTTGGCGCGCCGTGGGGATGTGTCCCTTGGCGTAATAGCGCTTCATCTCCGATTTCTCTTTGATGGCGTCTATTTGGTCGGCCTGTATGCCGGTGTTCACGTTGAAGTCGGTGCGCAGCCGGGCGTCTTGTTCGAGCCAGTATTCGTTGTTGGACTCAATCCTGTCAATCTTGCCGTATTTGTGTGCAAAGAAAGCCACCGCCCGATACATCTCGTCGTAGTTTTCCATATTGTCCACACGGTAGTATTCACTCAACGACTCTTTCAGCTCTCGGCTCAGCGTATCGTAGGGTGCGTCGGCAATGCCCGGCACCCTGACGCCGTTTTGCTTCAGACGGTTGCAAAATTGCCAATAAGTGCAGGGATTTTGGGGCGAAATAAAATCAAAATTGATATAAGCCATAGTCTTTTGCTTGTGCGTTTGTACCGGCAAAGTTAGTAGTAAGGGAATAAGAGGCCGATAATTTTGCTTAATTCGGAAAATATAACCAAAACAGTGTTTCTTGTTGGGAAAAGTATACATCCGCTGCGCGTTCCAGTCTTATGGCTTGGAAAAATATTCTGCCGGGAAATGTGTGGGGAGTAGGAGAGGGCCGCAAACCATATGGCCATTGTCTTTTGCTCTCGCCTTGCACTACTTTCGCCTGACGGCGCAAGATAGGCTG
>JBGVLE010000029.1:0-3362 GCA_045124135.1 Alloprevotella sp.
AACACGCCGCCGCGCGCGCCACCCGCCCCCGGACGGCCTGCCGACGCCCCGACCCGGCCACGGCGACCCCGCCCGACGCCCGACCCGCGACCCGCTTCCGTGCCCGTCGCCCCTGCCCGGCCACGGCACCCCGCCCGACGCCCGACCCGGCCACGACCCCGGCACCCCGGACGGCCTACCGACGCCCGACCCGGCCACGGCACACGCGGCGGCACACGCGGCGGCACGGACAACGACACAGACAACGACACACTGAAACGCCCTGCACGCGGGACTTTGCGGGCAGGTAACGACACACGTCACGGCACAGACCGCGACACACACCGCGACACAGACCACGACACACCTTTATAGTAACTAAAAATAATACAAAAATGGCGGGCGGGCAGACGGGCACACGCGGCACACACCCGACCCGACCCGCACGCGCGCCGCGCGCTCGCTGCGCTCGCGCTGCGCGCGCGCAACCTTCGGCAACACGCCGGCCTCCAGGTAGACACATGAGACACCGCCGGCAGGCATACAGATCAGGACTACCTGGGGGGCGGTGGAAAAATGTGGGGGCAGGTGCAAAAAAGTTGCAGAAAGTTTTGGAAGTTCTGGAAAAATTCCGTAACTTTGCCGCCGACATCAAACAACAGAGCTTATGAGACAGATCACACAGAAGGCCATCTCGGCCAGAATCAGCTACCAGGTACTCTGGGAAATCGACATGGAGGCGCAGGTAGACCCTACGCACAAACGGAACACCATCCTCAACGACGGGGCGAAAATGTACTGCTATCTCCAGGACGTCCGGCGACGGATCCGTCTGGTTGAGAACCTCGAGGTGAAGAGGGCGATCGCCGCCGGCTTCGCCAAGCTATTTTTTCCGGAACTCCTTGAGGAGCATATCATTATCAAATAACACAGCTTATGAAGAAGATTGAAGTGAAGATGGAGCCCAATGGGCTCGAAATGGACGTGAACCGCCAGGAGTTCGCCCTGGCACTGAAGACATGGCGCCTCCGTCGCGGACTGACACAGAAGCAGGTCGGCGAAGCCTGGGGCGTGAGTAGATGGACCATCATGAGGGCAGAGTCAGCCAGGGACGTGACCTGGGAGACGGCGTACCGCCTCTTCGCAAGGCTTAGCCAGGAACTAAGGAAGGAGGGCGAGATATGATCGAACCAGGAAACACCAGGGAGACATACCCTATTGACCCGAAAAGTACCCTCGGGATGGACGTCGTGATGCTTGCGAGGTTCGCCTACGACAAGGCGCTCACCTGCCTGGAGCTCGCGCGCAAGCTCGACGGCATGCAGCCCATCAGGACGGATGGGTCGACGGAACTCCAGGATAGGATATCCGTCGTGATGCAGCAGCTCGACATCGTCAAACGTATCATCATAAATCACATTCCGGATGAGGTATACGACAGTGATCGACATTAGCGACATACCCGAGGTTTACCGCAACCAGGCGGCGCGCCTCTTGTATATACACATGGCCCTGTGCGCCGGGTACCATGACGAGGACCGGGACCAGGTGAGACAGAGCCTGCGCGTGATGGCCGCAAGAGCCGGTCTAACGTTGTCGGCAGTCCGTCACGCGCTCGGGCTGCTCCAGCGTGCCGGGCTTGTCAGCAAGGACGGCGACGCCTGGAGGGTCAAGAAGTGGTTCGTGGACACACCGCCGACACCCCGCCGTCAGCCCAAGGACAGACGTGCAGCGCACGAGGCCTCGAGCGTCGCGGACAAGGCGGAGAAAGAGCTACGCGAGTGGCGCGCAAGCGTCGAGAAAGCCGTACGAGAAATGACGCGCGAGGAACTCGAAGCGTGGCTGGAAGAGCTGCGCGACGGCCGGAGCCTGCGCCACCATGGAGCGCAGCTCAACGCGAACGCCAGGAACGTCGAGTGGTTGGAGTACGTAATCAAACAGAAGTGAGACATGGACGCAAGGGAGTTTTTCTACGCCGTCGCGCACATGAGAGCGACGCAGAAGGAGTATTTCGCGACGAGAAGCCAGCAGGCACTGCGAGCGTGCAAGGCCTGCGAGCGCGACATCGACGCGGAAATCGCGAGAGTCAAGGCAATTCTCGGAGAGACAGAATGAGCCGCCCGTCCGCGTAGAAGTATATACACGGACGGACGGAAAAACCGGAAAGTGTCGGACGGCGTCGGTTAGGCGTTGTCCGACGCTGCTTTCTGTGCCTGGTTCAAGTACGCGGTCGAGACGGCGCCGGCGGTGCGGTACGATGCGATGGCGTCGGCGAGATAGCCGGTCGAGTGGTCGTACTCGAGATGGCCGGGGGCCGTCGTGACGTCAGAGCGACACAAGATCGTGCAGTTCGAGCGCTGCCATACGTTGCCGACCTGGCGGGAGACAATAACGCCAATCGCGGCCAGAGAGTTGTCGTGTCCCGCTTCTGGTGCTGCCAGCGCCTGCCCGTCGCGCGTTGGTTGCAGCTGGATGACTGCGTCACTTCCTTCGAATTCCACGTCCAGGCTAATCTCGCCCTTGTTTCGCGGATTCGGCGAGTTCACGGCACTTGACGAAATGAACTTTGTGGTAAAATCGCCGTTCGCGGGCTCAAGAATCACGCGGGCGTAGTGGAACCCGTTAAACGTGTGCGAGTCTGTCTTATCGTCAATTGTCAGCCACAAGAAAGTGAGCTGGTCGCCGCGCTGGAGACCGAGGGCGTTGATAACGTCGTCGTAGGTCGGGTCTGAAGCACCGGGAACCGGGAGCGACAAATAAGACTCCGTAGTTCCGACGACACTCCACCCGAACGGCGCAACGGGAGCGTGGCCCTCGGACATAACGAACGGACGGAACGGCGGGTAGACATCGGCCTTGGCGTCGAAATTGGCCTGCTGCGATGTGAGGATTTCCTCCTCGTCGCCGGAGTTGATTTCGTCGATGAGTTGTGCACGCATCAGGGCGATATTGCGCTGAGCAAACCGGGACTGAGACGGAGTACCGGCGTCTACACCCTCGAACGAGTGGTCGGTGATCTCCTGGAAGAGCGAGTACGCCACCGAGGATGATTTGAAGCAGACACGCTGCAAGAGCTGGAGAGCGGTCTGCGGGTTGGACGGCGCGGCGTTGAGGGCGCGCGTGATTTGCTCACCCTTGGCACGATAGAACACGATGGAACCCACCTTGCCACGGGCGAAACCGAGGAAAAGATTGTCTTTTGCCATAGCTAATCTGATTTTTTAGGGGTTGAAGACTTGTCCGACTTAGACTTGCCGGACTTTGACGGAGCCGGAACCACTGCGGCGGATTCGGCGGCGATGGCGGCGGCGATTTGACGGCGACGCCACGCAAGCGGACTGACGGATTTACTCATACACGTGTCAAAAAAACTGAAAACCGCG
>JBGVLE010000030.1:0-6363 GCA_045124135.1 Alloprevotella sp.
ATGACATAACAGAAGCATATATCTGCAAAATACAAAAGAAAATCAACAGAAGACCAAGGCAAAAACTCAATTTCTCAACACCAATAAAAGAGTTCTACAAACATTATTCGTAATATTGCACTTGCTTGTTGACTCTATAGAGATTTGCCACAGACGCAAAACCTACTGACAGCGACTTTGTGGCGTCCGGCAGACACAATGAAGCGGCCAGCCGCCACAAATCGGCGGATTTTTGTATTTTTGCACTTGTTACGTTTTTACGCCTTTAAAACTTATGTTTCTCAAGACTCTCCATATCGTCAACTACCGCAACGTGGTGCAGGCCGACTTAGGGTTTGCGCCAAAAATCAACGCTTTCATCGGACAAAACGGTATGGGCAAGACCAATATACTTGACGCCATTTATTATCTGTCGTTCTGCAACGGAGCCGTGTGCCGCGCAGACCAGTTCAATCTACACCACGAGGCCGACTTCTTTATGATACAGGGCACGTATGAGGTGGAAGAGGGAAGCGACATGACGGTGTCGTGCAGCCTGAAGCGCGGCGGGCGCAAGCACGTGAAATGTGACGGCAAGGACTATAAGCGCTTTTCGGAACATCTCGGTAAGATACCTTTGGTGATGCTTTCGCCAAGCGACTCCCTGCTGGTTTCTGGCGGCAGCGAAGAGCGCAGGCGGTTTATGGACGCCGTGATAGCCCAATACGACCGGCACTATCTGGCCGCCATCATTCGCTACGAGCGCTCGCTCAAGCAGCGCAACGCCTTGCTCAAGGCCGAGGCCGAGCCCGATGCCGGTGTGCTCGACGTGCTTGAAGAAATGATGTCGGCCGATGCGGCTGTGATTTACACCGCAAGGGCCCAATTCATCGAACAATTATCGCCCATATTCTCAGACCTTTATGCCCGGCTCTGCCCCAACGACTCTGAGCGGCCGGCCATTGACTACATCAGTCATGGAAGCCGCGGACCGCTCAAGGAATGGCTCACAACCTGGCGCGAGAAAGAGCGCATCGTGGGCTACACGCTTCATGGGCCGCACAAAGACGAACTCGAACTCACACTCGGCGGTTTCCCGATGAAAAAAGAGGCTTCACAGGGTCAGACCAAAACGTTTTTCATTGCCATGAAACTGGCCCAGTATGTCTTCCTCCACCACCACGGACACGCCGAAACGCCGCTGCTCCTGCTCGACGATATTTTCGACAAACTCGACGCCGACCGCGTGGCCCGTATCGTGGACTATGTTTCGGGCAATGACTTCGGACAGATCTTTATCACCGACACCAACCGCGACCACCTTGACGAAATACTTTCGGCCACGGCCGAAGACTACCGGCTCTTCAGAGTGACCGACGGCCACGTGTGTCTTGAACGCAAAGAAGAGAAAGAGACAACAAACTGTCTATAAGAATATTATTGCAGAGAATATAAACAAACGCTTGAATATGCATCGCCACAATTCTGTACAGCTCACCGACATTCTTATGCGCTTTTTGCGCGACGAGGGATTGGAGACTCCGCTCAACCAATACCGTCTGGTGCAGGCGTGGAGCAGTGTGGCCGGCGAGAGCGTGAATGCACATACGCGCGAACTCTATATCCGCAACCAGACGCTTTATGTGCGGCTCGACTCGCCGGCATTGCGCAACAACCTGATGTATTCGCGCCGACAGATGACCGCTCAGCTCAATGCCGCAGTGGGGGCACAGGTCATTGCCGACATACATTATTTATAATAGGACTGTTCTCCGTTCACCAATTATCGTTTCACATCTTTTGTCCCGCTTTCAAAAAGAGTGAAAGCGAGGTATGGCCGAAACGGCTTTGCGTATAGGGTTTATAGGGCGGATAACTGCGATAGGCCTTATAGGGTTTGTATTTCTTGTAAGGTTTGTAGGGTTCGTATTTGGTATATTTCGACACTGCACCCTCTTGGAAACCAACGCGATAGCCTTTGTGGTCGATGACCAGGCCGTTTTCAAACCAGCCCAGGTGCTTGCCATTGAAGCCGTAAATATGGAAGTAGTCGTTGTCGGTGGCGAGCAGATAGGCCACGGGCGTACCGTCCCACATATAGATGGCGAGGTCGTCTGAGGCGGTGTCAATGTAGGCGATGGGCTCGCCGTCGGCGTTGAAAAGCGTGATTTCTTCGGCTTTGGTAATGGCGGCCGTGAAAAACAAGAAGAGGACAAAGAGGATTTTTTTCATGGCAAAGTCTGTGTGGGATGAAAGACGGTTATTGTGGGCAGGCCGAAACGTCTGCCTTATTTTTTTTCTCCGATTTTTCGCTTTTCAAGAAGGGGATGTGTCTCATTTGCCGACTGATCTGTCCGCTTCGCTTTCTGACATATCGGCTGGGGTGTTTGCTGCTCATCTCAATCGGATTGGGCAGCGTGGCGGCGATGGTGGCGCAGTCTGAGCGGCTCAAAGCCGAGGCGTGGCAACCGAAATGCTCTTGGGCGACGGCTTCGGCGCCATAGATGCCCGGCCCCATCTCGATGCTGTTGAGATAGACCTCCATGATGCGCTCCTTGCTCCATAACAGTTCGATGAGCACGGTGAAATAAGCCTCGAAACCTTTTCTCACCCACGACGATTGCGGCCATAGGAACACGTTTTTGGCTGTCTGCTGGCTGATGGTGCTGGCGCCTCGCCGCCGGCCGCCGGCCTCATATTCGGCTTGGGCTGCCTTGATGGCTTCGTAGTCAAAGCCATTGTGGGAGAGGAACTTCTGGTCTTCGGAGGCCATGACCGCCACGGGCAGGTAAGGCGAAATGCTGTCGAGTGGCACCCATCGGTGTTTGTAGTCGGTGTAGGTCTTGTCGTCGGAATGGCTCCAACTGCGGATGACCATGAGCGGTGTGTATTTCACCGGTGCCCAGCGATAGATGAGCACAGCCAGGAACGTGGAGACCAGAAATCCCACGAAGAGCCACATAAGTATTTTGAAGAAGAGTTTCATAATGGATGAAAGAGGCTGAAAGTCAAAGAGCCAACAAGTCAACAAGTGGGGACGTTGCCGCGCATTGGTTGGGGGCAATGTAGCAAACCACTTGTTGACCAGTTGACTCGTTGATGTGTGGGCCGTGAGGCATGGGCTGCACCGTCACGGGGTCGGTGCAACTGTCGCGTTTATCAGAACGGCAGGTCGTCTTCGCCTCCGCCTGCAGCCGTGGCAAACGGGTCTTGGCTGGCCGCAGGAGCCGGAGCGGCCGATGCGGCGGGAGCCGGGGCTGCAGGAGCTGCGGGTGCGGCTGTCGGTGCGGGAGCCGTGGCGGGCACTGCGCGCCAGGCGCGGATGTCGTTGAACCAGCGGCCGTTGTATTCGTGTGCGTCGATGTCGAAAGACACGGTCATCTCGGCGCCTACGGTGATGTTCATTTCGCGCAGACGGTCTTCGCCAAACACGGTGAACACGCATTTGCGGGGATATTGCTCGTGTGTTTCAATGACAAACTCTTGCGACTTCCAGGTGTTGCCCGTACGGTTTGAGGTGCCCGAGCGCTCGGGCAGGGCAGCAATGTTTTTACCGGTAATTTCCATATATGTGTTGTATTTTTTAGGTTTTTCTCCGCAAATTTAGCATTTCATTTTCTTTCTCGCCACGATTTCCCGACGAAATACAAAACGATTGGTTAATTTTGCGCCATTGTCTCACGGCCTTTTTCGCTTATTGATATGCCTTCATCGATGTCTTCTGCGGCTTCTGCCTCCACCGGTTTCGGACTCTATGTGCACGTGCCTTTTTGCCGCACGCGCTGCGTGTATTGTGCGTTTTATTCGACCACACACGGTGCCGGCCTTCAGCAGGACTATGTCGGGGCTGTGGGGCTTGAGATGGCCCGGCGGCAAGACGAACTGCCGGGAGTGGCGCAGACGGTCTATCTGGGTGGCGGCACGCCGTCGGTGCTCCAACCGTCGGCGCTTGAACAACTTTTTGCCTCCATTCACCGCTTTTTTGCGCTCGCGCCCGATGCCGAAGTCACCATCGAGGCCAACCCCGACGACGTCGATGCTGCCTTTTGCAGAAGGCTGAAGGCTTTGGGGGTGAACCGTGTGAGTCTGGGCGTGCAGAGTCTGAGCGACGAACGGTTGCGTTTCCTGCGCCGCCGTCACGATGCCGCCGGAGCTGTCGCTGCGGTGTGGCTTCTGAAAGAAAGCGGCATTGACAACATCTCAATCGACCTGATTTTCGGGCTGCCCGGACAAAGCCTTGAGGAGTGGCAAAACGATGTGCAGACGGCGCTGAGCCTGTCCGTCACCCATCTCTCGGCCTACAGCCTGATGGTGGAAGAAGGCACGCCGTTGCAACGTATGGTGGAGCAGGGCGAAGTGGCCGACACCGACGAGGACGTTTATGAGGCGATGATGGCGCACCTTGCCGACGCTGCCGAAAAGGCTGGTTTCGAGCATTATGAGATTTCAAACTATGCCCGTCCGGGCTTTCGTTCGCGCCACAACTCTTCTTATTGGCAGGGCACACCCTATCTGGGCTTCGGTCCGTCGGCCCACAGCTACGACGGTCTGGACCTGCGCCGCGCCAACACTGCCGACCTCCACGCCTATCTGGCTGCGGCCGACGGCGGCGTACTACACACGACGGAGCGTCTGACAGAGGCCGAACTCCAAGACGAGATGGTGATGACGGCGTTGCGTTGTCGCGAAGGTGTGGACCTCAGCCGCCTCGGTGAGCGTTTCGGCAGTGAGGCGGCCAATGAAATCAGAAGGCTGGCGCGGCCTCACCTGGACTCCGGACTTCTCGTCTGGCGGCCCGACGGCCGTTTGGCCTTGACACGCCGCGGCATAATGCTCTCAGACCGTGTCATGGCCGACTTGATGATAGGGTGAAACCATCGAAATCAATATTTTTTGGAAAAACATCCCCGGCATGGCACGGCAAAACGGCCACGCCGCCGACGACAACAGCAGCGTGCAGACGCCACCGTATTTTGTCTTTTTTCGCGTCGGCATTTGGGCGTAATTTTCATCAGAGATAGAAAAAGGAGGCCTTCGTGGCCTCCTTTTTTGATTGTTTGCGGCCCCTACGGGCCTTATGGCAGGAAAAACCGGGCTTATGGGCGTTTTTCCTGTCCTTATGCCAAGAAAATTTTGCCCTTTTCCGGCCAAGTCAATGTGGGTTTTGGCCTTGCCGGACGGCTTTCCCGGGAAAATACCAGACGGCGGAAAAGTTTTTGCAGCCAATTCCAGTTTTTTCTGTCACTCACTGCGTCGTTTTTGAACCTATGAGTTCGCGGCAGTTGACTCACAAACGTTCCAGCCGCTCAAAGGGCGCGGCGAGGATGTCGCCGAGGCGGGTGTGAGTGTCGATGGCGGCTTGCGCCAGCTGGGCCGAAAAGTGTGTGGCTATGCTGCCGACAAAGCCCACGGGCAGGTCGGGCCGGCCATAGAGCAAGGCTTGATGGACAAAAAAGCGTTTAAACTCGTCCACGACCAGGGCCTCAACCACGGGACGGTCGATGTGGGCCGACAAGAACGGACAGAGCGAGGCCAGAAAGCGGTTGGGCGGGACGACGGCGCCTTCGTCATAAGCCTGTGCCGGACGATAGACGCGCTCGATGATGGTGTCGACGCTGAGCGACGTTTCGTCAAAAAAGGTTCGGCAAAGCTGCTCCGGCCAGATGCCACGGCACACATTCACCACCAGACGACGGCCGAGGCTGGCCCCACTGCCTTCGTCGCCCAAGATGTAACCCATTGGCGGCACACAATCCGTCACACGCCCGCCTTCGACACGTGCACTGTTGCTGCCCGTGCCGAGGATGCAGGCAATGCCCTGACCTTCACCGAAAAGAGCCCGGGCGGCACAGACAATATCACTCTCCACCGTGATTTCGGCCCCGGGCCAAACGGCAGCGAGTAAGCGGCCGGTGCGGGCAATCTGGCTGCCGCGCTGACCAGCGCCGTAAAAACGGATGGCCGGCCCGACCGATGGGGCGTTGGCACCGTTGTTTTCAAAACCGTCAACCGCGCTCAGGCGTGGCGCCACTTCGCCCGCGAGCATACTCGTGATGGCTTCGTCAGAAAGCATAAAGGGATTGATGCCGGGAGTGCGGAAAGAGAGGATGGGACGTGACGGCTCGTGGGAAGAGACCAGGGCCCAGTCGGTCTTGGTGCTGCCGCTGTCGGCGATGAGATGAAATACAGGCATAGGGGGAAATGAGAGGTTTCAGTCGGTCACGACATCGTCCATAAGGATGTCGTGAGGCTCGGTGGGGAGAGCGGGGAAGAGCTGGTAGCTAAAGGCGCATCCCACCTTTTTCACTCCGGCAAAGTCGGGATGGCAGAGCAGCCGGTCATAGTATCCGCGGCCGCGGCCCAGTCTCTGGCCGCCCGGCGAGA
>JBGVLE010000031.1:0-62572 GCA_045124135.1 Alloprevotella sp.
ATTTTGTAACGCCCTTACAGGGCTTGCCGGGCCGCTCAACGCTTTTTGACGGTTAGTCTCTTTGTCTTATTTCTCTGTTGCCGGCCCATCCCAATCTGTTGTGTCGGGCAGAGAGAGCCGTACCGGCCATCAGGTCAATCAGCCAGATATGCTGACCGTCGTCCACGGCCAGCGTCTGGGGACCGCCCGAGGCGTGGTCTGAACCGGGTTGTTTCAGGCCTTGCAGTTTCCAGGTGCGTCCCTGGTCTTGGCTCATATAGATTGGGGCAGGAGCGCCGTCGGCAGTCTGTCCTGTCGTGACGACGTGGCCGTCGTAAGTGTCGAGAGCCATTTGCGAGAGTGCGGGCAGGGCGAAGGAGGCATCCATGGGCAGTTTATACCACCCCATCACGTTCACGCCGGTGAGGTCCACCGTGCGGCGCCACACTGCCATTTGTCCGTCGGCGTCGCGGCCGGTCAGCATCAGTTCCACGAGTTTGGAGTCGGTGGGGTGTGAGAGCGCCACAGCTTGCAGTTCGTCTGTGGGCAGGGGTGTGTTGTCGGCTATGGGGTCTGAGGTCCATGTCATTCCGCCGTCGGTCGTTGTCACGATGGCGCCGTCTTTGATTGCCGTGAGTCCGTGGCGGTCGGCACAGAGCAGTTTTTGTGGTGCTTCAGCGCCTCCTGTCCGCGTCCAGTCTTCGCCGTTGGCCGATGCCATCAATCCGTCTGTGGCTATGGCCCACCATGTGCCGGTGCCTTTTTGACGGCACACGCCTTGTGTGTCAAACCCTTCTGGCAGCGCCGTCTCGTTCCATACCTTTCCGCCGTCGGTCGTGACCAAGACCTTGGCTGTGCCGTTTTTATGTCCATAGAGCGCCACGCCCCACTGTGTGCCTACGGCCTTCACCCGTCCCTCAAAGGTGGCGATGTCGGTGTTGCCGTCGGCTCTGGTTTGCCACGTCATGGAGTCGCCTTCTTCCTGATGCACGTTGATGTGCAGGCGATAGGTTCGTTTCGACACCTCGTCGTAGGCCGTCACGGTTATGAGTCTCTCCGTCGAGCAGTCGGTCGAGTCGGTGGCGACGAAAGCTGTGTCTTTGCCGGTAGAGAGTGAGCGTATGGCCAGATAGCCTGACGAGGTGAGATCGGCAAAAGCCACTTTGGCCACGTCGGTGCCCACGGGCAGCGAGTCGGTGTTGCAGATGAGGCCTTGCCGGTGGTCGATGCTCAGGGGATAGAGCGAACCGGTGACGCCCACGCGATAGGTGGTGTCGGTGTTCGTCACGTTTCTGAACAACGTGCCCATGGTCATTTTCGAGATGATGCAGTCGTTGTATTGTGAGATGTCCACGGCGATGTCGTCGTCGGTGGAGCAGGCCGCCGTGGCCAGCAGGCAGAGCGCCATGAGCGCGGCGGTGGCGGCTTTGAAGCTTTTCGTCATTGTGTTAGAAGCGTCGTGATAATTGAAAAATGGCGGCTGATGAGCAAAAAGAGCACACCAAACCACCTGCAAAATTACGCTTAAAAATCCAAAAAGCGAAACCTAATGTTCTGTTTAGCACTTTTTATGGCGAGGCAGAGGGACGAATGGCCGTTTTTTTTTGCGACGAACGGGCTGCTCCGCCACGTCGAAACCTTCGCCTCCGAGGGCTTGCAGTATGGTTTTTGTCTTTTGATTGTCGTGTCCGGGGCGTTATCTTTGGTGCAGAAGAAGAGAAAGAGACCCAAAATCGGGCCTCTTTCCTTGTTTTGAGAGAAGAATACTGTTTCCTGTCACGTTCGCCTCCGCATTTCGAACAGCGTCTGCCGGTGTTTTCATTGCGTCAAGACGCCTCCGTCGGTGTCTTTCAGTTTGCTGCCCGTGGCGATGTGGTCGTCGGTTTTGCCACGGCCAATGCGCCAGGTGACTCCCAGGGTGAGCTGTCGGCCTTCGTTGTGGGTGGTGACGTGGCGCTGTATGTAGCGGCTGTAGAGGTTGGTCTCGTTCGTGAGATGCCGGCTGCCGAAGGGGTTGGTCAGCGAGAGAGACAGTCGCCATCCCTTGCCGTTGTAGCCGCCGCTCAGTGAGAGATTGTTGCCGAACAGGCCTTCGCTTTCGCCCTCAATGAAGCGCCAGCCGCTGTAGGCAGCGGCCGAGAGGTCGACACGACCGAAACGCCCCGTGATGCCGGCCGACCCGATGGGGTAGGTACGGTGATGGGTGTAGTCGTCGCCGAAGTTCAGGCATCTGAAGAGCTGCCCCGTCAGGTTTAGGCTGAGGCAGTCTGGGATGAGTTGCAGATTGGCGTAGGCCGTAAACAGGATGGCGTTGATTTTGTCTTGGTTGCGCTGGGTATAGATGAAACGGTCGTCGGCAGTGCGTGTGTAGGCGGCCATATTGGGATGACGGTGGCTTTTGTAGTAGCCTTCGACCAAGGCGAAGAGGCGTCGGTGGTTGAGGGTGAGCCTGAGGCTGTGTGCCCACACCCGGTTGGGGCGCAGGTCGGGATTGCCTTGTTCCCACTCCATGCTGTTGCGCCTGATCATTGTTTCGTTGACTGTGGCTATGCGCGACACGTAGTCAGACATCTCGAGCGTGTAGCCCAGTCTCAGGCCGTGAGGCAGCGGCAGGGTGAGGTCGAGCCGAGGCCGCGGCAGCAGGAAGTTGTACCGGTGGGCGGTTTGGCGGTACGACAGTCGGGTGAGTCCCATACCAATCTTATAGTCCACGCCCAGCGTCTTTCCCGCCATAGCGGCGAAGACGTAGAGATTTTGGTGGTGTATGGGTGTGGTCGAAACCACCTGGCCTTCATAGCGGTTGTTGATGTATTTGAGCAGGTAGTTCACGCCGGCAGTCAGTGTGAAAGGCCGCAGACGATGCTCATAAATGGCCTCGCCGATGAACGACATCGAGCGGCCGCGGACGTCGTAGGCATAGGCCGAACCTTCATCGGAAAAACTGGAATAACGGGTGTTGATGAGTGTGCCCACGGCGTCGAGCGTGAGCGACCGGGCGCTGTCGGGTTGGGCTTTATAGAAGAGGTTGAGGGCCGGGCTGACCGAGCGGTTGTGGCTTTCGGTGGCAGTGGTGTCGGTTTGCAGCCCGTCTGTCCAAAGCTTGTGGGCCCGACTGACGGGTGTCTGGCTGACGGGTACAGACAGTTTGGCTTGAAACACGTGCCGGGTGGAGTCTGCCAAGGTGTATTTGAAGCCGGGCATATGGCTCCATTGCTGCACCTGGCGAGAGAGGTCGTGGCGTCTGATTGTTTTTATCGTTCCGTCCGTCAGATGATAGTGGGCCGTTTCGTCGGTGCGTGTCTGTCGGTCGTTGGCGTAATCGAGCGTGTAGTTTAAGGCGAAGGTGCTGTTCCACCCATCCTTTTTCCGTGTTTGCCACCGGCCATAGACGGTATGGTTGCCGCTTGCTCTGGTGAGGGCATCTGTCTGGTCGATGCCAGCACTCCAGGCTGCGGTAGTTTTTGTGGTGAGGTCTATCACATAGCTCACGTCGTCGGTAAACCTCACGCCGGGTTTGTCTGTGATTTTGAGTTTGGTCAGCAGCATTGGGTCGAGAGCGAGAATGTCTTGGCGGTCAGCTTCGATGCCGTTTATGCGTATCAACACACGGCCTTTACCGTCGGCCGAGGTGGCTGTCTTGTTTTGCCGGTCTACGACGATGCCGGGCAGGGCGACTTGTGACATCAAGTCGAAGATGGTTGACGACTGGCTCTTTTCTTTGGCCGAAGGGCGATAGACATAGCCGTCGTCGTCGGTTTGCCATCGTTTTGCCGTGACGACAGCCTCATCGAGCGTCTTGTTGCCGTCTGTTTGTGCCGTGGCCGCATAAGTGCCTGTGGCCATAAAGAGCATCAAGCAAAATCCACGTGTCATTTTCATACCATTCATTGCCGTGTTTTTTTGACGGCAAAGTTAAAGGCCGCCCTCCCGGACAGCCTTTGGAAATGGCAGACATTTGTCTGACAATTTAATATCTGTGTGAATTCATGGATGAAAAGACTCTTCGGCGGTGAGCCGATAGTATCGTCCGCGTTGACATTCGATTTTTACGTTCATCTGCTCTTCGAGTATGGGTTTGAGGCGCTTGATGAGCGCGTAGAGCGTGTCGGCGGGTTGGTCTTTCTTGGGCCAGAGCGTTTGGCAGATGGTCTGGTGTGAGAGTTGGTGGCGTGGTGCGGCGAGAAACATCTTCATCAGCCGGTGTTGCATGGGAGTGAGGCGGACGCTCTCTCCGCAGGTGCCCAAAAAAGTGTCGGTCTGTGGGTCATAGTTCAGAGCCTTATGGGCTGAGGGCGTGATGGTTGCCGCCGGCAGGTCAAATGTGCCCTTCATCAGCTCGCGGCGCCGGCAGTGTCGTGCAGGGTATAGCAACATGGCACTGCCCCAAAGCAAGGCCACGACAAACAGCCCGAGTGGACCGCTCATATCGGCCGATGCCAATATGCCGGCCACAGTGACCGAGGCGTAACTGCGCAGTGCCACACGTGTGTGGTTCCGGCCGTCATACCAAGTGAGGGTGTCGCTTCCGATGGCCCCTTCGGGAATGGCAGGAGAGATGTTGGCATCGCCGTCGGTGTCGAAGGTGATGAAGGCGGCTTCGGCCAGATTTTTGTGACGCAGATGTCGGGTGAGCCGTTGGCTGCCAATCGCCATCATACAAGGCCCTTCGGTGGCAGCTTTGACTTTGGCATAAGCCCGTATTGTGTCGGTCGGCAACAGTCGGTCGGCGTCTTGGTCCAGACATTTGGCCAAAGCCTGCGAGAGGTCGGCGGCCATTTCGTCGCGGCAAACGTTGTAGCTGTGATAGCCGCTGCCCACGGCCGCTCCAAGCAACACGGCAAATACAATCAGAGCAGGCAGACGTTGTTTCATAGTGGAGTTGTTTTGTGAGACGAAGAGTCTAAAAGTCTAAGAGACTAAGAGTTTTAGCGGCCAAGCCACTCTTTGACTCTTTGTCTCTTTGACGTTTTGTCTCTTATTTCACGGCATCACCGTCTTGTGTCCGTCAGACGAGATGCAGACGCCACGGGTGGGTTGGGAGAGGCGGCGTCCCTGCAGGTCGTAATAGGTCACGGCCGATGTGGGGATGGCGGCTGTCAGGTTGTCGCCCATGCCGGAAACGACAGAAGTCTTTTCAAACGTCCAGATTGCCGCGCCCCACGTTTTGGGTTTCAGCAACACGTAGTTCCAGGCGTTGGGGTTGACATACCAGCTTGTTTCGCCGCCCTGGGCGAGGATGTTCAATCCCGTTTGGCCCTCGTCGGTGGTGTTTTGGCTGAGCGTCCAAGTGGTGGGTTCGCCCAGTTTCACTTGGGTGTCGGCCGTCGACGCACCGACACGTGCTGCCGTGCGTGTGGCCACGTTGTATAGACAGATGGAGCCGTCGGTGTTTTTCTTCACTTGCCAGAGGTAGGTCTCGTCGTCGGCGTTGAGTGTGGCAGGCACCACAGTGCCCGTCGACGTGTTGGCCTTGGCATATTGTGTGGTGAAATAGGCGTTGGCAATACGATAATAAACGTCCTCGCTCAGGGCATCGGCCGGTGAGGTGCGCGGCATGGCGAGAAAGTTGTTGTAGCGTTCCACGAAGTGCAGATAGGTGGTCTCGGTCACGGTGGCCTGTGCCAGACTGTCGGTGGCCGGTGTGATGACTTCGGCGGTGAGATAGGCCAGTGCCTCTTCGGTGGGCTCGTTCATTTGTCCCGGACGAGCGGTGAGGATG
Source organism: Alloprevotella sp. (assembly GCA_045124135.1). GTDB lineage: Bacteria > Bacteroidota > Bacteroidia > Bacteroidales > Bacteroidaceae > Alloprevotella. The sequence goes on from JBGVLE010000031.1 coordinate 5,699, forward strand.
ATGTGTTTGGCTTTGGTCACGAGCCCTTGCAGCCAGGCGGCGTAGTCGTTCACCTCTTCAAGGCGCCAAGTGCCGGGATAGTGGGGCGAGGCATTGTCTTTGGCCATGGCCTTGCCGGTGCAGTAGGCATAGAGTCGCCGCACACTGCCTGCCGTGGCGTCGCCTGCCACCGACCATACTACCGTGCCGGGAATGTAGGCAGCCGCCCCGTTGAGACTTGTCGGCGTGGCCATGGTCAGCTGTGAGCCTTCGGCAGTGAGCGTGGCTGCCTCGTTCAGTGTGGGGAGGGTGAGCCGCAGACCCGTCTGAATGTTTTTGAGTTTGTATCCGGTGCCGTCGGCCTCGATGGTCCAGAGCTCTTCCGGCTCGGTTTGGGGTGTGTAGTGGAAACGCACGCCTGTGCCGTCGGCATAGAGCGTAGAACCTTCATATTGTTCGCGATAGTAGGTGGCTGCCGACACCATTTTATAGGTCTTGCCCGGTGTGGGCGTCACCACCGGTGCGGTCTTGACCGCCGTGATGGCTTCTTGCAGCGCCGTGAGCAGGGCGGCGTCGGTCGGGTCGGCTTTGAGGGCTTCTATGGCTTGTGCCAGCGTAGAGGCCACTTCGGCCGTGGGATATCCGGCCTGTCCCGGTTTCAGAGCCGCGGCAATGTTTTGGGCTTCGGTCAGAGTCTTCTCCACCTCAGTCTGCGGCGTGTCGATGATGTAGTGACGGGCATAGGTGTAGCCCATCTGGTCAAGAATTTCGTCGTGGCTCTGCAGACGGTAGTGGAAGCTGTGCCAATTCTTGGCCGAAGCCGGCAGCCAGCCCGTTTCGCTCAGTGCCAACATACGCGGCAGCAGCTGATATTCCAGTTCGATGCTGTCGTTGCACGTCTCCGTCCAGAGGTTGCCCTGCACGCCCAGACAATAATCTTCGCGGCCCGAGAGCGAGCCCACGGGATTGAGCGCATAGACGTCTTCGATGGAGTTGACGAAGTTGTCGCCCCAGCCGCCTTGATAGGGTTCGTCGATGAGGCGCTGTGAGGCCGGCACCTGGTAGAAGTCGAGATAGAGACTCTGATAAGGCACCACGATGCTCTTGAAGCCCTTGTCGGCAGCGTCGGCACTCTTGGTGATGTTGTTCCAAGCCATGATGACGGGTTTCACCGTGTTGGAAGCAGTCCAGTGGGTGAGCAGTTCGTCCCACACCACGATGTCTTTGCCGTAGGTGTCTTTAAGCCAAGTGCCTAATTGCTCCACGAGCCAGGGTTGCAATTCCTCCACGCCGCTCAGTCCTTCGTCGGCCACGCGTTTGAGGCAGTCGGCGTTGGTGGCCCATTGCGTTGTGGGACATTCGTCGCCGCCGATGTGTATATAGGGATAGGGGAAGACCTCGGCGATGTGGCCCAACACGCATTTGAGGAAGTCAATCACCTCGTCGCGGCCCACGTTGAGCACGTCTTGCGAGATGCCGCCGTCTATGCGCACGCTGTAGGTTTTCGTCGAGTCACACGACAGGTTGGGATAGGCCGCCACGGCAGCCACCATATGGCCCGGCAGGTCTATTTCGGGAATAATCTCGATGTTGCGGCGTTTGGCGTAGGCCACGATTTCGCGCAAGTCGTCGAGCGAGAACCATTTGCCTCGGCCATATTCCGTGTCGTCAAAAAACTTCGAGTCGCCGCCGGCGTTCACAAACGAACCTTGGCGGATGCTGCCCACCTCGGTGAGGCGTGGATATTCGGGTATTTCCACGCGCCAGCCCTGGTCGTCGGTGAGGTGCCAGTGCAGGCGGTTGAGCTTGTAGGTGGCCATCACGTCGAGCACGCGTTTCACCTCTGTTTTGGAGAAGAAGTGGCGGGCCACGTCTAGCATAAAGCCACGGTGCCCCCATTGCGGATGATCTGCGATGTCGAGCATCGGCAGTGTCCAGCCTGTTCCGTCCGTGGGCTTTTGGCCATAGATGGCGTTGGGCAACAGCTGTTTGAGCGTTTGCAGGGCATAAAAGAAGCCCGTCGAGTCGGCCGCCGTGATGTCGACGCCGGCAGATGTGATTTGGAGCGTATAAGCCTCGTGGCGGAGACTGGCATCGGTGGTCAGATTGATGCCGCCCGCCACGGTCTGTCTCACCACGGGCAGGTTGATGCCGCCGGTGGCTTTAAGTCGGGCGGCAAACTCTTCGGCATAGGGCATAGCCGCAGCGTCGTCGCAGCCTATGCCCGTCAGTGAGGCCACGTTCACGAAGCCCTCACCTATGGTGAGCGACTGCGGATAGGGGATGAGACTCACCTTCGGCAGCGAGGCCAGATAGTCTTCCTCGCTCACCAGTCGGAAGGGTTGGTTCTCGTCTGAGCGGTCGTCCCAGAGCCCCAGCGACTTGCCGGCGCCGGCACCTCCCCATTGGTTCATATAGACAGCCGTGTTGGCCTTTGGCGAAAGCACCAAGCCGTCGGCATAGGTCGTGTTGGTGGTGGTTTGGACGACGAAAGTCGTGTTGCTGTTTGCGGGCGTGGCGGCAGCGTGGAGCATACCGTTTTTGGCCGTGGTGGTGGCGTAGAGCGTTTTGCCGCTTCGGCTCACCAGTTGGAAGCCCGTCGTGTTGTCGCCCACAAATTTCCACATCTGGTTGTCCGTGGCCTTGAGCGTGGCCGTTTTCACCTCTTCACCGTCGTTTTGAGCCTCCACGACGGCCCCTCCGTTGGCAAATTCGATCAAGAACCACACCGGTTCGTCCCCCTTGGTGAACTCCGGCAAGTTTTGCGCCCTTGAGGCAGTGAAGAGCCCGAGGCAGAGCGTCAAGGCAAAAAGTAGTTTGTTGGTCATAGTATTGGATATTAAAGTGTATGGTTTGGCCGGTACAAGGTAAAAGCCTGTGCAAAATAAGGTCTAATCCGTGAAAAACCCAAGTGGACCGGCTTTTTTTTGACTTCTTAACAGAAGGCGTCTCTTGGCCTTTCTGTCTTTTGTAGTTATGTTCTTCCGGTCTTTCCCTTCCGCTATGCCCTTTCAATCTTGAAGCCGGGCTTCAAGATGAGCTTGAGGGCCTGCTGTGCCGTGTTGCGGTCGTACAGTTTCTCCACTTCGGGCAGCTCTTCGTAAGGCACGAGGCAGGGATGCAGCTTCTTCTTGTCGTCTCTCTGCCCGCCATAGGACCATCCCCCGACTGATGCGTGTCTGTGCCCACACTTCGTGCACATTTTGGGCCGGACGCTCCATGAGCACATCCGGCTCCTCGGGCCGCGCCACGCCGCTCACGTCTATGGCCCCCGGCGTATAAATCTTGTCCGGTTTCATTTTTTCGCTCTTTGTCTTGTCTTCTCGTTTACCGTCGTTTTGACCACGGCATAGTCATATTTCCTGTAAGGCTTCAAGATGGGGTTGTCCCAGTCTGTGAGGCATACGTGCTGCCTGGTCTCTTGGTGTGCATGAAAGTCTGCAGCCTCCTTTCCGGTAATCTTCCTCGCTCATCTTCGTATAGCCCATCATCAGGTGGGAGGCATTCCGGCGCAGATGTTCGCAGGCGGGCCACGCCTGTAGAGGCGCCATTCCTGGTCGCCCGCCCGGCCCGGGGCCACTTTCTCCGGAAGTGTCTCCCAGTCGGGCAAATCTTCCGGAGTCTGGCCGGCCGACAGAGAGAGCAGCCGCTCTTTGGTTCGGGCGTGCAGTGCATTGGCCTTCTCCTGACCCTCTTTGCGGCAGATGCCTTGCCTTGTATATAACTGCCAGCCGGGGCTGCGGGGTCGACAGCCCGGCGTTCGTCCCATGTCTGCGCCTCGGCGGCCTCTCTTTGCCAGGCGGCAAAAAACTGTCCGGCCGGCTTCTCATAGATGTTGTTGATGACCACCTCACACGTATAGACAGCCTGTAGCGAACCAATACAATCCGGAGCGATGAAGCCGGGGGCCAACTTGTTGTAGATGTTTCCGGCCGTGCCGAAGAGCGGAGCGTTGTCGTCGCCACTTGTTGACTCTATACCCGCCTCTATGGCTTTTCGTCTTGTTTTTGTTGCTGCGCTTTGTTTTTTGCGCTAACTTCGCAGTCTAATAATATAAATATGAATATCAATGTGCCCGCCGCGGGGCTTGAAGTTTTCAGACCGCGGCAGAGCGCACTAATCTTATCACCTCTCTCGATTATGAAAATCTTGCTCTTAGGCTCGGGCGGTCGCGAACATGCACTGGCCTGGAAATTGGCGCAAAGCCCCAAGTGTGAAACGCTCTATATCGCTCCCGGCAATGCCGGTACGGCGCAGGTGGGGCAGAATGTGGCCATCAAGGCTGACGACTTCGAGGCTGTGGCCGCATTTGTGGAAAAAGAAGGGATTGCTATGGTGGTCGTAGGACCCGAAGACCCGCTGGTGAAAGGCATTGTAGACTATTTCCGGGCTAACGACGCGCTTCGTCATGTCAAAGTGATTGGACCCTCGGCCGAAGGCGCCCGGCTGGAAGGGTCCAAGGATTTTGCCAAAGGCTTTATGAAACGCCACGGCATCCCCACGGCGGCATACGAGACGTTCGACGCCGCACACATCGAAGAAGCCAAGCAGTTCCTCTCCACCCTCAGGCCGCCCTACGTGCTCAAGGCCGACGGCCTCTGCGCCGGCAAAGGTGTCATCATTGTCGACACGCTCGAAGAGGCACATAAGGAACTCGGAGATATGCTCGGGGGAATGTTTGGCGGGGCTTCGGCGCGTGTGGTGATAGAGGAGTTTATGAGCGGCATCGAATGTTCGGTGTTTGCCATGACCGACGGCCGCCACTACTGCATCTTGCCCGAGGCCAAAGACTACAAGCGCATTGGCGAAGGCGACAAGGGCCTCAACACGGGCGGCATGGGTTCGGTTTCGCCTGTTCCCTTTGCCACTCTCGGGTGGATGAAACGGGTGGAAGACACCATCGTTCGTCCCACGGTGGAGGGACTGGCCGGGGACGGTATTGACTATAAGGGGTTCATCTTTTTCGGTCTCATCAATACGGCCGAGGGCCCGAAGGTGATTGAATACAACTGCCGCATGGGTGATCCCGAGACCGAGACGGTGATGCTCAGACTGAAATCGGACTTGGTGGAACTCTGCGAGGCTGTGGCCGACGGCACGCTCGACAAATGCCACGTGGAGCAAGACGAAAGAACTGCCGTCTGCGTGATGTGTGTGTCGGGAGGGTATCCCGGAGCATATGCTAAAGGTGTGGCCATCACAGCTGTGCCCGAAATGGCAGACGGTGTGGTGTTTCATGCCGGTACGGCCGTGGCAGATGGCCGCTTGGTGACGGCCGGTGGACGCGTCATAGCCTGCAGTGCCTACGGTAGAGACAAGGCCGAGGCTCTTGCTGCCGCCATGAAGGGTGCCGAGACGGTGGCTTTCGAGGGCAAATATTTCCGTCGCGACATTGGCGCGGATTTGTGATTTTTTCCAGAGTCAAAAAGACAAAGAGTCAAAAAGACAAAGAGTGGCTTGGCCGCTCGAACTCTCTTAGTCTTTTAGTCTCTTAGACTTCAAAAACATGAGAGAGCGCACGCTGAAAAACAGGCTTACAGCCTCGATGTGGACGCTGCCGGTGATGGCGGTGGCCACGCCTTTGGTGTGGGCTTGTCGGGGCTCGCTTACGGCCGATGGCCGGGGACTGGCTCTGGGGGCTTTGGCGGCCACGGCTTGGTTGCTGGCCGAGATTAACAGCCGGTTTGCCTTGCTCAGAGTGCGTTCGCGCATGGTGAGTGCCTCCTTTCTTGCCTTTGCCGCGACGATGCCGTGGCTCTTTGACGAGTCGGGCAGTCTGGCGGTGGTGACGGTGGCTGTGGCCGCTGCCTGGTGGCCGCTTTTTGGTGCCTACGATGTCAAGGCAGCAGCCGCTCCTGCTTTCAGGGCTGCGCTATGTCTGAGTCTGGGCAGTCTGTTTTTCCCTCCTCTGCTGTTGCTCTTGCCGGTGGCCGGCTTTTGTCTGATGGTGCCTCTGAGGGCAGCCGGATGGCGTGTGCCTGCTGCCTTGCTGATGGGTGGCGTTTTGCCCTATGTCTATTGGGGGCTGTATGTGGTGCTGGATACCGGACGCCTGACACCGGCTCTGACTACATTCGCCCAGGCATTCGACTTCTCTCCATTAGATTATTCTGTGCTTTCGCCGGTTTATGTGGCGACGCTGGCGGCATTGGCCCTGATGGCCCCGGCTGCCACGCTACATTACGTCCGCACGGCTTTCAACGACAAAATCCGTGTGCGTATGTTCTTTTATGTCTTCATCACGTTTGAAGTGGTCACAGTCGCACTGATTGTGATTATGCCTCGTGCCTACAGGGTGTGGACCATGCTTCTGGCACTTGAGGCAGCGCCGCTCGTGGCGCATCATCTGACCCTGAGCCGCGGCCGATGGGGCACGGGGTGGTTTTGGGTGACGGCAGCCCTTTTGGCTGTGCCGGCCGTGGTTAAACTCTTGGCGCTATGATGGCAGACTTGATAACGTGGCTCACCGAGGCCGGCCCACAGGGCATGTTCGTAGCCGCCATCTTGGCAGGCAGTGTGTTCCCCTTCAGTTCTGAGGTGGTGATGATGGGGTTGCTCTCGGCCGGTGCCGACCCTGTGGGCCTGCTCGTATGGGGCACGGCCGGCAACGTTTTGGGCAGTGCGATAAACTATGGACTTGGCCGGCTGGGGCGTGAAGAATGGATGGTGAAATATGCCAAAGTGAGCCCTGAGAAACTCGAGCGGGGACGGCAGTATGTGGACAGATACGGGCCCCTGGCGGGATTTCTGGCCTGGATACCCCTGTTGGGCAGCGTGGTGACTGTGGCAATGGGCTTTATGCGCACCAATCCGTTCTGGTCGTTCGTCACTGTTGCCACAGGCAAATACCTGCGCTATCAAATCATCATCTCGGCATGGCTTATGACAGAATGAGGTGAATTATTTTCAATCCGGAATACAAAAAAACGACTGACTTATGCTAAAACTCAAATCTCATATCGTGGCGGCGACGATGGGCGTGCTGGCTCTTGTCTTGTCGTGTGGCAGTTGTGTCTCCGACCGCCGGATGGCGGCAGAGCCCACGGTGTGTGTGAGCATCGGACCTTTGAAATATGTGGTCAGACAGCTTGCCGGCGACATTTATGGGGTGGAAACCATGACGCCGGCAGGCGTGAGCCCTGAGACCTATCAGCCTACACCGGCACAAATCGCGGCGCTCGACAGATGTCTGGCCTATGTCAGGGTGGGAACGCTTGGATTTGAAAAAACCACATTGCGACGCATCACAGAGAATGTGCCACATCTCTATCAAATCAATGCCTCGGCTGCCGTGCCGCCGCTTGAAGGCGACTGCGGCGACGACCCCCACGCCTGGACTTCGCCCGGTACGCTCAAACTGATGGCCGGGGAGATAGCCCGAGGCCTGGCACACATTGACAAGCACAAGGCCGACACGCTCAAGGTGACCCTGGCGGCGTTTGAAGCCGAAATGGACAGCCTCGACGCCCGACTCGCCCGGCAGTTGGAAGGAGCGGCGTGTCGCACCTTCCTGATTTATCACCCGGCCTTGGGCTATTTCGCCAGGGCCTATGGCCTCAAGCAGCTCGCCGTGGAGCACGACGGCAAGAAGCCATCGGCCGAACACTTGGCCACGCTCGTGGACCAGTGCAGGAAAGAGGGCGTGAAGGTGGTCTTCGTGGAAAAAGAATACGACCCCGGACTCGTGGCGCCCATCGCGAAAGAAATCGGGGCCAAGGTGGTGGTGATAGACCCGCTCTCTGACAATCCCAAACAGCAATTCATCGATATTGCCAAAGCCCTATGCCCGCAGACGCCCAGACGTTAGTGAAACTGACCCGCGTGTGGTTTGACTACGGCCAGGGAAGGCCGCTCATTGCCGACGTTTCGCTCGAAGTGAAACGGGGCGATTTTGTCGTGCTTACCGGCCCCAACGGCGGCGGCAAAACCACCTTGCTGCGGCTCATCACGGGATTGTTGAAACCCTGCAAGGGAAGGGTGGAGAGAGGAGGGGGGCTGACCGTGGGCTATCTGCCGCAAAAACGTGGCATAGACCGGGCTTTCCCCATCACGGTGAGAGAAGTGGTGGAAACGGGACTCATGGGCTCTGCAGGATCGTCAAGGCTCGGCCGGCTCACGGCAGAAGACCGGCAGAAGACCGACGAAGTGATGGCAGAGTGGGGACTGACCCCCATCGAGGACAGACCAATAGACGCGCTCAGCGGCGGACAATGGCAACGCACACTGATGGCCAGAGCCATTGTGGGACGACCCACACTGCTCGTGCTCGACGAGCCCGATACACACCTCGACGCCCACTATAAGCAACTGTTGGCTCAAACGCTCACCGAAATGTCAGCCGACTGTGCGGTGGTGATGGTGAGCCATGACGAAGAACTGCTCGGACATTTGGCCGGCATAAGAAGAATGGAAATGGGAGAGCGGTGAAAATCATCCCCCTCTCCTGCCTCATTGGCATTCGTACGGCTTTGACACGCCTTTTATTATTGCTTTTTCCATACCTCTATATACTTGACTGAACTATCCTATCTGCCAACCTACCTATCTCCATTGTGATGAAAAAAACATTGTTTGTCATCTTGTGCCTGCTTTGTGGCGGCTCTGTCATGGCGCAGCACTACAATCAAATGTGGAAACAGGCCGAGGCCGCCTTGGCCGACGACCAACCCCAAACGGCGCTCAACTGCGTGCGGCAAATCCGACATAAGGCTGAGACAGAGCATAATATGCCGTGGAGACTCAAAGCCTTGCTCACTGAGGTGAGACTACAGGCCGACATTTCTCCCGACAGTGCGAAAGCTGCGTTCACCCGGTTGGAGACCGTGAGACAGAGCGAGCGCAATCCACTCAACAAAGCCATCATTGCCGCCACTATGGCACGCCTCTATGCCGGACGGTACGACACCGCTTCGGTGGCTTTGGTGCGACGGCTCTCTCTCGAAGCGGCCGGTCAGGCCAAAGGTCTGGCCGAAGCCAAAAGCCGGGACTTCATGCCGCTGCTGAAACGCGGCGACGACAGCCGCCATTTCAGCCACGACATGCTCAGTGTGGTGGTGAAAGAGGCCCTCGAAGCCGGCGGTATGAGCCAAGAGACGAAAAAAGAAATCGTCGGCCGGGCCATTGCCGTCTATCGGCAAACAGGCCGGCGCGAAGCCGTGGTTTTGCTCTCGCTCGACAGCATCGCCATGACCGGCCCCCGAGCCGGCTCGTTTGACCAGAGCACCGACATCGCAGCCTTGAAACGATTGGCCGAAGAGGCTGGGGATTTGGATGTTGGAGTGGAAATCTACATCGCGCTGACCGAGGCTTCTGATTATGTGGCCGAAGAAGTCGACGCGAGACATATCGACAGCACCAAAATTGCCTGGGCCGAGGAGGGGCTCAGCCGTTTCGGCAAGGCTAAACGTGCAGATGTCTTACGCCATTTCATTGCTTCAAAAACACGTGCCTCCCTCTCACTCAGTATCGACCGTCTCACACTCTATCCCGGCGAAACTTGTCGGGCTGCCATCAGCCACCGGGCTGTGGGGCAGTGGCGAGTGCGCTTCTATCGTCTTGAAGGCGTGACGGCTGCCGACCAGCGGTTGGCCGACGAGAAGAAATGGGGCAGACTGCCTCGCCGGGAAGATAAGAAAGCCGCCGTGGCGATGAAGGCAAAAGCAGGCATTCCCCCTTATGTCACCACCACAGACAGCCTCTCTCTCTGTCTCGCGGAGCCCGGTGTCTATTATGCCGTGCTTGAAGCCGACGGCAAAACGCTTGACGGACAACTGGTCTATGTCTCCCGTATCTTGCCGCTGACCCTGTCTGCCGCCGGCCAGCCCTCGCGAGTGAGTCTTGTAGACCGCAAGACCGGCAGAATTCTTGCCGACGGGGCTTCCATTACGGCCTATCGCCGCCAAGCCGGACGACAGTGGCAAATGGGGCGTTACGTCCCCGACGCAGAGGGCGAAATCACCATCTCAGCGACGAAGGCCGACCTCTCGCAACAACTCTGTTTTGCCGAGACGGCCACCGACCGTTATTATCCGTCGTTCACGCTCTATCTCTCAGGCCGCCACTATGCTGCCGGCGACACACAGACACATCGCCGTGTCAATATCTTCACCGACCGCGCCATCTACCGCCCCGGCGACGAAGTGCTTTTCGGCGGATTTGCCCATAGTCAGCGCGGTGACGACGCGACAGCCATCAGTGGTTTGCAACTCACTGTCACCCTCACCGATGCGCGCGGCGAGCACGTGGCCGACACCACTTTGTGCAGCGACGAATGGGGCAGTTTTGGCGGACGTCTGGCCCTGCCACAAATCACACTGCCGGGATGGTTCACCCTGTCGGCCAATGCCGGTGGCAGTGTCTCGCTGAGAGTGGAAGAATACAAACGTCCCACTTTCACCGTCAGCATTCAAGGCCCCGAAGGTGGTGCAGAGTTGGGCAAGGACGTGACACTCGCCGGTGTGGCCGAGACCTATACCGGACTGCCCGTGGCCGGAGCCAAGGTGGTTTACAGCGTCAAAAAGCAAAACTATTGGCGACAGGTCGGCGAAACAGATGAAATGGCCGACGTCAATGGCACTGCCACGACCGACAGTCTCGGCCGTTTCGCCATCCCCCTCAGACTCTTTTCCCGGACACAGTCCCTTGAGGCCATCGGTCACCTTCAGTTTGTCGTAACGGCAGACGTCACTGCCACGAATGGCGAAACGCAGACAGCCACCCACCATATTTGGGCTTCACATCGCTCCTCATGGCTCTCAGTCGATTGGCCTGCCACGCTGTGCAAAGAACGGCTCCCCAAGCTGACCGTGGCGCATACAGCCAATACCGGATGTGCCATTTCTTCAAAAGTTCTGCTCACCATCTCTGCCGGTGGTCGCACTCTCGTGGCCGACACCATCGCCACAGGCCGTCCGTTTGTGCCGGTGGCGCTCGCAGCTTTGCCTTCAGGCCGTTATGACTTGGCACTGAGCGTGGACGGAGCAGACACTCTCCGCCGTCGTTTCACCCTCTTCTCCACTGCCGACACCCGGCCGGCCGACAAAGCCGCCGTGTGGTGGTTTGATGAAAACAAGAATGCCACTGCCGACAGTGCTGCCGTCGTTGTGGGAACAGCTTTGAAGGATGCCACACTTTTTGTCGACCGCTTCGACAACCGTGGACGTGTGAGCCATCAGGTCATCACCCTTTCAGACACCCTTATGCGCTTCAATCTGGCCTATCGTCCCGAGATGGGCGACGGAGAGCGTGTGGTCTTCACCTTGGTAAGAGACGGACAAATCCATTCCGACCAGGTCTCTGTGACCAAGCCTCTGCCGCATAAACAGCTCCGCCTCTCCTGGCATACCTTCCGCGACCGTTTGACGCCGGGAAGTCACGAAACGTGGCAACTGCGCGTGGCACATCCCGACGGCCGTCCCGCGGCAGCCTCTGTTCTGGCCCGACTCTATGACGCCTCTCTCGATGCTTTGGCAAGCAGCCCGTGGCACTTCTCGCTTTCTTTCAGCAGATCCATGCCGTTCTGCCGTTACAGCAAGCCCTTTGACGGTCGGTTCTCGCTCAGTTATGTGGCAAATGTGAAATGGCGCACCTATCCGGCTCTCTCTTTCACCCGCTGGTTTGACGAAGCCGATTATGTCATACCCCGCCGCTATTATGCCAAAGAAGCATGGGCTGCCAAGCAGTCTGACCTTCGTGCCAATATGGTTCTTCAAAGCCGGCAAGCCACCACTGATGCGATGGTGATGACAGAGCAATCTGTCGAAGATGCCGGTTCCGCCTCTTCACCGTCTGAGGCTCCCGTGGCCACACGCTCAAACTTTGCCGAGACGGCCTATTTTGCAGCCACCCTCACCACAGACAGTGCCGGTCTTGCCGCATTGGACTTCATCCTGCCCGAGCGCCTCACCTCTTGGCGCTTCAATGCTCTGGCCCATACCCAAGATATGGCCTACGGCAGCCTTGATACCACATTGGTGGCACGCCGCGAACTGATGATCGAGCCCTCAATGCCGCGCTTTGTCCGCAGTGGCGACTGTCTCGTCATTCCCTACACCTTGCGCAGTCTGCTCACCTCGGCTGACCATGGCCAAGTCTGCCTCACCATCACCGATGGCGAGAGCGGCAAACAGCTCTACAGGCAAGACCGTCCCTTTGGCGTCGAGGCTGAAGGCACTGTCGAGGGACAGTTTGAGTGGAAGGCCGCGAGCGAAACCTCTTTTGTTGAAATCACGCTCACCGCCACCACCGCCACATTCAGTGACGGCGAGCGCCATCTGTTGCCTCTTTTGCCGGCACGAGTGGTCGAAGCGCACACATTGTCGCTCACACTCGATGCCGTGGGCACCACCACCCGGGGCATCGACACGCTTTGGAACAAATCCTCTGCCGCCACCGGCAGAGAGCTGCTTGTCGAGACGACCTCAGCGCCCATATGGTCGGCCGTCAGTGCTTTGCCGGCTTTGGCAGTGCCTTCAGGCGAAGGTGCCACCGAAGCACTCACCGCTTACTATACCGCCACAATGGCCTCTTGGTTGGTGCATCAATATCCCGAATTGTCCCGTCTCTCATCCGCTGGCGACCGTTCTGCTCTCAGTGCGTTGTCGCGTCATCCCGAAGTGCGTCAGACGCTTCTGGACGAAACGCCGTGGATGGCCGAGGCCAAGAGTGAGCGAGAGCGTCTGTCCGAAATCACCCGTCTGTTTGACCCACGCACTGTCGCCGCCTATCGTGCCACAGCCTTGGCCCGTCTGCAGACACTGCAAAACACCGACGGTTCGTTGAGTTGGTATCCCGGCATGTCGGGCAGTCTTTATGTCACCCTTGATGTGGCTTCGCGCCTCTCGCGCCTCTCGACGCTTGCCCCCGACACCGAAGCCGCTCGGCTTCTGGTCAAGGCACGCACCTGGTTGGAGGCTCAGCTCTCAGTCGAAGTGAAAGAGATGAAACGCCGGCAGACGCCCGTCATTCGCGATCACCACACGGTCTATCTCCATCTTGTCGCGCTTGCCGACAGACGTTTCAATGCCACAGCCTCTTGGCTTGCCCGGCAGGCCTTGGCGCACCGTTCGTCACTCTCCATGCAGAGTCAGGCCCTCTTGGCCGAAGCCCTTGCCGTGACCGGAGAGACGGCTGCCGCTGCCAGCATAACGCGCAGTCTGACCGAACATCTGGTCACTTCGCCCGAAATGGGCAGCTATTTCGACACCCGTCGTGCCGCTCTCTCGCGTGAGAGCTATCGTGTGCCCACTCAGTGTGCCGCCATCAACGCCCTCACGGCTGTCGACGGCAGAGCGAACGACAGGTTGGTGAAAGAGATGCAGCGCTGGTTGGTACAGTCCCGTCGAACCCAGATGTGGACAGAGCCGCGTGCCGCCTGCGATGTTATCTATGCCTTGATGCTTGGTGTCGACAGTCTGCCGGCCCATTCCGCTCCTTTGCGCTACACCTTGAGCCGTGGGCGGCACATCCTTGCCGTCAATGCACCGTCTCAAGCCGAAGCGCCGTCCACGCTGGGTTATACCTTCAACCGCTACACCGATGCCGCCGCGGCTGACCGTCTCACCATCCACAAGTCAACCTCCGGTCTTTCATTCGCCCACGTCACAGCCCGTCAGACACTCCCTTTGTCAGAGGCCAAAGCCACTGCTTCGGGTATGCAACTCACTTGTCGCTATGAGCGTTGGGACGGCAACCGTTGGCAGGTATTGGGTGAACGGCAGCACGTAGAAGCCGGCGAGCGTATTCGGCAGGTACTCACTCTCGAGGCCGAGCGCGACTACGATTTCGTATCGGTTACGACCTCACGAGGAGCCAATGCCCAGCCTCGACGTGCTCTTTCGGGCTATGCCTCCTGGGGTGATTTGTGGGGCTATCGTGCCGTGCGTGATGCCTCCACTTCGTTCTATATAGAACATCTGGCCAAAGGCACGCACACCTTCACCGAAGAGTTTGTCGTCGACCGCCCGGGCCGCTACACCTATGGCGTTTGCCGTGCCGCTTGTGAGTATGCTCCCGAATACCACAGTCAGACACCGGCCTTTGTGATGGGGCAATAAAAGAATGACATAGATATTTTCGAAAGCAATACCAATTCACAATTGAGGGGGAGCCTGGCCATTACGGACCAAGGCTCCCCCTTGTTTAATGTTTCAACACAGCGTTTCCTTACCCCTTCTTCCAAATGTCGTCAAGCCGCCGGCGGATGATGAAGAGGTCGAAGGCGGTGGCAAGGGCCATATAGATGAAGGCAAAGGCGAGCATGGGCCATACGGCACCTTGGCCCAGACCGATGTCGACAAGCCCCTGGTCCCAGAACGGACGGCACAACAGGGCGGCCGACAGGGCCACGATGAGGGTGACGATGTTGGTGGAGACGACAATGAGGGCATAATAGCGGCCTATTTCACGCGGATGGTAGCCCAACAGCATCAGGCCTCGGAGGGTTTGGCGGCTTTTCTGCAGGAGCAAAAAGAGACTCAACACGAGGATGAAAAGCGCCAACAGGCAGATGGTCAAACCGCCGGCTCCTACCACTCCCGAAACCAATCCGAGAAAACGCGCAATGTTGCCGGAGTCGCTCCGGTCGGCACTGCTCTCAATGGCGTGGCCCGTCAGATAGTCGCTCATGCCCGACGAAGCCAGCGGGTCGGTCTCGACGATGAGGCGTGAAGTGCCTTGGGGCTCGGTTTTGGCATAGTTGGCGTTGGCCCATTCCATAAAACTTTGTGGCACGGCAATGGTGCCCAGACGTGACGAAAAACCCACGATGGAGGCCTCAAGGTATTCTTCTTTCATATCTTCACCCGTCAACCGCAGGGTGAGCGGCAGGCTGCCGATGATCTCTTCGCTCAGTTGGGGCAGTCCTTGCGGGATGGCAAAGCCGTAGTTATAGAGGGTGAGATAGTCTTTGTTCACAACTACGGGCACACGGCGGTCGCCGGGCTTGAAGTGCCAATCGCGGGGCTTGATGTCGAAAAATTCGTCGGGCACCGACTCCACAAAGAGATAGGTAGACAGCTCTTTGCCGCCGATAATGACCGAACCTTTGGCGGCAAACTGCGACGCGGTGAAGCGTCCCACTTTCTTGACCCAGGGCTGCTGCTCGAGCTGGTCAATCTCTTCGTCGGTGAAGGTCTGGGCGGTGAAACCGATGCCTTCCACCTTCTTGGACAGCACGACATAGTCTTGTGAGAAATACCGGTCGGCAGCAGCGTTGTCGTGTTGGCTGTCGCCGTAGAAGAGCAGGCCGATGAGCACCACCGAGAGTCCCACCACGTTGGCCAGGGCATAGCCCAGCATTTGGCCGGTAGAGATGTTCTTGCGCAAAAGTTGCCAGACGGTTTTGTCGTATTGCATGGCGATTTTATTATGAGTCAAAGAGTCAAAGAGTCGAAGAGACAAAGAGCGTTGAGCGGCCAAGCCAACTTTTAGTCTCTAAAGAGTCAAAGAGATTAAGAACTTTTCTTGGAAATAGAACCTGAAAGCTTAACTATCCCTGCAGTAATTTTACGCAGTTGCGATTGAGTTTGCTCACGTTCTTGTGTTGTACAACATCCAAGGTCTTCACATAGGTAGAGCATAGAGCGAGCTTCTGCGCAACTGCCTCTTGAGATATTGAGAAAATACAAGAATTCAGCATCAGTTCCAGACTCAAATCCTTCGGCAATATTGTTCATTATACTCACTGCAGCTCTTTGCATCTGTTCTTTAAACCCATAGTCTCTGCAATTAGACATCATATGGTATATGTAATTAATTAGTACTCGTGTTTCTTGCCAAATGAAGAGATTCTCAAACGTTCTTTCCATCTTTTTCTCTTGGTCTCTTGGTCTCCTTATGTTACAAACAAATGGTTTGGGCGCCGTCGAGCAGCAAGCCGTGGCCGACGGAGGTAGACACGATGCCGGCACCGGTCCGGGCCGCTTCTTCGGTCACAATTTCGGCTACGATGAGATTGTTTTTGCGGTCGAGATGACTCACGGGTTCGTCGAGCAAGATAAAGTCGAAAGGTTGACAGACTGCTCTGACAATGGCCACACGCTGTTGCTGGCCTATGCTCAGTCGGCCCACGGGCTCGTTGGCCTTGTCGGCTATGCCAAGACGGTCGAGAAGGGTGAGCATTTCGGCCTCGGTCTTGTGGCGGGTGAGTTGGTTTTTGAGTCTGAGGTTCTGCATCACGGTGAGCTCTGGGAAAAGGCGCATCTCTTGTGGCAAGAGAGCCAAGTGACGGCGGCGTATCTCACACCAGGCGGCGGTGTCGAGGCCGCGTATGTCTTGACCGTCAAAGCAGATCTGGCCGTCGTAGTCGTCCCTGTTGCCGTAGATGAAACTGAGCAGCGACGATTTGCCACAGCCCGACTCGGCCTGGACACACAGCCGGCAACCGCGACTGAGAGTGACGTCGTCTTCAAGCCACACGTCCGACTGCCGTATGCGCTCGGCCGCCTCCATCCCCCGAAACACTTGGGGGAGGAGACGGCTGAGGCTGATGTGGAATATGGGATTAGGCATAATCAGTCGACGGCTACGCTGTCTTCTTCATAATAACAATCGGGTTCGGGCTCATAGGGCAAAGTGTCGGCGGCCATATAGTCTTCGTAGTATTGCTGCCGGCGTTCTTCTCTCATTTGTTCGTATTTCTTGCCCATGCCGATGACGCTGCGCAAAAAGCGCTCTATCAGTCCGGCCTCGCCGTCGCCTGTCATCTTGAGTTTCAGTACGGCTTCACCCGCTTCGGCGTCGAAGGCCAAGGTGGCGGTGAGGTCGCTCTTCGCGTCGAGGTCGCGCATGAGGGGATTGTCTTTGCCCAGATGCAGGGCTGCGGCGAAGATGTAGTCCTGGAAGTTGACGTGCTCAGCCACGGGATTGCTGCCTTTCTTGACGGGAAGCGAAGAGAGAATGAGCATATTGTCTTTGGCTTCAAACCACACCGTGCCTATGTTTTTGGGCAGGTTGAGTCTCAAGCCGTTTGAAGTCGATGTGTAGAAGATTTCGTTTTGGTTGCCGAGCAGAGATTTCACGTCTTTGATCAGTGAGGCGGCTTTGCCCTCCTTGGTCTGTGCCACGATGGTGACGGGCAGATGGTTCAACACCTCTTCGCCCTTGTCAATGGCCTCGACCGAAGCCTTGCCGTTTTTCAGACCTACGCCTATGGCCAGTGTGCCGTCAAACTTTTCCAGATATGACTTTATAATGGTCAAGACGCTTTTGTCTTGGCGTGAGAGACGGGCAGCCGAGGCGAATTGGGCCATATATTTGTCCCAATCCATATTTTTCACTGAGACGGCATAGACCAGACACTCTTCGGGACTCATATAGGCCAGGGCTTCGGGATCAATCTTGGCTTTCATGTCCATCATCTTGCCCCAGTCTTCGGTTGTTTTGGCTTTGCCGTTTTCGTCGAAGAGTTTCAATCGGGCTTCGGCCTCATCGCCATCAATCTTAGCGTTCAGGCAGACATAGCCGGAATAGAGGTTGGCCATCTCTTCGGGCACTCCCGCTTTGGCCATCTCACGGCGCAGTTCGCTCGGCAATTTCGCAATCATGCCGGCCGCCTTGCCGTCGCAGACGTAGTCGGCCATGTCGGTGTCGGCCATCGGGCGGTTGGACAGACTGAGGAGGTATTGTTTTATCATTTTCATACCCTTGGCGTCGTCGCTCCACACTTCGCCAATCCAATAGCCATAGCCACCGTCTATGGCCACGTAGCTTTGGCGGGTGTAACTGCTGTAGCCCTCGTCCTTTTTGACATAGATGTCAACGTCGTCAACCTCGTCTTTTTCCTTGAAGCCTTCCACCTCGAGGGCCTTCTTGAGTTTGTCTTTGTCGGCAATGGCGAAGACGATGACGGGGTAGCGGTCTTGGTATTTGTGGATGACCATGGCACACGACGTCACGTCGATGCCGCTGTTTTTGATCCATCGCTGGTCTTCTTCCATTTCCCGGGCTTCTCTGTCGCTCTGCATTTCGCCGAAATAGTCAGGCATCCTGACTTCCGAGCCTTCAGCCTTGCCACCGGCCGACTCAAGGATGGTTTTGATGTCGCCGGTCATGACGAAGTCGGCATCGGCCGGCACGTGTTCGAGCAGTTCGGAAAGGCGGTTGCTGCCGCAGGCCGTGGTCAGGATGATGACCGAGAGGCACAGACCGAGATGATAAAGCAGTTTTTTCATAAGTGTGAAAGATTTGGAGTTTATCGTATGTGTATTATTTGATTTCTTAAAACAAAATATTCTCTTTGTGGCGAAATTCGTCAAAATAATCCATTTAAGCCTGTTTCGCCGGCAGTTTTTTGGCTTTTCTCTTATACGCAAATTTCCACCTTTTCTCCAATCACCCAGTCACACAGCCTCTACTCGTCTGATTATTAGCGCGTTGTTGTGATTGGCCGTTTCAGTCACACTCGGTCAGTCCAATCACGCTTATTTGTTAAAAAAATCAGGGCCGCATCTCGAGATACGGCCCTGACGATGGGTGGTGATGGCTCTGTGCAGGCAATCAGATTATATGGTGTTGGCGGCGTCTACGGCGCAGTTGATGCTGCCGCTCACGTAGGTGTAGTCGCCGTCCACACTGATGGCTTTGCTCTTGGCGCCGGTGGCTGAGATGCTGATGTTGCCGCCGTCGAAGGTGAAGTTGCCTTTCACCTTGATGCCGCGGCATTTCGACTCGAGCGTGGCGTCGCCGGGCATATAGGTGGTGCCGGTGACGGTCATGTTGACAGAGGTGGCCACGGTGCCGGGCTGGCTGATGATGAGGTCGGTGCCGGTGCTGATGCCCTTGCTGCCGTTGCCCGATACGGTCATTTGGATGGCGCCGCCGCTGATGGTCATCATACTGTCACACTTGAGGCCTTTCACGTCTTCTGCGGCCACGTTGATGGTGAGGCTGCCGCCGTTGATGAAGACTTGGCCGTTGTTGATGTCGAGCGAGTCTTTGGTGATGGACACGTCAACGCCGTCGCCACTGGTGCCGCTGATGTTGACCGTGCCGCCTTTCATCTTGAAATATTGCTCGATGTGCAGACCGTCGCTCACGGCCGACGTCACATTGAGGTTGCCGAAGTCGGCTTCGAGTGTGGTGTATTCGTCTGAAGCATAGGCGTGGCGTGTGTTGCCCACGAGGTTGAGCGTGCCGCCACCGCTGAACTCGGCGTGGCCGTTGATGAAGAAGCACGCTTTGTGGAGCAATCCGGCGCCGTCGGAGAGGGTCGTGGTGGTGCCTGTGGGGATGTTGACGCCAATGCGTTTGCCGTTTTCGATGTCAATGGCCGGACCGTTGGGGTTGGTCAGTGTGAGGTTGTTGAGCACGACTGCCGTCTTGAAATCGCCGTCCATCGTGAAGCTGCCGTTTGATGACGAGCCGGAGAGGATGTAGGTGATTTCTTTCTGATAGAGCGAGTCTGCTACGAAGCGGACGTGGCTGTTGTCGATGTCGCCTTCCAGTTTATCGACAATGTCGGACGTGACGGTGACGAAGACTACGTTTTCGCTCCAAACCACTTCGAGAGAGCGGGGCGTGACAGACTCGGGGCTTACCGTGATGCTGTCAATGTCTTCAATGGCATATTCCGTTCCGGCAATGCTGAGCGTCTGGCCGTCGGTAAAAGTCATTTCGCCTGTTTCTGCGGCCGGTACGGCTACCGTCAGGTTACTCATATGGATTTTCATGGTCTGTGCTTGGGCTGCAAAGGCTGCCAAAAAGGCACAGACGCAGGCAAGGAAGAGACGTTTCATCGCTTGATGGTTTTAATGTATTGGCCGTTGGTGGTTTTGACAATCTGCACCTGGCTGCCGGGAGCGTTGAAGAGGCGGCCGTCGATAGCGTAGACTTCGGTGATGTCGGTAGCCTTCAGCGGTGTGGCGATTGAGGTGGGTGTGGCAGAGAAGAACATCGACTGCAGAGTGGCTACAGGGAAGCTCAAGTCTGCCTGACCGGTTGCCTTTGCCACGAGTTGGCCGTCGGCAAACGTGATTTTCAGGCTGGCAGAGGGTATGCTGATTTCGCTTCCATCGGCTTGACGGAATGTGAGATAGTCGGTGCCGTCGGCCATCATGGCACCGGCACCAAGCATCAATGCTGAAAAGGTGAGTAGCATTCTTTTCATGATCATGGGATTTAAGTGTGAATAGTCTTGCGTTTTGTTTGGGAGGTACCGGCCTTCAGGCCGGCGTGGCCTCTCTTAGTCTCTTAGACTTTTTGTCTCCTTAACTCTCAAAACTCAACTTTGAAGCCGAGGTCAATCACATGGATGTCGTCGGCCGAGTCGTCGTCGGCACCGTTCTGATAGAGATAAGCCAGCGAGATTTTGTATTTCTTCTTGATTTTGTAGTCGGCACCCACCGAGAAACGGCGTTTGTCGAGAGAGAAACCGTCGGTGAGCGAGTTGGAGAGTTCGTAAGACACGAAAGGCTCGAGGGGCACACCGCGAACGTTATAGCTCACCAGCAGGCGAGAGCGCAGATAGTGGGCGTTCTTGTGGCCCTTATGGTCCATCTCTTGACGGAAGGTCATAAATTCCATACCGCCCATAGGATAACGTTCGCCGCTATAGCCAGGCTGTA
This sequence comes from Alloprevotella sp., assembly GCA_045124135.1. Lineage (GTDB taxonomy): Bacteria > Bacteroidota > Bacteroidia > Bacteroidales > Bacteroidaceae > Alloprevotella. The sequence continues at coordinate 26,239 of JBGVLE010000031.1, forward strand.
CCGGGTCGCGGTATTTGTCGCGCATGGTCTCTGTGGCCATAGTGTGGGTGTATTGGTAGCGTTCGCGCAGGCTCACCGAGAAGCGGCCGAAGCCCACTTTGCCCGTCACGTCAAACCATCCGCGGTGTTTCGACCGCCAATAGCCGTGGTCCACGTTGTAGCCGTTGATGTTGCCTCGGCTGTTGTAGCGTTCTTTCACTTCTTGGAGGGAGCGGTCGTACATATAGGTGTAGCCGGCCGAGAGTTTCAGGCCTTTGATGGGTTTGTAGCCCAAGCCGAGCGACACGTCCCAGCGGGTGAAACTGGTCAGGTCGTTTTCGGCACGGAAGCCTACGCCGCCTTCCACCGAGAACTGCTTGTTGATTTTCTTTTCGGCGCTGATGTCGGTCCAGATGCCGAAGTCGTCGCCAAATTGGGCCGCGGCGGGACTGAACGTGGCTGCGGCGGCCAGGGCGATGAGGCCGTGACGCAGGCGTGTGGTGAGGGCGTGGCCCTGTGGGGTGCTGTAGGGTCTGCACATAGGTACGGAGATGGATTGGGGAGAAAGAGGGTAAAGGTTGTTGGGTCTTTGGTGGAGTTACACCTCTTCTTTGGGCAGTTTGATCATGCGGTCTACGGGTTTGATGGCCCCGACGGAGTCTTTGTAGTAGACGCGGAGCATCGTCATGTCGGTGAGGAAGTCGACGGCGCCCACTTCCACGCGCACGATTTCTATGCCGAGGCGTTTTTCGAGGTCGGCCTTGAGTTCGTCGTATCGTTCGGGAATGATGAGGTCAATATTGTCGTAGCGCACAAACTTGCAGCCCACCTTGCTCACGAGCAGGTAGTTTTCCGACACCCATACCGTGGCCACGAGCAAGCCGTTGGCAATGAGTCGTTCCACGAGGCTGAGGTCGGCTTTGGTGCCGTTGAGCACCGAAAGGGCCACGAGGAAAAACAGATAGGTCATTTCGCGGATGGGCACGCTCTCGGTGCGGTAGCGGATGATGCCGAACACGGCAAACAGACCCAGGGCTGCGCCAATCTGCAGGTTGGAGCCGTCCATCAGGTAAATGAGCATGAAGATGCTCACCGAGAGCAGCAGGAAGGTGAAATAATAATCGCGCCGGCGGCCTTTGGGATAATAGAAGAAGTGCACGATGCCCCAGACGATGAGCAGATTGAAGACAAAGCGCGTGGACATTTCCACAAGACCTTCAAGGTCGCAGAAGTTGTGCTGAAAGAGGTCGGAAAAGAAAGTCATAATGTGTGACAGTATCGGTTTTTTTAAGTGTTTTTCTGAAAAATGGTGTGGACGAAAGGGTTGGCGGCCCTTTCGGCGTCAGGCCTCTGCCGGCAGGGCACAGCGTTTGGAGATTTTGCGCAGACGCAGTTTGAATCGGTTGACGCGTATCTCGTTGTTGGTCACGACTGTGCCGATGCAGTATTTGCTGAAGCCTGCCGGTTTGATGCGCAGTTGGCGCAGCATGGGCAATATGGGTGAGGTGACCCGTCCGTCGCGTTTGAGTTCGATGATGACGGCGTCGGGCATCTGGGCGTCTTTGTCGGTTTCGAAATTGTGGAATTGCAGGTCGAAGTCTATGGTGAGGCGCTCGGTGTGTGCATTGTTGACGAGCGTGATGCGGTTGAAGCGGTTGCCCACTGTGGGCATGAGGTCGCTCCAGGTGTATCCGGTGCGCTCTTTGAGGAACTCTTCGCCGGCGCCCTCTTTCATCACGGCTTCTATTGACGGCACGGCCACGCGTTTCTTGTGGGTGCGGCCGTGGTTGTTCTTTTTCTTCACTTCGAGAAACGAGTGGCCGGAGTCCATATAGGTGCGTGCGCGCACTTTTATGCGTGGCGAATGGCCGCATTGGTGGGTGCGGAACATCTCGTGCTCTTTCACGCCGTCCCAATACACTGTGCGGTAGGGGCTGATGCGGTGTCCGGCTGTTTCTTGGGCGAAATAGCTGCCACGAACCAGCACCAGCAACTTCTTGAGTGTGTCAATGTTGGTGACAAACTTCGTGTCGGTGCGGTTCATCAGCTTGATGCTCGACATCTCTTCGAGGGTGATGGGAGGCAGAACGCTGACCAGTTTTTCGAGATTTAAGGTTTGTGTGCTCATCACAAGGCAAAAGTATGCAAAAAACCTTGTAGCGGCAAGCGGTGGCCTCTTTTTGTGCCAAAACGCGGTTAAAATAAGACAACCCCCTACTTTGACGCCGAAATGGCCTTTTCTGCCGTGTCGGTGCCGTCTGTAGCCGTCTGTCGGTTTTGTCTTTTTCCTGTGGCGGGTTGGGCGTTATATTTGAGGCAGGATGGGAGAGGGACCGCCGCCGGCGGCCTTTTTTGTGGGTTATGGACGCATTACGGGGTTACTGACAGAAATTACTGGCAGTAACCCCGTTTTTCCTGTCCCTATTCCGGGACGTAGTGTTCCTTTTTGCGCTTGTCGCCTGTCGGTTTCGGCCGGTTTTTCAAGCCGTGTTGTGGCGACTTTGAGGCATCGGGATGTTTTTCAGATAAAAAATGTCACGCTAAGCGGGTATCTTGTCACAAATCCGTGCCGCGGCATCAGGCCTCAGAACTGCTCAGCGGCGAGGCTTGGGTATAGGTGCGTGCGCCCAGTTCTTTGTCGAGCATGAAGAGGCCGTAGCCGTTGTCGCCAATCATGCGGATGTTGTCGATGATGGTTTGTGCGTTGTCTTCTTCCTCCACCTGCTCGTCGATGAACCATTTGAGCATGCTCTGTGTGGCGAAGTCTTTCTCTTCTACGGCCAGAGCCATAAGGTTGTTTATGAGCGAGGTGACTTTTTGCTCGTGCTGGAGGGTGCTTTCAAACACGTCGAGAATGCTCTTCCACGACGTAGGCACGGCGTCGATGGCTTTGAGCGTCACCTTGCCGCCACGCTGCACGATGTAGTTGTAGAAAATGCGGGCATGGTCTTGCTCTTCGTTGAATTGCACCTCAAACCAGTTGGCCATGCCGTTATAGCCGGCAGCGTGGCAATGGGCTGCCATGGACAGATAAAGATAGGCCGACCACATTTCGGCATTGATCTGGGCGTTGAGCGCCTCTTCGATTTTTTTGTTGAGCATAATGTGTTGTGTTTATGGGGTTGTTGTTGTTTTGTCTGTCTGCGAAGTTAGTGGTTTTTAGGCAAAACCTGCAGGCCGAAAGTCATTTTTGTTGTTCTTGAACTGCCGGCTTTGGCGTGGGCCTGGCCGCAAAACGATAGAGTTTCACCACTTTGCGGTCGTCACACGAGCGGTGGTGGCTGTCGTAGACCAGATGGGCCTCGTAGGCCGGATAGGCTTTCAAGAAAGCGTCGATTTCGTCGTTGCCCGTCACGAGATAGCCCTCGGCCGGGGCCGACGGGGCCTTGTCTATGGGGATGATGCGGTCGCCCAGATAGAAGTTGATGGTGAAAGGGTGCATGCGGTTGGCCTCCAGCACGTCGGTGCGGAACGAATAGATGGTGCCTGCCGTGGCCCGTCTGGCCACCTCGGCTGCCACGGCCTTGTCGGTCTGTACGGTCATCACGGCCGGCTTGTAAATGGCGTCGTAGTTGAGCCATACCACAAAAAGGCTCACCACGGCAAGCCGCACTTCACCACCCATAGGCTTGAACAGTGTGCGCAGGCCAGCCAGAACGGCGCTCAGGGTCAACACCACGCTCCAGAACCCCCACGGCACATCGGCCAGCGAGCTCACAAAGGCTATGTTCTGCGCAGCGTGTTTGCCGCTGAAGAGCATTTCGCCCGTCACCCATCCACACTTCACGCCAATGAAGCAGAGTGCGAGCAGCAGCGTCAGACCGCCCACAAAACGGCTCCACACGCTCAGCGTGCGGTGGTGGCTGGCGTCGAGCCAAAGCATGAACCTCGCCGTGAACCACGCCAGGAAGGGATAGAGCGGCAGGAGATAGACGCCGCGCTTGCTCGCCGGAATGCAATAGAACACAAAAATCACTACCGCCGACGTGAGGGCAAACAGCGTGAGGGGAGACAGGCTGTGGAGCCACCGCAGCGGATGGAACCCTCTCTGGCCCACACCTTTGAAGGCCTTGGGCAGAAGCCACGCCGACACCGGCAGCAGGAGGGTGAAGGGCAACATACCGGCCACTATCATCACCACGTTGTAGGGCCACGGGTTGATGTGGGAGGCATAGGTCATCTGGCCGGTGAAGCGCAACACGTTTTCTTCATAGATGAGTCGCAGGAAGCGGTCGCCACCATGGGGTTGCATATAGGCGGCCACATACCACGCCGTCAAGGGCAGCAGGGCCAGCAACGCCACACCCGCCAGCCGGAGCCACACCCGCCAGGCACGGCGAGCATCGCGCCATAGCAAAAACAGCGCATAGACGCCACACGGCAACACAATGCCCACCGGTCCTTTGGTCAGCGCCGCCCCGGCCAGACAGAGCGTGGGCGCCCAAGGGATGCCCCGATGGGCGCGCTCGCCCCAGGCATAAAGCGCATAGAGGGCCATGACGGTGAGTGCCGCCAACAGCATATCGACACGGCAGGTCATGGCGTCGCGGTGCACCTCAAAGCAGGTGAGGCATATCATGGCGGCCAACAGAGCCGTACGCCGGTCGCCGCGGCGACCGAAAAACACAAACGTCGACACCACCATGGCCAGGCCGGCCAAGGCCGACGGCAAGCGTGACGTCAGTTCGCTCACACTGCCCGAAATCCACGAAAAAGCCGCCACGAGCCAGTGCAGCAAAGGTGGCTTGAAGGCGATTTCGTCGCCGTTGTTGACAGGCAAAATCCAGTTGCCGTCGTTCAGCATAGACATGGCCACGACGGCTTCACGCGGCTCGCCGCGAGTGGCAAAGGGACTGTCGCCCAAGAAAACCACCAGCGCGATGACACCTATGATGATGAGGCGCAGGCGGTCGGTTTTGAGGGTTTGGAGGTCGGTGGGCATAAGGGTGGGGATTACGAAAAATATAACTGGATGAAATCCGCCGTTTGACCCGTCATTCGGCGCAAACGACGGCAAGATTGTGAGATGTGCGTTAAATTGCTTATTTTTGCAGACAGTTCACTCTGATTGTCTGAATATGAAGATAAGTGTCATTACGATAAACTACAACGACCGCGACGGTCTGGCCAGAACGATGGAGTCGGTCTTGTCGCAAACGGCCCGCCTCGGCGTGGATTTTGAATATATCGTCATCGACGGCGGAAGCAGCGATGGCAGTGTCGAGGTGATGGAGCAATATGCCGACAAGTTGGCCTACGGCGTGAGCGAGCCCGACGGCGGCATCTTCAACGCCATGAACAAGGGCATCAAGGTGGCCAGCGGCGACTATCTTAATTTCATGAACGCCGGCGACTGTTTTGCGGCCCCCGATGTGCTGGAGCGTGTGGCGATACAACTTGACGGCAAAGACTTCTATATCGGCCACCAGCAGAACCTTAAGCCCCACGCCCGTTTCATCAAGGCACCGCACCGCATCTCGGCTTGCTCTCTGGTGGTGCAGCCGCTCTCCCATCAGGCAGCCTTTATCCGCAGTGCCTTGCTTAAGGCCCGAGGCTACAACGAGCAATTCAAGGTGATTGCCGACTGGGAGCAGATGGTCGTGGAGTTTCTCGTCAACAACCGCTCTTATGAGCGGCTCGACTTTGTCGTGGCACACTTCGACACCAACGGCCTCTCGGCACAATCGGGACGCGACGGACGCTATGAAGAAGAGCGACAGCGCATGCTTCGTGAGACATTCCCGCCCCGCATTGTCGAGGCACTCGCCGGTTGCAGCCGTTTCGACGCCAAAGTGCGCTATGCCCTCGACAAGCCCAACCTCTGGCAGCGTGATGTCAAAATCTTGCGCAACTTGCTCAAGGTGATGCCGCGAGACCTGTGGCACCGGCTGTTCAGAACATCCGTCGACAAAGCAGTCTGACCGGATACCACACCGTCAGGCTGCCGGCAACGATGACCGACACGAAGGTGAGCACAATGTCGGTGGCGTGGACGCTCACGGGATAGGCGTTGACAATGAAGTTGTTGCCCGCGCCGCCCAGGCTGATAAAGCCATACCGCTGTTGCAGCCAGCAGGCCAGCAGACCCAGACCTATGCCAAGCGTAGCACCGATAAGGGTAATGAGGCGGCTCTCTATGAGAAAGATGCGTGTGGTGTCTTTCAGGGTGAGTCCCAAGGCATGGAGGGTGTCCATGTTGGCTTGTTTGTCAATGATGAGCATAGAGACCGAACCGATGAGATTGAAGCAGGCCACCACGACAATAAACGTCAGGAATATCCAAGCCATGAGTTTCTCGATTTTCATTACGCGAAACATTTCTTCGTGCTGCATCATGCGGTCTTTCACCACAAACTCTCCGTCTGACAAGGCTTCTATCTCTTTCATCACCGCCATTTCGTCGGCACCGGGCTTAAGCTTCAGTTCCAGTGCACTTATTTCGCCCGGGTGTTCAAACAAGTTTTGGGCAAACGCCAACGAGGTCAGCAGAAAGTCTTCGTCATAGCTGCGCTGGTTGACCTGAAAGTATTTTTTTGAAGAAAAGACAAAGTCCACGTTGAAACTCTCCTGAGGCGCCGCCAGATTGATGCGCTCACCCCGACGAGGCGCGCAGATCTGTATTTGGTCAAAGTCAAGTCCCATTTTGGTGGCGAGTCCGAAACCCGGGATGGCATAATGCACTCCCGCGGCACTGAGTGCGGGAGTGTGTTCGTGCTGGCCACTCGGTCCGTACACAATGCTGTCGAGCCCTGTGACGCTGGCAAAATGGTCGTCCACGCCTTTCACCGTCACCACCACCGGATTGCCGACAAACAAGATGAGGGCCTGTTCCTGATAAGTTGCCGAGGCGTCGGCTACAGCCTCTATGCCCTTGATTTTTTGGAGCTTCGGGTGATTGGCAGGCATAAGCTTCCCTTTGGCCGGCGTTATTTCAATCTGCGGGTCGAAGGTGGAATAGAGGCCGCCGATCAGTTCACGGAAACCGTTGAATACTGACAATACGCAGACCAATGCCATCGTGGCCACGGCTATGCCTAAGGCCGAGATGGCAGAAATAATGTTGATGGCGTTGTGGCTCTTTTTGGAAAACAGATAACGCCGGGCGACAAAAAACGGGAAGCGCATGTTATTTTTTCAGAAGCTCGTCAATGTGGTCGATATAGTCGAGCGAGTCGTCTACATAGAATGTAAACTCGGGGATGATGCGGAGTTGTTGGCCCAGTCGGCGGCCCAGTTCGTAGCGCAACTGGCGCACGTTCTTGTTGATGTTGTCCACGATGTCCGAGGCCCGTTCAGAGGGGAACACGCTCAGATAGCCGCGGCACACGCTGAGGTCTGGACTGATGCGTACGGCACTGACCGACACGAGCACGCCGCCCATGGCCTGCGTCTGGCGTTGGAAGATTTCGCCCAGTTCTTTCTGGATGAGGCGTTGTATCTTTTGTTGTCTTGTTGTTTCCATATAAAAGTGTTGTGGAGTGATGTGAAGGTTAGGGTTATTGATCAAATTCAGTCGCTTGTCTTCCTGATGAGGGTGAGGCCGTCTCGCAGGGGGATGATGACTTTCTCGGCTTTCGGGTCGGCGGCCACGAGGTCATTGAATGCCTTGATGCCCTTTGTCTGAGCGTCGCCGTCGTAGTCAGGGTCTGTCACATGGCCGTCCCAGAGCGTGTTGTCGGCCAGCAGCCAGCCGCCTGTTTTGAGCTTCGACATAATCAGCGTGTAGTAGTTGGCATATTGTCTTTTGTCGCCGTCGATGAAAGCCATGTCGGCCTTGATGTCCATCGGCGGGAGCAGGTCGAGCGCGTTGCCGATTATCATTTCCACTTTGGCGGGATAGGGTGAGCCCTCGAGCCAAGGTCTGGTGAAATCTTCTTGTTCGTCGTTGATTTCAAACGAATAGATGACGCCGCCCTCGTCCATACCGGCAGCTATGCTGAGTGCCGAATAGCCCGAGTAGGTACCTATTTCCACCACGATGCGCGGCTTGATCATCTGTGTCAGCATACGCAGCAGCAAGCCTTGAAGGTGTCCCGATGCCATACGGGGGCGGAGCAGGTGGGTCTGTGTGGCGCGATAGAGCCGTGCCATATAGTCGTCTTCTTTCGACGAGTGGGCCGTCATGTAGTCGTCAAGGCGCTGGGCACGTTCGCGTGCGTCGACGATTTGGCTCTCTTGGTGCCGGTTGGTTTTGAGATATGAAGGCATTGGTGGGAACTAAGGGGTATGGCTGTGAGGCAGTTTAGTGTGTGCCGGCCGATTGTAGCGGCGTTTCGACACCCTCTTCCTTGAAGAGTTCGCCCACGATGTTCATTTCCATGAACGAGGTGCTTTGCTCCTTGCGTTGCGACCCGAGATAGCAGATGCGGTCATCGAGTCCCACGACACCGTCTTTGATGAGGCGGCGCAGCGCGGCGAGGAGAAACTCGTGGCCGTAGCTCTTCATAGGCATATAGAGCGCGTAGACGCCATAAGACAAGGCCAGGTGCCGCACGGTCTTGGCTTTATAGCAAATGGCCAGGACAGCACAGCGTCCGCGATAGGACGACACATATCGGGCGGTGCGACCGGTGAAACTGTCGGTAATGATGGCTTTGAGGCGCATACGGTGGGTGGCCATAACGGCCTCTTTGGCGAAAAACTCGGTCACGTCGGGGTGTTTGGGCAGCGGCACGTCCACCTCGGGCAGGTCGTCGAAGGTGTCGTTTTCGGCTTGCGCGGCCACTGTGGCCATCACGCGCACGGCTTCGACCGGATAGTCGCCATAAGCCGTCTCGCCGGAGAGCATCAGGGCGTCGGCGTGCGAATAGACGGCGTTGGCAATGTCGGTCACCTCGGTGCGGGTGGGGCGTGGGTTCTTGATCATGCTTTGCAGCATCTGCGTGGCCACAATGACCGGTTTGTGTGCGCGTATGGCTTTGTTGACCAGTCGGCGCTGTATGCCGGGAATGCGTTCTTGTGCCACTTCGATGCCGAGGTCGCCACGTGCCACCATGATGCCGTCGGCCGCTTCGAGTATCTCGTCAATGTGGTCTACGCCTTCCTGGTTTTCGATTTTGGCAATGATGCGTATGTCGCTTCCGGCCTCGTCGAGCATTTGTCTCACGGCGGCCACGTCTTCTTTAGATCTGACGAAGGAGTGGGCGATAAAGGCCACGTCGGCTTCGATGGCAAAGGTGATGTTGGTTTTGTCTCGCTCGGTGAGTGCCGGCAGGTTGATGCGCACGCCGGGCACGTTCACACTCTTGCGTGAGCCCAGTGTGGCGTCGTTTTCGACGCGGCATATCAGTGCGTTGTTGGTTTTTTCTTCGACAAAAAGCCCCACTTCGCCGTCGTCAATCAAGACATGGGCGCCCACGGGTACGTCGTTGACAAATCCGCCATAGGTCACCGAGATTTGGTTTGGTGTGGTGACGGCGTCGGGATTGGCGATGATTTCGACGAGTTCGCCGCGTTGCAGTTCGATGGGGCGCTCGGTGCGTGTGGTGCGCACTTCCGGCCCCTTAGTGTCTATCAGTACGGCGATGCGGCTTGACACTTCGCGCACGTTGTTGATGACGCGGCGCATGCCCTCCGGACCTTGGTGGGCGGTGTTGAGGCGCACCACGTTCATGCCCTCTTCATAGAGTGAGCGCAACAGGCCGATGTCGCAGCGGGCGTCTGAGATGGTGGCTACGATTTTGGTTTTCTTGTACATGGGTTTAGTTTGTTGTGTCGGGTCTTAGTCTTCTTGTCGGGCATACATAATGGCCTCCACGCCGAGGCGGTAGGAGTTGAGTCCGAAACCGCAGATGACGCCTTTGCAGGCCGGCGAAATCATGGATTGGTGGCGGAAATCTTCTCTTTGGTGCACGTTGGAGATGTGCACTTCTATGACGGGGAAGTTGACGGAGCGTATGGCATCGTGCAGGGCTATGGACGTGTGGGTGTAGGCGCCAGCGTTGAGCACCACGCCGTCGATGTGTTCGTTCATGGCTGCCTGAAGGCGGTTGATGAGTTCGCCCTCGATGTTGCTTTGGTAGTAGACGATTTCCACTCTGGGATGGAGTGCGCGCAAGGCGTTGAGGCAGTCGTCCATTGTGCCCGAACCATAAATCCCGGGTTCTCTTTGTCCCAGCAGATTGAGGTTGGGACCGTTCATTATTAATATCTTCATGGCGTGTAGCAGATGGGATAGAAGATTTCCTTAACTTTGTGTCGTTATTATCTTTTTGCAAAGTTAGTGCAAGCCGAGAGCAAAGACAAATAAAACTTGTTTTAATTTGGCTTTGCCGAGGCGCAGCCTAACTTGCGCCGTCAGGCGAAAGTTAGTGCAAATGAGTGCAGAGACAAGAAAACTTGTTTTAATTTGGCTTTGCCGAGGCGCAGCCTAACTTGCGCCGTCAGGCGAAAGTTAGTGCAAATGAGTGCAGAGACAAGAAAACTTGTTTTAATTTGGCTTTGCCCAGTGCCGCCTAACTTGCGCCGTACAGCAAAAGTTAGTGCAAGCCTGGAGCAAAGTCAAATAAACTTGTAATAATTGACTTGCTCTTCCCCCTCCCTCCCACACCTTATATAATAATATAAATGTCCACCACCGCCCTCACCGACTCCTACGCAGCCTATCTGATGCTGGAACGCAGTCTTTCGGCCAACACCCGCGAGGCCTATGTGCGCGATGTGGCGCGTTTTTTGGACTATGTCGCCGATGAGTCTTTGGTCCTTTCCGACTTGACGCTCGACCATTTCCACCGCTTCATGGTGTTGCTCTCTGATTTGGGCATTGGCGAGCGTTCCATTTGCAGGGCCGTGTCGTCGTTGCGGTCGTTTTTTCATTTTCTTGTGCTCGACGGCCGTTTGGACAGCGACCCCACCGAGCTCTTGCGCACCCCGTCATTCGGCCGTCACCTGCCCCGTGTGTTGTCTGTCGAAGAAGTCGACGCCCTCATCGCCGCCATCGACCTGAGCAAGCCCGAAGGCCGCCGCGACCGCGCCATGATAGAGATGCTCTACAGTTGTGGCCTGCGTGTGAGCGAACTCTGTGAGTTGCGCCTCAGTTGTGTGTTCAAGGCCGAGGGTTATGTCCGTGTGGTGGGCAAAGGCTCGAAAGAGCGGCTTGTGCCCTTGTCAGACCGTGCGGCTCACGAACTCGACCTCTGGGCGTTGGAGCGCCATGGGATTGACCCCAAGCCCGGCGAAGAAGACTATGTCTTTATCAGTGCTGCCCGACGCCGGCATCTGTCGCGCATCACTGTGTTTCACAATCTGCGCCAATACGCAGCCTTGGCCGGCATACAGGGCGACATCAGTCCCCACACCCTGCGCCACACCTTTGCCACCCACCTGCTCGAAGGCGGTGCCAACCTGCGTGTCATCCAGCAGTTGCTTGGCCACGAAACCATCGCCACCACTGACATTTACATGCATCTGGCCAACCCGTTTTTGCGTGAGCAAGTGCTCAAATATTTTCCCCGCAACCGTCGCGACCATTCCGCCGACCTGTCGTGACACCATTCGTCTGTCGCTTCGTGTTGCCTTTTCTGAGATAAAATGCTATATTCGTCGGCAGTTTCATCTTCATTGTCTATGTTTCAACCCCTCGTCAGCCTTTGCCGCCTTGCCCGATGGGTGGTCCGTTTCCGCCACCGCCGGGGCTACGGCATCCATTCGCCTTTTGCGTTCAATCTGGTGAGAGGCGTGATCTATGAGTCTGGCGAATACTACGCCTATGCCCCATTGCACACCTGGCGTCAAACCCGTCTCTCCGACCTTCGCGAAAAAGATGACCGCCTGCTCTTCCGCCTCATCAACCATTCGCGTGCCGGCAGGGGCGTGGTGGTGGGTCCGGTGAGCGCCGTCACGTTGCGCTATCTGCACGAGGGCTGCAGCAGTTGCCGCCTGACGGCTGTCGACAGCCTCACGTCCGCGACCTTGTGCGACGAAGCGTTTGATTTCGCCTATGTCAGTTCGCTCTCGGGCCACATCGGCGACGTTATGACCCTGCCGGTCCATATGAGAGACGGCGGCCTGATTGTGGTGCGCGGCATAGGTCGCCACAAGACCGACCGCGCCGCTTGGCAGAGGTTGGTGGCCGACGAGCGCGTGAGGGTGAGTTTCGACCTCTATGATTTCGGTCTCGCTTTTTTTGAGTCCCGGCTAAACAAAGAGCATTATGTCATCAACTACTTCTAAGCGAAAACTCTCGTCCACGCTCTATACCCACACCGGCGACGGAGGCATCACCTCGTTGGCTGTGGGCGGCAAAGTGGCCAAGACCGACCCGCGCATCGTGGCCGTGGGCGATGTCGACGAACTCAGCAGCCACATCGGCCTGCTTGCCGCCCAGTTGCCTGCAGAAGAGCGCCCGGTGATGCGACAGTTACAGCGCCGCCTTTTTGCCGTCGGCGCACGGCTTTCGGGCATAGACCAGGCCACCAATTTCCCCGATGGGGCCGAGGTGGAGGCCCTTGAGCGCGCCATCGACGCTTTTGCCGTGGAACTTGGCGGTTTTGTCCTGCCCAGTGGCACGGTTGCAGCCGCTCAGGCCCATGTGTGCCGTGCTGTTTGCCGGCGTGCAGAGCGCAGTGTGGTGGCGGCAGGATGCACCGAAGCCCTGCCCTGGCTCAACCGGCTCTCAGACTGGTTTTTTGCCTATGCCCATCGGCTCAACCGTGAAGCCGGCGAGCCCGAGGAGTTGCTGTGACGTTCCGGCCGCACGGCATTGGACCTTTGTGTCCCGTATTTGTCTTTTGTTTTCACTGCGTTCCGGATTATCTTTGAGGTAACAGAAAGATACAGGCCCCATCGTGGGCCTTTTTCGTTGGCTTTTAGTTTGTTATTGGCATAAGGACAGCAATTCCTGTCCTTATGCCAGTCGCTTCTGTCCTTATTGCCGGAATGGCGACGAGCCTTTTGAGCCGGTTGAGGCCGTTTCCGGTCCGAAATATCACCGATTGGGCACGCCGGCCAATTGTTTATGTGAAAAATTCGCGCTTTTTTGTCACGCTCAATCCCCTTTTTGTACGGTCTGCGTGGCTTCATTGCCCCTCCATTCCCCTTCCAATCAGTCGTGAAACTAACAAAATTTACTTTTGGTGTAAATTTCACGCGATTTTATTTGGAAGTATAATTTTTATGCCTAATTTTACAGCGTAAAACTTACACAACAGAAATCATCAAAACCTTCTGAACCGGCCTTTGGCTGACAAAATGACAGTCGCATTGGTTGGGCCCAGATATTGGAAGAGACCAAATGAGTTTAATTTTATTAACAATACGCCTTATGATGAGTTATGCCATTTCTGCGTTTGCACTGCCCACGGTATTATTGATGGTGCTGACGTTTGCCGTTACAGCCTTGTATTACAAAAACAATCACAAGAAAAAAGGAAAAGCGTATGGCGGAAATCCCGCACTTGCAGGGCCGCAAACCAAAGAAGAGTTGACCAGTCAGATTATGCAGGGCCTCACAGACCTGGGTTACCAGCCGGGAATCGACGGCGACAACATCCTTGTGAAGTATCAAGGTCAATCGTTTATTTTTCGCAACAATGCTCCCTTTACTGTGCTGTGGTATCTTAACTGGGCTGCTTGCCGGCCTGGCGACCCTGCATGGCCCGACATTATTGAAGCCATCAACAATGCCAACGGAAACTTTCCTCCCACCGTGATTTGGAACACAGATCCAGAAACTTCAGACTATGTGGTGAGCACCAATATGCCATTGCTCTTGTTGAAGAACATGGAAGGTGTGTCTTACTATCTCCAATATGTTTTAGACGCGTGTATCGATCAAAGAAACTATGTGGATACTTTGGTGAGAAAGAGCCTGGGCGAAACTAAACCTAAAAAGAAACCCACCGTGGGTTTCACCTTCAACGATGAAAATGTCGACGACAAGAGAAGGGGAGAAGCGACAGGGACAGATGAGCGCACCGATGGCGACATAGCCGTGTCCGCCAAGGTCAGCGGAACGCTTTGACAAAGACAAAATCCACACGATGAACCGCAGGGTTGATGCCATAAATTGATGAACCGCCGGGATGAGCGACAGACCGCAGCCCCCTGCTTCCGACACCAACCGGAAGCGTCGGCCGCGGTCTGTTTGGCTTTTCTGCTCCTACACCAGGCCTGTCGGGTGTGATTGGCGTGACAGAAGCGTTCAGTCACAGCATCTGACACATTTCCAGGCAGTTATGAGGCTGTGATTGTGTGATTGGGAAAAAGGCAACAATTTGGGGGGAGGGAAAATGAAGGCAAAGTCGCATTTTTCATGAAGGGACGGATGATGTTGTTCTGCCGTTTGGGGCAGGGTGTACAGGATATGTTTTTTTGTACGGCTCTGTTGCGCCCTTTCAGGGCTTTTGTAGCCGGACACAAATAGCAAAAACCAATCTCAAGTTCAATCTCAATTTTGAGCACCTTACGTTTTGGGGCAAGCGGCCACAACCTATTGATTGGATCAACTCAATTCTGGCGTCGTGTCGTTTATGCAAAACGTTTCTTGTCCTTGACTTTGTCGGCACAAAAAAGACCAACCCGGCCCGGCGCGTAACGTCCGGATCGGGTTGGTTATCATAGGTGTCTCCCTATGCAGGAGGCAAATATCCAGAGGCTTTTAGTCTTCGATCAAGTCTTTGCCTGTCATTTCGGCAGGCTGGGGCAAACCGAGGATGTGGAGGATGCTGGGAGCCACGTCGGCCAGGACACCGTCTTTGACCTTGGCATTTTTGTTTTCCGTCACATAGATGAACGGCACGGGGTTGAGCGAGTGGGCCGTGTTGGGCGAGCCGTCTTCGTTGATGGCATTGTCGGCGTTGCCGTGGTCGGCGATGATGATGGTCTCATAGCCGGCAGCATTGGCGGCCGTTACCACCTCACCCACACATTGGTCTACGGCTGCAACGGCCTTGGTGATGGCCTCATAGATGCCCGTGTGACCCACCATGTCGCCATTGGCAAAGTTCACCACGATAAAGTCGTATTTCTCTTCGCCGATGGCAGCCACGAGTTTGTCTTTCACCTCAAAAGCCGACATTTCGGGTTTGAGGTCGTAGGTGGCCACTTTGGGCGAGGGCACGAGGATGCGGTCTTCGCCGTCGAATGGCGTTTCGCGTCCGCCGTTGAAGAAGAAGGTGACGTGGGCATATTTCTCGGTCTCGGCCGTGTGGAGCTGTTTGAGACCCTTTGAGGCCAGGTATTCACCCAGTGTGTTGTTGACGTTCTCTTTGGGGAAGAGAATGTGGACGCCGGTGAACGAAGCGTCGTAGGGGGTCATACAGAAATATTGCAGACCGGGGATGGTGTGCATACCTTCCTCGGGCATGTCCTGTTGGGTGAGCACGACGGTGAGCTCTTTGGCACGGTCGTTGCGGTAGTTGAAGAAGATGACCACGTCGCCCTCTTTGATGCGTCCGTCAACGTTGGCGTTGACGAGCGGTTCCATGAATTCGTCGGTGTTTTTGTGGTCTTCGCTGTCAGAGTCGTAGCAGCTCTGCACGCCGGCCACCATATCCGTCACGGCGCGTCCCTTGCCCTCGACGAGTTGGTCGTAGGCAATCTTCACGCGGTTCCAGCGTTTGTCACGGTCCATAGCATAGAAGCGACCGATGATGCTGGCCACGTGGGCACCGCTCTTGGCGCAGTGGTCGGTGAGGTCCTGGATGAAGCCTTTGCCGCTTTTGGGGTCGGTGTCGCGGCCGTCCATGAAGCAGTGCACATAGGTGTGGTCAGAGATGCCATATTCGGCCGAGATGTCTACGAGTTTGAAGAGATGCTCGAGCGAAGAATGCACGCCGCCGGTCGAGGTGAGGCCCATGAGGTGGAGGCCCTTGCCGTTTTGTTTGGCGTAGTCGTAGGCACGGATGATTTCGGGATTATTGAGGATAGAGCCGTCTGCACAGGCATGGTTGATTTTTACAAGGTCTTGATAGACAATGCGTCCGGCACCGATGTTGAGGTGTCCTACTTCCGAGTTACCCATTTGTCCGTCGGGCAATCCCACGTTTTCGCCGCAGGCAAGCAGTTGCGAGTGCGGATATTTTTCGTTCAGACTGTCGATAAAGGGTGTAGGCGTCTGGAAGATAACGTCGCCTTTGCCGTGCGAACCGTTACCCCATCCGTCGAGGATCATTAAGAGAGCTTTTTTTGCCATATCTTTGATTTATTAGTGTTTTCGTGGGACAAAGTTAGTGCAAGGCGAGCGGAATGGCAAGAAAAACTTGTTTTTATTGACATTCCCGAGCCGCCGCCTAACTTGCGCCGTCAGGCGAAAGTTAGTGCAAATGAGTGCAGAGACAAAAACTTGTTTTTAGGTTTGCTTTCCTGAGCCGCCTAACTTGCGCCGTCAGGCGAAAGTTAGTGCAAGGTGAGCGGGAATGGCAAGAAAAACTTGTTTTTTAGGTTGACATTCCCGAGCCGCCCTCAACTTATTTAAAGTCAGTGCAGGACGTTTGGGATAAATCAATATATCTCTCCGCGCTCACTTCGGAACGTAGAAGCCGGCAGACCGGTGAGGCCGACAAGATTGGCCCGGGTGAAGGGCTGCCAACCATAACGTACCGCCACAGGTTGCGGCACCTCTGCCGAAGAGACAACAATCTGGCAACCGTCAATGACAGCCGTGGCCGTGTGCCAGAAACCGTCCTCGCCGGCCACCTCAAAGCCCCGCAAGTCGCCATCTGCGGCATGAAGCCCTTGGGCGTAGTCGAAGGTGAGACGGAGCGAAGCGCCCTCGATGTCAAAGCTTTTGAAGGCTGGACCGGACGGACAGATGTCGGTGCGGCCATAAGTGTGGTTCAATATCGCGCTGGTCACGCGCTGAGCCACCTCTCGTTTTTGCTTGGGATGCACATCGAGAGAGTCGCCCAGGTCGTGGCTCACCGTGAGGTAGACGCCCGGTTTGTTTTCAGCCAGACGACGCTGGCTGTCGCGGAAGTGAGGCCACGTTGGACGGCTGCCTATGCTTGAAAGCTGTATGGTATAGACGGGAAGGTCGGCCTGTGCCCATGTGTTTCGCCAACTCTCCAGGAAGTAGTCGAACAATCGGGTATGCAGTTCGGCATTATGGGCATTAGACTCTCCTTGATACCACACCACTCCGGCCACGGGATAGCCTTCGAGCGGCTTGATGGCTGCCTCGTAGAGATATGACGGTTCGAAGGGATGACGCTGGCGGGGAGAGGCGGCCTGGCGCATCTGATCTTTGGCCCTTTGGCGCACCCAATCCATTGAATAGTCTGTCTCGGTCCAGCGCTGATAGATGGCCGGCAGATGTGTCTCGAGGGTGGTGCGGTCAATCCAACTTTCAAGCGGCGAACCGCCCACGGCATTGCAGATGATGCCCACGTGGCAGCCGAGACTGTCGGCCAGCAGCCGGCCCACATGGAAGCCAATGGCCGAGAAGTCTTTGGCTGTCAAGGCCGAGGCCCGTTCCCAACGGGCGGATTGCATATAGCGTAGTTGTGTCACGGCGTCGAGTGTGGCTGCATCCCACTGCGGATTGGACGGTGAGGCCACGGGTTTCAGATGATATAGATGTACGTGCGTGAGCGTATCGGCTGCAGCAAGATCGTGGGTGGCCGTGGTGCAGTCTGCGAGTGGGAAAGCCATATTGCTTTGACCGCTGCAAAGCCACACTTCACCGATCCAGATGTCTTGCAGTGTGATTTTGCCGGTCTTTGTCTTGACGGTGAGTGTGTAAGGCCCTCCAGCCGGCATTTCGGGGAGTGTGGCCTGCCATCGTCCGTCGGTAGCCGTGGTCACTCTGGTCCGGGCTTTGCCTAAGGAGATGCTCACCTCGTCTCCGGCGTTGGCAGTGCCGTGAATGTCGATGGGGCGATGGCGCTGTATGACCATACCGTCGCTGAAAGTGGCCGGCAGACGGAGGCCGCCATAATTCCCTGTGACGTATCCTCTCACCGTCTCGGCCAGAATGGCGGCACCGGCACTGTCGGGGTGGAGCGCGTCGGGGAAAAGGTCGGGGTGGCAATGCAGCGGGGTGTGGAGGTCGATGAGGTCGACGTCTGCCGTCTGGGCTATTTGGTGAATGCGTGCGCTCACGAGCCGGTGCCATTCGCGGGTGCTGCTGTCAAAGCGGCGATGGCCCGTGAAGATGGGGGTGAGCAGGCACACTGCAATCTGGCACTTGGGATTGGCCACACGAAAAGAGTCGATGAGGGCGCGATAGTCGGGGATGAACTCGTCGGCATAGTTGGGCCAGGCCGAAGGGTCGGTGTCGTTGAGCCCGAGATGAATGACGGCAATGTCGGGGCGGAATTTGACGGCTTCGCGGTATTCCGGCTGACGGACATAGGGCAGACGGCCCTTGGTGAGCAACGTGGCACTGCTACGGCCAAAATTGCGCACGTCGTAGTCCGGTCCGAGCATCCGGGAGAGTTGGGCCGGATAACTGTTGTGGTCGCGGTTGGCAATGCCGTAGCCATAGGTCACACTATTGCCTACACAGGCCACACGAATGGGCTTCTGAGCCAATATCGAGGCCGAAAAGAAGCCGAGAGCAAAGAGGAACAGCCATTTTTTCATAATATAGAAGCGTATGGGAAATTAAGGTTGTTGAGTGATTTTGCCGCTATGGTGCCACATGCGCAGCACATACCACACCAAATGTATCAGGCCGAAGGCTACGGCCACGACCAGCATGGCCTTGTCGGTCTGCCAGCCGGCCGTCTGCTGATGCCAGAAGCCTGTGACGACGCTGAGCAGTCCGAGACATATGCCGAGCAGGTTGATGATGGTGGCGCCACGCCTGTACGGGATGGCCTCAAGCACACTGTGGCGTATGCCATAGTGGGTGTAGACGTCAAGGCCGATGAGCATCCACAAGACCAGACGTATCCAGGTGTCGGCCGGCAGGAAAATCATCAGGCTCAGACACGTCACGATGCCGGCCAGAGGCACGAAAGGCACGAAAGGTGTGCGGAAAGTGCGTGGCAGGTGGGGCATGGTGCGTCTGACGATAAGCACGCCGCCACACACCAGGGTGAAGGCCAGCAGTGTGCCGATACTCGTCATTTCGCCTGCCAGACCTGCCGGAACGAGGGCCGCCAGCGTGGCGATAATCACCATACAGATGAGATTGTTGAACATCGGCGTGCGGAAACGGCTGTGTAGTCTGGAGAAGACCGGCGGTAGCAGACCGTCGTGGCTCATAGCCATAAAGATGCGGCTTTGGGCCATGAGCAACACCAGAATGACCGAACAATAGCCTATGAGAATGGCCAGCACCACAGCCTTGGAGAGCCACGGGTAGGCAGGCGTGATCTGTCCGGCAGCATCGGCCACGCCCATATGGTCGATGGCGATGGCCACTGGGGCGATGCCTTCAGAACCGGCAAACTCGGTGTAGTGGGCCACGCCGGTCATCACATGGCCGAAGGCGACATAGAGAATGGTGCAGATGAGCAAAGAGAGCAGTATGCCAAGGGGCATATTGCGGCGCGGATTGCGTGTCTCTTGGGCTGCCGTGCTGACGGCGTCAAAGCCCAGGAAGGCAAAAAACACGATGGCTGCGCCACGCAACACGCCGCTCCAGCCGTACTCGCCGAGCACACCGGTGTTGGCCGGCAGATAGGGATGGTAGTTGTCGGCATTGATGTAACGCCAGCCCAAAAAGACAAAGCCCAGAATGACGGCCACCTTGAGCACCACGATGATGCTGTTGACCAAAGCGCTTTCGCGTGTGCCGCGTATGAGGAAGATACTCATCACCACTACAATCAGTGCCGCCGGCACGTTGATGATGCCGCCGTCAGAGGGACAGGCTGTGAGGGCTGTGGGCAAGTGAATGCCGGCGTCGGCCAGGAATTTCACCATATAACTGCTCCATGAGATGCTCACGGTGATGGCGGCCACGGTGTATTCCAGCACAAGGTCCCAGCCAATGATCCAGGCAATGAGTTCGCCCATCGTGGCATAGGAATAGGTGTAGGCACTGCCCGATACGGGTATCATTGAGGCAAATTCGGCATAACAGAGACCGGCAAAGGCGCAGCCGATGGCGGCAATGGCAAATGAGATGGTGATGGCAGGTCCGGTATAGGCGGCTGCCACTGTGCCGGTGATGGAAAAGAGTCCGGCTCCAATGATGACACCAACTCCGAAGGCGATGAGCCCAATTGGGCCAAGCACACGTTTGAGCGTCTTGCTGCCGGTGGCTTCGGCTTCACGCTGGAGCAGGTCGAGAGGTTTTCGGATGAAAATGCCCATTGAAGGAGAAGAAGATGGCTGTGGATATGGTGAGGTGATTAAAGCGGCAGACGATAGACATTGGTCTGCCGGGGCTTGAAGCCGAGTGATTGATAGAGACGATTGGCCGCGAGGCGTTCCGGCTTGGAGGTGAGGTTGACTGACGTGGCGCCCAGACGGCGTGCCTCTGCGATGAGATGGCCCAGCAGGCTTTTGGCATAGCCGCGGCCGCGACAGTTTTCATCCACCACTACGTCTTCAATCCATGCTTTCACGCCGGTGGGGATGAGCATAAGCGAGAGTGTGGCCATGGCTTGAATTTCCCCTTCCTCGTCACGGCCGAGGAATACTGTGGTGGTGGGGCATTGGATAAGACGCATAAGGTCGGTCTCATTCAATGCAGGCGCATGGGCCGACAGTTGGGGCAGCAGGCGGTTGATGGCCGTGAGTGTGCCCGCATCGGCGTGGCGTGGCCGGGCGATGTCGAGCCGGTTGAGTCTGTTCAGCCACTCTGCCATGGTCTGCCCAAGAATGGGATGGACCAGTTCTGGTGCAATCTCTGCCAAAGGTTCCATGACGAAGCGCCGTCGGGTCATTTGCGGATGAGGCAGGATGAGGCTGTCGGTTTGCACGATTTGCCTGCCATAGACGAGCAGGTCGATGTCGATGGTGCGGTCGGTGTGCAGGCCGTCGTGGCTTTTGGTTGTCCGGCCAAGTGAGCGCTCGATGTCTTGCGTGATGTCGAGCAGTCGGGCCGTGGGGAGGTCTGTTTCAAACACGGCCACGGCATTGAGAAAAAGATGTTCGGAGGCAAAACCTTGCGGCTTGGTCTCATAAAGCGCAGAGCACCCGCCGCAAGGGCCTATGCGCCGGGCGAGTGCTTCAATGGCTCGTGTTATGTTGTGCTTGCGGTGTCCCAAGTTGGCACCGAGCGCGACGTAGAGTTTCATGTCTGTCAGTCTACGATAAGCATCACGTCGCCGAAGGGGCCGAACTGGTAGTCTTCTTTCAAGGCCACATCATAGGCGTGCATCGTGTAGTCGTAGTCGCCAAAGGCGGCCGTGAGCATAAGCAGGGTGGAGTAGGGCAGATGGAAGTTGGAGAGCATGGCGTCGGCCACGGTGAACTGGTAGGGCGGGAAGATGAACTTGTTGATCCACCCTTCGTATTCCTTGATGCGGGCATTGGTGCCTACGCAGGCTTCGAGCGCACGCTGCACGGTGGTGCCCACAGCCACGACCTTGCAGCCTTCGTCTTTGGCTTTGTTGACAATGTCGCAGCAGGCTTTCTCCACAAACATCTGCTCTGAGTCCATCTTGTGTTTGGTGAGATCTTCCACGTCGGTGTTGCGGAAATTGCCCAAGCCGCAATGCAGGGTGATGAAAGCGAAGTCGATGCCTTTGATTTCCATACGCTTCATCAGTTCGCGCGAGAAGTGGAGTCCGGCAGTGGGCGCTGTGACGGCGCCTTCGTGTTTGGCAAAGATACACTGGAAACGCTCAAGGTCTTCGGGCTCCGACTCACGTCCGATGAAACGCGGTATAGGGGCTTCACCGAGTGCATAGACGGCTTTCTTGAACTCTTCGTGGTCGCCGTCGTAAAGGAAGCGCAGTGTTCGTCCGCGGCTGGTGGTGTTGTCGATGACTTCTGCCACGATAGCGTTGTCGTCGCCGAAATAGAGTTTGTTACCGATGCGTATTTTACGTGCGGGGTCCACGAGCACGTCCCAAAGTCGGAGTTCTTCGTTGAGTTCACGCAAAAGGAACACCTCAATCCTTGCCCCGGTCTTCTCTTTGTTGCCATAGAGGCGTGCGGGGAACACCTTCGTGTCGTTAAACACGAAGACATCGTGCTCATCAAAATAGTCGAGCACGTCTTTAAACATCTTGTGCTCAATTTCGCCGGTGGTGCGGTGGAGCACCATCATCCGACATTCGTCGCGGTGTGGAGCAGGATACTTGGCGATTTTCTCTTCGGGAAGTTTAAACTTGAATTGTGACAGTTTCATAGACTCCTTTATTATATATGGGCACGTGTCAGTGTGCCTTTGGTTTGCTTTTTGAGTGTGAGATAGTCGTTGGCGGCTTTCAGTTTTCGGGCAGTTGGGTTTCCACCTCTATCGTGTTGAGCCACTGCTCAAAGTGTTCGAGCGTTTGGCAACCCCCGATGTCGTAGTCGCCCACTCGTGTGCGTCGCAGTGCCGTGAGGTGAGCGCCGCTGCCGAGCGCCTCGCCGATGTCGCGGGCCAAAGCACGGATATAGGTGCCTTTCGAGCAGACTACACGTATGGCGATTTCGGGTTCGTCACCGTCGAGCCGGCAGTCGGTGAGGGTGATTTCGTCGATGCGAAGCGGTTTGGCCTGAAGTTCGGGCTGTCCTCCTTTTCTGGCAATGTCATAGGCCCGTTTGCCTCCTGTCTTGCAGGCCGAGAATGCCGGCGGCACTTGCATAATGTCTCCCTCGAAACGCTTCAGCGCCTGCTCCACCATTTCTCGCGTGATATGCCCGGTGGGATAAGTGGCGTCGATGTCGTGCTCAAGGTCAAAACTCGGTGTGGTGGCCCCCAGCCGGAGTGTTGCCTCAT
The DNA here is from genome assembly GCA_045124135.1 of Alloprevotella sp. Classification (GTDB taxonomy): domain Bacteria; phylum Bacteroidota; class Bacteroidia; order Bacteroidales; family Bacteroidaceae; genus Alloprevotella. The sequence continues at coordinate 48,986 of JBGVLE010000031.1, forward strand.
AGGCTTTGGCACCCAGTTGGAGTCGGGGAATTTGCTTGGTGGCCCTTCCGGTGCAAATGAGCAGCACTCCGGTGGCCAAAGGGTCGAGTGTGCCGGCATGGCCCACTTTGATGCGCCGTCCGTCCATGCGCCGGGTGAGCAGCCATCTCACTTTGGCCACGAGGCCGAAGCTGGTCATGCCGAGAGGCTTGTCGAAGGCCAGTATCTGTCCCGCAAGAAAGTTCATAGATTACAGACTGTTTGAGAGGTGTCGGCAGGGCCCTTAGTCGGCCATGGTGAGAGGGATGCCGCAGAGAGAGAGAATGATGATGGCCAATCCCACGACGATGCGGTACCAACCGAAGGCGGCAAAGCCGTGGCGTGAGATATAGCCGATGAAAAACTTGATGGCCAGACATGCCACGACAAAAGCCACGGCACTGCCCAGAATGAGGTGAAACAGTCCGTCGCCCTCGGTGAGAATGCCGCGCTTGGCCGGGTCGCTGAGCAGTTTGTACAGCTCGAGGCAGGTGGCGCCAAACATTGTGGGCACAGCCAGGAAGAATGAAAACTCGGCAGCTTTGCGGCGGCTCAATCGTTGCGACATACCGCCCACGATGGTGGCCATGGAGCGCGACACTCCGGGTATCATGGCGATGCATTGAAACAGACCCACCACCAGCGAGCGCCGGTAAGTGATGGGCGTTTCGTCTGTGCCATGGCAAAACAGTCGGTCGCAGAAGAGCATGAACACACCGCCCACAATGAGCATCACGGCCGTGAGCATCACGTTGCCCAAATTGGCCTCAATGAAATCGTTGAAGGCCAGACCGAGGACGATGGCAGGCACCACGCCGATGATGAGTTTCAGATAGAAACGCCACACGGCGCCCCACCAGCTGCGTCCGGGCTTTTTAGCTTCTTCGGGGTAGAAAAACTTGCGCCAATATAGGCAGACTACAGAGAGAATGGCGCCAAACTGAATGATGACGGTGAAGGCCTTCAAGAAGTCTGTGCTCTCCATGCCCAGGGCGCCTTGGGTGATAATCATGTGGCCGGTAGACGACACAGGCAGAAACTCCGTGAGCCCCTCGACGATGGCGATGATGACGGTTTGTATCCAATCCATTGGTTCGAATATTTTTTGAGAGTCAAAGTGGCAAAAAGATTGTGAGCGGTCAAGCAAGCCCTTTCAAGGCTGTTGGGCCGCTCAATAACTTTTAGTCTTCTTTGGGGCTATTGGGCTTTTTAAGTATGGCATAGACCATAAAAAGGTAGCCGAAAAGGCAAACTACGGGAGCCACTTTGATGCGGCGGGCACTGAAGATGTCGGGATTGAAGCCCTCCTCCGTCGTGCCGCCACCGGCCATCAGGATAAAGCCCAAGATGACAATGGCCATACCCACGGCAAGCAAGATGAAGTTGGTGCGGGTGAATGCAAACTGAGCCTTCTTTTGCCCCTGTTCGGCCGGTATGGCGGGAGGCGTTTGTGTGGAAATGGTTTTCATATAGAGGAAGTTTGATTATTTCAAGAAGATTTCGTCGTCGCTCATACGCAGGCAGCGGCTCACCGAGATAAAGGTCCAAAACAGCGTCAGTGCCGGTCCGGCTATACCCACCGTGAGGAGAGTGTAGAGCATAACGTCGGGTGTGACAAAAGCGAAGTCGCTGCCGGCATTCATCATAGCCAGAGTGTCCAGACCATACCACAACAGGCCTCCGGCAATCGCGGCAGCCACAAGTCCCGTCCACCAGGCGCGAGCCATAAACGGTCGGCGAATGAAGCGGTGGGTGGCTCCCGTGAGGCGCATGGTTCTGATAGCGTGTCGGCGGTTGTGCACACCGGCCCTTACCGTCGAGGCAATCAGTGCAAACGAGATGAAAGCCAACAGCGCCGCGACGGCCAGCGCCACAATGCTGGCCGTCCGCGTGAAGCCGTCCACACTGTCGATGAGTTCAATGGGGCAGACCACATCGCGCACATTCCTGTTTTTCTCTTTGACGGGGACGATATGCTTGTTGATGCTGTCGCGGCAGGCATAGGGGGCGTGAAGGAACACCTCCAGCTCTGCCGGAACCGGACTGCTTCCCAAGAGTTCTTCAGGGTTTTCGCCCAAGTCGGCCATGAGGTCGTTGGTGGCCTGTGTCTTGGAGATATAGTTTACCCGTCTGGAAAAAGGCGCTTTCTCGATATTTGCCTTGAGCGCCTGCAGATCGCGCTGAGAGATGCTGTCGTCGAGCAGCACCTCCACCGTAAAGTTTTCTTTGATGCCTCGGCTGAAATGTCCGGCCATTGTCACTGCCGCCACCACACCGCCGAGCATAATCAGCACGAGAGTGACGCAAATGGTCACGGGCAGCATAGTACGCAGAGCCGCGAAAAATTTTGAAACGGTAGATTTCATTTATGTTTATTCTAACTAAAGCAGCAATTTCGGTGAGTCCCGCAGAGGGCGTATGGCGCGACGGTGTCCATAACCTTTTGTACGGGGAGTATCTTATATTGGTTTTCTTTCAAACTACAAACCACGCTCCCTTGCCTATGAGACACAATACGCGCTAAATTCAAGCAAAAATACGACATTTGGCCCGACTCGCCGCTTTTTGCTTATATATTTAAGTATTATTAAGGGGCCAAAGGGAAAGAGCGAGCGAAAAGCAGGGCATAAATTAGGCTTTGTGCCCCAAGCTTATAAGCTTCAATCATTGTTCTTCTCGCCAAAAGGCGCTACTTTTGCACAAGCAATATCTTACACCTGTCAATTAAAGCCACACAATATGGACAAAATGAAAACCGCCACGCTGTGCGTTCAGGCCGGCTGGCAGCCCAAGAAGGGCGAACCACGGGCGCTGCCCATCTATCAATCCACCACGTTCAAGTATGACAACAGCGAACAAATGGCCCGGCTCTTCGATCTCGAAGACTCCGGCTATTTCTATACGCGTCTGCAAAACCCCACCAACGATGCCGTGGCCGCCAAGATTGCAGCTCTCGAAGGCGGCGTGGCCGCCATCTTGACCTCGAGCGGACAGGCAGCCACATTCTATGCCGTATTCAATATCTGCGAGGCCGGTGACCACTTCATCGCTTCGTCGTCGATCTATGGCGGCACCTACAACCTCTTCGGGGTGACGATGAAGAAAATGGGCATCGACTGTACGTTTATTGACCCTGACCAGCCCGACGAGGTCATCGAAAAGGCCTTCCGCCCCAACACGAAATGTGTGTTCGGCGAAACGATTTCAAACCCCGGCGGCCACGTTTTTGACATTGAGCGCTTTGCCCGCTTGAGCCACAAACACGGTGTACCCCTCATCGTGGACAATACGTTTGCTACGCCTGTGAACTGCCGTCCGTTTGAATGGGGTGCCGACATCGTGACACATTCCACCACCAAATATATGGACGGCCACGCCTGTGCCGTGGGCGGTTGTATCGTAGACAGCGGCCGTTTCGACTGGAAGGCTCAGGCCGACAAGTTCCCCGGTCTCTGCCAGCCCGACGACAGCTACCACGGCCTGACTTATGCTGAGCGGTTTGGCGAAATGGCCTATATCACCAAAGCCACGGCCCAGCTGATGCGCGACCTGGGCAGTACGCCGAGCCCACAGAATGCTTTCCTCACGGGCCTTGGCCTCGAAACGCTTCATCTGCGTATGGCGCAACACTGCAAAAACGCCCAGACGGTGGCCGAATATCTCGAACAGCATCCGAGGGTGGCTTGGGTGAACTATGCCGGACTGAAGGGCGACAAATACCACGCTCTGGCCGAGAAATACCTGCCTCATGGCGGTTGCGGCGTGATTGCCTTCGGTCTGCAAGGCTCACGCGACGAGGCCATCCGTTTTATGGACCATCTGAAGATGATTGCCATTGTCACCCACGTAGCCGACTCGCGCACTTGTGTGCTTCATCCCGCCAGCCACACCCATCGCCAGCTCTCTGACGAGCAGTTGCGTGAGGCTGGAGTGGCGCCCGACCTCATCCGTCTGAGTGTGGGCATAGAAGATTCAGCAGACATCATCACCGACATTGCCCAGGCGCTCGAGGCTTGATCGGCGGCGCGGCCTTTCGTCATTTCCTTGAAAATCGGAGACCGGCACATCAACCCTCTATGAACATAGGTGGATGATGTGTCGGTCTCCGTTGTTGTGATATTGGCAGCGGTTGCGCCCGGTGGTTAGAAATCCCATTTCACGCCCACACACGGCCGGCATTTGAAGCCCGACTGGTCGCCAAAGTGCTGGCTGAGTTCAAACTCGGTGCCGACGGAGAGGTTCTTGACGCCAAAATGTTGTCCCACGGCATACCACAGTTGGGGCTCGCTCTGGAAGACGTTGCGACGCGTATGGGCGGGCGTGCCGGTGGCATCGAAATCACAGGCGTGGTCTTCAAACCAAAAATCGGCATAGCCGCTGAAGACGAGGCCTTTGACGCCAAGCAGGTCGTGCCAGCCCCATACGGCCGTGAACTGCAACGGCAACACTTGATGGCGGCTCCAGATGTGCTTGTAGAGCACTTGAAAATTGAGCGTGCGTTTCCAGTCGGCACTATGAAGGCCATATTCCACACCGGCCAGAAAGGCGCTGTTGATGGGGTAGGCCTGAGTCAGTCCGCCGTTGTATTCCACGTGGAGGCTGAGCGGTGCCAATGCCGTGGATTGCCAGAAGTTGAGGCATCGGGCTATTTCCATATAGGTGCCTCCGGGAGCCACGGCTTTGTCGCCGGTGAGTTTGTGTTGGTTGAAATCGGTGTCGACGAAGAAGAACGTGTTGCCCCACGGGTCGGCCTTGAACATCTCGAGGGTCAGCGTGAAGTATTTGCGGTCGCTGCCGAGGTCGTAGAAGAGTTGAGCGTTGACTTGGGCACGACATCCTGACGATGCCGCAAGAGAGAGTAGGGCGACCGTGATGCTGACGACCGCCAAGCGTAATGTTTTCATAAAAAAGTGTGATGATTATTATGACGGGAAGAATGTTCCAGCTTTATTCAAAATAAAATGACAGCACCACCATCGACGAGGTCACGCGGTCTGTGCTGCGGGTGTAGACGAAGGCCGTGGGGTCAGTGAGGTCTGAACGCTTGCTGTCGAGCACGTTGCCCAAGCCGAAGCAGAACTTGAGCTCGGGGATGAGTTTGAAAAACGGCAGATAGAAGTCGCAGCCCAGTCCGGCCTCAAGCATCACTTGCATGGGACGGGTGCGGATGAGTGTGTGTTTGCCCGACGTGAGGTCATACATTGGCGCCACGCCCGTGACGACGTATGGGCGGTAGTTGCCCACACGCGGTCCGCTTATCTTGAGGTCGAAGGGCACGGCCACGTATGACGACTTCATGTCTTGACTCTGTGTGGTGCCGTCGGCGGCGTTGCGGAATTTCAAGTGTTTGCTGCCAAAATGCAGGGTCGGTATGGCACGCAGCGAGAGGTAGCGGCTGAGCCGCCATTCGCCCAAGACACCCACACTGAAACCATAGCCCGAACGGTCATTCTCTCCCAACCATTGTGCGCCCGTGTCGGGGTCGATGTAGCCATTGCTTTGCATACTGACAAACTGGTCGTGGAGGCCGATGGTGAAGCCGTAGTGAAAGCGGCGCTCGTCGATGAACGGGCGGTTTTGCAGCTTACGCTCCTGGGCTCCGACAGAGGCAAAGAGCAGCAGTCCGGCCAGGAAGCCGACAAGGCGGATGGGCAGGAATGGGCGAAGTGGCATAATCAGGGAGGGAGGTGTTGGGGAGGGTTATGGTAAAAGTTTTGGGCGAAGAGGCACGGTATGTTAGCTGCGTTAAATCTGCACTTGCATATTACGGCGGCCATATCGGCCGTGCTTGGCCGCTCATGTCTTTTGGGCTCTCAGACTTTTTTGTCTTTTGTCGGTTCCACGTGGGTGGTGATGATGGTGTCGTGGCCGAAGTGTTCGCGCAGTTTGTTTTCGATGGCTGTGGCCGTGTGGTGGGCTTCGGTGATGGAGGTCTGGCCGTCCATGCGGAAGTGCAGGTCGATGACGTGAAGGCGTCCCACATGGCGTGTGCGCAAACGGTGGGGGTCGGAAGCACCGGGCTGGTTGCATACCACGGTCTTGATATATTCTTCTTCGTGTGCCGGCAGGGCGTGGTCGGTGAGTTGCCCCATACACGACATGAGCAGGGTGACGCTCACTTTCACGATAAACACGCTCACCACGATGGCCGCCAAGGGGTCGAGTATCTGCCAGCCGTGGCCCAACATGGCGGCGCCGCCAATGCCAAGGGCCGTGCCGATGGACGAAAAGGCGTCGGAGCGGTGGTGCCAGGCGTTGGCCACGACGGCGTCAGACTGCATCCGACGGCCGTGGCGGACGGTGTATTGATAGAGCACCTCTTTCACCACAATAGAGGCCACCGCCATCCAGAAGGCCACCATACCCGGCGCCTCGATGGGATGGCCGCCCACGTGAAGCCAGATGCTTTTGGCACCGTTCCAGCAGATGCCAAGCCCCACGAAGAGCAGCATCAGACCGATGAGGGCCGTGGCCAGCGTCTCATATTTGCCGTGGCCAAACTCGTGGCCGGTGTCTTGTGGCTTGCCGGCAATGCGCACGAAGGCTATCACCACAAAGTCGGTGATGAGGTCGGACAGCGAATGGACGGCGTCGGCCATCATGGCGGCACTGTGGCCCACAATGCCGGCAAAAAACTTGAGCAGTGTAAGCATCAGGTTGCCCACACTGCCTATGATGGTGACGCGGTAGATGTCGCGTTCACGGCGTTCTTCTCTTTGGTCTGGATTCAAAATGATAGGGTGTTTTGTGGTTTTGAATATCTGACGTTTGCGGTCAGGCGCCATACTCCCAGTCTGGAGCAACGGAGTCTGCGGCAACCGTGTCTTGTGGCATGTCATAGTCGTCGGCCGAATAGTCAGCACCGGGGGCTTCATAATAGTTGAAGTCGGGCTCGGCCACCGGATCGGCAGCCATGGTGTCTGCCGTGTCGTCATATCCCGAATTGAGCAGGCTGTCTATTTCGTTGTCGTAGTCGTGCGATGACGGGCGACTGGTCACACCCCAAACAATCATGGCCACCACCAGTCCCACAATCACGAGAAAGACAACCACCCATGGCCAGGCACGTCGGCGCGGCTCTTCAAACTCCGGCTCGTCGGGCTCAACGGGTGTAGGCGGCGATGGCGGTGTGGACGGCACCGACGGTGTGGGCGGAAGTGGAGGCAGCGGAGGCGGTGTGGCGCCTTTGGCCGGCTTGTTGCCGTCCATGACAGGCGGAGGAGGCGGCTGGTTCAGTGGACAACCACACACAGGGCACTCTTTGGTTTCGTCGGGCAGTTGCTGGCCGCAAACAGGGCAGATTTGCATTTTTGTAACGAATTTGAAAACCGTTTCTTCGCTGCAAAATTATAACTTTGCCACAAATCTTACACCCCAAACCTCATAACAAAATCAAATACTTATGCTTAAACGTTTGTTTTCGCTGTTTTTGTGCAGCGTTTTAGCGCTCTCGCTCTGGGCCGGCGGCAAGGCCAAATATGTGTTCTATTTCATCGGCGACGGTATGGGCGTCAACCAGGTCAACCTCACCGAGACCTATCTGGCAGCCCTTGAGGGACGCATCGGCATCGCGCCGCTCACCTTTGCCGACTTTCCGTATGCCGGTCTGATCAATACTTTCTCTGCCACCAACGGCGTGACCGACTCTGCCGCCTCAGGCACCGCGCTGGCCACGGGCCGCAAAACAAAAAACAGTGCCTTGGGTCTTTTGCCGGACCTCACCACGCCCGTCATGAGCATCGCCGTGGGGGCCAAAGCCGCCGGGGCCCGTGTGGGCATCGCCACGAGTGTGTCGGTGGATCACGCCACGCCCGCTGCCTTCTATGCCCACGTGCCCAACCGCAACAGTTACCATAAAATCGGCAGTCAGCTCATCGATGCCGGTTTCGACTTTTATGCCGGTTCCGACTTCCGCCAGCCGGCCGCCGACAAGGCTGCCGGCGAGGTACAGAACCTCTACGAGCGTGCCACGTCTGAAGGCTATGCCATTGTGCGCGGCTACGACAATTATTTGAAAGCCTCACCCTCTGCCGGTCGGCTGATTTTACTCCAGCCTGAGCAGCCCAGCAATGCTGACCGCACTTGCCTGCCCTATGCCATAGACCGACGCGAGAGCGACCTTACGCTCACGCAAATCACCCGTGCCGCCATCGACCGCCTCTCTGTCGGCAAGCAGGGCTTCTTCCTGATGGTGGAGGGCGGCAAGATAGACTATGCCTGCCATGCCAACGACGCCGCGGCCGTAGTCTATGAGGTCATCGATATGGACAGCGCCGTTCGCGAGGCTTTCGCTTTCTACGAGAAACACCCCAAAGAGACGCTCATCGTGGTCACGGCCGACCACGAGACCGGCGGCCTGGTCTTGGGACGTGGACCGTATGAACTCCACACCGACCTGCTCCGCCATCAGCGCATGAGTGCCGAAGAATATACGCGCCACCTCAACCGCCTGCATGCCGAACTGGGCGAAAAACTCACGTGGGAGCGTGTCGAAGCCGACCTGCGTGAAAATTGGGGCTTCGGTGGTGACGTCAAGCTCAACGACCATCAGAAAGAGCGTCTCCATAAGGCTTTTGATGAGTTCATTGCCGGTCGCGACAAGGCCAAAGCCAACCTCTATGCCTCGCTCGGCGGCATTGCCGACGCTGCCCGCCGCACGATGGCCGAATGTACCCTCATCGGATGGCAGAGTGGCGGACACTCCAACGGCTACGTGCCCGTGTTTGCCGTCGGAGTGGGAGCCGAACAGTTTGTAGGACGTTTCGACAATACCCTCATCCCCAAGAAGATAGCCGCCATTGCCGGTTGGCCGGTGAAGTGACCCTGTGAGACGCCGGGCCGAGCCTTTGGATTGTGACAAAACGGGGAATGAAAATGACAGGAAACAGACATAAAAAGTGTCAAAAGCCTCACCCGTCTGCCGGCATTCTGTTTGGGCCGGCTCACAAACCTTTCAGAAATTCCTCAAACGTGCTTTGTCAAGGCTGAAAAGCACCTCAACAAATCTCTCATAAGGCCTACGAAAACGCGCCTTATCCCCGTAACCCCTCGAAACGTATGCAGGAGACCTCATCGGCCTCCTGCTTCTACTTTCTTCACCTCAAAAATAAGGTTTGGGGCCCGTACGAAAAAAGACAAAACGCCGCCTCACTCTCGCCGGGCACGCCAAAACGACCGCCTTAGTGCCTTTGGCTGTCAAAAAACATGCCGCCTCTATGGGGTGAGAGCAAAGCATTTCGTATTTTTGCAGTCAAGAAAACCAATAACTCACCATACCCCATGATTCTTTTCTTCAGAACGCCGCAACAAAGCGTCATCGCCACACAGGCCAACCACCAGCTCACCAGCTCTGAAATCGAAGCCTTGAGTTGGCTCTATGGCGAAGCTACACCGCTGACCGACACCGCCCTGAAAGGCTGGTTTGTGGGTCCGCGCAGAGAAATGATTACGCCCTGGAGCACCAATGCTGTCGAGATTACGCAAAATATGAGTCTGCAAGGCATCGAGCGCATCGAGGAATATTTTCCCGTAGACAACGCCGAGGCCGACCACGACCCTATGCTGCAGCGCATGTATGACGGACTGGACCAGGACATCTTCACCGTAGGCATCAAGCCGGCACCCATCGTCTGCATCGACGACCTCGAGACCTACAACGAGCAGGAAGGCCTCGCCCTCTCGCCGGCAGAGATTGACTACCTCCATGGGGTGGAGCAACAACTGGGTCGGAAACTCACCGACTCTGAGGTGTTCGGCTTTGCCCAAATCAACTCCGAGCACTGCCGCCACAAAATCTTCGGCGGCTCGTTCATCATCGACGGCAAAGAGATGCCTTCGTCGCTTTTTGCCATGATCAAGAAGACGACCAAGGAAAATCCGCATAAGATCATTTCGGCCTATAAAGACAATGTGGCCTTCTCTGAAGGTCCCGTTGTCGAGCAATTTGCTCCGGCCGACCACTCCACCAGCGACTATTTCATCATCAAAGACATCGAGAGTGTCATCTCGCTCAAGGCCGAAACCCACAATTTCCCCACCACCGTAGAGCCCTTCAACGGCGCCTCGACCGGAACGGGTGGCGAAATCCGCGACCGTATGGGTGGCGGTGTGGGCTCCTGGCCCATCGCCGGAACGGCTGTCTATATGACGGCCTATCCCCGACTCGACGGCGGCCGCGACTGGGAAGACATCCTGCCCGTGCGCCAGTGGCTCTATCAGACACCCGAACAAATCCTGATCAAGGCCTCAAACGGTGCCTCTGATTTTGGCAACAAGTTTGGCCAGCCCCTCATCACCGGTTCGGTTTTGACCTTCGAACACCAAGAGAACGGCGAGAAATATGGCTACGACAAAGTCATCATGCTGGCCGGCGGCGTGGGCTACGGCACCAAGCGCGACTGCCTCAAAGGCGTGCCCGAGAAAGGCAACAAAGTCGTGGTGGTCGGTGGCGACAACTACCGCATCGGTTTGGGCGGCGGTTCTGTGTCGAGCGTAGACACCGGCCGCTATTCGAGCGGCATCGAGCTCAACGCCGTGCAGCGTGCCAACCCCGAAATGCAAAAACGTGCCAACAACCTGGTGCGTGCACTTTGCGAAGAAGAGACCAACCCCGTGGTGTCTATCCACGACCACGGCTCGGCCGGCCACGTCAACTGTCTCTCCGAACTTGTCGAAGAGTGCGGCGGTCTCATTGATATGACCAAACTGCCCATCGGCGACCCCACACTTTCGGCCAAAGAAATCATTGCCAACGAAAGCCAGGAACGTATGGGCCTGCTCATTCAGGAAGAACATCTCGACCACGTCCGTGCCATAGCCGAGCGTGAGCGTGCACCGATGTATGTGGTCGGCGAGACCACCGGCGACGCGCACTTCGCTTTCCAACAGGCCGACGGCCGACGGCCATTCGACCTCGACGTGGCACAGATGTTTGGTCACTCACCCAAAACGGTGATGGTAGACGAGACCGTGGAGCGTAAATATGCCGACGTTACCTACGACGCCGCGCATCTCGACGAATATGTAGAGCGTGTGCTCCAGCTTGAAGCCGTGGCCTGCAAAGACTGGTTGACCAACAAGGTAGACCGCTCGGTGACGGGTAAAGTGGCCCGTCAGCAGACCCAAGGCGAACTGCAGCTGCCGCTCTCTGACTGTGGCGTCGTGGCTCTCGACTATCGTGGCCGTCATGGCATTGCCACAGCCATTGGCCACGCCCCGGCTGCCGGACTGGCCGACCCCGCCGCCGGCAGTGTGCTCTCGGTGGCCGAGTCGCTCACCAACCTTGTCTGGGCTTCATTGGCCGATGGTCTCGACAGTGTTTCGCTTTCGGCCAACTGGATGTGGCCCTGCCGCTCGCAAAAAGGTGAAGACGCCCGTCTCTATCGTGGCGTTCAGGCACTGTCAGACTTCTGTTGTGCCATAGGCGTGAATGTGCCCACCGGCAAAGACTCACTCTCACTGTCGCAGCAATATCCCGACGGCAGCAAGATCATCTCTCCGGGCACGGTCATCGTTTCGGCCGGAGGAGAGGTTGACGACATCCGTCGCACGGTGTCACCTGTCTTGGTGAACGACGAAAAGTCCACGCTCTATCACATCGACTTCTCTTACGACCACCTGCGTCTCGGCGGTTCGGCTTTTGCGCAAAGCCTCGGTTTCGTCGGTTCCGACGTGCCCACCGTGGTCGATACCGACTATTTCCGCTTGGCTTTTGCCGCTGTGCAGAAACTCGTGCATGAAGGGCTCCTCCTTGCAGGCCACGACATCTCGGCCGGTGGTCTCATCACCACGCTGCTCGAAATGTGTTTTGCCAACACCGAGGGCGGCCTCGAAATCAAACTCGACAAGTTCAACCAAAAAGACCTTGTCAAACTTCTCTTTGCCGAAAATCCCGGCGTGGTGGTGCAGGTGGGCAAGAAAAACAAAGACGCCTTCAAGGCTGTGATGAAAGAGGCCGGCGTGTCATACGTCAAACTCGGACACCCCACAGACGAGCGCCACATCCTCGTCCACCACGACGACGCCACCTATCAGTTTGGCATCGACTATCTGCGCGATGTGTGGTATGAAACGTCCTACCTCCTCGATACCAAGCAGAGCTTCAACGGCTGTGCCCGTCAGCGCTTTGAGAACTACAAAGAGCAACCGCTCGAATTCAACCTCCGCTCCGACTTCAAAGGTACGCTCAAGAGCCTTGGCCTCAATCCCGACCGTCGCACGCCCTCAGGCGTCAAGGCCGCCATCATTCGTGAGAAAGGCACCAACGGCGAACGCGAAATGGCCTACGCCCTTTATCTGGCCGGTTTCGACGTGAAAGACGTCATGATGACCGACCTCGTGTCTGGTCGCGAAACGCTCGAAGACATCAATATGATTGTCTTCTGCGGCGGTTTCTCAAACAGCGACGTGCTCGGTTCGGCCAAAGGCTGGGCCGGCGCCTTCCTCTACAACCCCAAGGCCAAAGCCGCTCTCGACAAATTCTATGCCCGTCCCGACACCCTCTCGCTTGGTGTGTGCAACGGTTGCCAGTTGATGGTAGAGCTTGGTCTGGTCAACCCCGAACACAAAGAGCGTGCCCACATGCTCCACAACGACTCACACAAGTTTGAGAGCGCCTTTGTCGGCGTCACCGTGCCCACCAACCGCAGTGTGATGTTCGGCAGCCTTTCGGGCGACCGTCTCGGCATTTGGGTGGCCCATGGCGAAGGCAAGTTCGATCTGCCGCTGAGCGAAGACGACTACAACGTCGTGCTCAAATACACCTACGACGCTTATCCCGGCAACCCCAACGGTTCGCACTATGGTGTGGCCGGTATTTGTTCGCCCGATGGCCGCCATCTGGCTATGATGCCCCACCTCGAGCGTGCCTTCTTCCCCTGGCAGTGTGGCTATTATCCGGCCGACCGCCGCGGAGACGACGTGACGCCGTGGATAGAGGCCTTTGTCAATGCCCGTCGCTGGGTTGAGGCCCATACGCAAGCCTAATATTGGCCTCGGTCTTGGCCGTTTGGTCAAATAATTGTATTTTTGCAACGCCTTGGAGCCTCGGGCCCGAGGCGTTGCCGGCTCCGTAGCTTAGCTGAATAGAGCGTCAGATTCCGGTTCTGAAGGTCCTGGGTTTGAATCCCAGCGGAGTCACCAAGCCGCGCAAAGAGGTGCCCTCTTTTTGGCGCGGATAAGCACAAAGACACAAAGAGTCCCGTTTACCTTTCGGTAGACGGGACTCTGTTTTTCTGAAAAGCAACCTTGTCGTTGCCGGTCACAAAAATGAGTAAGGGTGGCGTGACAAGATTTTTATCCTGAGGGCGAAGCGGTATGGCTGTATGTCAGTCTTTTTTATTTTGTGGGACCCAGAATGGTTTAGGAGCGTCCTTTCCAGAACAGCCACCTCCCTTTGGCTTATCGCCAATTATACTAATTCTCCATAAAATAACGTGAGTTCGATATAAGCCTTATGGTATCACTCTACTTTTGTCGATGATCTCGATGTTCATTGACGGTTTCTTCGGCAACAGGTTGTATGCTATAAGTCCCGCAATAAGGTTAGTGACGAAGTTGTCTATTGACCGG
>JBGVLE010000032.1:0-1795 GCA_045124135.1 Alloprevotella sp.
CCTGTTCGACAAGCTTCTTCTGCTCCTCGAGCAGTTTTCTAAGCTCTTGAATTGTGTCTTCTGCAGGAATCATCGGAAGTACTCAGAAAAAGAATTTGGATGACCTCAATTATAAGGCAATCCACCATATTTATCATTTAATATCAATATTCTAGGGTGATTCCTGGAGGGCCATGGAGCCTCTGTATTCCATGCCGCATAGCAAGATGACTCCCCCCGTATCCGACCTTTGGCACGGGGCTTGGCGAGTCTTCTGTAAGCCATAGCAGGCACTGAAAAAGTGGTCTGGAATGCTTGTTTTCCTGTCTAAAATCAATCGTTTGACGAATGTCAAAGAGATGTCAAATAATTGATTTCGGGACCCATTGGATGGGCTGGCCACTGAAAAACACCTTGAGCTCGTCAGAGGAAATGCACAACGCGCTTCTGTCCTCCGCACGTGCGAGCATTCGGGCAAACCGACCGTGGGTGAGTTTGCGAGACAAAAGCATTGCTCCGGTGTCGTCGCACCAGATGACTTTGCACACGCCTCGAGACTTGGAGACAAAAATCACGCAGTCGTGCCCATCGTAGACATCCACACCCAAAGCGATGCCGGCCAATGCACTCAGAGACCGAAACCCGCGGCGCATGTCGACGGGACACAGAACCAGATGAAGGTGGTAGTCGGTGAGGTTGATCATCGTGCGCCCCCGAGAGAAAGCGCCAAAGCGTCCAGAGCGAAACGCTCGGGCGAGTTGCACACAAATTCGATACGGGAGCCGCCGGCAACGTGCAGTGTGACCGTGCGAGCGGTGGCGGACGGCTTGCTTTGGGTCTTGAGCGCTTGATTGACGACTGAGGGGTCGGGCTTGTGAACACGGACCGAAACCGATGACTGTTCACGATGGGCCAGATTACGTCGCCGACAAAGGTTATAGAGATAGTTTGGACCGACAGGCGTACCGTCAGAGGTGAAAGCTGCCGAACGCGTGGTCTTTGCATATGCCCAAGGCGTCATCCCGGACTGCTTCCAATCAGCGTACAGCTCTTCCCATTTGACTGTTTTGCGACTCATGACGCATTTCCTACTGTGTGAAATGCGCGCAGTATGCATCAGGTTTTTTCGACTCCAAGAGCGATGGGGAAGTTACCATGCATCGAGGCACGCACGATCATGCGGCCCGCCGCGGAGGAACCGAACTGTTCCTTTTCAGCGGCATGGGAGGCGGACAGGTTGATCGAGGTGCGGATGACGCGCAGCGCTTTGCGCGAGAAAAAGAGCGTACCGACCATCACCAGTCCCGAAGCGAGAAGAATGAGGGTGGAGGCTTTGCTCGGGCCCGCGAGGCTTGTCATCATCAACGCGTCGGGAGCGCTTCCCGAGGTCGTCCATTCCTTGTAGGCGTCCCAGGCCGCAAGCGGCACGCCGACGAAGTTGACCAGATCGTTCCCGGCAAAGGCAAAGGCAAGGGCAAACGTTCCCGACAAAATGACGATTTTGAAAACGTTGGTGTTAAAGACTGTGATAAGGATCTGAAAGACGATGCTCAGTCCCACAAAGAGCCCCGTCACGATCGTGAGCGTGTGAACCTTCATAAAGGCAAGCCACTCGGGGCGCATGAAGCTTGCGCCCTTGGCCCCCTTCATGATCAGGAAGTAGACGATGGCAGTGAGTGCCAGTCCCGCAAAGACGCCGCCCAAGCGCCGATATGTGCGTTCAAAGTTGAACGTGAAGATAAGGCGCGTGACGTATTGCACCAAAGCGCCCGTGATGAAGGCCACGACCACGGAAATCAGGATGCCCGAAATGATG
>JBGVLE010000033.1:0-12427 GCA_045124135.1 Alloprevotella sp.
CGGGCATCAGCACCGACCAAAGCGATGTGGCTTTCAGACCGTGGCGTGCAAGAGCTTTCTGGAAAAGCCGGTCGGTGTGTCCGATGTCGTCGCCACAGGTGCACACCATATATATATAGGTGTCGGCCGACGTCTTGGGCAGCACGACTTTTTCGAGATAGTCTCTCACCACCCGCGGCATATCCCAGCCGTAGACCGGAAAGACAAATCCCAGCCGTTCACCCTCGGCCAAGTCCGGCAAAGGTTCCGGCTTCCAGCCGTCAATCCTGAAGAGACGTTCGCCCGTGGCCTCCGAGATCCGGCGTGCCACGGCAAGCGTGTTGCCCGTACCCGAAAAACAAATGATCATAAGACAAGTTTTTGTTGGAACACGAAACAATCCTTGAAAACCTTTTCGGCTTCCGGCGTGGGGCGGTCGAAGAGTGCGAACACACTGCTGCCGCTGCCGCTCATGGCGGCGAAGGCGGCGCCCATGTCATAGAGCGTCTGTTTGATGGCGGCAATGGATGGGTGGGCCTTGAACACGCTGCGCTCAAAATCGTTGGCCACGGTTTCGCGCCAGGTCTCCACCGGCCGGCATACGGCCTCGGCCAGATTGAAAGGCGCAGGCTGCGGCACCACACCGGCATAGGCCTCACGCGTAGAGACGCTGACAGGCGGTTTCACCAGCACGAAGTGCCAGCCACGGAGCGAAAATCTCAAGGGGGTCATCTGCTCGCCGATGCCTGTGGCAAAGACCGGACGGCTTTTCACGAAAAAAGCACAGTCGGCCCCATAGCCGGCCATGCGTCGCTCCATCTCTTCGTCAGAAAGCCCCAACGAGAAATGCTCATTGAGCGTCGTCATCATAAAAGCCGCATCGCTGCTGCCGCCGCCAAGTCCGGCGCCGATGGGGATGTGTTTGGACAAATGGATATCAAGCGGAGGAAGGTCAAACTCTTTTTTGAGGTCCATGAAAACCCTCACCACGAGATTGTCGGCCGCCTGACCGTCCACCGGAATGCCCGAAAGCCGCAACTGCCAGTCATCGTCGCTGTTTTTGAGCGGTTGCAGCTCGATGACATCGCGGAGCGGGATGGGGTAGAACACGGTCTCGAGATTATGGTAGCCGTCGGGGCGGCGTGAGGTCACATACAGACCGATGTTGATTTTGGCATGGGGAAAGGCCAGCATATGGACAGCGTTTTGGAGCGTTGGACAGAAGGGAGGGGAGGGTTATGGCGCGGTGGAGGTTTGTGCCGGTTTCACTCCACACTCAGCACGAGGCCTTTGAGATATTCGCCCTCGGGGTGGTAGATGTTGATGGGGTGATCGGCCGGCTGATGGAGCTGGTGGAGGATACGCACACGCCGTCCGCTCTGGGCGGCAGCGGTGAAGACGGCCAGTCTGAACTGCTCTTTGCTGATGGCTTGCGAACAGCTGAAGGTGAAGAGCAGACCGCCCGGAGCAATCTTTTCAAACGCAATGGCATTGAGACGGGTATAGCCTTTGATGGCGTTGCGCACGGCGTCTTTGTGTTTGGCAAAGGCCGGCGGGTCGAGCACAATGAGGTCGTAGGTGTTTTCCGGACGTATATGACCGAGGAAGCGGAAAGCATCTTCGGCAAAACCTTCGTGGCGGGTATCACCGGGGAAGTTAAGGGCAATGTTTTCCCTTGTGAGGTCCATGGCTTTCGCGCTGCTGTCGACAGAGTGCACCAAGGTGGCTCCGCCGCGCATGGCATAGACCGAAAATCCGCCCGTGTAGCAGAACATGTTGAGCACACGGCGCCCTTTGGCGTAGTGCTCAAGCAGCCGGCGGTTTTCGCGTTGGTCCACGAAGAAGCCGGTTTTTTGTCCGCGCAGCCAGTCAATGTGGAATTTCAATCCGTATTCCGCAGCCACTTCGTCGCCGTTCTCACCGCACAAAAAGCCGGTCTCGGGCACGATGCCGGCTTTGTAGGGCAGGGTGGTCTCAGACTTGTAATAGACATTCCGGACAAAGCCGTCGGTCACGCGGACAAGGGCTTGTGCCAAGGCTTCGCGGCAATAGTGCATCCCGACAGAGTGGGCCTGCATCACGGCCGTGTGGCCGTAGATGTCAATCACGAGTCCGGGCAGGCCGTCGCCTTCGCCGTGGACGAGACGGAAAATCTCGTTGTCTTGTTCGCCCACGAGGCCCAGGGCCCGGCGCAGTCTGTAGGCCTCTGCCAGACGTTTTTCCCAAAAATAGTCGTCGATGTCTTGAGGGGTGAAAGACAAGACGCGCACGGCAATCGAACCGCGCTCATAGTGCCCCACAGCCATAAAACGGCCTTCGTGGTCGGTCACTCTGACGGTCTCGCCCTCAGCCGGTTCAGCGTCGGCTTTGAGTATGGCTCCCGAGAAAATCCAAGGGTGAAAGCGTTTCAGACTTTCGGCTTTGCCTTTTTTGAGAGTAATGGTTTTCATATGTGGCTTAAGGGATGAAATCGCGGTTTATGACGCCGTGGCGGCAGTCTGCGCGACAAGGGTGTAGTTGCCGCTTTCGCGCAGTGTCTTCAGCCTTTTGTAGAGTTGGATGCAGGCATAGGCGTCGGTGGCGGCGTAGCGCTGTTGCGCCTCGGTGAGTTGCTGGGCCTCCCAGTTGGAGAGTTGTGCCGTCTTGGAGATGCGTTGGCCGAAGACGTTGGCATAGAGTTTTTGCAGACTCATGTCGGCTATGCCCATTTCGGCGGCATAGTTTTGCAGGTCAACGTATCCGGCGGGGTTGAAGCCGGCACGACGGCGCAGGGCTCTGAAGTCGTCGCCGAGCGACAGGCCCACTTTGAGTTGGCGGGGGTCAGAGAGCAGGTCGGTCAGACACCCGGGCAGGCCCATGAGGTTGAGGCGGAAGAGGAAACAGAGTTCTTCGGTCGAAGCCTGAAGCAGGGCCACCATATAGCTTTGTCCGCGCTGGAACGAGGGACGTGTCTCGGTGTCGATGCCGATGAGCGGACTTTGTCTCAACACCTCGACGGCACGCTTTGCTTCAGTCTCGCCGCAAACCGTGACGATGCGGCCTTCAAAAAGTATGCGCGGCAGTGTGGGAATGATTTTCTTGTCGGTATTGATAAAGAGCGCCTGACAGGCGTCTGTGTGGTTTTCTGGTGTCATAGGGATTAGAAGTCGTCGTTTCGGGCAAATTGTGTGTCGTGCAGTGCCCTCATCACGCTGAGTATTTTGATGCCCCATCCCGTCTCAAAGCCGTCTTTCACTTCGCCGAGCGCGGCGCTCACGGCCTCTTCGTGGCCGTCTTTGACTATTTCCACGAAGTCGCGCAGTGCCTGATAGGTGTCGGCCAGATATTCGCTGACGGTGCAGAGCACGGGGGTGTCGGAATATTTGAAGTCTTCGACAAAGACGTCGAGATAGGCGTCGGCGTCGGTCATGATGTCGGCCACTTGTGTGCGTATGTAGTCGTAGTCGGCCTCGGTGACACGTCCCGGGTTGAAGCCGTCTGCCGGCTCCTGGGCGGGGAGCATTGAGGCTTTGAGATAGAGCATGGCCAGCAGTGGACGCATCACTTCGATGAAGCGTGCACGCGGGGTGCTGCCGCAAGCCTCGAGCTGCCGGCAATATTCGGTGGCCACGGTGACGAGGTCGAGCATGGGGCGGGTGTAAAGGTTATGGTGTTCCATGGATGAGAGGTGAGGTGTAGTCGGTTATTCAAAACGTATGGCTCGGGCAGGCCTGATGTGTGAAATCATAAGGCTCGGCGCCACGAGGGCCAGTGTGCAGACCACGAGTGTGCCGACGGCAATGGCAATGAGCCAGAAGAGGTCGAAACAGACGGGCACGGCGTCGACGTAGTATTTCGAGCTGTCGAGTGTCACCAGCCCCAGCAGGTCTTGCAGCCATACGACAGCCAGTCCGATGCCATA
Source organism: Alloprevotella sp. (assembly GCA_045124135.1). GTDB lineage: Bacteria > Bacteroidota > Bacteroidia > Bacteroidales > Bacteroidaceae > Alloprevotella. The sequence continues at coordinate 3,881 of JBGVLE010000033.1, forward strand.
GCCCCAGGCCAGTCCGCGGCCGATGATGAACACGGCATAGAGCAGGAAGATGCGGCGTATGTGACTGTTGGTCGATCCCATGGCTTTGAGCACGCCGATGGTCTGCGTGCGTTCGAGAATGAGGATGAGCAGGCCGCTCACCATCATGAACGCGGCCACGCCGAGCATCAAGATCAAGATGATGCGCACGTTGAAGTCGAGCAGTTCTATCCATTGCACCACCGAGGCGGTTCGCGGGTTTTCGCGCAGGGTGACGGCGTCGACGGCCTCGCCGTTTTGCAGTCCCCATTTTTGGCAAATGGGTTTCACTCTGGCGGCCACGTCCTGCAGATGGGTAAACCGGTCGATGCGCAGTTCGATGGTGCCCGTCTGAGGGTCGGCCCAGTCGTTGAGTTCCATCACGTCGGCGCGTCCGGTCCAGATGAAAGTGTTGTCAAACTGGTCGAAGTTGGTCTGATAAATACCCGTCACGCGGAATACGCGCATCCTCAGCGGTTGGGCGATAAAATAAGCATAGACCTTGCTGCCAGTCGTGAGTCCCAGCCGGTCGGCCTGTGTCTTTGAAATGGCCACTTCGCGCGTGGGGTCTTTGTCGTCGGCCCCCGGCAGACGGCCCTCGACGAGCATAGACGCGATGAAGGCCGTGTCGTAGTCGGTGCCGATGCCTTTGAGCATGACGGCCTGAAACTGGTCAGTGGTCTTGAGTATGCCCATTTTCTCGACGGTCCGCTCGGCCGACACCACGCCTTCCACTTGTCTGAGTTCGTCAATCATGGCCTGCGGCGCCGTGATGGGATAAGACTCCGGCGAAGCCATGGCAGAGGGATTCATCACCTCGATGTGGGCGGTGAAACCGGCCAGCTTGTTGCGCACTTCGTCTTGAAAGCCTTTCACCACGCATACGGCCACTATCATCACGGCCACGCCCACGGCAATGCCGACGGTGGCTATGCGGATGGCCAGCGCACTGGCCCGGCGTCGGCCGTCGTGGCCGGCACTTCTGTAAAATCTGCGGGCAATGAAATAGGAGAGGCTCAAACCGATGAATGTGATGAGGTGGAGAATACGGACATCAAGGCCGCCACCGGGACACTGCCGTGGCAGCACGGGCGACCTTGACTGAAGGGATATGGAGAAGGGCTGCGTGGAGACGACAGCCCTTGACGCCATGGCGGCTTATCGTGTGTAGCCTGGATAGGCCTCGAGGGCGTGGCGCAGCACTTCGAGGGCGCGGGTGAGGTCTTCTTTCTTGAGCACGTAGGCAATGCGCACCTGGTTGCGTCCGGCTTCGGGGGTGGTGTAGAAACCGGCTGCCGGCGCCATCATCACCGTCTCGCCCTCGTAGTTGAAGTCGGTGAGACACCAGGCGCAGAATTTCTCGGCGTCGTCTACGGGCAGTTTGGCCACGGTGTAGAACGCGCCCATCGGGATGGGGGAGTAGACGCCCGGTATGCGGTTGAGGCCGTCGATGAGGCATTTGCGGCGCTCCACATACTCGTCGTAGACTTCCATGGCATAGGCTTCGGGCTCGTCGAGAGAGGCCTCGGCCACCAGCTGGCCGATGAGCGGCGGACTCAGACGGGCCTGACAGAATTTCATCACGGCTTGGCGCACTTCGGCGTTTTTCGTGATCAAAGCGCCGATACGGATGCCACACTCGCTGTAGCGTTTCGACACGGAGTCGATGAGCACCACGTTGTCTTCGATGCCTTCAAGATGGCAGGCCGAGATATAGGGCGACCCCGTGTAGATAAACTCGCGATACACTTCGTCAGAGAAGAGGTACAGGTCATATTTCTTCACGATGTCGCGTATCTGGTTCATCTCGCGGCGTGTGTAGAGATAGCCCGTGGGATTGTTGGGGTTGCAGATGAGAATGGCCCGGGTGCGCTCGTTGATAAGGGCCTCGAACTTTTCGACTTTCGGGAGCGAAAATCCCTCCTCGATAGTTGTGGCAATCGTACGGATGACGGCACCTGCCGATATGGCAAAGGCCATGTAGTTGGCATAGGCCGGCTCGGGCACGATGATTTCGTCTCCCGGGTTGAGGCACGACATAAACGCAAACAACACCGCCTCGGAGCCGCCCGAAGTGATGATGATGTCGTCGGGCGAGAGGTGGATGTTGTATTTTTCGTAATAGTGCGTCAGTTTCTCACGATAGGAGAGAAAACCCTGGCTGGGACTGTATTCCAGCACCTTGCGGTCGATGTGCCGCAACACGTTGAGGCCGGCCTCAGGGGTGGGCAGGTCGGGCTGGCCGATGTTGAGATGATAAACGTGGATGCCGCGCTTTTTGGCGTCGGCGGCCAGTGGGGCCAACTTGCGGATTGGCGACTGTGGCATGTCCACAGCCCGTTGCGATATGTGTGGCATTTTTTGTGAGTGTATGCGGTTGTCGTTTGTAGCCCGGAAGGCGCTCGGCCTATGGTGGCCGTATTGTCTTGCGAAGTTAGCGAATGCGCCTCGGCGAGCAAAATAAAACTTGCGTTTTTTAGCAAAATCGGGCCTTATGTCACCCGAAGGTGGCATTTTGGGCGACGCTTTTCGGCTTTTTCGTCTTGGGCCGGGCCTTATAGCGCCTTGCCGCGGCCTTTTTGTCTTTTGTCTACGGCCGTTTGGGCATTACCTTTGAGGTAAGTAAAAAGAAAGGAGGCCTTTGTAGCCTCCTTTTTGCTGTTTTTCAGTCTCTTGCTGTCATAAGGACAGTTTTTCCTGCCCTTATTCCCGTTTTTCCTGTCCTTATTTCCGTCGCGAAAATGTGCTTTGTCGCGACGAAAAAGTCTAATTCCGGTGGGTTTTGTCCCTCGGTCGCGCCGCCGTAAAAGTTTTTCCGGAAAAATGAAGACCGTTTTGTCACACACGGCCCCTGTTTTTGTCGTTTTCCGGAAGTGGCTTGACAGACGGGTCTCACTTGGTCCCGGTGTAGCCCTGTTTCCTCAGAATGTCGAGCAATAGCGCCCGTTTGTCGCCCTGTATGACGATGACGCCGTGGTCTGTCGAGCCGCCCACGCCACACTTTTGCTTCAAGAGCCGGGCCAGAGCGGCGAGGTCTTCGTCGGGGCCGACAAACCCTTTGACCAGGGTCACGGTCTTGCCGCCGCGTCCTGCGCGTTCCATACTCAGACGCAGCCGCTGCCGGGCAGGTGGCAGCAATGTGGGCATCTCTTCGGCCTCTTCGTCATAGGCATAGTCGGGGTTGGTGGAATAGACCACGCCGACTCGCTGTCGCTTTGGGATGTCACGCTTTGCCTCGTCGGCGCCGCCGTCTTCAGCCACGCCGCCAAGCGCAGCAAGCGCGGTTTTCCAGTCTGCCATAATATTCTGATTGTCTGAGGTTATAATGATTTTGTTGAACTCTTGCTTCTATTAAAACAAAGCCAAGCCCGACATCGCAGGCTTGGCTTTTGTCTGGTCATAAATCGCGGTGAATGACACTGCCATTGGCTTGGTGTGTGGCCAGGATGAGCACCTCAGCAATCTGCACATGCGCCGGCGCACTGGCGGCATAAAAGGCCACGTCGGCGATGTCGGCACCCGTGAGTGGCTTGATGCCTTTATAGACACCTTCGGCCCGCTCGCTGTCGCCGTGGAAGCGCACCGTGCTGAAGTTGGTCTCGACCAGTCCCGGCTTGAGGTTGGTCACGCGCACGGCCGTCTCGGCCACGTCAATGCGCAAGCCGTCGGTGATGGCCTTGACGGCGGCCTTGGTTGCACAATAGACATTGCCGCGGGCATAGGCCGCGTCGCCTGCCACACTGCCCACGTTGATGACGTGGCCTTCACCACGTTTCACCATGGCGGGCACGATGAGGCGTGTCATAGTGAGCAGCCCCTTGATGTTGGTGTCGATCATCGTGTTCCAGTCTTCGGGGTCGCCTTCATATTCCTTGTCCAGACCGAGTGCCAGGCCGGCGTTGTTGATGAGCACGTCGACTTTCTCCCACGCCGTGCCGGCGAGCGAGCCCACGGCAGCCTCGGCCGCTTCGGCATCGCGCACGTCAAAAACAAGGGTTTTCACCTTGGTTCCCTCAGTCTCGAGTTCGGCTTGGATAGCGGCCAGTCTGTCGGCACGCCGGGCCGTGAGTATGAGGTCGTAGCCGCCTCGCGCAAAACGTCTTGCGCAGGCCTCTCCGATGCCGCTCGTGGCACCGGTAATCAATGCAACAGGTTTCATAAATAAAGGGGAGATACTTTGATATAGAGTTAGTTGTTTCTTGTCTTGCCGCCCAAGACATCAGGCAATGCCCAGCAGTTCGATTTCGAAGATGAGCGTGGAGCCGCCGGGAATGCCGGGCTGCGAGAACTTGCCGTAGCCCATCTCGGCGGGGATGTAGACCTCCCACTTGTCGCCCACGCACATCTGTCCGATAGCGATAATCCACCCCTCAATGAGGTCGCAAAGTCTGATGGCCAGTGGGGCGCCGCCGCGACTGCTGTCGAACTTCTTGCCGTTGATGGTGCGGCCGATGTAATGGGCCGTGATGATGTTGCGCGGCGTGGGATGCTGACCGTCGCCTTTGCCTTCGGCCAGAACCTTATAATAAATGCCTTTGGGGAGTGGCTTCACGCCTTCTTCGCGTGATTTGGCCTCGAGCCAGTCTTTGTTGGCCTCGGCATAAGCTCTTTTGTTCATAGCGTGTGTGGGTTTGACTTCGTTTGGGGTGGTGTGAAGCTGCCGTGGGGTGGCTATTGCCTTTTCAGCCAAGTATAGTCCCAGCGATGCAGCAGGGCGTTGTATTTGCGGTGGCCGATGAGGCTGCCGCTGCGGTCGTAGATGTCGTAGCGCCCCAGCGAGCGGTTCCATTTTTCGTATGATTGGAGCATACCGGAGCGGTCGCGGCTTTCGCGGCGCTGAAGGGCGGCATTGTTGTTGTCGGTCTGTTTCTCGGTTTGCTGCCCCCGGCGGTCGCGGTTGTCGGTTGTCGGTTGGGCGGCGTCGCGCTCATAGCGCACCATGCGGCCTGTCTTGTCAAAAAACTCCGTGCGCTTGAGCAGCGCATTGTGTTTGGAATAGCCCACAAGCTGTCCCGAGCGGTCGAAAAACTCCGTACGCCCCAGCGTACGGTTGAATTTGCTGTATTGCTGAGCGCCCGCCACGCCGGTCAGGCTGCAAAGCAAAATGAGTATAAAAAGTCGTTTCATCAGCGTCTGGTTTGGAATGATGAAGCAAACTTACGGCAAAACCGCCAAAAGAGGAAACATTTTGCCCGAAAAACGTCCAAATCAATCCTTGTGGCTACATACATTTAATAATGAACGCGCGCGTGAAAAAACTATGGCCGACAGCGCCTTGAAAAGAAAAAGTGGAGAGAAGCGTGGTTGGAATGAAAAAAATCATTAACTTTGCGCCGCCTTTATGAGGCATTAGCATTCAATTCATTAATTCATTTACAAAACGTACCCATTACACTATGATGAATCAGTACGAGACCGTTTTCATTATGACTCCCGTTTTGTCTGAACCTCAGATGAAGGAAACGGTCGAAAAATTCAAAGGAATCTTGACCGCCGCCGGCGCCGAGATTATCAATGAAGAGAACTGGGGACTTAAGAAGATGGCCTACGCCATCCAGAAGAAGAGCACAGGTTTCTATGCTCTGCTTGAGTTCAAGGCCGGTCCTGAAGTGGTTGACAAACTTGAAGTAGCCTTCCGCCGCGACGAGCGCATCATTCGCTACCTCACAGTGAAGCTCGACAAATTTGCTGCACAGTATGCAGAAAAACGCAGACACAACAAAACCAATAAGGAGGACTAAACCATGGCACAAACTCAATCTGAAATCCGTTACCTCACTCCGCCCACTGTGGACGTGAAAAAGAAGAAGTATTGCCGTTTCAAAAAGAGCGGTATCAAATACATCGACTATAAGGATCCCGAATTCCTCAAAAAGTTCCTTAACGAGCAAGGCAAAATCCTGCCCCGCCGCATCACCGGAACTTCTCTCAAATATCAGCGCCGCGTGGCCCAGGCCGTAAAACGTGCCCGTCACCTCGCCTTGCTGCCTTTCGTAACCGATTTGATGAAATAATTTATAGGATAAGATATGGAAGTCATTTTGAAACAAAACGTTCATGGCCTCGGCTACAAGGACGAAATCGTAAAAGTGAAAGACGGCTATGGCCGCAACTACCTTATCCCAACCGGAAAGGCTGTCATCGCTTCAGTCTCAGCCAAAAAAAGCCTGGCTGAAGAACTCAAGCAGCGCGCTCACAAACTCGAGAAAATCAAAAACGACGCTCTCGCTCTCGCTGAGAAACTCGGTGGCATTCAACCCATCGTCATCGCTACCAAAGTCAGCGCCAACGGTGCCATCTATGGCTCTGTCAACGCTACACACATCTCAGAGGAACTTGCCAAGCAGGGCTTCGAAATCGACCGCAAGGCCATCGACCTCAAAGACGTCAAGGCTGTCGGCACATACAAGGCCGTGGCTCACCTGCACAAGGAAGTCAGCGTAGAAATCCCCTTCGAGGTTGTGGCTGAAGAAGCCTGATCACACGGATAAGATGCCTTGAAACAAGGCTCAACCATATTCACTGCCTGCTCTGATGGTGCCCAATGGGCGCTGATTGGTGCAGGCAGTTTTGCATGTTTGTCGGGCTTGGCGTTTGCCCTTTGGGTTTTTAGTTGCAACTTTGTATGGCCTTTGGCCTTTTTCAGACAAAACCACCACGATCGTTTCATATGCGTTATTTCATATATCTCTCATACGACGGCCGTGCCTATCACGGTTGGCAGGTGCAACCCAACGCCGAGAGCGTGCAGGGCGTGCTTAACCGTGCACTGACCACTTTGTTGCGCCGACCGACGGAAGTGACCGGCGCCGGACGCACAGACACGGGGGTGAATGCCGCCCTGATGGTGGCCCATTTTGACGTAGACCAACCCGTAGACACCCTAAGGCTGACCGACAAACTCTGCCGCATATTGCCGCCCGACATAGCCGTGAGCCGCATCGTGCCGGTCAAAGACGAAGCCCATGCCCGGTTTACGGCCACGAGTCGTACCTACCACTATCACGTCTATACGGAGAAAAACCCCTTCCGCCGACACTATGCCGTCAGGCTCTTTTTCCGTCCTGACTTTGAACTGATGAACAGGGCAGCAGCCTTGTTGTTGCAAACCGAAGACTTCACCAGCTTCAGCAAACTCAATACCGACGTGAAGACCAATATCTGTCACGTCACGCTGGCACGCTGGACAGAGACCGAACCCGGCCTCTGGCGCTTCGAGATTACGGCCGACCGCTTTTTGCGCAATATGGTGAGAGCCGTGGTCGGCACCCTGCTTGAGGTGGGACGCGGCCGCCTGACGGTGGAAGGCTTCAAGCACATCATCGACCGCAAAGACCGCTGCGCAGCCGGCGAGTCGGTGGCCGGCCATGCCCTCTCGCTCGTCTACATCGCCTATCCCGACGACATTTTTCTCACGGAGGAAATCCGGCCGGCTGGATGAAAGCCTTTCAAACAAGACATTGATTTTTATGGTTTAATCAAACCAATGCTTAACCTATCTAACTTGAACTTTTATGAGAAACATGCGATTCTTCCTCCTCACCTTTCTGATGGCAGCCCTATTGTGCGGCACCGCCGAGGCCAAGACCAACCGTGTGGTGCGGCTCTCAGACTACGGCATCTTGCCCGGCACAGACGACGGGCGGTTGACTTCACGTCTTGACAGCGTGCTTGCGCTCGTCAAATCCTCGCAGCGTCCGGGCGAAACCATCACGCTGAAATTCAAGCGCGGCCGCTACGACTTCCATGCCGCCGACGCCAAACGCCGCGTTATTTACATTTCAAACCACGACCAGGACGACTACAAGCTTGTAGGCATATTCCTGAAAGACTGGCATGGTCTGACCATCGACGGCGGCGGTTCGGACTTCATCTTCCACGGCCGCATCATCCCCATTGCTTTGCAAAACACCGCGCAAGTGACGCTCAAGCGCTTCAGTGTGGATTTTGAAAAACCGCAAGAGGGTCAGGCCGAAATCATCAGTTCGTCGGCCACCGAAGGCACGACCTTCCGCCTCACCGAAGGCCCCGACTATCGCATCACGCCCGAAGGTCGCTTGCAGTTCTGCGGCGAAGGCTGGACCAACACGCCTTCGGCCGGCATTGCCTTTGACAGCGCTACCCACCACATCCTTTACAACACCGCCGACGTGTGGTTTGCCAACGAGCAGATACAAGACCTCGGCAACCGCAAGTTTCACGCACCGAAGTGGTGCGACACGCGCCTCGTGCCCGGCACCCGCATGGTGCTGCGCTCTTGGGCCCGTCCCTGTCCCGGCTTGTTTATGGACGAATGCCGGCAGACCAAAATCAGCGACGTCAAGATACATTTTGCCGAAGGTATGGGGCTTGTGGCCCAGCGCTGCACCGACATCGACCTGAGCCGTTTCGGCGTGTGTCTGCGCAAAGGGTCGCCGCGCTATTACACCACACAGGCCGACGCCACCCATTTCTCGCAGTGTCGCGGACTCATCCGCTCGGTCGACGGCCTCTATGAGGGCATGATGGACGACGCCATCAACGTGCACG
>JBGVLE010000034.1:0-36187 GCA_045124135.1 Alloprevotella sp.
CGATGTCCCTTTTGGGGATGAAGTAAAGGCGCGAGCGGATGCCCGGCAGAATAGGTTTGCCCTTGCAATACGGCAGCGAGCCGTAGAGGGCAGCGTTGGTACATTCCTTAGCCATAGTCGTAGGATGATTTTAGGGTTATACAGAAGCGAGTTTTGCCACCATGAGGCGTTCCTTATTGATGGCCTCAAACTGACAGCCGAAGAACATTGTTGCCACGAAAGACAAGAGGAACTCGTGGTGCTTCTCGATGGCAATCTTTTCGCTGTCAAGTGCGTCACCATATCCGTAAATCATATTAGATTTGGTAGTGAGGTGGATGAACTGCGAGCCTTTCTTTCCGACCAGCGGCACAAGTTCGCAGAGGTTGTCCGTGCCTTCAAGATATGTCTTCTTGAACTCGGTGTTATACACCACATTTCCGAAGGAAGCGAGGTAGTCCTTGTTGTAGGCGCGATAGACAGAGAAAGGCACGAACATTTTGGTGGGTACGCCCTGCAAGGTGTCGTCCGCATTCTCGTAGATGTTCATCAGAATGTCGGTGGCGTTGCTCTCGTCAATCGCCTGCGGCAACTGCATGAAGTTTCCCTGGGTCGTGCCAATTGTGCCAGCGTCAATCTCCTTCTGCGTAATCGTGTCGAAACCATCGAAGAGGTCTTTGGTCTTAGTGCCCGTGTCGTTCCTCTTGGCACTCCAAATGTGGAGGTTGAGGTTACGACCGAGCTGCATGGAGAGGTAGTTGAGCACCTGACGGGCGAGGTCAAGCGAAGTGAGCGCCTCGCCCTGCGTGGTCAACGAGCCGTAAACCGACTTGGCTACCGAGTTCAAGTCAAAGCGCTTGATCACGGAGCCAAGGAAGGTTTCGAGCGTGCGCGGCTTGATGTCCAGGCCCTCATCATCATAGCGTTTGGGGTCGTAAGGGCCGAGTTCGATGCCTCCCGAGAGTTCGCCGAGGACTTCACGTCCGGCTACGCCGGGGCGCGGTGTCATGTGCTGCAAGGTAGCCTCGGCAGCGATGACAGGCATCACGAGGAGATCTTTGCGGTAAGTGACAGCGGACTTTTGCAGTTCCGCGTCAGAGATGTTGATAGCGTAAGCCATAGTTCAGTTTTTTGTAGGTTAGTCAAGGGATTTGAGTTGCTTGTAGGCGGCACGGGCGCGGGAAGCGTAGTCTTCCGCCTGGTCGGTGAGCACGTCCTCCACCTGCTGCGTGTGGTCGCCGTCCTGCTTTTGGAGGTTGGCGACCTGTGCCTGGAGGTCTGCGATTTGCTGTTCCTGCTGCTGTTTCTCAGCGGCAAGGGAGGAAAGGCGGGTGTCAAGCGCGGTCATCTGCTCGGCAGAAAGAACCACCTTTCCGTCCTGTGCTGCAAGGCTGTCCGCCTGGAGGACAGCCATCACGTTTTTGTAGTTTTGGTTCATATCGTTAGAAGTTTTTGTGTGGGTTGCTTCGGGAGAGGCCGGGCGTGCGGTGAAAAGCGCGCGGATGCCGTCCAAGAGCGAGCGGCGCGAAATGTCGGTAGGCTTTTCGGCTTGCTGTACTGGAAGCGGGAAGCCGCAGGCAAGGATTTCGCCTTTGAGGGCATCGGTAATGACGGGGTGCTCCTCGTCCTTGCAGATGTCGTCAATGAGGCCTTTGTTTTTGCACTCTTCAGCTGTGAGCCAAACAGCATCGTGCATCCATTCAGCGACATCCTTGACTGTTTTGCCGCAGCGTGCTGCATAGATGTTTGCCACAGTCTGATCGATTGTTTCGAGAGCACTTTTCGAAGCCTCAAGCTTTTTGATGGCTTCTTCGATTTCCTCTGCGTTCATTTGTCCCCAGGTATCTACCCAGTTGGAGCATCGGTGCATAAGAAAAAGGGCAAACTCGCCCATACAGATACGCTTAGCGCCCATAGCAATAATGGTGGCTGCGGAAGCCACAAAACCGTGGAGATATACGCACACATCGCCGTGTTCACGGAACATCTGTCTGATTTGGAGTGCATCAATAACAGAGCCACCGAGCGATGAGATATACACGTTACAAGGATTCTTTTTGCATTTCGCCAATTCGCCGCGTACATACTCTGCAGAAAACGGCCAGCCAATGGAAGAGTTGATGTAGATGTCGTAAGTCATAGTTTCGTTGTTGTTTGTGGCGAAGTTATATTATACTTATAGCAATACAAAAGACAATGTAAATGCCTTACAGGAAAACCTTCAGTCCGTCAATTTCAAATAGTGTGACGTCTCGGAATTCGCGTAGCACGCCAGAAAGCGGAATGCGAATGCGGTGTGTGCCACCTCGGTGGTGCGCTCCGCAGCAGACCGCACCCTTGTAATGGAGAATATCCCCTGTGGATATTTTCCACACGCGTAAGTCGTGTGGCTGTCCGTCCTCCAAGAGGCGGATGGCATCACGGCGATGTAAGGCAGAGATTTTCATTGGAAGGTATTGTCAAATGTGCGGTCAAAGGTGCGTACAGCCGTTTCGGCCTCGAAGCGGCTGGCGCGGCTGGCGTACCGCCATGTAATGCTGCCCTCCTGCGGCGCGTAGAGGTCAGAGGAGAGTTTGAAGTCATTGTCCGTGATGCAGACCTCTGGGCCCAGTTCCGAGCGTAAGAGCACATAGTCCGCCGTACAGAAGTCCTCGAAGAGGGCGAAGTCGCAGGGGCGCAGGATGCCCGTCTGCGCCGTAAATTCGGGGGCGTACTGCACGCGGTAGTTGCGCGTCTTGCCTGCAAAGGACGCGGAACTGCGTGTAGGCTTGACCTCCTGCTGCATCGTGCCGAAGCAGTGGAAAGAGTCCATCTGTCCGAAGCAGTTGCGGAAAACGAAGGTAAGCGGCTGCGCGTCCAAGACAGGGCAGAGGATAAAGCGCAGGATTCGCTTGCCCGCCTTGACCGTATAGGAGCGCAGCGCAAAGCCTTCTGCAGGCGGAGTGAACTGCGCGGGCGACACGTCCAAGCGGTAGTAGTTCGTCCCCGTACTGACAGCGCCCTCCGTCTGTTCCTCATACAGCGAGATTTCGCGTATCTCTCCCGTCTGCGGGTTCGCCCACAGCAGGGAGAGCGTGAAAGCATCTCGTGTGTCCGAGCCTCCATACATACTGACGAACTCTTGTGCACCAATGTATGTAGACTTCGCACATTGTTGTAGTGTGAGGAAATTTTGTGAGCAGAACTTTTCTGCATTTGTAGAAACGTCAACCTTGCAAGGCAAAACAAAAAACGATTGGAAATTGAATTCCCAGTCAATTGTGAATGATCTTGCATTTCCATTTTCTGTATAGTCTCTTAGAAGCTGTGCAATATCATCAATATGTATTTTCCCCTTGTTGTCCGGAGTCAGGTTGAGTTTGATTTGTTCTTCCCCACATTCAATGGTGATTACACACGGATTATCAGCCGAAAAAACGATAGAGTCGTATTGTTGCGGGAAACCGAACTCTGGGAGTGATGTGTCAAGTGTTACCATTTCGTAAGAGTTTTATAAACATTATGAGGAAACATATTACTACGGCAAGAATGACATATCGCATAAATGAGAAAGGACTCTTATATGAGATTATTTCGCTACTCTTGTCAACAACGTGTATGGTGTCTGTTTTTGTCGCATAGATAGTATCGTGCATCAGATGGGTACGAAAGTCCGTATGATAGTGGTGCTTTTCGATGCGAATGGTTTCACCCACGATTTGCTCGCGAACAAAAATGCTGTCGTGCAGGCGAAGGGTGTCAGCACGGAACTGGAAAATACGCAGCGTGTCCGTGTGGACTTGCTGCACAGATTGGGAAAAGGCTTGCTCTCTTGTCCGGCAGGATGTGAGGGCAAGTCCCACCAACAGCAGAAGAAAGGTGAGCAGCTTCATAATTCAGCGTATTCCTTTGTAGCGTCAAACGAAGGGCAGGCCTTTGCGGCGAAGTCGCGGTGGCCGTGGATTTTGGCGTTGGGGTACTTGGCACGCAGGCGGCGCAGCAGCATAAGCAGCGCCTTGCGTTGCTCCGGGGTGCGCGTGTCCTTGGCTGTCTTGCCGTCGGCGGCCACGCCGCCGATGTAACAGATACCGATGGAGCAGGCGTTGTGTCTCGTGCAGTGAGCACCAATTTCGCCTTCTTGGCGACCGGTGTGTACTGAACCGTCGCGATAGACCACATAATGATAGCCGATGGTACGGAAACCGCGCTGTTTGTGCCATCTGGTGATGTCTGGCACTGTGAAGTCCTTTCCTTCAGGTGTGGCAGAGCAGTGGACGATGATTTCAGTTATCTTTCGCATTTTTTTTGTTGAGTTGTTCTGTGATGGAACGGAACTTGTCATTGACGTAAACGCTCACTCCGAATACAGACCCTGCGTAAATCATAGTCTGCGCGGTGAACCAAAGGACAGAGTCTGAGATTTCTCCAACGGGTGAAACAATGAAACCTGCCACTGATATCGCCACGCCGCAGATGAGCATACCGATGGCTGAAAAGTACTGGATGTTTACACGATTTTCTCTTGTCATAATGATGTTGCGTATGTTTACACGACAAAAATATGAGATGAATAGGCCGTATAAAAAGACGGCATACAACGTTTTGCCCGTCTCGTATCTGTTAATCTCGACACTTCCTTGCCTGCATGGAGGCGAAGGCCGTAGTCTGATCGGAGCAGCGCAGTGGTAGGGAACGACATCAAGGTCGGAAAAGAAACGTGTCCCGGTGTGGCTCACATGGGGACTTGTTTCCCGTCCTGTCATTCCAGCCTCTGTGCAGTTCCGTGCAGACGCAGACCGTAGCCGTAGTGCAGGCAAGGGTGTGTCCTACCGCTATGGAGCGCGCGGCGGGTCCCTGGGCGTTGGCACAACGTCTTGGGCACGTGCTCCATCCAGTCGCAAAAACGCTGAAAATGGTGTCTGACCGCCTGTCCGTAAAAGGATTTTAATCCTCTTCGGACGAAAAAAGCGGTTAAGACTTCATTTTCAGCGTTTTTGCGACCCGCCCTGCCGCAGTTTTCTGCGGTCAAGGTGCGAAAGCAGCCCCCACCGCCCTACGCTGGGCAACTCATCACCTCCCAAGGGAAAAGCGGAATATGCAGCGACCGCGCAGTAAAAATGCCGCACGTGAGTGCGAACCTTTGGAGCGAATGCGAAAGTGCGAGGCGACCACCGAAAGGTGATTACCTCGCCCGCCGCGTTAGGGATTGATAGCCCCATTAGGGATTGAGACCTTGGTTCAACGGCAGAGCCGCAAAAGCCCGCCCCGAAGGGGGAACGCCCCACTAAAAAGAAACCTTTACCAGTCACTTGTCACAGGCAGCAGCACACTATCCTGCGGAAACCGTTCGCATCCTATATATAAAGTGTCGAAAGCGTCCGAGAAATCCGTCCGTTCCTCCAACTTGCTCTCTTCCGTTTCCGGCGTTTTCTCTGCCCGTTTGTCTTTATGCCCATTGTAAACCCCGGCAGTCTGCACCGAGATAAGCAGGCTCTCATTGTTCTGCTCATTGAAGAAAGGCATTAGACGTGCCCGTCCGTCAAACCCGCGATTGATAAGCAGCTGCTTCTCCAAGTGCCCCATGGGTCGCCCGATGTGTACAGGCCGCACCCGCCAGCCGTGGAGTTCCAACTGATGGATGACCACCCAGCGGAAATCCTCATCATTGACCGCATAATTGCTGCCCAGCGCGGTAGTGTCGAAATAGAATACCGCCTCCTTGTTGGGGAAATAATGATAATAGGCGCAGAAGTCGTTCACCAAGTCGGGAAGTTTGCGCCCGTACTTGACGTGGAAGGACTTTACCACGTTCAGACGGCGGCGTGCTTCGTCCGTCTGTCCCACAGCCAGGCAGTTGATGTTGGAGTTGAAGTCGAACGCGATGCATAGCGGGCGGTCGGTTTGCAGGTCAGCGTCCATGCGGCAGTCCACCACGGAAAGTTTAGCCATGTCGTAGCCCAGCGAGTCCAGGTAGTGAAAGTCGGTGGAGTTGTACTTGTGCGCAGGCTTCATTGAAGAATAGAAGCCATCGCGCATGATGTCAACAGGCAGGCAGAGGATAGACGTTCTGAACTCCATCGGAGGAAGATCGCGTTTCATCTGCTTGAACCAAGCCTCGCCCAAGACCTCGATGTTCACCAGCGAGGAATAGCGACCGAAGAAAGTGGCGGTGCGGCGCAGCTGCACCAGCAGTTTCTCCACCTCGCGCAGTTTCTGCCGCAGGTAGGCGGTAGGCTGCATGGCGAGGCGGTCGCGCAAGTGCCACTGCTCGGCGAGCAGGGCACGGATGCAGGCGAGCGTTTCGGGGTCGCAGTCCTTCTCGTAGGACAAGAACCACGAGCCCTGCTTGGTGACAGGCATATCCGAGGTAATGAGCATGCCGTGATGAAAAGGCAGGTGACCGAACTCCGAAACCTGGCCACGGTTGGCCGGGAAAGTTTCGGATTTGAGTTGCTCGAAGTCGATGTATTTGGCTTCGTCAATATCTAAGTAGTCAAACGACTTGGAGTTGGACGTACCTTTCCTGTCCTGCGAGATAATCTGCCCGATGGCTCCGGTGTAAAAGGAAATGATGTTGTCGTAGTTTTCGGGCTTGAAGAAAGAGTCGGGCCAGCCGAGTTGTCTCGGCGGTTTCTGACCCACGACCCAATGCACCCCGCGCTTGTAGCCCCAGTTTTCCCAATGCTGGAACATGGAGGGCAGGGTATTCGTCAAGCCCCGCTTGGCGTTGGGCACGACAAAGGCAGTTGTGGAGCGCGGCATCAGTTGGAAGTTCTCCAACTGCACGGCAGCGTGGAGCAAGCCTTTGCCTGTGCCACGACCCGCGCAAACAACCGTTTTGTTAGCGCGATATAGTGTAGCTTCGCGCTGCATTTGGTTCATATAAATTTTTGCCATCACTCGTCAGCGTTGTTTCCGTGTTCGTTTTTGTACTTTATCGTGGCAGTTTTTTTGCGATAAAATTTACCGAGGACTATGCCACGTTCCAAATAAGTCTTGCGGATGCGGTAGAACTTCTGCCGCACTGCCTCTGAAGCGTCAATTGATATGCCGTTGTTTGTGCACCATTTTTCAACTCCCTTGTTAAGTTCAGTCTTGCTGTGTAGCAATGGTGCGCATCCGCTCCACAGATCCAGGCGGAACAGTGCGTCGATGGCAGATACAATGGCGCGTTGGCCACGCTTACCTAAATAATTATAGTACTCAGGTCTTGCTCTGTTGCTGTCAGTAATGACAATAGCTACCTTACAGCCATCAATTTTCTCCATAGGCATATCGTATGGCCGTCTCGAAAGATGTCTGTGCAGGAGTTCATTTTCGTACGAGCGTTCTGGAAAGCGTACAGGACTACCCAAGTGAAATTCCAGCCACTCTTTGATGTACCTTTCGACTTTGACGTAAACAAGAAAATCTTTCATAGGTTTAGTGTTTATGTTAGTATAACTTTCTTCTCTTCTCGCGCGCGCACGAGAGAATTGATACCTACACTACCTACATTCACTACATCGCTGATAATCAATGATATCGCCTACCTACATTTTTGCATTTGTAGGTAGTGGCTATCCTACACCTTGGAAAATGTAGGTAGATGTAGGTAGCAAAATGCACAACTACCTACATTATTTGACCATCTCAATATATTGATTATCAATAAATTATATAAATGTAGGTAGATGTAGTTAGTGTAGTTAGCTGTTTTTGAATTTTCCGAAAAGGAGATGTTGTTTTCTGTACCTTGGTTTATAAGCTCAAAATCCAGCCAAGTGTAAAACCGGCTGGATGTATCGTAGGTATTTGATATGAAGTATTTGGTGTTATTCATATACTTGCATTCTCTAGAGGCAACTTCTCTTTTTCTTCATTGCTATGCTGTTTTAGAATGGCAGTTCTTGTTCATTTATTTCATTAGCTTTAGTTTGTTCAGGATTTTCTTCTGTGGCTATCGTGGATGCGTCGAGGCTTATTCCATACTTCTCTTTCAGAAGGGCATAATCTATGGCCATAGCCCGTGTCACACGATACACTGTTTGCGGCGCGCCGGAGTTGTCATTCTGTGTTTCCGGGTATCCGTTCTTTATGGATATGAAACGTACAGATTTGACATAGTCGAGGAAGCAGTCTGTGTGTTTGATATATTCTCGCAAGGCATCGTCTGGAATAATCTTGTCCCCTGAGCGTCTCGCCGCTTCTTTGTAGAGCATAAACACACGACTCATATTCAGGAGCAGCACAGGATGTGGAGATGCGAATTGTCTGTCCTTTATGACTTCGCCGGAGAAGTTTACATAATTCTTCAGCTTGTAGTCAGCACCATCTGTCAGGTCGCCATTGTCGCGTAAGAACATAACAGTCCTCCAGAAGTGAGCCAGTTCGTTGCTGTCTCCGCTCAGTTCGTTTTGTCTGTTGATGAAGCTTTGGCACAGCCGATACACTTCATCGAATGAGAAAGGAAACTGCAGCTTGCCTTCCACGCATTTGAATACGGCAAGCAGTTTGGCCCAGTTCTCCACGATACGAGTTTCAAATCTCGCACCGGCGGCACCTGCTGTGAGCATTTTCGTGATCTCAGCAAATCTGCCTGCAAAACCAACCTGCACACGACTACGCATTTCGAGTGCTTCAAGGGTGTATTTCGTGCAACCGAATTTCTGTGTCTCCTGCAGTTCTGCCAGACGTGTTCTCTCTTCCTGGCTGAAAGTGTCTTTGGTAAACATTAGAAAAACGCATCGATGAAACAGCGCGATGTCTATAGTAGGCATTTCCTGCCCTGTAATGATGATTCCGCTTTTCACAGACGTCATAATGCGCTCCTTATAGTCGGTGCCGCCCATCTTGGTACGTCCCACACCATCATAAGTGCCTTTCAACAATTCAACCACCTTCGGGTTGATGTTGTCATTCTTGTATTCGTCGAAGTGCACCAAAGCGTTAGATGAATAGCCAATGTCATATCCGAGCGATGCAGGTGTGGCACCACGTAAGTTGGGCGGCTTGTTGTCCGTCAGGAAGAAATTCATCAGATGCTCGGCCATATGCGTCTTGCCTGTTCCTTTCGGGCCGAACAAGTCAAGCAATGGGAATGACATCGAGTGGCTCATCACGATATCTCTGAACAGTGAGGCCAGCCAATACATCAAACCGACTTTCCCATTGTCACCCCACACTTCACAGAAGCGTCTCGTGTATTCTCCGAATGGCATTGTGCACAGATCGCGATGGTGGAATTTCCTCTCGAGAGCGAAGCTGCCACCATCGACGTCATCGTTCTCTCCGCTCTCAAATGCTTTCGCTGCTGCAGGAATGAACCATGCCTTTTCTTTGCTGCCATCGCTCTCATCAAGGCGGACTATGCCATATTTATCCGCTGAATGAAACTCTCCGTCTTTCCAAAGGCCGTTGCCCCAGGCATAGAAACCAGCTTGGCTCCATCCCATTTGCTTCACGAGGTCTGCCGTGTCAGTGTTCTCGTACAGATAGCATTTCAGTTTCATCATTTCGCTGTCTCCGCCCATCCACATATAGTTACCCATACTTTCAAGTCGTTTCCTGAACTTCTGAACTGAGTTCAGGTCGTCCATATCGAGATTGAGCAGCTCGCTTTGGCCACGATTGTTTTTCAGTTCAAACAGACGCCTTGGCGTTTCTCCGCTTCTGATGTGGAACAGTGGCTTTAGCGTGAAGTTGCTCCATTGTTCCTCTCCGCTGTCAGTCAGCCCATAGTAGCACCCGTGGTCTTCTATGAAACCATAGGTACGCAAGTCAATCTCACGTGTCTTGCTGCTTTGTTCCTTTCTGTCAATGCGAGCACGATAAATGAGGTTCTTCCATTTGTCTTTGCCTTTGTTGAGCTTGTTCAGGTCGTCTACAATCATATCCAGACGGGTGTCATCCTTCACAAGCGAAGCCAGTTCGGCAATCTTTCTCGCATTGGCAGCCTTCTGGTTGATGTTGGCATTCTTTACCCAGTATTTGTTGGCCGCCCACACCACAAACTCCTCCTCAGTGAGTGTATCCATCATTCGTTCATTGGAGAAGTATGAGCCAGGATCCTGCTTCTGTCCGTTCTCTCCGAGAGAGATTTCCCGCACACTTACCGTGAAGCCCAATTCCAGCGCAAGCTTGCCGTTCCTCAGCACAAAGTCTATGCCCGCACCCCAGCGCTCACCTTTTGCCGGTGGGTCAGCGTCATTGATGAAGCACAGACACTTTGAGTCTCGTTTCAGCAGTTCCAGTTGTTGTTTTGTCCAGGAACCGCCAAGTGGTGCTACCGTATTGTTGAAGCCGATGACGTGCAATGCCATTGCGTCGGCCGCGCCTTCAACGAGTATCCATTGATCTCTCATCCGTGCTTCTCTGCATCCTGTGTCTATGCCAAACACAGAGCTGCTCTTGTGGTAGCCGTCGCTTTCTTTCGAGTTGACATATTTCGCTTTGCTCTCACCGGTAAGGTCTCTTGCCGTGAAGCCTATGATGTTCCTGAACCTGTCCCTTATTGGTATGACAAGACGTTCACGGTAGAAGTCAAACAGGCGGCCGTTTTCTTCGTTTCTTGATATGAGCCCGGCATCGATCATAAGGTCAATGTTCTCGCCTCGTGTTCTTGCCCATATATACAAGTCGTCTCCTGCACTTTTTGCATAGCCAATGCCCATTTCTTCAACGTACTCCTTCGTCCAGCGGTTGCTTGCCACAGACATAGCGTGCTTGGCTGATGGAGAGTCTTCGTGAAGTTTCTCTTGGTAGTAAGCGGCCACTCTGCTGTTAATTCCCCAGATGGCTTCGCGGCGAAGTCTCGTCTCGCGTTCCTGGTCTGTTTCGCCTTCTTCGTCGATGTCGATGTGGTAGCGGTGTGCCAGTTTGGTGAGCGCTTCCGGGTAGCTGACCATTTCTTTCTTCATCACGAAGTCAATGACGTTGCCGCCAGTCTGGCACGCGCCGAAGCAGTGCCACGTTCCTCTCGCTGCGTCAACGTGGAAGCTTGGTGTCTTCTCCGAGTGGAACGGGCAGCAGGCTACCATCCTTCTGCCTTGTCGCTTCAGCTCGACGCCGCTTTCTTCCACTATTTCTACGATGTCGGCGCGTTCAAGCACAGCATCGCGTGTCGTATTGGATATCATAATCACTACATTTTATCGTGTTCAAAAATCAATTTGCCATATATTTTGGCCGTCCTGTATTCCAGGTTGCAGCCGCGCGATGTCTCCCATCCGTGGTCGAGATAAATGGCATCACATTCAAGCACAGCCTTGATGCAGTTCCCGAGCGCAGTTGGTTCATCATTCCCAAGTTCAGTGACATCGTGTGGAATGACAAACGTGTCATCTGCGTATGTGTCTTCCGTTTTCAGCATATCCACAAGTGCATTGCACCTGTGTCTGGCAGCGATATATTTCAGTTGGAAAGTTTTCTCTTTCCTGGCGTTGATGGGTGTGGATATATATATTCTCATATCGGTTGTTACTCTTGTTTGTATTTGTCAAGCAAACTGTTTATTTCCCTGCAGAACTCGAGATAGTCAATGTCCTCATAGGCTCTATCGAGGTAGAAGCCCAATTTATTGTCTCGAGTGGCTGTCCAGTGTATCACGCCGTTTCTGTACAGGTCGTGAATGAATGGGTGTAGAGTGTCGAGACCGACGTCCTCTCCTGTGAGCACGATAGGCGTTGGCTGTCCTTCACGCCGTCTTGTTCGCTGTATGGCACCAATCCGTTTGGCCACGTCTATACAGTTCCTGTAGTAGTTGAGTGGCATTTGCTCTTCTTCTTATGTGTTTTGATGTACTCTTTTGCCGCTTCAATGTCGTGTGGCAGAGTGTCGTCTTTGAGCCATTTGATGAAGCCGTCTCGTCCGAGAGCTTTGTATATGGGTTGGTAGCTTCTGATGATGAGGTCTGCCGGTTCACCCGGCTCTATGGCAAAGTGTCTGCCTGCCTTCTCCGCTTCTTTTGAGCATTCCACAAGGTCTTTGCCTTCCTTGTTCACAATGACATATCGCGTGCCGTTGATGGTGATGCCACCGTAGAAACGGGCCACCGACATCTGCGTGTTACGCCAGCTTCCTTCAGGATATAGAATGGTTCTCATAGTTCTTGGGGTAATGGAAATTCTGTAAAGTTCATTGGTATGATGTCTTCCTCATAAGCCCACAAGTCTATTTTGAGTTGATATCTTATAAGCTTCCAGCCGTTCATCTGTCTGCCTTTCACGACGTGTTCTGCCTCCACATAATGCTTTATGCTTTGGTAGCCATACACGTGTGAGAACACCAGCAGGTTCTTGCCGTCTTCGGGTTTGTCGTATCTGCTGTGCCACACGTCCAAAAGGTTGACGTATTCCGAGCAGAAGTCACGCTGCTCATTGCACACCTGAACGTTCTTGACCACTGCCTTCCCTTTTGGGAAATCAAGGAGACAGGTCGGTATGTAAATCTTTTTAGGTATCATAATTTCTTCTTGTTGAGGATATACAATAACTGTTCGGCATCGCTTCTTCTGCTGTAGCCTTTGATGTCAATCCATTCGCTTCTGAAAAGACTTTTGTGTCGTTTCTGCACGACGAAGATGGCTACAGGGATGCAGCCGTCATAGCAATGTTTGATGTTCAGTCTGTACATATTCTGTCAGTTTTATTGATGTTCCAGTAGAGTTCATATCCCGTCGTTGTGCAGCCGTCTGTCACAGCGACCATAACAGGCCTGTACGAGTCAGAGTCTCTCATCAGATGCAGATATGTCTGATATCGTTTGCAGGTGTGTTTTCTGTTGCAGCTCTTGTTGCAACACATTGTGATGTCATAGTTCATATCTTTATTTTTTAGATGGCAGCCACCTCAATTGTCCGTTGACTGTATAAAACAGTCGGCCCGTTTTCACTCTGTGGCTTTCGTCATTGTTGTGTTTCTTCATAGTTCTTGATGTATTTGTATCGGCCCAGGCCGCTTCTCAGAAACCAAAGGTGCCCTTGCTTCGTGCCCTCTCCTGTTTTTATGTATGGGTACTTGTCCTTGATTTGTCTGAGGTGTGCCGGTGTGATGCCGAGTATTTTTGCAGCAGCTTCCGTACTGAGCAGCGCGTCTTCGTTGTCTTTCTTGATTTGGATGGCAGCGCTCTCTTCAATGAGCTTTTTGATGTCCGGCAAAATTTTCCGCGCCACTCTTTCCGCGATGATGCTCATCGATCCGTCGCTCAGTTCTATTCGTTCCGGCTGTCCGTTCTTGTAGTGGATAATCTTGACCATAGCATTTGTAGGGTGTGGGTTTATTCTTCCATTGATAGCTGTTTCATATAGTTCAGTTTTCCGGCTTTTGCCCATCGCTTCTCGATTTTGAGTGCCGTGGCCCCAAGCCCGATTGCAGCCGCTTTAATCAGGCAAAGCATGATTAGGCCGGAGGCTTCGGCCACGAACAATACAGCCGCTGCATAGACCATCACGCTGATTGCCGCAGTCCTTGCCAGTTCGCCTTTAGTCATTCGATACGTTTTCATAGTCCTTCTTTTATATTGTTTGCACGAGAGTCTGCAGGTCGTTGAGTTGTTTAATGGTGCAGTCGTCGATGTGTTCCACCACTGCGCCGTTCCTGTTCACAACTTCGGCTGTTCCTGTGTTTTTGTCCACTTCAATCATTGCCCCGTTGCTGAAATACTGTCGCATATAGCCGTTGGCATCGTGAATGGTTTCAATTTCAGGGGTGATGCAGAGCACCACGCCACCTTTCATCAGTGCCATTTTTCTTATACGTCGGCTCAGATCTGTGTCAAGTGCGAAAGACAGAGCACGCCACATGGCCATGTCCGAGCATTGAAACGCCCGTTTGATTTCCTTCCTTGTTTCAGGCGTCACCTCAATTTGTTTTCTTACGCTGTTCATATCTTTATTTATTAGTGTGTTGCAATTCGATTTTGTAGTGCAGACCCAAGGGTTCTGCACTATTTTTATTATATTTGCGCGCTGTGTTATATATAACACGCTGCAAATATAGTTGATAATTTTCAACCAAACAAGAAAATAGAAGATAATTATCTACCATCAAGATGAATATTTTAGACAGACTACAGCTATTAACAGAAAAAGAGGGAATTACAATAACAGCGTTTGAGCGCATTATTGGAGCATCTAAAGGCGTCCTTTCTCGAGCAATCAAGAATGGCACAGACATTCAGGCTAAATGGTTAAGTACAATCGTTGAAAATTATCCCCGATTGTCCGCAGAGTGGCTTTTAACAGGCAATGGTGATATGTACAAATCAGAAACAATATCAGAGGTAGAAGGAGATGCTGCCGTTTATCTTAGGTTGCTCAGTGAAAAAGACGAAATCATTCGTCAGCAAGCAGAACAAATAGGAATGCTGAAGGCAGAGTTATCACATAGGGGGCAGAATGTAGAAAATGCCCAAAGTATAAAACCTGCCGCCGCGGGCTAAAATTTGGGCGCATCATTCAGCTATTTCCTCACTTAAAAAACAAACCAGATAACCCTTAAAAACATCATTAACAAAATTTAATGTATTACTTTATGCATATTCGGTAATACATTCAAAACAATAATCACAGATAATCAGACACTTGACAGAGAGAAGTAGATTCCTGCGAAGTCACCAAGCCGCGCAAGGCAGTGTTTCACGCCTTGCGCGGCTTGTTTTTTGTATAGGGTGGTGAAGAGTAGTCGAGAAGGAGGAATGGTGAGCGCTGAGGGATGGCGTAGTCCACTTTCTACGCTCCGTTCCATTCCGTTTTCCGGCCGCCATACGAAAACGGGGGCGTGTATGACAAAATAGAGGCAATGTTTTGCAGGAAATCCTGTGACAGCTGAAAGCGCTGCCGGGTGGCGGGAAGAAATGACGGATTGACGGCCGCCGTTTGTCGGGATGAAGCTTGAAGGTCACAGCGATAAGGCACTGACAACCTTCCATAAGTCACTTAAAATCAATCATTATTCCTGTATGATTTAAACCAATGAGAAAACCTGCCCTATGGTCGCCTCTTCTTCTTCTCATACTTCAACAATACCCCTTGCGAAGCATATGGCAAAAGACAAAAAGCCGCCATCTTCGCCCGGGCCCGGACCGGCGTAGCGCATTTCTGACGAAAGAACTGCACATTCGGCTACTCTTTTTGCAATGTCTACTTACATTTTTTAAGTCCTTTTTTATACCTTTGCAGTTCATAAGGACCAACCTCCGTTCAAGTTGCAGCCGAAGGCCTATATGGTTGCGAGGCGAAAAGAGACGTCCGAAACAACAAACGGTGTGAAAAAGGGCATTTCATATCTTGTCGGTCGGTCGGCACAAGTAGCCGCCGAACATCTGATGTGCAAGGCAAAGCGACTGGTTCGCTCTGCCCGTTTTTCGTGTCCGCCGCGGGGATGCCCTTAACCCCACACGGCGGACTGTCTTTTTATATGAGTCGCACGTCGCTCCGCTTCACACCACCTTCACACACCGCTTTAAGTAGAAATTATTAACCAAATTAAAAACAACACTTTAGAGCTATGAACTTTACCCTGTTCGTCACTGCATTGCTGACAGGTGTCTCGTTTGTTGCCGTGGTCACCATTCTGGCCAAACTGATTGCACCGCGCAGCTTCAACGAGCAAAAAGAGGAGGCTTATGAGTGTGGTATCCCCACGCGCGGACGCTCATGGATGCAATTCCGTGTGGGCTACTATCTCTTTGCCATTCTCTTTCTCATGTTCGACGTGGAAACGATGTTCCTCTTTCCCTGGGCCGTCGTGATGCGTTCACTCGGACCCGCCGGACTGGTCAGCGTGCTCTTCTTCTTGTTCATCTTAGTTCTGGGCTTGGCCTATGCCTGGAGGAAAGGAGCGCTGAAATGGCAATAAACAAAAGACCCAAAATCAAGTCTATACCCTACGAGGAGTTTAAAGACAACGAAACGTTTGAGCGTCTCGTGGAAGAACTCAACGCGAAGGGCACCAATGTCATCGTGCGTAAACTCGATGAACTCATAGACTGGGGACGTTCCAATTCCCTTTGGCCGCTCACCTTCGCCACAAGCTGCTGTGGCATTGAGTTTATGGCCGTTTGTGCAGCCCGTTACGACATCGCCCGCTTCGGTTTTGAGGTGACGCGAAACAGTCCCCGACAGGCCGACGTCATTCTCGTGTCGGGCACCATCACTACGAAGATGGCCCCGGTGCTCCGTCGCCTTTATGACCAAATGGCCGACCCGAAATATGTGGTGGCCGTGGGCGGTTGCGCCGTTTCCGGCGGTCCGTTCACCAAGTCATACCACGTGGTCAACGGTGTGGACAACATCATTCCCGTAGACGTCTATGTGCCGGGCTGCCCGCCGCGTCCCGAGTCGTTCCTCTACGGCATGATGCAATTACAGCGCAAAGTGAAGGTCGAGAACTTCTTCGGCACCACCAACCGCAAAGAGAAAGATCCCTATCGCCAAAGTATGGCTGAAAAAGCCGAAGCAATCTATAAAGAGGAGGAACAGGCATGAACGATATAAATTTGGAAAAGAAAGGCGAAGCCCAGGCTGCCGCACAGCCTCAGACCGCACAGCCCAAAGCTGTACCCACTGCCGCCGCTCCTGCCGCTGCACGCCCCGCAGCCGCTGCAACCGCTCAGCCTGCCAAAAACCAGATTGAGCCCGAGTGTGTGGCTCCCGAGGCCCTGCGCGAGCGTATGGAGACCTTGAAAAACAAAGAGGACTATGATTTCCTCGAAAACCTCACCGGTTTCGACTGGGAGGCCGACGGTCTCGGCGTGGTCTACCAGCTCGCCTCGACGGCCGATCCGAGCCGCCGGGTGAGCCTCAAGACCGTCACCACCGACCGCGAAAATCCCTATCTGCCCTCAGTGGCCGACCTCTGGGACATCGCCAATATCTACGAGCGCGAAGTCTACGACTTCTTCGGCATCCGTTTCACCGGACACCCCGATATGCGCCGCATCTTCATGCGCGAAGACTGGGTGGGCTATCCTATGCGCAAAGACGACGAGACAGAGAAGAACAACCCGCTCCGCATGACGCCGGAACCTCTCTCTGACTTCACCGAAACCTATACGCTCCAGAGCGACGGCACCGTGACCAAAGCACAGCGCCGCCTGTTTGAAGAAGACGAATATGTCGTCAACATTGGTCCGCAACACCCCTCTACGCACGGTGTGCTCCACTTCCGTGTGAGCCTCGAGGGCGAAAAAATCAAGAAAATTGACCCCGTGTTGGGCTACATCCACCGCGGTGTGGAGAAAATCAGCGAGAAGATGACCTATCCTCAGACCCTCGCCCTGACCGACCGCCTCGACTATCTCGGCGCCATGCAAAACCGCCACGCGCTCTGCATGTGTATCGAGCAGGCTATGGGCGTGGAGGTGAGCGACCGTGTCAAAGTCATCCGCACCATCATGGACGAGCTCCAGCGTATCGACTCCCACATCCTCTTCTTCTCCTGTCTCTGTCAAGACCTCGGCGCCACCACGGCCTTCCTCTATGGCTTCCGCGACCGCGAGCAAATCCTTGACATCTTTGAAGAAACCTGTGGCGGCCGCCTCATCCTCAACTACAACACCATTGGCGGTGTGATGGCCGACATCCATCCCAATTTCCAGAAGCGCGTGAAGGCATTCATTCCCTACATGCGTAAGAACATCAAGGAATATCACGACATCTTCACCGGCAACGTCATCTTCCAGAACCGCGCCAAAGGCGTGGGTGTGCTCACCAAAGAGCAGTGCATCTCGTTCGGTTGCACCGGTGGTACGGGCCGTGCCGCAGGCTGGCACAACGACGTGCGCAAGTTGCGTCCCTATGCCGCTTACGACCGCGTGGACTTCAAAGAAGTGGTGCGCACCGAAGGCGACAGCTTTGCCCGCTATATGATACGTCTCGACGAAATACTCGAGAGCCTCAACATCATAGAGCAGCTCATCGACAACATCCCCGAAGGCAACTTCCAGGAAAAGATGAAGCCCATCATCAAGGTGCCCGAAGGCCTCTATTACAGTGCCGTCGAGGGTAGCCGTGGCGAGTTTGGCGTGCTGCTTGAGAGCAAAGGCGACAAGAGTCCCTACCGCTTGCACTACCGCTCCACCGGTCTGCCCCTCGTGGCCGTGATGGACACCGCCTGCAAGGGCAACATGATTGCCGACCTCATCACCATTGGCGGAACGGTAGACTACGTCGTGCCCGACATTGACCGATAACCCCATTGCGTTTTTGTAAATCACCCACACATATAATATATAGATATGTTTAATTTTGATATCGTCACAACATGGCTTCACAACCTGCTGACCGGTACGCTCGGACTGCCCGAGTGGGGCGCAACCCTCACTGAGAGCATCCTTGTGGCCTTGGTCATCATCACGCTTTATGCCGTGTTTGCCATCGTCCTGATTTATATGGAGCGCAAAGTCTGTGCCGCCTTCCAGTGCCGTCTTGGCCCGATGCGTGTAGGCCCATGGGGCTCGCTCCAAGTGTTCAGCGACGTATTCAAGATGCTGACCAAGGAAATCATCAACCTGCGTCAGACCGACCTGCTCCTTCACAACCTGGCCCCCTTCCTTGTGGTGACCGCCTCCATGATCACCTTTGCCTGTCTGCCTTGGAATGTAGGTGCACAGATCATCGACTTTAATGTCGGCGTGTTCTTCTTCCTGGCCATTTCGAGCATCGGCGTGGTCGGCATCCTGCTGGCCGGTTGGAGTAGCAACAACAAGTATTCGCTCATCGGCGCCATGCGTAGCGGTGCGCAGATCATCAGTTACGAACTCTCCATCGGTATGACCATGCTCACCATGATTTGCCTCACCGGCACGATGCAGTTCTCTGAAATCTGTGCCGACCAGGCCGTCAACGGCTGGAACATTTTCCGCGGTCATCTGCCCGCTGTGCTGGCCTTCATCATCTACCTCATCGCCGGCAACGCCGAGTGTAACCGTGGCCCGTTTGACCTGCCCGAGAGCGAGAGCGAACTGACCGCCGGTTACCACACCGAATACTCCGGTATGCACTTTGGCTACTACTATCTGGCCGAATACCTCAACCTCTTCATCTGTGCCGGTATGGCCTCGACCATCTTCCTGGGCGGCTGGGCACCGTTGCACATTGCAGGTCTTGAGGGCTTCAACGGCGTGATGGATGCTGTGCCCGGTTTCGTGTGGTTCTTGGGCAAGACCTTCTTTGTGGTGTTCTTGCTCATGTGGCTCCGCTGGACCTTCCCGCGTCTGCGAATTGACCAGATCTTGTCGCTCGAATGGAAATATCTTGTGCCCATCAGCATGGTCAACCTCGTGCTCATGGCCCTTGTGGTCGCAATGGGCTGGCATTTCTAACAACGCACAAACGAAGATTTACTTTTCAGCATTATGAACAATCAAGACAATTATATCAAAGGACTGTTTGGCGGCGTGAAGACACTCTGCGTGGGCCTCAAGACAACCATGCGCGAGCTTTTCACCAAGAAAATCACCGAACAATATCCTGAAAACCGCAAGACGCTCGAGATGTTCGACCGTTTCCGTGGCTCGCTCGTCATGCCCCACAATGAGCAGAACGAGCACAAGTGCATCGGTTGCGGACTCTGCCAGATGGCTTGCCCCAACGGCACCATCACGGTCACCTCTGAGACCTATGAAGACGCCGAAGGCAAGAAGAAAAAACGTCTTGCCAAATACGAATACAATCTCGGCTCGTGTATGTTCTGCCAGCTCTGCACCCGTGCCTGTCCGCATGGAGCCATCACCTTCGACCAAAGTTTTGAGAACGCCGTCTTCGACCGCTCAAAACTCATCAAGGTGCTCAACCAGCCCGGCAGCAAGTGTGAAGAGAAGAAAGTGGTGCGCAAACCGGCACCCGCAGCAGCCGCTGCAGCCGCTCCCGCCGCCAAACCGGCCGCCGCACCTGAAGCTCCTGCCCAACCGGCAGCCGCCGAGAAACCTTCAACCACCGAAGCCAAATAAGGCTCGAAAACAAGCCGACGCTTAGTCGATGAGGCTGTCAACCAGCCTTATTCAGCCAAGCAATGTCGGCGTAATCACTCACACCAAATGAATTCACAAAACATCATGTTCGTCATTTTGGCAGTAGTCATTATGCTTTCGTCTGTCGCTACGGTGGTGACCAAAAGCATCATACGCGCTGCCACATACCTGCTCTTCGTGCTTCTTGGCACGGCAGGCATGTACTTCTTGATGGGCTACACCTTCCTCGGTTCAGTCCAAGTCATGGTCTATGCCGGCGGTATCATCGTGTTGTATGTCTTTGCCATCCTTCTCACCGAAGGAGCCAAGGCCGACCCCGCCCTTCGCAAGGCCAAGGACGCCTCTTGGGGATTTATCGTCTCGCTTGTGGGCTTCCTCATCTTCCTCTTTGTGCTGCTCAAACAGAAACTATTTGCCGGTCTGGTGGCGCCGCTCGACGCCCCTCTGGAACCCACCGGAACAGACACCACCTCAATCGACTACATCGGTCATCACATGCTCTCCACCGGAGACGGCGGCTACCTGTTGCCCTTTGAGGCCGTCAGCGTCTTGCTTCTGGCCTGCATCGTAGCCGGTCTGCTCATTGCCCGTAAACGTTAAAACCCATTTGCAGCTATGATACAGATAGAATATATCCTGATTATCTCAGCCGTCATGATGTTTGCCGGCATCTTCGGGTTCCTCACCCGCCGCAGCACATTGGCCATCCTGCTCTCTATCGAGCTTATGCTCAACTCGGCCGACCTTAACTTCGCCGTGTTCAACCGTATGCTCTATCCCAACGGCCACGAAGGCTACTTCTTCGCCATCTTCGCCATTGCCATTGCAGCAGCAGAGAGCGCCATCGCCATTGCCATCATGATCAACATCTACCGCAAAATCAAAGGCATCTCAGTGGACAAACTGGAAAAGATGAAATGGTAGAAAAGTCACGGCCCGGGCTTGCCCACCGGCACTGCCTCACGGCCGCATCTCTTCACAACAGATAAAACACACAGATTATGGAATATACTTTGTTGATACTTCTGCTGCCGTTCCTCTCTTTCCTTTTCCTGGGAATTTGCGGCAAATGGCTCAGCCATAAGACTGCCGGCACCGTGGGCACCTGCGTGCTTGCCGTTGTCGCCGTGCTCTCTTATGTCACGGCCTATGAGTATTTCACGGCGCCCCGACTGGCCGACGGCACCTTCGCCACGCTGATGCCCATCAACTTCACGTGGTTGCCTTTCTTCAACGGCAGTCTGCACTTCGACCTCGGCATCATGCTCGACCCCATCTCGGTGATGATGCTCATTGTCATCTCTACGGTGTCGCTTATGGTCCACATCTACTCGTTCGGCTATATGCACGGCGAGCGTGGTTTCCAGCGTTATTATGCCTTCCTCAGCCTCTTCACCATGTCGATGCTTGGCCTCGTGGTGGCCACCAACATCTTCCAGATGTATATGTTCTGGGAACTTGTGGGCGTATCTTCTTACCTGCTCATCGGTTTCTACTACACCACACCCGCCGCCATCGCCGCTTCGAAGAAGGCCTTCATCGTGACCCGTTTTGCCGATATGTTCTTCCTCATCGGTATTCTCATCTACGGTTATTTCGCCGGCACGTTCAACTTCGGCCACATTGAGGGCGGTTCGCTCCTGGCAGTGAGCGACTTCAACACCGTGCTCGGCATTGATGCTGAAGCAGCCAAATACATCCCCGTGGCTCTCGGTCTGATGTTCATCGGCGGTGCCGGTAAGAGTGCCATGTTCCCCCTCCACATTTGGTTGCCCGACGCTATGGAAGGTCCCACTCCCGTCAGTGCGCTCATCCATGCCGCTACCATGGTGGTGGCCGGCGTCTTCCTCATCGCCCGTATGATGCCGTTGCTCATAGGCTTCGGTGCCATCGGCGGTCTCGACGTACTTTCCATTGTGGTCTGGGTGGGCGTGTTCACCGCCTTCTATGCCGCCGCCGTGGCCTGCGCCCAGAGCGACATCAAGCGCGTCTTGGCCTTCTCCACCATCTCACAGATTGCCTTTATGATGGTGGCCCTCGGCGTCTGCACCGAACTCACCACCGGACACCACAATCCCGGTTCGCTCGGCTATATGGCCTCCATGTTCCACCTCTTCACCCACGCCATGTTCAAGGCCCTGCTCTTCCTTGGCGCCGGTTGCATCATCCACGCTGTCCACAGCAATGAGATGTCGGCCATGGGCGGTCTGCGCAAATATATGCCCATCACCCACGTCACCTTCCTCATTGCCTGTCTGGCCATTGCTGGCATTCCTCCATTCTCAGGTTTCTTCTCCAAAGACGAGATCATCACCGCCTGCTTCGCCTACAGCCCCTTCGTGGGTTGGTTCATGACAGCCATTGCCGCCATGACGGCCTTCTATATGTTCCGTCTCTACTACGGCATTTTCTGGGGAACTGAAAACAAGGCACTCCACGCCGAGCATACGCCCCATGAGGCTCCTCTGCCCATGACGCTGCCGCTCATCTTCCTGGCCGTAGTCACCTGTGTGGCTGGTTTCATCCCCTTCGGTCACTTCGTGAGTGCCGACGGTCAGGCCTACGACATCCATCTCGACTGGAATGTGGCCGGCACCAGCATTGTCATTGCCGTCAGTGCCATCCTTCTCGCCACCTATATCTATATAGGAGAGCGCCAGCCCGTGGCCGATGCCATTCAGGAGAAGTTCAAGTCGTTGCATCGTTGGGCGTTCAAACGCTTCTATATGGACGAAGTCTATCAGTTTGTCACCCATCGCATCATCTTTGCCTATATTTCCCGTCCCATTGCCTGGTTCGACCGTCACGTTGTCGACGGCTTCTTTGATTTCCTCGCTTGGGGCACCAATGCGCTCGGCTTCCGCATTCGCGGTCTTCAGAGCGGTTCGGTGCAGAAATACGGCTACGTCTTCTTCATCGGCATACTCATTCTGCTTGGCATCCTCTGCCTTGCCGTGTTCTAATCCATCAATACAATCACAATGGTAACTAATCTATCCAACGTATTATATCTGTCATCCTTTGTGTTCATCCCGCTGTTGATGCTGCTCGGCCTTTGGCTGGCACGCAACATCAAGCAGGTGCGTGGTGTGATGGTGGCAGGCAGTTCTGCCTTGCTTTTGCTGGCAGTCTATTTGGTCTTTGATTTCCTCGGTGCCCGCTCTGCCGACCCCACGAGCGAGATGCTCTTCACCGGCGGTTTTGATTGGTTCGTACCTCTCCACATCCGCTATGATGTGGGTGTCGACGGCATCAGTGTGGCTATGATTTTGCTCTCGGCCATCATCGTCTTCACCGGTACGTTTGCATCCTGGAAACTCCAGCCTCTCACCAAGGAATACTTCCTTTGGTTTACACTCTTGAGCATGGGTGTCTTTGGTTTCTTCATCACCATCGACATGTTCGCCATGTTTATGTTCTACGAGATAGCTCTCATCCCGATGTACTTGCTCATCGGTGTGTGGGGTAGTGGCAAGAAAGAATATGCCGCCATGAAGCTCACGCTGATGCTCATGGGCGGTTCGGCCTTCCTTATGTGCGGCATCTTCGGCATCTTCTATGGTGCAGGTGGCGAGACCATGAACATAGTGTCCATTGCCAACGGCGACCCCATCGCCTTCGGTCAGCAGTGCATCTGGTTCCCCCTGACCTTCATCGGTTTCGGTGTGCTTGGCGCCCTCTTCCCTTTCCACACATGGAGCCCCGACGGTCACGCTTCGGCGCCCACGGCAGTGTCTATGCTTCACGCCGGTGTGTTGATGAAGTTGGGAGGCTATGGTTGCTTCCGCATTGCCATGTACCTTATGCCTGAGGCTGCAGCCGAGTTGGGGTGGATTTTCCTCATCCTCACCGGTATCTCTGTGGTCTATGGTGCCTTCTCCGCCTGCGTACAGACCGACCTGAAATACATCAATGCCTATAGCTCTGTGTCTCACTGTGGTCTCGTGCTCTTCGCCATCTTGATGCTCACGCAGACCAGCTGCACCGGTGCCATTCTCCAGATGCTCAGCCACGGTTTGATGACGGCCCTCTTCTTTGCCCTCATCGGTATGATCTATGGCCGCACCCACACCCGTGACATCCGCGAACTCAACGGTCTGATGAAGATTATGCCCTTCCTCTCCGTGGGCTATATCATTGCCGGTCTGGCCAACCTCGGTCTGCCCGGTTTCTCAGGCTTCATTGCCGAGATGTCCATCTTCGTGGGTTCATTCCAGAATGCCGACACCTTCCACCGCGTGCTCACCATAGCCGCTTGTACCAGTATCGTCATCACTGCCGTCTACATTCTCCGCGTGGTCGGCAAGATCCTCTACGGCACCTGCACCAACGAGCATCACCTCAAGCTCACTGATGCCACCTGGGACGAGCGTCTCGCCGTGGTCTGTCTCATCGTGGCCGTGGCCGGTCTCGGTCTGGCTCCGCTGTGGGTGAGCGATATGATTTCAACCGGCGTCAACCCCATTGTGGACCACATCCACACGGCGGCCGCCAACGTTGTTTCTCAAAGCAATCCTTTCCTCTAATTTGCAGAAAGACATCAAACTATGGACTATAGTCAATTTCTTTGTATGACCGAGGAGCTCAGCCTTCTCTCCGTCATTGTCATCTTGTTTCTTGCCGACCTCTTTATGTGCGGCAAAGAAGAGCGCGGGCTGGCCTGCGCAGCCGACGGCTCATGTGCCGTGACAGGTTGTGGCTGCCATTTCCGTTCTGTCTTCCCCGTGCTGTTGATGCTCGTTCACACCGTCATCAACCTCGTGCCCTGGTGCTCCGCCTGTGCCGCACCTGCCGAAGCCTTTGGCGGTATGTATCAGCACACTGCCATGATGACCATAATGAAGAGTGTGCTCAACGTTGGCGTCATTGTGGTCTTCCTCATGGCGGCCAAATGGCTCAACGCCCCTGAAAACCGCATCAAGGCGGGCGAGTTCCACACCATCACGCTTTTCACCGTGCTGGGTATGTACTTCATGATTTCCAGTGGCCACTTCATCATGTTCTTCATCGGACTTGAGTTGGCCTCCATCCCCATGACAGCCCTCATTGCCTACGACAAGAAGCGTATGGAAAGCGCCGAAGCCGGTGCCAAGTTCATCCTGTTGGCCCTCTTCTCTTCCGGTCTCTTGCTCTATGGCATTTCGCTCATCTACGGTGCTTGTGGCACGCTCTATTTCGATGCCATTGGCCAGACCATCCAGCCCAACCTCCTCTCCATTCTCGGTCTTGTGCTCTTCATCTCCGGTATGGGCTTCAAAATCTCTCTGGTGCCCTTCCATCTTTGGACAGCCGACACCTATGAAGGCGCCCCTACGGTGGTGACCGGTTTCTTGAGCGTCATCTCCAAGGGTTCAGCCGCTTTCGTGCTTTTCACTGTTTTGGTGAAAGTGTTCGGCAGCGAAGCCTTTATGGGCGCATGGAGTGAAGGCTTCTTCTGGATCATCATTGCCTCCATCACCATTGCCAACCTCTTTGCCATTCGCCAGAAAAACCTCAAGCGCTTCATGGCCTTCTCTGCCATCTCGCAGGCCGGCTATCTCGTGCTTGGCATTATGGGCGGTACGGCTCAGGGTATGACCGCTTTGGTCTTTTACCTCCTCGTGTATATGGCCGCCAACCTCGGCGCCTTTGCCGTGCTCCACGTCGTTGAGCAGAATAGCGGTAAAATAGGTATGGACGACTACGACGGACTCTATCAGACCAACCCCAAACTGGCCTTCCTTATGACGCTCTGCCTCTTCTCTCTGGCAGGTATCCCGCCGTTTGCAGGTTTCTTCTCCAAGTTCTTCGTCTTTATGGCTGCTTTCAAGGCCGGTTTCCATCTCTTGGTCTTCATCGCCTTGGTCAACACCGTCATCTCGCTCTACTACTATCTGATGATTGTCAAGGCCATGTATATCAAGTCCAACGACAATCCCATTGCCACGTTCAAGAGCGACTGCGGCACACGCGCAGCTCTCGCCATCTGCACCGCCGGCGTCATCCTGCTCGGCCTCGTCAGCTGTGTCTACAACTACATCGACAGTTTTGCTTACGGACTTTAATCCTCCGTAATCCACAATCTACATTCAGTTTCCGTCCCGCCGGTTGTGCCTTGAGCATGGCCGGCGGGATTAGTATGTCAAATTGGTCCATATAGGTTCTTTTTTGCGTGCAAAACCAAAATACTCGCGAATAAGTAACTATTTTATGATTTATTATCTATCTTTGCATTGTATCTCACCTACCTATGTGTTGAGATGCCGTAACTGATGGGATTTACCCCCCCCGGTCGGGGTGTAAACAATTGAAATATAGCCTTTTGTGCTGATTTCAATGTCCCCGAAGTACGCTCTTTTCTCATTTCGTCATCCTCTCACGCCCATTGTCTGAAGTCGTGTCACACCCCGTTGAGCAACCGCTTTGGTACGTTTTACGCATCACTTATCAGCGCGAATTGCGTGTCAAAGAGCAATTGGACAAGATAGGCATACAAAACTTCGTGCCGACAAGGCGTGTGAGACGACGCACTGCCCAAGGGCAGTTCAGCTACGTCACCGAGGCGGCGCTCCACAATTACGTGTTCGTCAAGACCACGCGCGACGTCCTTCGCCAGCTCAAGGCCGAGCTTATTCCCGGTTTGCGCTACGTGATGCGCGACATCAACGGCCGGCGCCTGCTACTCGTAGTGCCCGAAGACCAGATGCAGAGTTTCATTGCCGTGGCCGGCAACACTGAGGAGCACATCCTCTATCTCTCTGTAGACGAAATCGACTTGAAGAAAGGAGAAAAAGTCCGCATTCTCGGCGGCCCGTTCGCCGGCGTTGTCGGCACCTTTATGCGCATCACAAAAAAACACGAGAAGCGCGTCGTGGTACAGATAGAAGGCCTTGTGGCTGTGGCCACAACCGCGCTTCCGGCCACTTTGGTCGAGAAAATCGTCTGAAACCACACAGACCGGACTCTCAAAAACAATTGATGTAGCAAACAAAACAATTGACTGATGAAAATTCGACTGCTTGACAATCTTCTTAAGGGACGTTTGCTCAGTTCGCGTCTCATTATGTTCATAGACCTTTTTGTGTCCACCTTCGCATCGCTCTCCACGATTGTACTGATGCGCTTTTTCTTCAATGCCACCCCCGGCAGTCTCATTTGGCTGAGCGGTTCGCTGGTGTTTTCTGCCATTGCTTTCTACCTTTTCCACACCTATCGCATTGTCATCCGCCATTCCTCCTTGCGCGAAGTCGGCACCTTGGCCTTTGCCGTGCTGCTCAAGGCCCTGTTGCTCTTTTTGTTGCTCTTCATAGGTTCGACCGACGGTCATCTCATCATCAAACTCATCCTGGCCGTCATCTTCCTCGACTTCACCCTCACGCTGTTCTACCTTCTGGCCGTGCGTGTGTTGATGGTCTATGCCTATAGCCTCGTGCGCAACAACTACATTGTTCGCAAGCGCAGCAACCCCGTTCTCATCTATGGTACCGACGAGAAGAGCCTTGCCTTGGCCATGCGTTTCAAAAATTCGGGCAACTACGAAGTGCTTGGTCTGCTCGATTTCGGTGCCCGCCACAAAGACTTCACCCTCTCCGGCTATCGTGTCTACAAGTTTTCCGACAAAGAAGATTTCAAGAAACTTGCCGCCACACACGCTCTCTCGGCCGTACTTTTTGCCACCACCGAAAAGGCTCGCCTTGAGGCCAACCGTCTGTTGCTCTATCTCTCAGAGTTCAAGATAAAAGCCCTCATCGCTCCTCCGCTCGACGAGGTGGGCGGCGCGTCCGACAGCCGCATACAGAGCGTGCGTGAAATCAACATTGAAGACCTCCTCGGCCGTCCGGAGATCAAGATTTCGATGGACGAAATTATGGCCGGTTTCAGAGACAAGGTCGTGATGGTCACGGGTGGAGCAGGCTCCATCGGTTCCGAACTCTGCCGCCAGTTGGCCACCTTCGGCATCCGTCGCCTCGTCATCTTCGACAATGCCGAGACACCCGTTCACAACATTCGCCTCGAACTCGAAGAGCGCTTCCCCAATCTCGATTTCGTGCCCGTCATCGGCGACGTCCGCATGCCCTCGCGTTTGGACTTTGCCTTCCGCACCTATCGTCCGCAGATCGTCTTCCATGCCGCTGCCTACAAGCACGTGCCTCTGATGGAAGAAAATCCCTGCGAAGCCGTCCTTGTCAATGTGGCCGGAACCCGCAATGTAGCAGACAAGTGCATCGAATACGATGTAGAGAAGATGGTTATGGTGTCGACCGACAAGGCCGTCAATCCCACCAACGTGATGGGTTGCACCAAGCGTCTGGCCGAAATCTATGTGCAGAGCCTCGGTCTCAGCATCGAGCAGGGCACCCAGAAGGGCACCACCAAGTTCGTCACCACCCGTTTCGGCAACGTACTCGGCTCCAACGGCAGTGTCATTCCCCGTTTCCGTGAGCAGATAGCCAAAGGCGGTCCCGTCACGGTGACCCATCCCGACATCACCCGTTTCTTCATGACCATCCCCGAAGCCTGTCGTCTCGTGATGGAGGCCGCCACGATGACCCGCGGCAACCAGATTTTCGTGTTCGATATGGGCGAGAGTGTCAAGATAGACCACCTGGCACGCCGCATGATCGAGTTGGCCGGTCTCGTTCCCGGTCGCGACATCGAGATTGCCTACACCGGCCTTCGTCCCGGTGAAAAACTCTATGAGGAAGTCCTCTCGAGCACCGAAAACACCCTGCCCACCAACCACGACCGCATCCGCATTGCCAAAGTCCGCGAATACGACTACGCCGATGCCGTCAAGGCTGTCGAAGAGCTCGAGCGTCTCTCCCGCGACGTCCGCATCACCGAGATGGTGAAATACATGAAGGCCGTGGTGCCCGAATACAAGTCCAACAACAGCGAGTTCGAACGGCTGGACAAGTAGAAATAATGTTGTTCAGTCAGAGGTCGACACAAATCGTCATTAAATCACAAAGATTTGTATGACTCCAATAGTGTATATATGACCCTATTCTGCTGTAAATAAAGTTCCGACATGAATTTTATTTAGTCATCACACAATTTACATTTTTCTTGCAACGCAACTCTTTCAACAATTATCAAACTCAATGCGTCCCTTCAACGACCTCAAAATAGCCGTGGCCGGCACCGGTTACGTCGGTCTGAGCATCGCCACGTTGCTCTCCCGCCACCACCAAGTCACCGCCGTGGATGTAGTGCCTGAAAAGGTGGAGAAGATCAACCGCCGGCAGTCGCCCATCCAAGACGAATATATCGAGAAATACCTCGCTGAGGAACCCCTCAATCTCCACGCAACCCTCGACGGCGCCTCGGCCTATGCCGACGCCGACTTCGTGGTCATTGCCGCGCCGACCAACTACGACCCCGACAAGAACTTCTTCGACACCCACCACATCGAAGACGTCATTGACCTCGTCCTCTCCGTCAACCCCTCGGCCGTGATGGTCATCAAGAGCACCATCCCCGTGGGCTACACGCGCAGCCTCTATGTCAAATACGCCTCCCGTGGCGTGAAGCAGTTCAACCTGCTCTTCTCGCCCGAGTTCCTCCGCGAGAGCAAGGCCCTCTATGACAACCTCTATCCCTCGCGCATCATCGTGGGCTATCCCAAG
Source organism: Alloprevotella sp. (assembly GCA_045124135.1). Taxonomy (GTDB): domain Bacteria; phylum Bacteroidota; class Bacteroidia; order Bacteroidales; family Bacteroidaceae; genus Alloprevotella. Next base: position 29,517 of record JBGVLE010000034.1, read on the forward strand.
ATCATCGACGACGAAGCCTTCCGCGAAGAAAACGAAGCCATCCTCAAGGTCACCGATGCCGCCGCCATACGCAGTGCCGCCGAGACCTTTGCCGCCCTGCTTCAGGAAGGCGCCCTCAAGCCCGACGTCGACACCCTGTTCATGGGTATGAAAGAAGCCGAGGCCGTCAAGCTCTTCGCCAACACCTATCTGGCCCTCCGTGTGAGCTACTTCAACGAGCTCGACACCTATGCCGAGATGAAAGGCCTCGACTCCCGCGCCATCATCGAAGGCGTCGGCCTCGACCCTCGCATCGGCACCCACTACAACAACCCCTCCTTCGGCTACGGCGGCTATTGCCTGCCCAAAGACACCAAGCAGCTGCTGGCCAACTATCGCGACGTGCCCGAAAACCTCATCGAGGCCATCGTCGAGAGCAACCGCACGCGCAAGGACTACATCGCCGACGCCGTGTTGCGCAAGGCCGGCTACTACAACTACTACGGCCACTCCACCTACGACGCCACGAGCGAACACACGTGCACCATCGGCGTCTACCGTCTGACGATGAAGTCCAACAGCGACAACTTCCGCCAGTCTGCCATCCAGGGCATCATGAAGCGCATCAAGGCCAAAGGTGCCGAAGTCATCATCTACGAGCCCACCCTTGCCGACGGCACCACCTTCTTCGGCAGCCGCATTGTGGGCGACCTCGCCGCCTTCAAGCGTCAGAGCCAGGCCATCATCGCCAACCGCTACGACGCCTGCCTCGACGACGTGGCCGACAAGGTCTATACGCGCGACTTGTTCAGAAGAGACTGAGTCTCACACAGACAACAAAGCGGCGGGCTGTCATCATTCGCCCGGGGATTTCTCCCCCCAAATTGTTGCCTTTTTCCCAATCACACAATCACGCGCCTCTAACTGCTTGACAATAAGCAAATTGTGGTGACTGAGCGCTCCAGTCACCACAATCACACTTCAAACCACGCCTTTCAGCGCCTCACCACTGCAAACAGGTTGCCATAGCGCGTATGGCGCCGCGGCACGTGCAGCAAAGTCAGCGTGGCGCATAGTTTCCTGACCGACACACCCTCGGCTGCCAACCGTCTTTTCCGTCCCATTTCGTCGAAAATGGCCGTGGCCGACAACCACTCCACACCTTCGGCCTCCACGTCGTCAGCCACATTGAATTTTTCGAGGAAAGCCTCTTGTACAGGCGATTGCCGATAAAACCGACGGTTGTTCCGTTCGATTTCATTTTCCTCTTCTTTTGTGAAAAACACGGGTAGTCCCATTCGGATTTCTCCCATCAGTTGTGCGTAAAGCATTTCATAATCAATGCCTTCGCGACTGATGCAATCCTTCACCTCCACACAAAAGAAACGTCGCGAACCCGTCGGGTCAGTGAGCAGGTCAGTGTAGTTGCTCGTCGCGATGAATGAGCAGAGCCGCGACACATCCACCATGGCGCGAGAGTAGGGCACTTGTTCTTTCACCGTCGCCATTTGTATGAGGTTTTTGAGCGTACCCATCTGCCGCTCGCTGTAGCGGTCAAACTCGTCCATGTTGACCAGCGCCAGCCGCCCAAGTTTCTTTTCCGCTTGCGCGTCGCTCGTCAAGTCGAACTTGTCCGTGTAAAACGCCCTCAACTCAGGCGGCAACAGATTTCTGCAAAATGTGCTCTTGCCCAGTCCCTGCTGCGTGCTCACCAATATCGGCGCCATCTGATTGACCGCCGAGGGCCCTTGACCCATCCCAGTCTGCCAGCCGTTCACCATTCCGCGCATCCACACGCCAAAAGCCTTGATCCATAGCGGGTCGTCGCTAATCCGCTGCGCCAATGCCGTCAATCGGTCAGTGCCGTCCCATTCGGGCAAGCCTTCAAGATATTCTGCAATCGGGTTGTACTCAACCACTTGTGAAGAGTTGACATAACGCGACACCGCACTCGGGAAACACAGCGGATAAACCTCCTTCACCCGCATCACGATGTCGTTGCCCTTACGCTTCGTCAACGGTCTGAAACGCGCCTCCTGCCCCTCATCCCTTTCGCGAAATTCCACCGTGCGGTCCAGCACATTATACCGCAACTCCCACCGTTCTTCAATCAGCCGGCCGATTTGTTCGTCCGTCGGCAAACCTTTTGAGACAGACGGTGTTTCTGAATGTAACTTATTCTTTTCCAAACCTTTCTGGTCATTGTCCACCAAGTCCTTGCACACGTTGGGGCGTTTGCGTTGTGACTTTTGCCATTGCCAAAACCGTTTGGCCACTTTGAAAATATACGTATAAAACATATTATATTTATTTTGGGGTAATGTCTCAACCCTCTTGCAGCACCAGCCGGCAAGGTCTGCAAACATCGGAGACACTGCAAAAATACATTGCCCAAAATGCTGAAATCAAGCCTTTTAATCAGATTTTGATTGAGAATTTTTCCTACTGAAATCAAATTCTAAAAGGCACAAAACAAATCCTCAAAGCCTTCTTATAGTCGTACGCCGGCCGTGGTACAGTTATACAGCGGCCGTGGTATGATTGTACACCGGCCGGCGTACAACTATACACCGACCGCTGTACGACATCTTTCATACTTCTGCACGCTCGTCCGTCACGTCTGAGAACCATCATTTCCCGTCACCATCATGGCCGTTAAGTTTGACCTCCACGAGAAGCCCCGCACCAATCCTGACGATCCCGTCGTTTACATTCCCCGACTCGTCAGCTCCGGCACGGTCACCCTCAAGCAGCTCTGCCACGAGATCAACGCAGGCAACTCCATCACGCCCAGCGACGTCAAGGCCGTGCTCAGCGCTTTGAGCGCATACATGGCCCAACACCTCCGCGACGGCCACACCATCGACATCGACGACCTCGGCACCTTCCGTCTCAGCCTGAAGAGCCAGAAACCCATAGACTATTTCGACGACAACACCGCCGCCCGTCAACTGGCCCTCGCGCGCATCATCTTCACGCCCAAGAGAGAGTTTTTCCACCGCTGCGCCCCTACGTCCTATCACCGTGTGGCCCATCCCCGTCGCAAATCCCTGGCCTTGAGCGACGAAGCAATCATTGACCGTATGACCGTCTATATGGATCAGGTCAAAGAGCACCTCTTCACCACCCGCGACCTGATGAACGCCACCGGCTTCAGTCACACCACCGCCTGCAAGCGTCTGAAGGCCCTCGTCGCCTCCGGCCTCGTGAAACAATACGGCCACGACCGCCATCACCCCTACTACGCCCTCATTTCTCCCGCCGCCACCGCCTCCCCGGCGTGATTGAACGTGACTGAACGCTCTAATCACAGCAACGTGCTGACCCATAATCGCTTATAAGCCCGTGATTGTGTGATTGGGAAAAAGGTGGAAAATAGGGTAGAGGGGAAAGCACACAACTTGACGATAAGCAATCATATACCGAAGCAATATTGGACGGTATATGGTTTTATAAAAAACTATTGAAGGAAAATAATTTACAAAATAAAACACTATGTCTGTATTTGAAAACAAAGTGCTGTTAATCACAGGCGGCACCGGTTCGTTTGGCAATGCCGTTCTCCGTCGCTTTTTGGACAGTGACATCAAAGAAATCAGAATTTTCAGTCGTGACGAAAAGAAGCAAGACGACATGCGTCACTTCCTGCAGGCCAACCGTTCCGACGTAGCCCACAAGGTCAAGTTCTACATCGGTAATGTCCGTGACCGTCAGGCCGTAGACTTTGCCATGGCCGGTGTGGACTATGTGTTTGCCGCTGCCGCCTTGAAGCAGGTGCCTTCGTGTGAATTTTTCCCGATGGAGGCCGTGCGTACCAACGTTGAAGGCACCAACAACGTGCTGCTCTCTGCCATAGCCCACGAAGTGAAGAATGTCGTTGTCTTGTCCACCGACAAAGCCGCCTATCCCATCAACGCCATGGGCATTTCTAAGGCCATGATGGAGAAAGTGGCCATAGCTCAGGGCCGTGCACTTGGCCCCAATGCCAAGACCACCATTTGTTGCACACGTTACGGCAATGTGATGGCCAGCCGCGGTTCGGTCATCCCCTTGTGGGTGGAGCAAATGATGGAAGGCAAGCCCATCACCATCACCGACCCCAACATGACCCGCTATATGATGACCCTCGACGATGCCGTCGACCTTGTTATTTATGCCTTCACCCACGGCCAGAACGGTGACCTTTTCGTACAAAAAGCACCAGCTGCCACGCTCGACGTATTGGCAGAAGCTCTCAAGCAAACCTACGCTAAGATTGATCCGAAATATGGGGAGACAGAAGTGAAGGTCATTGGCACCCGCCACGGCGAGAAGCTCTACGAGACACTTGTCACCCGTGAGGAAATGCTCCGCTCAGAAGATATGGGCAATTATTTTCGTATCCCTTGCGACACCCGCGACCTCAACTACGACAAGTTTTTCACCGAGGGTGACGATGCCATCAGCCGCACGGAAGATTACCACAGCCACAACACCCGCCGCCTGGATGTAGAAGGTATGAAAGAACTGTTGCTGAAGCTCAACTTCATCCGCGAAGACTTGGGATTGCAGGCAAGGGCGAAGTCGCGTGACTACCGTTCTGAATAATAACAGTCTATAGTCAACAGTCTATAGTCAACAGGTATGGCAGATAGAAGTTTTGAGTTATTGAGAGTCTGGCAAGATTCCCGTAAGTTCGTCAATGATGTCTATGATATGATGGAGAACTGCAAAGATTGGGGATTTCGAGATCAGATTCAGCGTGCATCTGTTAGCATCATGAACAATATTGCCGAAGGATGCGAATCTGGTTCTGATGCCAAATACATCAATTTCCTCAATATTTCAAAAGGCTCTTGCGGAGAAGTTCGCTCAATGTTATATCTATGCGAAGACAGAGGCATCTGTACCTCAGAAAGGCGTATTGAACTACATAACAACTTGATGAATATTTCAAGTGGAATTTTTCGTCTGATTCAATACCTTTCCAAAAACCGTTGACAATTTCCTATCGACTGTATCCCATTGACTATCGACTGTTGCCCATTGACTGTTGACTATCGACTGTTGCCCATTGACATAAAAAAACATGAAAGTATTAGTAACCGGAGCCAAAGGTTTTGTAGGCAAAAACCTCTGCTCCCAGCTCCACAACATAAAAGACGGCAAAGCCCGCTGGTATGGCGATTTGATGATAGATGCCGTCTACGAATACGACCTCGACTCCACGGCCGAGCAACTCGACGCGTGGTGCAAAGATTGCGATTTCGTCTTCAACCTTGCCGGCGTCAACCGTCCGAAGGATCCGGAGGAGTTTATGAAAGGCAACTTCGGCTTTGCCACCACACTTCTCAACACCTTGAAGAAGTACGGCAACACCTGTCCCGTAATGATAAGTTCTTCCATTCAAGCCACCTTGGCCGGTCGTTTCGGCACAAGCGAATACGGCAAGAGCAAGAAAGCAGGCGAAGAACTGATGTTCGATTACGGCAAAGAGACAGGAGCCAAAGTCCTGGTCTATCGTTTCCCCAACCTCTTCGGCAAGTGGTGTCGTCCAAACTATAACTCCGCCATCGCCACCTTCTGCAACAACATTGCCCACGACCTTCCCATACAGGTCAACGACCGCAGCGTAGAAATGGAATTGCTCTATATTGACGACCTTGTGGACGAGATGATAGGAGCACTGAGTGGCCAAGAGCATCGTTGTGAGTTTGAAGGAGTAGAAACCATTCCAACTGAGAATGGTCATTACTGTTTTGTACCTATAACACATAAAACCACCCTTGGAGAAATCGTTGACATCATCAACGACTGTGCCAAGGCAGCCGCCAACGCTGACGGCATCAATATGGTTGAGCTCCCTCAAGGCAGCCTGCGCTACAAACTCATGACCACCTATCTGTCATACCTCCCCCAAGAAAAGGCCATCTATGACTTGAAGATGAACATTGACGCACGAGGTTCTTTTACAGAACTCATGCACACGCTCAACTGCGGCCAGGTCAGCATCAACATCTCCAAGCCCGGCATTACCAAAGGCGAGCATTGGCATCACAGCAAATGGGAAACCTTCATCGTGGTGGCTGGTCATGGGCTTATCCAGATGAGAAAGGAAGGTACAGACGAGATAAGGGAATATGAAGTGAGTGGCGAGAAGATACAAGCCATCCATATGCTCCCCGGCTACACCCACAACATCATCAACCTGAGCGACACGGCAGACCTCGTCACCGTGATGTATTGCAATGAACGCTTCAACCCCGAGCGACCAGATACTTATTTTGATAAAGTGGTGAAGGCATAGTTATTGCTACCGCAAGAAATTTATTTGTGGAAATCTCTTTTGAGAAATCCAAAGTTATTCTATGGATGTGCTTATTTCGATAAAGTGGTGAAGGCATAGTTATTGCTACCGCAAGAAATTTATTTGTGGAAATCTCTTTTGAGAAATACAAAGTTATTCTATGGATGTGCTAAAAGAATACGACGATACAGTAAAACCACTTCGACAAATCGTTGGAGCAGCAATGACTGTTTTCAATGAGTGGGGAGCCGGACTCTTGGAATCGGCTTACGAAGCAGGTATGAAGCATTTGCTCGAAAAGGAACACAAGGTTGAGCGTCAGAAGTATCTCCCAATCTATTGGAAAAATGAAAAATTGGAAGAGAACTATCGGATGGACCTTGTTGTAGATGACATCATAGTGGAA
>JBGVLE010000035.1:0-15161 GCA_045124135.1 Alloprevotella sp.
GGCATGGGCCGCCAACCGCCCTGCACAGGGAGGTTCTCACGCTTTTGCGCCTCCGAAAGACGACTGGACAAGCCGGACGGAAACGCAGCCACAAGTCGGCGTTTTCACAATCGCCGTAACGTTAAAGTGGTGATTATAAACATTAAAGGGTTGCCTGTGTGCAGAAAAATGCCTAACTTTGCACCGTCTAACACACAAAGCGGCCTCAACTTGACACAAATTACCGCCACATACAAGAGCGGGGTCAAGCGAAGCCGGCGGCCGGTCAACCGCGCCATAAAGCGATGTCAAGACTCCAGCCCACATCGCCGAGACTTCCCGCCACTCCTATTTATATATATGAGAAGTCGACAACCGCACACCGTGCGGCGGCCTTTGTCTCCAAACCCATTCAAATGACATTCAAAACAACCATCATCACCCTCTTCACCGCGCTTGTCTCGCTGAGTTTTGTGCCCGCATCGGCACAGACACAGACAGGCATTGCCTCGTATTATGGCAACCAATTTCATGGCCGCCGCACCAGCAGCGGCGAGATTTACCACCGCGACAGCCTCACTTGCGCCCACCGCACGCTGCCCTTCGGCACCCTGCTCAAAGTGCGCAACACCAGGAACGGCCGTGAGGTGGTGGTCAAAGTGATTGACAGAGGCCCCTTCCGCCGCGGCGGCATCGTGGATCTCTCTATGGCCGCAGCCAAAGAAATCGGTATGGTCAGTTCGGGCATTGTGCGCGTGGAAGTGGAACAGGTGAAAAGCCGGAAAACCTCAGACGGCAATGTGGCTGAAAACAAGTTCGAACTGCCGCCGCTGAAGTTCTACGACGCCTCAACAGGCGAATACCACACCATGAGCGAATGGCTCAAGCTTGGCACCGACGGCCTGAACAGCAAGTCGGTCGTCACCAAGCGCGACAAAGCGTCGTTTGTCTCAAAAGCCAAGACGATGCAACACAAATGGCGCCAACACACCGAGAAGGTGGCTGCCAATTCCAAATAAGCCTAAACAGGCCGGCCCTCTCGGCCATACACCCATAAAAAAGACCTGCGTCGGAGATATTCCCACAGACGCAGGTCTATTTTTTTGTATGCAATGTTCAAGCTCCAACGGCTCAGCCCACAGCGCCCTCGAGCGAGACGCTCAACAGCTTCTGAGCCTCGACGGCAAACTCCATGGGGAGCTTGTTGATAACCTCCTTGGCGTAGCCGCCCACGATGAGGTCGACAGCGTCTTCCATAGGGATGCCTCGCTGACGGCAATAGAAAAGCTGGTCTTCTGAAATCTTCGACGTGGTGGCTTCGTGCTCGACGATGGCATCAGGATTGGCCACATCGATATAGGGGAACGTGTGGGCCCCACTGGTGGCGCTGAGCAGCAAACTGTCGCACGAGGAATGGTTGCGGGCTCCGGAAGCCTTGGGTGCCACCTTGACCAGGCCGCGATAGGAGTTCTGGCTGCGGCCGGCAGAGATACCCTTTGAAATGATAGTCGACTTGGTGTTTTTGCCTATGTGTATCATCTTCGTGCCGGTGTCGGCCTCTTGAAAATGATTGGTCACGGCCACGCTATAGAACTCTGCACGCGAGCCGTCGCCCATCAACACACACGAGGGGTATTTCCAGGTGATGGCCGAACCGGTCTCGACCTGCGTCCAAGAGAGCTTGGCATCACGCCCACGCAGCTGGCCACGCTTGGTCACGAGGTTGTAGACACCGCCACGCCCCTGCTCGTCGCCGGGATACCAGTTCTGGACGGTGGAATACTTCACCTCGGCTTCTTCGCCTACGACAATTTCGACGATGGCGGCATGAAGTTGGTTTTCGTCGCGCATAGGCGCCGTGCAGCCTTCGAGATAAGACACGTAGCCGCCGTCGTCACACACGATGAGCGTACGTTCAAACTGGCCGGTGCCACGGGCGTTGATGCGGAAATAAGTGCTCAACTCCATGGGACAACGCACACCGCGCGGGATGTAGACAAACGAACCGTCGGAAAAGACGGCGCTGTTGAGGGCTGCGAAATAATTGTCGGTGTGAGGCACCACAGTGCCGAGATACTTACGCACCAGCTCGGGATTTTCTCTCACAGCTTCGCTGATGGAGCAGAAAACAATGCCCTTCTCTTTGAGCTTGTCTTTGAACGTGGTCTTCACCGAGACGGAGTCCATCACGGCATCGACGGCAACACCGGCCAGGGCCATACGCTCATGGAGCGGGATGCCCAGCTTGTCGAAAGTCTTCATCAGTTCGGGGTCTATCTCTCCCGACTCGTTGGCTTTTTTGCCCGTGGTGGGGTCTGCGTAGTACGAGATGGCTTGGTAGTCAATCTCGGGCAGGTTGACGTGTCCCCACTTCGGCTGTTCGAGCGTCAGCCAATGCCGATAGGCCTTGAGGCGAAACTCCAAGAGCCATTCAGGCTCGTTTTTCTTGGCTGATATGTGGCGGACGACGTCTTCGTTGAGGCCTCGTCCGAGGATTTCGGTCTCAACGTCGGTTGTGAAACCGTATTCGTATTTTTTGTCGGCTACTTCCCGCACCAGCTTGTTTTTTTCTTCTTCGGGTGTGGCAGTGGCATTAAGTTGACTTGACATAAGGCAGAAGCACTTTTATTTATGGGAAAAGTTCACATAAATGGTGTCTTGGTTGGCAGACACCGGGACGGTCAGGTTGAGACTGTCGAGCTGTGCGCCGGCTTGCTCGCCCACAAACGGCAAAACGTCGCAGACCGGCTGATAAAGATGTGACGACTCCGTGCGCTCGGCGTTCATAATGTCGAGCTGGGTCATCATATTGAAGGCAAAGCTCAAGAGCAGGACAAACTTGACCACACTGGCCGCCGCGCCCAGCAGGCTGTTGGGCAAGCCGAGCTTCATCGCTTTCAAGAAGTGGGTGAAACGGCCGGCCACAAAGTCGAGAAGCAGCGGGATAAAGATGCACAAGATGAAAAAGGCGATGACGCTCAGCACCATATTCACCTCACTGCCCTTGACGGCCAGAAAATCATCGCCAAGCCAATAGGCCACGCCGGCCAATACCAGACCGATGATGATGCCCAGCGTGCCCAACACTTCGCGTATCAGACCCGAGCGCCAGCCGTTGAACACAGCCCACAGCATTAGCGCGATGACAAATAAGTCTATAAACATAATATTGAAAGTCTATGGTTTTTTTAACTGCACCTATTGAAAACGGGCGGCGGGTGTTTGTAGTGCCCCTCCGCCCGCTTCTGGTTGTGTCTGTATGGTTGAGACCGTGGTTTAAGACAGTTTCTGCTTCACCTCAATCTCTTGATAGGTCTCGATGATGTCGCCCTCTTTGATGTCGTTGCAGTTGGTGAGGGAGATACCACACTCGAAGTTGGTCGTGACCTCCTTGACGTCGTCCTTGAATCGCTTCAAGGCATTGATGTCGCCGGTAAAGATGACTATGCCGTCGCGGATGAGGCGGGCCTTGTCGGAGCGCTTCACCTTGCCGTCTATGACATAGGCACCGGCCACATAGCCCACCTTGGAGATGTGGTAGACCTGACGCACTTCGATTGTGGCAGTGACTTCTTCCTTGATGACCGGCTCGAGCATGCCTTCCATGGCTTCTTTCACCTCCTCTATGGCATCATAGATGACACTGTAGAGACGGATGTCGACGCCTTCGCGCTCGGCCAGCTTGCGTGCGGCCTGACTCGGACGCACCTGGAATCCCACTATGACGGCCTGCGAGGCAGCGGCAAGGGTGACATCGTTCTCCGAAATCTGACCCACACCCTTGTGGATGACATTGACGGCGATGGTTTCGGTAGACAGTTTGATGAAAGAGTCTGACAGGGCCTCCACTGAGCCGTCCACGTCGCCTTTGACGATGATGTTCATCTCCTGGAACGAGCCGAGCTTGATGCGGCGACCCACCTCGTCGAGCGTCAGCATCTTGTGGGTACGGAGGTCTTGCTCACGCTGCAGCTGCTCGCGCTTGCCGGCGATTTCGCGTGCTTCCTGCTCGGTGTCCATCACGTGGAACTGGTCGCCGGCCTGCGGCGCACCATTGAAGCCGAGCAACGTGGCAGCCTGCGAGGGGCCGACTTCCTGAATGCGGCCACCACGCTCGTTGAAAAGTGCCTTGATGCGGCCGAAGTTGGTGCCGGCCAGCACGACGTCTCCCTGACGCAGCGTACCGTTGGATACCAACACGGTGGCCACATAGCCACGGCCTTTGTCGAGTGAAGACTCGATGATGGTACCGGTAGCCTTGCGGTTGGGGTTGGCCTTAAGTTCGAGCATATCGGCTTCGAGCAGCACTTTCTCGAGCAACTCTTTGACGCCGATGCCCTTCTTGGCAGAGATGTCCTGGCTCTGATATTTTCCACCCCAATCCTCCACGAGGAAATTCATGGCAGCCAGGCCCTCCTTGATCTTATCAGGGTTGGCGTGGGGCTTGTCAATCTTGTTGATGGCAAAGACAATGGGCACATTGGCAGCCACGGCGTGGTTGATGGCCTCTTTGGTCTGGGGCATGATATCGTCGTCGGCGGCAATGATGATAATGGCGATGTCGGTGACCTGGGCACCGCGTGCACGCATAGCCGTAAAGGCTTCGTGACCCGGCGTGTCGAGGAAGGTGATGTGGCGTCCGCTTTCGAGCGTCACGTTGTAGGCACCGATGTGCTGGGTGATGCCGCCGGCCTCTCCGGCGATTACATTGGCCTTGCGTATATAGTCGAGCAACGAAGTCTTACCGTGGTCGACGTGACCCATAACGGTGACAATCGGGGCACGGGGCTCGAGGTTTTCCTCGCTATCCTCCTCTTCGGCGATAGCCTCCTGGACGTCGGCACTGACAAATTCGGTCTTATAGCCAAACTCTTCGGCCACGAGTTCGATAGTCTCGGCATCAAGGCGCTGGTTGATAGACACCATAATGCCTATGCTCATACAGGTGCCGATGACTTTGGTCACGGGGATGTCCATCATCGTGGCCAGTTCGTTGGCAGTCACGAATTCGGTCAACTTGATGACTTTGCTCTCGGCCTTTGCTTCGAGACGCTCTTCCTCTTGCTGAGCGCGCACCTGCTCACGTTTCTCTTTGCGGTATTTGGCTCCCTTTGAGCCCTTCTGCTTGGTGGTGAGACGGGCCAAGGTCTCTTTCACCTGCTTAGCCACGTCTTCTTCGCTGACTTCGGCCTTGATGACGGGCTGAGGTTTGCCTTTTTGCTTTTTATTCCGATTTTTGCCAGCGGCGTTACTCTGTGCCTGTTGCGGGCCTCCCGGAGTGGCCGGTTTGCGCTGTGCGCCTGCGGCTTCTTTGGCTGCGGCGTTGATGTCGACGCGTTCCTTGCCGATGCGGGCGCGTTTTTTGCGCTCGCCGGTGGTTTGGCCTTGTTTGTTTTTCTCTTCGCGCTCTTTGCGTCTCTCTTCTTTTGTTTTCTTCTTGGGACGCGTGGTCTGGTTGATTGCCGTGAGATCGATGGTGCCCAGCACCTTGGGACCGGTAATCTCGCCCTGAGGCTTTATCTTGAAGATGCCGTCGGTCTCTTCGCCGATGGCTTTGGCCCGCTCTTCGACAGAAGGTTTCTCGGGCTTCTCAGCCTTGGGCTTAGGCTCCTCGGCCGGTGCCGTAACGGTTTCGGCAGGCGTTTCGGCCTTAGGCTCAGCGGGTACTTCGGCGGGCGCGGCGGCAGGGGCCACTTTTTCAGCTTCGACGGGTTTGGTCTCAGCCTGGGGCTGTTCGCCGGCAATATTGATGGTGCCAACGACCTTGATTTTGGGCTTGCGGTCGTCGGGAATTTCGGTTTTGATTTCCTCGACGGGCTGCTTGGCACTTTGTTTTTTTGCCTCTTTCTGTTCTTTTTCTTTCAGTCGGCTTTGAATCATCTGGTCGGCCTCGTTGCGCAGCTCTTTATCCGCGCCGAACGCCTTCCGGAGCAATTCGTATTGTTCCTCTGAAATTTTCTCACTGGGCACCGGTTTGACCTCGTGTCCCTTAGATGCAAGAGTATCGACGACGGTCTGGAGTCCGACGTTAAATTCTTTAATGACTTTATTTATTCTTATGCTCATTTTTTTATTGATGATGTGGATGAATGATAGAAGAGGCGTCTGTGTTCGCTTTGTCCTCTTCGTTTTCAGGTTCGCGCGAGGTATTCCTCCGGGGTTGTCTTTGGGTTTGTCGCCGCGGGGACCGTCAGAGGGTGTCACCGCGCGGTTTCCACACCATTAGCTTTGCGTCGTGTCGTCGTCTTCAAACTCGGCCTTCAATACACGGAGCAGTTCGTCGACGGTGTCTTCTTCGAGGTCTGCCTTTTCGATGAGCAGTTCGCGGGGAGCGTTGAGCACCTCTTTGGCTGTGGTGAAGCCGATGGCCTTGATGGCGTCGATGACCCACTGGTCCACTTCGTCGGCAAACTCTTCGAGATAGATGTCGTCTGTCTGTTCGCTTTCTTCGGTTTCGCGGAAGACGTCAATGGTGTAGCCCGTGAGCATGGAAGCCAGTTTGATGTTGGTGCCGCCTTTACCGATGGCCAGCGACACTTGGTCGGGACGGAGGTAGACTTCGGCCTTGTGGTCTTCTTCGTTGAGGTTGATGCTCAGTATCTGTGCGGGGCTGAGTGCGCGCTGTATGAAGAATTTGATGTTTGAGGTATAGTTGATGACGTCGATGTTTTCGTTGTTGAGCTCGCGTACGATGCTGTGGATGCGTGCACCTTTGACGCCGACGCAGGCACCGACGGCGTCGATGCGGTCGTCATAGCTTTCGACGGCGATTTTGGCGCGTTCGCCGGGTATGCGTGCCACGCGCTGCAGGGTGATGAGTCCGTCGGCGATTTCGGGGATTTCCTGTTCGAGCAATCGGCGGAGGAATTCGGGCGATGTGCGTGAGACGTAGATTTTGGGGTTGCCGTTGGTATTGTCTACGCGGTCGATGACGGCTCTCACGGCGTCGCCTTTGTGGAAGAAGTCGCGTGGAATCTGCTGGTTTTTTGGCAGCAGCAGTTCGTTGTGCTCTTCGTCCATGAGCAGGGTTTCGTTTTTCCAGGTCTGATAGACCTCTCCGGTGATGAGTTCGCCCACGCGGTCTTTGAATTTGTTGTAGAGCGAGTCGTGTTCGAGTTCGAGGATTTTGCTGGCCAGCGTCTGTCGCAAGGTGAGTATGGCTCGGCGTCCGAATTTGGCGAAGTCGATGGTTTCGCTCACTTCTTCGCCCTCTTCATAGTCTTCGTCGATTTCGCGTGCCTCGCTGAGCGAGATTTGTTTATTGGGGTCCTCGACGCAGCCGTCTGACACGACCTCTCGGTTGCGGTAGATTTCGAAGTCGCCTTTGTCGGGATTGACGATGACGTCGAAGTTATCGTCAGAGCCGAAGATTTTGGCGATCACGCTGCGGAAGCTTTCCTCCAGCACGCCGACCATGGTGGTACGGCCGATGTTCTTGGTCTCTTTGAATTCAGAGAAAGTGTCAATGAGACTGATGGTCTCTGTCTTTTTCTTTGCCATATATATTATTGTATTGTTTGCGTAGTTTAAGCGCCTGGGCGCGTCGGCGTCTGAAAGCCCGGCGATGGGGCCTGTGTGGTGTCGGTCCGGGCTTATTGGCGCGTGTCGCGTCGGTGTTTACTTGAAGTCTATCAAATATTTCGTGTGTTTCACCTCGCTGAAAGTCAGCCGATAGTCGCGGTCTACGAGTTCGGGGCGTTTTTTGCCTTCGAGCTTGACCTTTTCGGTGACAGTCAGGCTGAAGCCTTCTTCATCGGCCTCGCCGAGCACGCCGACCAGCTTTTTGCCGTCGGCTTTGAGCACTTCGACGCGGTCGCCCTGATGTATCTGATACTGGCGCAGCACCTTGAAGGGCTGTCCGATGCCTGCGCTGCCCACTTCGAGCTCAAAGTCTTCGCGCTCGCGGTCAAGGCCGCTCTCGATAAAGCGGCTCAACTCCACGCAGTCTTCAATCCAGACGCCGTCTTTGTGGTCTATTTCCACCACGATGCGGTCGTCGGGCGAGATGGTCAAATCTGTCAGAAAATAGTCTTTTCCTGAAAGCCACTCTTCGACGAGGGCTTTCACTACACCTACTTCAATCATGCGATGTGTTGTGATAAATCTGATTAAAAAGAAGTGAGGAACTCTTGCAAGCCCCTCACTCTATTCGCCTGCAAAGATACGAATTTTCCTTATATATATAATTATGGTGTGGATTTTTTTCGTGAGTTTTTCGCTTTGGTCTCTTTCAAGCGTTTTTTTGCAGCTTCGGGCACGTCGGTGCGGCCTTTGTCGAGCTGGCACTCGGCGGTTTGGAGCATGGTGTAGCAATAGTTTTTGAGGCGTTCGAATGGCGGGGCCATCCGGGTCATGGCCATCCGTCCGTCGGGGGCGATGTTGTAGCAGTAGGCCAGTCCGATTTCGTCGTCGTATATGTAGAGGTGTTGCCGGTCGCGTGCGGCGAGGATGTTGTCGGCCGAGTAGAAGGTGACCGGCCGCGTCTCGTGCAGGAGGTCGACGCCGAGGTCGTTTTGCACATAGGGCACACGGAGCAGTCCCAATATGGTCGGGGCCACATCGATTTGGCTGGCCATGTCTGTGACTTCACGTGGCGCAATGCCTTTGCCGTGGATGATGAGCGGGATGTGGTTGTATGCTTCCGGGAGGGCGCAGTCGGCCGGCCCGACGGTCTTGCCGTGGTCGCCGAGGAAGACGAAGATGGTGTTGTCGGCCCACGGTTCGCGGCTCACTTCGGCCATAAAGCGGCCGATGCATTGGTCGGCATATTCCACGATTGAAAATTCGGGTGCGCTGTGTTTGGCCTTGAAGCCTTCAGGCAGGCAATAGGGCGGGTGGTTGCTCACGGTGAGCAGGGTGGCCATGAAGGGCCGTCCGGTCTTGGCCTGCTCGCTCAGCACGCTGACAGCCTTGCTGAAGAGGCAGCTGTCTGACACGCCGAAGTTGTTGACCACGTCGCTCTTGGGGAAGTCGCGCTCGGAGACTATCCAGTCGAAGCCGCCCTGCCGCAGCGCCTGCTCCATGTTGTCGTATTCGGGGTCGTGGGGCATGAAGAAGAAGGTGGAATAACCGTGTTCCTTGAGCACCTGCGGCAGTCCGTTGTAGCGCAAATGGGCTCTCTCTTTGAAGGCATTGCGCTTGAGGATTGAGGGATAGGAGAAGAGCGTGGCGTAGAGGCCGTGATTGGTGTGGTTGCCCGACGAGTAGAAGTTGGAGAAGGTGAGCGACTTCTGCCAGAGGCTGTCGAGCGAAGGTGTCAGTCCGCTGCGTTCGCCGAAGCGTCCCATCAGTTTGGCCGACATTGACTCCATCAAGACCACCACGACATTGCGGCGGTCCATAGTGTCGGCCGGGCAGACTTCGCGGGCAATGGGCGACACGCCGTCAAGACCTTGGCGGCCGAGCAAGGCCTGGGCCTGGGCCACAGCCGTGTTCTCGTCCATCAGATTGAGGTGGGTCTTGTCGGCCTTCAAATCGTCGATGCACGAGGCGGCGAGGGCATACATCGGGTTGATTCCCATATTGTTGTAGACAGGACTTGGGGTGAAGAAGGCGTCTTTCACGCGCAGGTTGGTGCCCCACGCGCCGCCGTAGGCGCCCAAGAGACAGAAGGCTGCGGCTCCGGCCGTCCACCAGCCGGCTTGTCGCCGCTCGGCAGCCGCTATGCCGGGCTCGTCGGCCTCTGAAAGCCGCTGGGCCAAGCGTCGGGCACATTTCACCAGAACCACCATAAAAACCGTGGCGGCCACGAAGAAACTGAAGATGTATAAATAATACGACGTCTCTCCAAACAGCATACCGGCCGACATAGCGCCATATTCCGCCCAATTCCAGATGGAGGAGTTGAGCGACTTGGTGAAGTAGCTGAAATAGGGGATGTTGGAGGCCTCGGCCATAAAGACAAAGACGTAGACCACACCAAACCACCAGGTCAGGAACTTGACGAGGCGCCGCGTGAGCCGACTGCTCCACGCCGCCACCAAGGCCACCAGCAACGGCAGGGCGAGCACATAGCAGGCCATGGCGTTGTCAAACCAAAGGCCGCGCAAGAGCGCACCGGCCACATAGTCGCCGCGCCCAGTCATTTCGGGCGTCAGTGCCGAACCGGCCGAACTGAAAAACAGTAGACGGAAGGTCATCATCAGGCCCAACGCCGTGAGGTGCACGGTGAGGAAAAAGAGCAGTAAACTTTTGATTTTTTTCATACAGGATAGACGATGCCGCCCAAACTTACTCGCAGATGGGCGGTGGGTTCAAAAGTAGTAAATTTTTACGAACAAGACATAATTAAACCCAAAAAGATGCACTTATGCCTTTGCGGCGAAGGCGCGAAAGCCTCTCCGGCGTGCCGAAATGGCGGCGGCGAATAGTCAAAAATGCGGCCCGGAATGACAAAACGCCACAAGATTTAACACAATCCCCACGCCGAAAGCGCCCAAAGGTATCCGCGAAAATGCAAAATAGGCTCGAAATGCGTCGGGAGGCCGCTTCTGCAGCACGGCCTAAGGCCGGAATTTTCTGCCATAAGGACAAGAAAAACTGCCATAAGGCCCGTAAGCACCTGAAACACAAAAAGAGAGGGCCGTGGCGGGCCACCCTCTCCTCTGCTACCCCAAAGATAACACCCCAAGCCGACAAAGGAAAAGACAAAACGGCGGGGCCGGCCGACGAGGCATCACGGCCTTTCGGAAATTATTCTTTGAAATCTGTTATACGTTTTTCAAGAAATGCTTAACTTCGCAGACAAATCAATCCATAAAGACGATGACACCAACACCCAAGAACACTCACGGCGGGCGGCGTGAAGGAGCCGGCCGGCCTAAGGGACAGAGCCGCTTGTTTGCCTTCAGGGCCGACGCCGATCTGGCCCGGTATATTGACGGCCAGGCCAACAAGACGCGGTTTATCACCGACTG
This sequence comes from Alloprevotella sp., assembly GCA_045124135.1. GTDB lineage: Bacteria > Bacteroidota > Bacteroidia > Bacteroidales > Bacteroidaceae > Alloprevotella. The sequence continues at coordinate 10,896 of JBGVLE010000035.1, forward strand.
CATCGTGCGGGCCAGGGATGAAGAGACCAAAGCCCGTGACGGCCGTCCCGACTGGATGGACACCATAGTCGAGGCCGACCGGCTGACGCCTTTGCGCCTGCCTTTTTTTGACGTCAAAGTGGCTGCCGGTTTCCCCGTGCCACTCGATGGCGACGAACAGGCACGCGAGATGGACGTGTGGCGTATGCTTTGCCCCCACCCCGAGGCCTCCTATCTCATCCGCGTACGCGGCGAGTCAATGATAGAGGCCGGCATCGCCTCGGGCGACATCCTGATTGTGGACAAGAGCAACCGCGAACCACTTGACAACCAGGTGGCGCTCTGTGAGCTCAACGGCGAATACACGGTCAAGTATGTGGCCCGGCGTGACGGCCGCCTGTGTCTGGTCCCGGCCAACAAAGACTACCCCGTGATAGAGGTCAACGCCGGTGACGACTTCAGCGTGTGGGGCGTGGTCACTTACATCATCCACAAACCCCAAGGCCCGTGTTCGCGTTAGTCGACTGCAACAGTTTCTTCTGCGCAGTCGAGAGGGTCTTCCACCCCGGGCTGCGCGGTGTGCCCGTCTGTGTGTTGTCCAACAACGACGGCTGCATCGTGGCACTCACTCCCGAGGCCAAGGCCCTGGGACTCAGGCGCGGCGACCCACTGTTCAAGGTGCGCGATGTCGTGGCTCGTGGCGGTGTGCGCGTGTTTTCGGGCAACCTGATGCTCTATGCCGCCATGTCGCGCCGCATCAACCGCATTTTGCGCCACCACATCCACTATGTCGAGACCTATAGCATCGACGAGTGCTTTTGTAATCTGCAAGGCTATGACCGGTTTCACAATCTGGAAGACTTCATGCGCACCATCGTCGGCACCATCGACCGCTACACGGGCATACCGGTAAGCGTGGGCATCGCACCGACCAAGACACTCGCCAAGATGGGCAGCAAATTTGCCAAGCAATATAAAGGCTATCGTGCCGTTTGCCTCATCGACACCGACGAGAAGCGGCGCAAGGCTCTCGCGCTCTTCCCGCTGGCCGACGTGTGGGGCATTGGCCGGAACACCTTGCGCGCCCTGCAGGCCTATGGTGTGAACACGCCGCTCGACCTGGCCGAAAAGTCTGAAGCCTGGGTGCGCAGCCGTTTCAGTCTGCCTGTGGTGCGCACGTGGATGGAACTGCGCGGCACGCCCTGCATCGACACGGCCGAGCCCCTCGTGGCCGGCACCATCACCACCAGCCGCAGTTTTGGCCACGCGGTGACCGACCTGGGCAACCTGCGCGAAGCCGTGGCCCATTTCACGGCCGCGTGTGCCAACAAGTTGCGCGCACGAAGTGCCTTGGCCGGCACGATTTCGGTGTTTGTGGCCAACAGTCCCTTCGACCAACGCGAACCGTGGTATGGCGGCAGTGCCACGCACCCGCTGTTTGTGCCCACCGCCGACACACTCGAACTCACACGGACGGCCCTCGACATCCTGACCGAAATCTACCGGCCCGGCATCTCCTACAAAAAAGCCGGCGTCATTTTGAGCGGCATCGTGCCGGCAAGCCCTCTGCAACTCTGCCTCTTCGACCCTGTGAGCGGCCACAGCCACCGCCGCCGGCTGATGCAGGTGGTTGACGGACTCAACCACCGTTTTGGCCTGAAGCGCGTGCATCTGGCCGTCGAAGGCGACTGTGAAAGTCCGTGGCACGTCAAATGTGCCCACCGCACACCCGACTATCTCACCGACATCGACCAACTCCTGACAGTGAGGATTTAGGAGGGGAAGGTTGGGGCAAGGCGGCGCTGCAAGCCCTGAAAGGGCATACAAGTCAGGCAGCCAATAAAACAAGTTTTTTGCTTTTGCTCTCGCTTGCACTAACTCTCACTTCGCGCAAGTTGGGCTGCGGCTCGGAAAATGTCAATAAAAACAGGTTTTTCTTGCCATTCCACTCGCCTTGCACTAACTTTGCACAACCAAGTACACGGACAATATGATAGAAATCAAGAACATCCATAAATCGTTTGGCACACTGGAGGTGCTGCGCGGCATCGACCTCGACATACATAAAGGAGAGGTGGTGAGCATCGTGGGACCAAGCGGAGCAGGCAAAACCACCCTGTTGCAAATCATGGGCACCCTCGACCGGCCCGATGAAGGCTCTGTCTGTATCGGCGGCACCAACGTGCTGGAACTCAAGCGTGCGGCACTGGCCCACTTCAGAGGCGAACACATCGGCTTCGTGTTTCAATTTCACCAACTCCTGCCCGAATTTACGGCCATCGAAAACATCACCATACCGGCACTCATCGCCGGACGACACGGACGCGAAACCACACAGCGGGCCAAAGAGCTGCTGGACTTCATGGGGCTCGCCGACCGGGCCAACCACAAACCCGCCCAACTCTCGGGCGGCGAGAAACAACGCGTCGCCGTGGCACGCGCTCTGATGAACCAGCCCGACGTCATCCTGGCCGACGAGCCATCGGGCAGCCTCGACAGCCACAACAAGGCCGAACTGCACCAACTCTTCTTCGACCTCAGAGACAAAATGGGACAGACCTTCGTCATCGTGACCCACGACGAAGAGTTGGCACGACTCACCGACCGCACCATACACCTGGCCGACGGACGCATCGAAGGGCTCACCGAGAAAGCCCACACAGACCTTCCTACACCAAACGACTAAACCCTCCCGACCGACTATGATAAGATTAGGCGACTGGAACCGCCTCTCCATCACCCGCTTCACCGACCACGGCGCCTACCTCGACGGCGGCGAACAGGGCGAAATCCTGATGCCCAAAGCCTACGTGCGCCGCGAAATGAAACCCGGCGACACCGCACGCGTCTTCGTCTACCACGACCAAAGCGGCCGACTCGTGGCCACAATGGAACACCCGCTGGCCCGCGTGGGCGACTTCGCCAGCCTGCGCGTGGCCTGGACCAACCGCTACGGCGCCTTTATGGACTGGGGACTGATGAAAGACCTCTTTGTGCCATTCAGAGAACAAAAACGACCGCTGCGGCAGGGCGACCGCGCACTCGTCTACGTCTATATCGACGAGCAGAGCGGCCGCATTGTGGGCACCACCAAAATAGAGAAACACCTCCAGCCCGTGCCGGCAGGCGAATACGAGCGCGGCGACGAAGTGGAAGTGCTCGTGATGAAAAACACGCCGCTCGGCCTCAAAGTCATCGTAGACAATCTCTACGAGGGACTCATCTATGCCAACAGCGTGTTTGGTGCCATGCCGCGCATCGGCGACACGCTCAGAGGCGTGGTGAGCAGCGTCAGACCCGACGGGAAAATAGACATCAGCCCCGACCGCCTCGGCGTGGACCGCTTCAGAGACTTCGCCGACATCCTGCTCGACGAGTTGAAAGCCGCCGGCGGCAGGCTGCCCTATGCCGACCACAGCACACCCGAAGAAATCGCCGAGCGCTTCAATGTGAGCAAAAAGACCTTCAAACGCGCCATAGGTACGCTCTACAAGGCCAAACTCATCAAACTTTTTGACCGAAAAATTGTCTTGGTTCGCTGAGAAAAGCGCCACTTCTATAGAAAAACACCCGTACGCACGCGCCGGGGTGCTTGCAAGTTTCAAATCTTCTCTCTACTTTTGCATCAGACAAATAGAGCAAATCTCAACTTAGCGCATAGTTTTTTCATCTCTATATAAGTTCTGTGAAGCAACCCTTCGTCGTGACGACGCGGGGTTGCATTTTTTGTGCCGGCGTGATTGGCGTGACTCAGACCGTCCAGTCACAGCAACGTGATGAACGACAATCTTTTATAGAGGCGTGACTGTGTGATTGGAGAAAAGGTGCAAACTCACGTTAAGGCGTGCGTGCGCGTGAGGGGCGAAAGAGATTTATGACCACCGAACCGTTTGGACGGAAAGCAAAAAAATGGTAACTTCGCCTCAACACCCATCCAACCTATCATTGTTATCACTCTATGTCTCGTTTTTTCTCCATATTATATTATTGTGTTTGCGCCCTTGCTCTATGTCTGCTGTCGGCCTGCGGCAGCGAGCCCGAGCGGCACAAAGTCGGCGTGTCGCAATGTCTTGGCGACAAATGGCACGAAAAAATGAACACCGAGATGCTGCGCGAAGCAGCATTTGTGGGCACCATCGACCTCCACATCCGCCGCGCGGGCGGCCTCGTCGTCAGACATTTCCTTCAATTCCTTCTCCAGGTGGTTGCTGCCGCCGAAGAAGAACCGGCCAAACCAGTTGCCGATGGTCTTGAAGAAACCCTTCTTGGAGGAGGTATTCTTTTTAC
>JBGVLE010000036.1:0-3154 GCA_045124135.1 Alloprevotella sp.
CCTTTTTCCCAATCACACAATCACACGGCTGTAACTCTGCATAGATGAGCTGATTGCTGTGATTGAACGCTCCAATCACCTCAATCACACTTGAACAAAAAAACACAGCTCATTTTTCTCCCGAACTGATACAGCTGAAGCAATAAATATCCAATATGTGAAAAAATCTTTCAAAAGCAGTGATGCCCTCGGCTATTATTTCTTTACCTTTGCGATATACAACTAACCTAATTTATTACAATTAAACCACATTCGTTATGAAAAAGTTTTTTTCTTATGTCACCATTTCTGCGGCGATGTTCGCTCTTACGGCTTGTGGTGGCGGTAAAGTTGCAGAAATTGAAAGCAAGGTAGATGATGCCATCAGCAAACTTGAAAAAGCTGAGTCCGCCGAAAAAATAGCAGAAATCAACGCAAATCTTATGGCCGAAATGGCTGAAATTGCCAAGACAACACCACAGGATGAGTTAAAGAAACTCGACGAAGAAACTAAAGATTCGTACGAAAAGTACAAGAAAGCCATGAAAGAAGCCAGCACACGAGTGTATGAAAAAGCTTCTAAAGAATTGCAAGAAGCATTTGATTAATTTAATCAACTGATAATTTTCTTTTCAGCCCGGGATCTGCTCTCGGGCTGATTTTTTGCTTTCCGGAAATTGATTTGACATACAGTAGTAGTTTCTTATGCCTTGTGTTATTACACGCCTTTCTTCTCCCTTGTTTTGTCTTTTGCATGACCATAATAATCCGCTAAATTTGAACTATAAAGAATAGGGTAGGGCCTTATGGCTCTACCTTATTATGTTTCAGGGTAATAAAAGCCCTGCATTTTGTGCATCCTGTCCTTATGTCAGCAGCTCGCGGCCTTAACCGCGTCTTCCCTGTCCTTATTCCCGTAATGACCAATCGGCATCGCCCCTAAGAATGACCTATCCTCGTTGCCGTTTTATTTAGTAGCAATTTTTTCTTTAGACTATTTTGTCACTGACGACTCGCGATTTGAAAAATGATTGTTGCTCGTAAACGACTTGAATTTGTTTATTCAATGGACTGAGTTTTTTTACTCAACGCACTGAGTAATTTGAAACATTTCAGTGCTAAAGGTTGATTATAAGGTGATTGTGAGAAATGATTGTAGGTGATGTTAAGGCAATATTATAAGGAATTAGGTAGGACATAAGAGTTCTTGAGTAGGTGAAAAGATAATCTTATCATAATATCTTCATATTATCAACCTCCATGTCCCTAACCCAATCGAGGCCGCATATAAGTCAACTATATGCGGCCTCGGGTTGATTGTGTAAATCTTGCGGTTTGTCGTCACTCAGCGAGGTAGAGTTCGCTCAGAGTGGGGTGGGCGTGGATGATGTCGTGAAGCCGGTCGAGGGTGGCGCCGTGGCGAATGAGTACGGCGGCCTCGTGGATCATCTCGGCGGCAGAGGCACCAAGGATGTGGACACCCACGATGCGGCCGTCGGCGGGACGGGCAATGAGTTTGATGCAGCCTTCTTCGGCACCCATAGTGAGGGCCCGGCCGTTGGCACGATAGAGTTTGCGCACAATGACGGGGCGCTCGCCCGTGGCTTCAAAGTCTTCCTCGCGCAGACCGACAGAGGCCAGTGAGGGAACGGTGTAGACCGCTGAGGGTACGAGCGTGAAGTCAATCTCGTCTTCGCGGCCCAGGATGTGGTTCACGGCACGGCGGCCCTGGAACGTAGCGGCGTGGGCCAACTGGCAGCGGCCGTTGACATCGCCAATGGCATAGATGCCTGCCACGGAGGTCTGCATGTTGTCGTCTACGGTGATGCCGCGCGGCGTGAAGTTCACTCCGGCAGCTTCGAGGCCGATACCGTCAAGACGTGGGCCGCGACCTACAGCCATCAAAACGAGATCGGCCTCGACTTCGCCGGCCTTGCCTTTCTTTTCATAAGAAACCACAAGTCCGTCGGCACTTTGCGCAATACCAGTGACGGCACTCTCTGTGGCAAAGTTGATGCCGCGTTTCTTCAGGGCCGTGCGCAGCCGCTTTGCTATATCGCGGTCGAGGTTGGGCGTGACTTCTTTGCAAAACTCCACTACACTCACCTCACTGCCAAACGAGGCAAAGATACCGGCAAACTCCAATCCAATCACGCCACCGCCCACGACACAGAGGCGTCGGGGCACCGAGGTGAGGTGGAACATATCGTCGGATGTGACCACGCCGGGCAGGTCTATGCCACCGACGGGCAACATCCGCGGTTTGGACCCCGTGGCAATAATGATGTATTGGGCCGAAATGGTCTGGCTTTCGCCGTCGGTGGTTTCCACGGTGACGGTGTCTGTGCCGCTCAGTGCGCCGTGGCCGTTCAGCCGGGTGATGCCCGGACGCGAAAGCAGGCCGTCTATGCCGGCAGTGAGCGTGTCGATGACACCGCGTGTCCGTGCCATGACCTGGTTGATGTCCAGACTGATTTCGCCCTCGGGCAGGTTGATGCCGAAAGTGGCGGCGTGGCGCATTTCGTCGAGCATCTCAGCCGTGTGGGCCAGACACTTGGTGGGGATGCAGCCGCGCTGAAGGCAGGTGCCGCCCGGACGACCCTCTTCGACTATGGCCACATTCAGACCCTGCTGGGCCGCATAGACCGCAGTCTCGTAGCCACCTGGTCCGGCGCCGATGATGATCAAATCAAATTTTTCCATATCCGGTCACTCTGCTGAAGGTTTGAAGGTGAAGATGGCATCTTTCACGGCACGCACGTCGTCGGGTCGGCCGGCCGGCGTCTCGTGGGGAGCGGTTTTTACCATTTCGCGGTTGTCGCGAGCTTCTTCGGCAATCTGTTTCATCACGGCGATGAAGGCATCGAGCGTGTCTTTGCTTTCGGTCTCGGTAGGCTCAATCATCAAAGCCTCGTGGAAGAGCAAGGGGAAATAGATGGTCGGGGCATGGAACCCGAAGTCGAGCAGACGCTTGGCCACGTCGAGCGTGGTGGCGTGTGCCGGGTCGCCGTGGTCACCGCCATATTCCTCACGCAGACCGTCGAAGACAAATTCGTGTTTACACAGACCGCCGATGGGCAGTTTGTAGTAGGCCTTGAGACATTCCTTGATATAATTGGCATTAAGCACAGACAACTGCCCCACGAGATGGGCATTTTCACGACCGATTGAGAGC
>JBGVLE010000037.1:0-8523 GCA_045124135.1 Alloprevotella sp.
CGCCACCGGTATGCTCTATGACGTAATCATCTACAAGACAGACCAAGGCTTCGAGCGCCAGCAAATAGTCCTCGCCGACTCGGGCCGTCTCGAAATGTCGGCAGACAAGCTCCACCTCAAACTCGACTTGTGGCAAGGCGCACAGTTCGGCGACCCGCCTATGCAAAACACCATAGGACAGGCAAGGGCCACCACGCCATTCAATCGCGAAACCTTCGGCTACAAACAGTTCATCATTGACTTCGACAGCAACTTTGCGCTGATGGACCAGGCCCTGTTGCGCAATATGCCGCAAGCCAAAAGCATGCGAGAGATTGAGCAGAGCGTAGACTCCATGCAGCGCGGACTCGACAGCATAGGCCACCGCAATTATGAAGAAGCCCGTGAGCGGTGGTATGCCATACCGGCCCTGTTGCCGGCAGACACTGCCCGTCTGGCCAAGAAGACGCTGCCCTTCGACACACTCCTGGCCCGCACCGCAGCCGCCGCACGCTATAATGCCCAGCAAACGGCCATGCGCACCATACGCTCGGCCCAGTCGGAACTGGAATGGAAGAGCCAGAACGTCAAAGAGGAATACAACCTCGTGCGTCGCCACATGGTGGAATGGCACCAGAAGATGACGCTCGCACTGGCCTGTCTGCTCTTCTTTTCCATAGGCGCACCGCTCGGTGCCATCATCCGCAAGGGCGGTTTGGGCTTGCCGGCAGTCGTCTCGGTGTTTATCTTTCTCTGCTATTACGCCATCAATACCGCCGGAATGAAACAGGCGCGCGACGGCTCGCTCGACATGATTGTGGGCATGTGGGTCAGTTCGGTTGTGCTGCTGCCCTTCGGCATTTTCCTTACATACAAGTCAAACAAAGACTCGGTCGTGTTCAACGCCGAGGTATATATTGAGGTCATCTCCCGCCTGCTGGGCCTCCGCGCCTCGCGCCATCTGGTGCGCAAAGAGGTGGTCATCGACCGGCCCGACAATGTGCAGATGCTCGAAGAGACAGACCGATTGCGCTCAGCCTGCCGCGACTATGCCAACAGCCACAAACTCTACACGGCACCCAACTACCTGCGCATCTTCTTCCGTCCACGACCCGACCATAAGGTGGCCGAAATCAATGAGCGTCTCGAAGCCATAGTCGAGCATCTTTCAAACAGCCGCAACAGCCGTGTGATATCCCTGCTCAACCGTTTGCCCGTCATCTACGTCAATGCCCACACCTCGCCCTTTGAGCGGCGCTGGACCTCGGCGCTTGCCGGTTTGTTCTTCCCCTTGGGCGGTTTGTTGTGGTTGAGGATTTGGCGTTTCAGGCTGCGGCTCTGGCGCGACATGAAAGCCATCGTGGGCACCTGCGACCGTCTCGAAGCCACATTGAGGCAAATCATCAGTGAAGAGAAAGCTCCCGCCGCCCATTCCGCCCCGGCCGAACTTGAGGTCGAAGTGGTGAGGGTGAAGAAGGCCGACAAGCTCAAGCATTGGCTCAAATGGGCCGCGGTGATTGTGTTGGCCTTTGCTGCCGGTTGGTATGCCTACCGCTATTTCAAGCGCCAGGCACGCCGTCAGCCGGCACCTGTCGAAAAAACTGCCCAGACACCCCAACCCGCCGAAGTCTCTGCGCCCAAACCCACAGGCCATTCGGCCACTGAGCGTAAGCCTGACGAACCTTCCGAGGGTTTGCGCCGCTTACAAGAACTCTCAGCTCCAAGCCGTACGGCCGCTCCTTTCAGATAGCCTGTCGGCCCAGACATTCATCATCCGTCACATCCAAGCACTCATTATATATAATATGGAAAACAACCCTCTCGCCACCATTGAACAAGCCATAGAAGATTTCAAACAAGGCCGTTTCGTCATCGTGGTCGACGACGAAGACCGCGAAAACGAAGGCGACCTCATTCTTGCCGCCGAACTCGCCACCCCCGAAAAGGTGAACTATATGCTGCGTCACGGTCGCGGCGTGCTCTGTGCGCCCATCACCAACGAGCGTTGCCGCCAGCTCGAACTCGAACACCAGGTACAGACCAACACCAGTATGCTCGGCACGCCTTTCACCGTGACCATCGATAAGCTCGAAGGCTGCACCACCGGCGTTTCTTGCCACGACCGTGCCGCCACCATCCGTGCCTTGGCCGACCCTGAGAGCCGCCCCGAAACCTTTGGCCGTCCGGGCCACATCAATCCCCTCTATGCGCAAGACCGCGGCGTACTGGCACGTGCCGGCCACACCGAGGCTGCCGTCGACCTGGCGCGACTTGCAGGCATGCAGCCCGCTGCCTGTCTCATAGAGATACTCAATGAAGACGGCACTATGGCCCGTCTGCCACAGCTCAAGGAATTTGCTGCCCGTGAGGGGCTTCGCATCATCTCCATAAAAGACCTCATCGCCTACCGGCTCAAAAACGAATGTCTCGTGGAGAAAGGCGAAGAGGTCGCAATGCCAACCGCCTTCGGCCACTTCCACCTCATCCCCTTCCGCCAGAAAAGCAATATGCTCGAGCACGTAGCCCTCATCAAAGGCACCTGGCGCGAAGACGAACCTGTGCTGGTGCGCGTACATTCCTCTTGCGTCACCGGCGACATCTTCGGCAGTGAGCGCTGCGACTGTGGCGAACAACTCCACAAGGCCATGCAGATGATTGAGGCCGAAGGCCGCGGCGTCGTACTCTATCTCAACCAGGAAGGCCGCGGCATCGGGCTTATGGCCAAAATAGCCGCCTACAAACTCCAGGAACAAGGCTACGACACCGTCGATGCCAACGTTCATCTGGGCTACGATCCCGACGAGCGCGACTATGGCGTGGGGGCTCAGATACTCAGCCTGCTCGGCGTGAAAAAGATGCGCCTCATCACCAACAACCCCGTCAAACGCGTGGGACTTGAAGCCTACGGCCTTGAAATAGTCGAGAACGTTCCCATCGAAATCACGCCAAATCCCTACAACGAGCGCTATCTCCGCACCAAGCAAGAGCGCATGGGCCACACCTTGCATTTCAACAAATAAGCCAGGGCAAAAACCGTGTGTCATAGTTCCCGATAAATTGGCACGCCATTTGCAGAGATTATTGATAGAGACAAACCACACACCAAGCAACAACTTAAACTGAAAGATTATGCAAAACGAAAACACCTACAATCCCTATGCCTCGCCCAGCCGCGAAGCCGCTTTTCCGCGCCTGATGCAGAAAACCTATCTATGGATGATGTTCGGTCTCATCATGACGGCCCTCACAGCCACCTATGTGGCCAGCAATGCCGCCTTGATGCAAACCATCTTCACCGGCTACACGTTCCTCATTCTCGTCATTGCCGAATTTGCCCTTGTGATGTACCTCTCGGCCCGCATCATGACCATGTCGTTCCCTATGGCCGGCATGCTTTTCGCCGCCTATTCCATTCTCAACGGTGCGACCCTTTCGGTCATCCTCCTGGCCTACGAGCCCGGCGTGATAGCCACCACCTTCTTCGTCACAGCCGGAATGTTCGGAGCCATGTCGCTCATCGGCTTCTTCACCGCCCGCGACCTCTCCGGCATCGGGCGCTTCCTCATTATGGCTTTGGTGGGCATCATCATTGCCTCTGTGGTCAACATCTTCCTGCACAGCGAAGGCCTTTACTGGGCCGTGTCTTATCTTGGTGTGTTGGTCTTTGCCGGCCTCACTGCCTACGACACGCAAAAAATCAAGCAAATGCTTATGGCCTACGGCGGAGAAGTCAATGACAGCACACAGAAGCTTGCCCTCCTTGGCAGCCTCACGCTCTATCTTGACTTCATCAACCTATTCCTCTTCCTGTTGCGCATCTTCGGCGGAGGCAGAGACTAATCCCCAACCTTTTTTTCTTCAACCCCAAATCCTTACAAAAACAGCCAGACCTATGAACGAATTATCCCGTCGCCTTGGCCGCCTTTCGCCGTCGGCCACTCTCGTGATGTCTCAGAAGAGCGCCGAGCTTAAGGCCCGTGGCGTCGACGTCATCAACCTCAGTGTGGGCGAGCCCGACTTCAACACGCCCGACCACATCAAGGCCGCAGCCATCAAGGCAGTCGAAGAAAACTGGTCGCGCTATTCTCCCGTGGCCGGTTATCCGGCCTTGCGCGAAGCCATTTGTGCCAAACTCAAGAACGAAAACGGTCTCGACTTCACTCCGGCCCAGATTTCCGTTTCAAACGGTGCCAAGCAGTCGGTCTGCAACGTCGTCATGGCCCTTGTCAATCCCGGCGATGAAGTGATTATCCCTGCCCCCTATTGGGTGAGCTATCCTGAGATGGTGAAGCTTGCAGGTGGCGAACCTGTCATTGTGCCTGCCGGCATTGAGCAAGATTTCAAGATCACCCCCGAGCAACTCGAAGCAGCCATCACGCCCAAGACACGGGCACTCATTCTCTGCTCTCCCAGCAACCCCACCGGTTCGGTCTATTCCAAGGAAGAGCTGGCCGGACTGGCACGTGTACTCGAAGCTCACGAAGACGTGTTTGTGATTGCAGACGAAATCTATGAGCACATCAACTACGTGGGTCGTCATGAGAGCATTGCCCAGTTTGCCTCCATCCGCGAGCGTGTCATCATCATCAATGGCGTGAGCAAGGCCTACGCCATGACCGGCTGGCGCATCGGTTTCATCGCTGCCGCCGAGTGGATTGTCAAAGGTTGCAACAAACTTCAGGGCCAATACACCAGCGGTCCGTGCTCGGTGTCGCAGAAAGCCGCCGAAGCCGCCTATGTGGGCAGTCAGGCATGTGTCGAAGAGATGCGCCAAGCCTTTGAGCGTCGTCGCGACCTCATAGTGCGCCTGGCCAGCCGGATTCCCGGACTTGAAGTCAACAATCCCCAGGGCGCCTTCTATCTCTTCCCCAAGTGCAGCGCCTATTTTGGCAAACACTGTGGCGACCGCGTCATCAACGACTCCATGGACCTTGCCCTCTATCTGCTTGAAGAGGCCCACGTGGCCACTGTCGGCGGAGCCGCTTTCGGTTCGCCAGAATGCTTCCGTATGAGCTACGCCACGAGCGACGAAAACATCGCCCAAGCCATGCGCCGCATAGCCGAAGCTTTGGGCAGACTCGAAGACTGAGGCCGGCACCCCAATCAGACAAGACCGTCCCCACAAGCCCAAGACGAAACATCCCCGAGGAAATAAAAAAGAAAGAGACCACCCTTCGGTCTCTTTCTTTTGGTTTTATACGCTTACTGCCATCAGACGCGGTTTTTACCGGCTTATGGCAGTTTTTTGTCCTTATCCCTGTCGCGGCACGGTCTGCATTGGTTCTCCTTGAAGCCAATTCGGTCGCTTTTTTCGTTCTCACTACGACCGCAGAAGTTCTCGGGCAGGCTCGGGCGCCCTCCTGCATCGCTTTCATCCCTCTTGTTTGTATGTACATGGCCTGTACCGGCGGCTCATTTCACGGGAATGATAAACTCGCCCAGCGTCTGCGTGTAGAGGTTTCCGTAGAGGTCGGCGTTGTAAACGGTGACATGTGAGCCCACGGTGTTGATGAACAGGCGGTAGTAGAGGTCGCGCATGCTGATGTTGGGATTGTCGTAGACGGCTGTTTGGAGCGTTGACGTGAAACGGTTTGACATCCACGTGCCGAGCGTACGGCTATAGTTGTCGGCCTTTGAGGTTTCGTCGTCGGCAGCAGCTGTGATGCATAGAATGCCCGGGATGCCTTCGGCCTCACAGGCCACACTGCCCGAATAGCAGGTCTCGAAAAGGCAGAGCAGTTTGCGGTAGCTACGGGCGGCATGGAGGTCTTCGAAACATTGGCGTGCCATGCCCGTGCGCCAGCCGTCGTGAGTGTCGAGCCATCGCAGCTGATAGGGGCTGCCATGGCCGCTCCAGAAGAGCAGCACATTGGTGGTGGAGTCTGCCTCGACGACTCTCGGCAAACGCTCGGACGACCGCCCGCAAAGTATGTCGGAGATGTCGGACGAGGAAATTTGTGAAGGCCGATAGTCGATATGAAGGCCTTCATATACATTCGGGCCGTCTGTCTCCACGCGTACCACGCTGGGTTCTGGATTTCTGTCGTTGCGGGCTATGTCGTCTTCGGCCACGACAATGATGTCTTCGGCTGCATAGCCTTTAGAGCGCAGTATGCGGTACATATTGTAGACGTCGGCCTGATGACGGTAGTTATCCCATCCCGATGAGGCGGCCACGAGCAGAGCCTTCTGGCGGCGAAGCGGCGGATAGGGGCGGTCGGCGGTGTGGTTGAAGTCTTGCATGTGCTCAGCCTTCCACGCCCACCCGGCCAGTGTGGGGTCAGAGCGTTTGCTGCCGTCGCTGGTGTGGTGGTCGAGGGTGATGTAGCGCGACTGGTAGACGAGGAAATGGCGGTAGACGGTGGTGAGCACGTTGGTGTAGACTTTTGAGTCGAAGTCGAGTTTGCCCGAAGCGCCGCGTATGTCGGGGCGGGCACCGGCGGCGAGCATCTGAACGTAGACGCTGAGGCCCTCGGCTGTCCATCCGCCCGGTATGGCGTCGCGGCCGTCTACGAGGCGGCGAAGGCAGGTGGTGAGGTCGTCGTTGGGATTTTGCAGTCTGATGAAGCTTGCCAGTCCAATCATCATGGCGGCGTCGTAGACTTGGGCCTCTCCCAGTGTCGTGGCGCGACCGAAGCGCACTTCATAGGCCACGTCAAATCCGCTCTCGGGGTCGGAACCGAAACACACACCCTCGACGCCTTCGGCCTTGCTGCCGAGAATTTTGAGCACGTCTGCGCCGTAAGCTGTGTCTGAAAACAACAGTCGTGGCACGCTCACCCCCTCGGCTGCGCGGGCCGTGTGACTGTCGATGATGGGCTCGATTTCTTCAATCTCAGAGGGGATGCAGATGACGTAGTCAGCCCCCGATGCCATAGCGGCGTCGGCCTGTGACGAGAGTGTGGCGGGAGTGAAAGTGAAGATGCCACCGACGGTCATGCCGAGCTCTTTGGCCTGAAAGCCAAACCAGTTGATGAAGGTCTTGCCGTAGGCGTCGTCGTCGCGGGCTATGAGCGCCACAGTCCGTGCGCCATATGTGGCAGCCTTGCTCAGCAGGACTTCACACTGGGTGATGTCGGTCTCGGTCATGGCCCACAGATGCCCTGACGAGGTGTAGGCACGTACCGGCTCTTCGGCCGTGGCGAGTGAAAAGAAAGGCTTTTTCTTGCATAGTTCCGGCGCCAGCTGCAAGGTAGACGAGGTGTAGAGTCCGCCAATGACGGCCACCACGTCGTCGCGCCGTGCCAGACTTCTTGCCAGACGGCCGAGGGTGTCGCAGCCTTCGTCATAGAACTCAAAATTGAGATTGATGCCCTCGCTTTGAGACGAAAAAGCCTTGCGCAGGTTGTCGTTACAGAGATTGAGGGTGGATTTCCAGTGCGCGTCGAGTCCGCCCTTCATGGGCAGCACCACGGCGACGGTCTGTGTGTGCATGACCGGCGTGGTCAAGGCGACGTGGGCTTCGTCGTTGCAACTGCCCAGCCCGATGGCTGTCAGCGCACTTATGAGCCACAGCCGGACGATGCCGCCACGGCTTTTGTGAAGCGAGTGAGGTCTATGGTTTGCAGACATATTTGTTTTCTTCGTTGACGGCTTCTTGCCGGATGTTGTTCACGAAATCTTCGAGACGGTCGGCATAGGCCGGAGCCACCTGCCAGTCCACGTAGCCGCTCTCGAGGCCGAGCAGCCGGGCCCGGGGCATTTCGCCGCCGTCGGCCCATAGGGTGAGATAGTCTTCGACGACGAGGTCGATGCGTTTGAGCATATTGCCGATGATTTGTGACGAATGCGTGTATTGGTTCCATCCGCGTCCGATGGTCCACACGCCGTCAGGTTTTTCGCGGAGATAGCGGTAGACACCGAGGTTTGAAGCTCCGGCCACGGCAAAAATGAAGTCGTAGGTCCGGGCATAGTCATACATACGCTGATAGGCCGTTTCGGGCATGGAGAAACCGCTCCAGTCGTCGGCCATACAGGCCGTGTCGGTGGTGGCACCATATCCGTCGAAAAAGCCCTGTGCGGCAGTCTGGGTGGGCTGGTCGTGAGAATGGGCCAGAAGGCAAAGCGGACGGGTCAGTTGCATTTCTTTCACCGACCGGCCGCAGAGCCAGGCGGCACCATAGAGTGACATACTGAAAGAGGTGAGGGGCAAGCGCTCGGGATTGTCGCTCTCGAATAGCAGGAAGTCGGGGCGCCAGGTGGCCGTGGAGTCTGCCGGCCTGAGGCCGTAAAGGGCCGTGGCCTGTTGTTCATATTCCGACCCGGCCAACACGCACAGCAATTCCTCGCCCTTGTGGCGCTCAATCCAGCCGTTCATCAGCCGGGTGCCCTCTTCGGCCGTGGCAGGCGAGAAACATTGCAGCCACACGTCGGGGTGGGAGAGCGTGAAGTTTTGCAGGCCGCGCCATATCATGTCGTTATAGCCTTCGTCGCCCAGACCGCCCGAAGAGAAGAGCACACAGATTTTGCGTCGGTCTGAAACGGCGATGGTATCGCCATCGTCCGAGTCGCACGACGGCAATACCATCAAAAGAGTCAGCCCGA
>JBGVLE010000038.1:0-20888 GCA_045124135.1 Alloprevotella sp.
AACCTGACCCAACAGGTAAATATGATAATCCTGTTATTTTATATAATCTTTTTACCAAGTCTGCCTTATCTTCAAAATTGACTTCTTCTGGAGATTTTTCATAAAGAAGAACCAACTGACCAATCTTGAGCCGATGTTTTAATGGCAAGTTTTTTGGGCTTTGTTCGGGTATGAGCGATGGGTAGTCTTGGCGGTCTGTGCTTTTTTTGAAATAGCGCGCCGCTTCAATGGTTTTAACCAACTCAAAATCACGCTTGTTTTTCCCTTTTATCTGACCTTCATAAATGGCCATCAGATAATTGCCATCGTTCATAACATGATAGGACCGCTTGTATTCTTTTACTGAGAGATCTCTTTGCTGCCGTATGTTAATCGGTTTTTTCACGTTATTGGCATAGCAACGTACCTTCTTTATCAATATGCCCTTCTCTTTGTTCATATAAACATTACCGGCAAGGGCTTCTTTAAGTCCCTTTTCCGCTATGGCCTGCTTGACTATTTCCTTCACGGTTTCATCTACAATGTTCTCAACGTCGGACATTTTTTCCAAAGAACTCAATGCCCTACGTATCACATATCTGATTTTGCCATCTCTCTCAATCGCTCCATAGTAGGTGTCATTGTGGAGTGAGCCACGGGCACTGTCACCCTTAGCAAGGAAAACACCTTTCGCCGTCTTCACTTGCATTGAGGCCTGTTTGGGCATATTGTCGGGCGTGTTGTGCACCACAAGCACTTCATCGGCAAGTTTTTTGAGGTCTTCGGTAAATGTGGGCCAAGGCTTGTCGAAAGTTGGTTTGTTGCGCTGATGCCATTCATAGGCCTCGAGTTGACGGTAATAGTTGGCTATGGTGGCATGGTCGCGAGGTTGAATGCAAGCAATGACAATGGCATCGATGCAATGATGGATGTGATTGTCGCGAGACTTCTTCTCATACTCGCTCTGAATGCCCCAAATCTTGCGAAACTCCGCCGTTGTCGTACCTTTAATGGTATAGACGTTGCTTCTGCGACGTTCACCGGGTTCATGGAAGAGCGAGGAGAGATAGAGTCCTGCATATTTACTTACCAGACCTATTCCGGCACCCTGTCGGCGGCTGAAGCCTTCGGGCACCTCCGACATCGTAAAACGGTTGTATTTCCCCTGCCAATAATCCAACTCCATACGCAGGTGATGGCGTTTTTGAATAATCGGGTCTTTGATGTCTTTAGCCATACCCGCAAAGGTTTTACGTTTGTTTTTGGCGAGTTCTTTCTGCAATGCGGAGATATTTTCCTTCCATTTTTCAATACGTGCAAGGACTTCCTCATAATTAGGTAGCTGGGAGGGTATTTGGGCTTTCTTGACTTCACGGTTATACTGCGAGTCGCACAGCGTGAGGTTTTCCATTGTTGAGTCGCCACCAAGACTCCTCGGGGTGGTGTGTTCGATGTCAAACCGAGGATTGGGGCCTATGAAATCTTCAATGCCTATCTCGCGGCCCGTATAAAGGCAGTGATGATCTTGCTCTTCCCATAGTTCGTATTTCAGCAAATCGTCGGCGGTTGGCTCAAAGTTCAGAGCCTTGAACTCTTTCTTGATGTTGTCCGCTATTGCTGCGCGTTTCTTTTCTCTTTCTTTATTCCATTGCGCTATCGCTTTACGCTTGTTGGCATCGTTGAGTTCACGTGCATACTCGATGTGTACCTCTGTATGCTGATCGATGACACGCTGGCGCAAAAGCAGATTGACCACCTTGCGCACTTGATGCAGCGAACGCATAGCCATAGGGTTGCGCACAGCATTGGTCTTTGGCGAACCCAACTGATAAATGTCTTGGCTCTTGGCTTGAACGTCAGGATAGACATCGGTTTTTGAAGGATGGTAGAGCATATCGACAGCGCCGGGAGCCAAATCAAAGTTGTCCAGCAGATATTGCTTGATCTGTTTGTCGAGGGGGTCTACACGGTATTCCCTATGGCTCTTCTCTTGGTTGTGGCGAGTGATGATTTCAGCAATGTGAGCTTCAATGGTCTCGTGTTGGGCTGCCCACACCGCATCGCCTACAATAGCCGGTATCTTGGACATAAACACTGCATGAGGATATGGCAGTCCCCGTTCCAGCCACGGAAGGATGAGACGAATGGCCGCCAAACTTAGCGACGCAAAACTACGGGAAAGACGGATTTTTGAGAACTGAAGAGCTTGCTCCTCGTCCAGTTGCAATCGCTCTTTTGCCCATGTCTTGAGATGTTCGTCGCTTGTGAAACTGTAAAGCACATTCCACACATCATCAACCATCTGCTCCGGACTCTTGTTTCCACCCAACAAATATTGTTCGGCTATGGCACGCTGATAGTCTTCTCCAAAGACGGACCGCAACGCAGCTGTCGTTGGACAACCGCAGACGGTCTGTGACATATGACAATTGAACTGGTAATAATGGGAGTCGGGGTCCGGCGAGTCGCCAATATGCTGATAATGCCCCCTGCCGGCAATTGCCTTGGCAATGTCTTCGAAGTCAAATTTTGGTTTGCTCTTATGATAAAACTGCTTAAAGGCTTTTTTACGCTCCTCTTCGTTGAGCAGCCGGAGCCCGGTGTCTTGAGGACCTTTCACTTTGATGTTGTTGACAAAAGACAACATACGGAAGCGCTCGAACATAGGATGAGAGTCTGCACACCTTTTCTTGTTTTTCGCTGCCTCAAAAACACATTTGCCCACGCTGAAACGTTGGCTCTTCAGAGGACGCTGGAAATAGAGAGCACGCTCAAGAGCCTCAACCGTAGAAGGGGGGAGATGTTGGCGCTCACAAATTGCGGCAAACTCTTTTTGATAATGCGCTTCCCTGTCGGTATAGCGCGAACGGATGCGCACAGTGTTTCCTCGTTCCGAATAAAGTTTATAGAAATAGTCACCCAGATAGTCACATCCAGCCTCGACCATCTCTTCCGACAACTTAGAGATCCCTTGTTTCACTTTTCCATTCTCATCGTCCTCATCGCCATTCTGCTCTAAACGGTTGCTCATAAAACCTCGTCGCTGCGCCAAATGATAAATGGCACGCCCAAGGATGTATCTTTCGGCTTCATTGTCAAGATTCAATTCGTCGTGCAGACAGATATGGCGGTAGGCATAAGGATTTTTGTCGTACTTCTCGTCTGTGCGTTGCCAATTCATAAAGGCCTCATCCATAGGATATTGTTTCTTCGTGTGCCACAGATGCAAGGCTTCAGTTGAGAGATATGGACACCAGCCTAAGTCAATCAAGACTTTGAGTACTTCAATCTTCCTTAAGCGACGGCGGAAATATTGTCGGCGCAGACCTCGATAGCCTGAGCGTTCTGAACTTTTAGAATACTCATTGCCCTTTTCGATTTTCACTCCTTCCTGAAAGATATAACTACCTTTTTTAATCAACCGGCAAGCTCCATCTTCGTCTCTGTCAATGACAGCCCACCCCAAACTGTTTGTACCAGTGTCAATACCTAAAATTCTTTTCATCGTATAAATTCATTAAGGTTATAATGCTGTAAAAGTAGCGATTATTAACGCATAAGCAAAAAAAACAGGCTTTTTTCTCATCATCTCCTTGCTTATCTTTTGCAAACTCTTTATCTTTGCCCTTGTAAGTTCTACATCTTACCACAATAAGGCTATATGCCGAAGGATTTATCCTATGCCCCTCTTCGGAGGGGCAATTTTTTACTATCCCCTCTCCCCGTTCTCCCTCTTTCCTTCATATACAACAAAAGAAAACCTGTGAATTTGCATTCACAGGTCTCTGTTCTCTCATGTCACGTCTTGATGCGTGACCATTTTTGTAGCTTGGCGATTAGGCCTGAGCAGCAGAGTCAGCAGCAGCGGGAGCTACGCTGTCAGCAGCAACAGTGTCTACAACGGCAGAGTCAGCAGCAGCAGAGTCAGCAGCAGCAGAGTCGATGCTGTCGTTAGCGGCACCAGCCTTGTCAGAACCACCGCAAGAAGCGAAAGAAATAGCAGCCATAGCTACGAACATGAAAACTAACTTTTTCATTGTGTTGTGAAGTTTTTTAGTTAAACAATCAATTGCTTTATTAAAACGAGGGCAAAGGTAGAGAGCTTTTGTACATAGGGCAAGAGAGGGTGTATGTTTTTTGCTTAGAGAATACATTATTTAACTTTGTGGTGTATATTTTGCTCTCTCCGTTGAGCAAAATCGCATTGTTTCTGATGCAATAATGCTTCGTTTGGGGCAAATGGCTATTATTTTTTAACATTCTGCACTTTGGGTTGCAACGTCACGTATGGCGGTCTGAGGAGACTGAGCGGCGGTTTGTTTCGCCACGTGGCGAGTTTGTCGTAATTTTACACCCGCAAATCGGGGCCCACCGGCTTCCGCCAATTATTGATTATGATTGACACCCACCTGAAAGGCACCTCAGACGTGCCTATATATAATAATATGTGTGCAGCCTTTGCCACACTGGGCTGCAAACTGAACTTTGCCGAAACATCTTCACTGCGCGACGCACTGTGGCGCCAAGGCATCCGTCCGGCTGCTGAGGGCGAACGGGCCGACATCTGCGTGGTCAACACTTGCTCTGTGACAGACGTGGCCGACAAGAAATGCCGACAGGCCATTCGCCGGCTCACACGGGAGAACCCGGATGCCTTCGTGGTGGTGGTGGGTTGTTACGCCCAACTGCAGCCCGAAGAGATTGCGGCCTTTGAGGGTGTGGACCTGGTGGTGGGGATGCAGCACAAAGGCGAAATTGTACGGCTTATAGCCGAACGTCTGGAGGCGAAAAAGTCTTTGGTCGAAGGTGGCGCATGCCACGAGGCTATTGCCGTGCCCACGAAAGAAATCACGACTTTCGTGCCTTCGTGCTCCCGGGGTGACCGCACACGGTGGTTATTGAAAGTGCAAGACGGTTGCAACTACTACTGCACCTATTGCACCATACCCATTGCCCGCGGCCGCTCACGCAACGGTTCGATTGCGTCGATGGTGGCGCAGGCTGAAGGTGTGGCGTCCCAGGGCGGACGGGAGATTGTCTTGACGGGAGTGAACATCGGCGATTTCGGCCGGTCGACGGGAGAGACTTTCACCGACCTGGTGGCGGCGCTCGACGGTGTGAGCGGCATCGAGCGGTTTCGTATTTCAAGCATAGAGCCCAACCTGCTGACAGACGAAATCATCGCGATGTGTGCGCGCAGCCAATCGTTTATGCCCCACTTCCACATTCCGCTGCAAAGCGGGTCGGACACGGTGTTGCGGTTGATGCACCGCCACTACGACACGGCGCTGTTCGCCCGGAAGATTGAAGAAATCAAACGGGTGATGCCCGACGCTTTCATCGGCGTGGATGTCATCGTGGGCACCAGGGGCGAGACCGACGAGTTTTTTGAAGAGACTTACCGCTTTATCGAAGGGCTCGACATCGCCCAACTCCACGTGTTCAGCTATTCGGAACGTCCGGGCACAAAGGCGCTCGAAATCCCCCATGTCGTGGACGCTGAGACCAAACACAGGCGCAGCAGCCGCCTCATTGCACTCTCGGAGGCCAAACACCGGGCTTTTTATGAACAATATGTGGGGACGGTGCGGCCGGTGCTTTGGGAACACGGCAAAGACGGCGAGGCGCTGCACGGCTTCACCGACAACTATATCCGCGTAGTGGCCACGCCCGGGCTGCAATGCTCAGACAACACGATAAGCCGCGTACGACTGGGCGGTTTTGCCCCGGACGGCGAATGTCTGCTGGCTCTGCCGGAGTGAAAAAACGGGAGGCTCTGAGCGGCCTCGTAAACCCTGTATGGGCGCTACATACTAGCCCGGGGCGTTAGGCCCGGGTATGGAGCATCTCCCCAACCTCCGGCCTGTAAGGTCGGCACGCCAAGCGGTCTTGGCCGCTCATTTATGCAAAATATGATTATCAATATAGGCGCTTCATTGTGCCGACCTTAGCAGGCCGGATAATAGAGTACATCGTTATACCCAGGCCTACGACCTGGGCTGATATGTAGCGCCCTTACAGGGCTTACGAGGCCGCTCACGTCTCTTAGGCTCTTAGAGTCAAAAAGACAAAAAGTGGCTTGGCCGCCAAAACTCTCTTAGTCTCTTTGACTCAAAAAACTCTCCTTTTCCCATTCGTAATAATATGACTACAAACAAACGCACGGCCGTCGTCATCCTCAACTGGAACGGTGCCGATATGCTGAAGGCTTTTTTGCCGCAGGTGATTGCAGCCTGTGGCGAAGAGGGCGAAGTGATAGTGGCCGACAATGGTTCGACAGACCATTCGCTCGAAATGATGGCCGAGGTCTTTCCCGGCATCAAGGTCATCCCGTTGCCTGAGAATTATGGCTTTGCCGATGGGTATAATAGGGCTTTGGCCGAGGTGGAGGCAGAATTTTTCGTGCTGCTCAACTCTGACGTGGAACCGGCCGAAGGGTGGCTGAAACCGCTATTGGCGTATATGGACAAGCACGAAGAGGCTGCCGCCTGTTGCCCGAAGTTGTTGAGCTACCGCGAGCGTGACCGGTTTGAATATGCCGGGGCTTCCGGCGGCTATATAGACCGGCTGGGCTATCCGTTTTGCCGCGGCCGCATCTTTGGCGACGTGGAGGCCGACCGGGGGCAGTATGACGACACCGTATCGGTGTTCTGGGCCACCGGAGCGGCACTGATGATACGCCGCTCAGACTGGCTCAAAGCCGGCGGTCTCGACGGCCGCTTCTTTGCCCACCAAGAAGAGATTGACCTCTGCTGGCGACTGCACCGTATGGGGCGTGACGTGGTGTGTGTGCCGGCCTCAAAGGCATGGCACGTGGGCGGGGCTTCACTCGAACAGGGCAACCCGCACAAGACGTTCTTGAACTTCCGGAACAATCTCATGATGCTCTACAAAAATCTGCCCGAGGACGAACTCAAGGCTGTGATGCGCAGGAGGCGATGGCTCGACGCGCTGGCTTGGTTGCAGTTTGCGATGAAAGGCGACTTGAAGAACGCAGCTGCGGTGAGAAAGGCACGCAAGGCTTTCAAGGCGATGCGTGAGGAGCTGGGCGAAGACCGGAGGCGACTGGCGGCAGAGGCTGTGACCAACGACGTGCCGGGCCGCTTGCCCATCAACCTGCTGACGGCTTATCACTTGAAGCGCCGGAAGACTTTTGCTGCACTCGTCGATAATCTCTCATCCCATTAAACCCTCCCCCTTATGGCTGCTCTCTATCTCATTCCCGTCACCCTGGGCGACACGCCGCACGACCGCGTGTTTCCGCCCCACAACAAGCAGATCATTCTCTCGCTGCGCCATTTCATCGTTGAAGACATACGCTCGGCAAGGCGTTTCCTCAAGGCTGTAGACCGCTCGATAGACATCGACTCTCTGACCTTCTACACCATTGGCAAACACGCCGACCGTGCTGAGTTCGGGCACTATCTCGACCCGTTGCGCCGCGACGAGTCGATGGGTGTGATTAGCGAAGCCGGCTGTCCGGCTGTCGCCGACCCGGGTGCCGACGTTGTGGCCATTGCCCAGAAAGAGGGCCTTGAGGTGGTGCCGCTTGTGGGTCCGTCGTCGATATTGCTGGCGGTGATGGCCTCGGGTTTCAACGGACAGAGTTTTGCTTTCAACGGCTATCTGCCCATAGACGCCAAAGACCGCGCCCGTGCCATCAGCCGGCTCGAAGCCCGTGCCCGCTCGGAGCGTCAGACACAGATTTTCATCGAAACGCCCTATCGCAACGCCCGTCTCTTTGCCGACTTTCTCAACACTTTGGGCGCCCACACGCATCTCTGTGTGGCTGCCGGCCTCACGACCGAGGCCGAGTTTGTCTGCACCCGCACCGTCGCCGAATGGCGCAAAACAGGGCTGCCCGACTTGGCCAAGACGCCAGCCGTTTTTTTGATTTATTGAAAGGTCAAAGAGACTGAGTAACTAAAAAACAAAGAGACGAAGAGTTTGAGCGGCCAGGTAGCCCTGTAAGGGCGTTACATAATAGCCCAGGTCGAAGGCCTGGGTTTGGGGACACTCCTCTAAATTCCGGCCTGTAGGGTCGGCACAATACGGGACTGGATAATTGAAAATAACATATTGATGACAGGACGCTTGAAGTGCCGACCTTACAGGCCGGAATTATAGTAGCCATCGTTAACCCAGGCCTAACGACCTGGGCTGATATGTTGCAGCCCTTCAGGCCTTGCCGGACCGCTCACGTCCTTTAGACTGTTAGTCTTTTAGCCTTCTTCGTCTCTTATTCCTATCGCAATGACTCGGTGAGAAGCTTGATCTCGATGGCGGGCGACATACGCTCGTAGAGGATGTTGTAGACTGCGTCAAGGATAGGCATATTGACGCGGAAGTGACGGTTGATGTCTTTCATACACTTTGTACCGAAGAAGCCTTCGGCAATCATCTCCATTTCGATTTGGGCCGACTTGACTGAATAGCCGCGGCCAATCATGGTGCCGAACACGCGGTTGCGGGAGAAGTTGGAGTAGCTCGTCACCAAGAGGTCGCCAAGATATACCGAGTCGTAGACGTTGCGCTCGATGGGATATACGGCGCGGAGGAAGCGGTTCATCTCCTGCACGGCATTGGCCACCAGTACGCTCTGGAAGTTGTCACCATATTTCAAGCCGTTACAGATGCCCGACGCGATGGCGTAGACATTCTTCAGGACCGAGCCGAACTCTATGCCGATGACGTCGCCCGAGGTCTTGGTCTTGACGTAGTCGCTCGTAATCATATCGGCAAAGTCTTTGGCCTTGGCTTCGTCTGTGCAACCCACGGTGAGATAGGTGAGACGGCCCAGTGCCACCTCTTCGGCGTGGCTTGGACCGCCAAGCACGGCGAGATTGTCGTCGGGCACGTTGTAGACCTGACGGAAGTATTCCGAGCAAATCAGGTTTTCGTCGGGCACGATGCCTTTGATGGCGGTGATGATAAACTTGTTGTGTATCTTCTCCTTGAGCTTGCGCAGGTGGTTTTTGAGATAGGGCGAGGGGGTGACGAAGATGAGGGTGTCTGCAGAACGTACCACTTCGTTGATGTCTGACGAGAAAGTGATGCGGTCTATGTCAAACCTCACGCTGGTGAGATAGGAGGGGTTGTGCTCAAGCCTTTTGAAATCCTCGATGGTTTCAGGCTTGCGCATATACCAATAGATGTGCTCCACGCGCTCGAGCACGATCTTGGCGATGGCAGTGGCCCAGCTGCCGCCACCCATGATGGCGATGCTGGCCTTTATGTAGTTTTTCCCTCCTGTCATAGTGAGAGTCGCGGCTTAAACTTTACCTTGAATGTTCCAGAGCGCGATTTCCTGCACACTGGGCTTGGCCGTCTCGAGTTTGTATTTCTTGATGATGTCGCCCAGTTGCTGCTGTATTTTCTGCGGATTGGCGCCTTCGAGGTCGACCACGGTGTTGTAGCCGGCTTTCTGGAGCAGGGGCACAAGCTCTTCGGGGATGCCCAGGGCGGTGTAGGCCGAGGCGGCGTCGCGCGGCGCTTTTTTCTCGGGGCGCATCTGGGGGAAGAGCAACACTTCCTGTATCTGCGTCTGGCCGGTCATGAGCATGGTGAGGCGGTCAATGCCGATGCCGATGCCGGATGTGGGCGGCATACCGTATTGGAGTGCGCGCAAGAAGTCGGCGTCGATAAACATTGCCTCATCGTCGCCTTTTTCAGAGAGACGGAGCTGCTCCTGGAAGCGTTCTTCCTGGTCGATGGGGTCGTTGAGCTCAGAATAGGCATTGGCCAGTTCCTTACCGTTCACCATCAGTTCGAAGCGCTCGGTGAGTCCTGGATTGGTGCGGTGTTTCTTGGTCAGCGGTGACATCTCGACGGGATAGTCGGTGATGAATGTAGGCTGGATATAGGTGCCTTCGCAATAGGCGCCAAAGAGTTCGTCGATGAGTTTGCCTTTGCCCATAGTCTCGTCGATTTCGACGTCGAGTTTCTGGCATATCTCTCGGATTTCGTCTTCGCTTTTGCCGTCAAGGTCGTAGCCGGTCTTCTCTTTGATGGCTTCAAGGATGGGCAGGCGGCGGAAGGGGGCTTTGAAGCTGATGGTCTGCCCGTCGACGACACTCTCTGTCGTACCGTTCACAGCCAGGCAAATGCGCTCAAGCAGGCGCTCCGTGAACTGCATCATCCAATTGTAGTCTTTGTAGGGAACGTAGAGTTCCATACAGGTGAACTCAGGGTTGTGGCTCTTGTCCATTCCCTCGTTGCGGAAGTTCTTGCCTATTTCATACACACCTTCAAATCCGCCCACGATGAGGCGTTTGAGGTAGAGTTCTGTGGCGATGCGCAGGTAGAGGTCTACGTCGAGCGAGTTGTGGTGGGTGATGAAGGGGCGCGCGCTGGCACCTCCGGGAATGGGTTGCAGGATGGGAGTCTCCACCTCTGTGTAGCCGGCTTCGTCAAACACCTGGCGCATAGTCTTGATGACGAGGCTGCGTTTGAGGAAGATATCTTTGACGCCGGGATTGACGAGCAGGTCGACGTAGCGGCGACGGTAGCGCAACTCGGGGTCGTTGAAGGCGTCGTAGGTGACACCGTCTTTTTCCTTCACCACGGGCAGAGGCTTGAGGCTCTTGGCCAGCAGGATCAGTTCGCGGGCGTGGATGGAGATTTCGCCAGTCTGTGTCTGGAAGACGAAACCTTTGATACCGATGAAGTCGCCCAGGTCGAGCAGTTTCTTGAAGACGCTGTTGTAGAGGCTTTTGTCTTCGCCGGGACAGATATCGTCGCGTGTGATATACACTTGGATGCGTCCGCGCGAGTCGAGCAATTCGGCAAAACTGGCTTTGCCCATGATGCGGCGACTCATGATGCGGCCGGCTACACAGACTTCGCGAGGCTCGGCCGAGGCATCGAACGTCTCTTTGATTTCGGTGGAATAAGCATCTACGGGAAACTCTGCAGCGGGATAAGGCTCGATGCCCATACGGCGCAATTCTTCAAGCGAGGCACGGCGGCAGATTTCCTGTTCACTGAGTTCGAGTATGTTCATGAGTGTGTGTAATTTTCGAGGGTTTGGCGCAAAAATACAAAATTCGGTTGGTTTGGCACCTTTTTGTGCCCCACTATTTACACCTCCGGCCGGACAGTTTGGTCTGAAAAAGACCCCTCTGCGCCCTCGAGCCTCAACAGACTGATTTTGCGCCAGAGCCCTCCGGCATAGCCTGCGAGCCGGCCGTTGCTGCCTATGATGCGGTGGCACGGCACGACGATGAGCAGCCGGTTGGCGCCGAGTGACTGTCCCAGTGCACGGGCGGAGGTGTGCAGTCGGCCGGCCAACTGGCCGTAGGTGAGAGTCCGGCCATAAGGCAGGGCCAACAGGGCCTCTCTGAGGGCTTGACGGAAGGAGGTGGAGGCCGGCGATAGAGGTGGCACCTCACCCGGCCTTTCGCCGGCGAAATAGCGGTCAAGCCAGGCGGCAGTCTGGTCAAACAAGGGACAATCTGAGGCCGGCACGACACCGCCGTCGAAGGTGAGCGAAGAGAGGCTGAGGCCATCTGTGCTGGTCATCGTGAGGCGGCCCAGGGGCGAGAGATAGTGGCGGACGTAGGCGGGAGTCATAGGGAGTGGGGAATGAGCTTGGGGATGGCGCTTTCGCCAGGGAGAGGCGGTTTGTCTTTTTGCCGGACGGCGGACAGGTGTTATATTTGAGGCAGGAAACAGGAAGGGGGCGCCTCATGGGCGCTCTTTTTGGGTTTCAAAAGTTTACGGGCTTTATGGGAGAAAAAACTGTCCCTATTCCCGCAGCGACGAGGATAGGGACAGGATTTTTCAGAGTCTATGAAAACAGTTTTGATGCGTGATTTTGAAGAGGCCGGAAGGCTTTCGGCGAAGGCCGAACTATATATTTCACTGACTGTCTGCACCTTACGACGAACAATCTGTTTTTCTTCTCTTTTTCTGTCAGGTTTTCACACTTTTCACAGCCGGGCTGTTTTTTCTTAAGAGATGTGTGGAAGTGTCACATCCGACCGTCCGTTTTGAACACAGCGGCGTGTGCGCCTCAAGGCTTGTAGGTGACGCGCTGCACGTTGTTGTCGTCATAGATGACGGCTTTGAGTTCGTCGGGCGAAACGGCGACGGCCGTCCGGGTGAGTTCGGGCACGTTGTAGCTCTTGAGGAGCATCTTGTTGTAGTCGGGGTCTTCTTGCGGCAAGATAAAGGCTTTGCGGCCTCGGCCGTCGGCGCCGAAATAGGCAATGTAGGGGCGCGTGTAGGAGCCGTCGTCGCGACGCGATGAGAAGACCATCCAGCGGCCGTTGCTGCTCCAGGTGTGGTAGCTGTCTACGTCGGGGCTGTTGGTGGCTTTGAGGGGATAGATTTCACCGGTCTGGAGGTCTTTGACATAGAGGTCGGAGGTTTTGTGCCAGATGTGGAACTGACCGTTGCGGCCTAGGGTGAAGAGCACATAGCGGCCGTCGGGACTCACCCGGGGCACCGAAGCGCTCAGACCTATGGCTTCACAGTCCATCTCAAGCACAGGCTCTGAGAAGGTGCGCGTGCGCTCGTCGAAAGTGATGCTCATGAGGTTGTAGTGCAGGCTGTCGCTCAATGCTATGATTTTGTCTTCGCGCTGGGTCTTGGGCAGATCTTTGAAGAATGGCACATTGGCCGAACAATAAAAGATTTTGCGGCCGTCGGGCGTCCAGCAGGGAAAGGTTTCCAATTGGTCGTCGGTCTTGAAAATATTGGTCAGGGTGCAGGCATCGGCATCGAAAAACACGAGGTCGGAGCCGTAGTCCATCACCTCTATCTTCTCGTTGTCTGAGATGCGGAAGGCCTGACCGGTCTGATTGGTCGAGAACACCACCCAGTTGCGCCGCGGGTGCCATGTGGGATAGACGGTGGACGAGAGCACGGAGTCGGACTTCATATTGAGCTTGCGGGCCTTGCCGTCTTGCACAAAGATGGTGCCGCCGTGGCGTGCACGCACGTGGAAGAGCATGCGGCGCGTGTCATAACCTTGATAGTTGTGGCAGTTGATGCAGTGGTTGTTGATGGAGTCATAGCTGCGGTTGTTTTCGTAGATGGGCCGCTGCTCGAAGGTGGTGAGGTCGCGCTGGTAGATGCCCAACTGGCGGTAGAGCTCGTAGCTGGGCTCGATGAGACGGTATGAGAGGTAGCGGTCGATGGGTTCGGCCACTTGGTAGGTGGTGGCGGGATGGACCAGCCACTTGCCGTCTCGACGTGTGTAGACGGTGAGGGTGAGCGGTGTGCCGGCAGAGGCCTCGAGCAGGTTGTGCCAGGCGAGCGTGTCGTATTGTACTTTGCCTTGGGCGTCGGCCGCCACGACGATTTCGCCACCCTTTCCCTGGATTTGGGCCACGTGGTCTTCGCCCTCGTTCATCACCTTGAAGTTGAGCGGCGCGATGTTGCCCGGGATGGTGAGGTCGGTGTAGTCAGGATAGAGGCTGAGGGCCTCTTGTGTGGGACTGGCATCGGCAGGCACTACGGCCTCGCTCTTGCAGGCCGTCAGAATGGCGGTGCTGATAATGAAACTGAAGATTGCGTGTATTTTCATGATGTTTGGCAGTCAGATGGCCGTCAGTTCACGCCGGTCTTTTCGACCGGAGTCACCTGGGCAGGGTCGTTGTTTTCACAATAATAATAATAGAAGTATGAGCCGAGCCAGTCTTCGCGAAGGGATTCACGCAGACGTGCATTGTAGGCCACTTTCACGCGGTCAAGTTCTTCGCCACTCTTGCCGGCCATGGCGGCCTTGCGCTCTTCGATGATGGGCTTGGCCACGGCGAAGAAACTCTGGAGGGAGAGCTGCTGGTTTTTCACCACGTCGGGAAAGGCAGCAGCCACTTCGGGACGGGTCATGCCCATGATGGCCACGGCCTGCTCTACACACATAGGCAACCGGCCGCCATGCCGCTGGGCGTAGAACTGGATGTGGGGCAGGCACTTGGTCACCTCCTTGGAATAAAGACAGGCGGCAATGGCCGTGACGAGCGAGGCGTCGGTGCCGCTCATAAGGCCGAGATTGTAGCCCAGGAAGGCCGGCGAGCGGTAGTTCTGCTCATAATAGGTCGTCTCGGGCCTGAAGGCGATGATACGGCTGAGCTCGGGGTCGGCCTCTATCACGTCCTGATGACCCACATAGGGACGGTATTTCTTCACAAAACCGCCCTCGCAAGGCTGGGCGTCGAGAATATCGAGATACTTGTTGGCCAGGGCTTCTTCGCCATTGATCAGGGCGCAGAGGGTCATGCGCTTGAGCATATACACGTTGGGACCGTTCATCACGATGTGATCCATGGCACAGCGGTAGGCCACACGGGTGAGACCGGCATAGAGATTGCAGTCTGTAAGGAACAGGCCGTATTCTTCCGAACCTTCGTGGTCGTTCAGACTGACTTCGGGATAGTCATAAGCGATGTCAAACATACGCTCAAGCAGTTGGTCGGTCTGCACCAGCGCACAAGCGTTGTAGGCAGCCACCGCACGAGAGGGCCGGGAGGCCGAGGCAGCGTCGGCCATTATGCTTTCCCAGTCTGCACTGAGAGCCCTGACTTGCATACGGCTGGTGAGGATGTCATTTTCATGTCCCAGACGGGCCGTGAGGCCGACGGCGACAAACACGGCCACTGCCACGAGTGTGCCCCAGGGCTTGCCGTCGGTCGGCGCAGCGGCGGCACGTTTGGGCAGAAACTTGCAGATGAGCGTGGCCAACAGCAGCAACAGGGCCGTCAAGACGGGGATGAGCACAAACAGCGACGGCTCTTCTTTATACCATAAATTGAGGCCGAGCGAAAGCATCCAGAAAAATAGCAGCCCGGGCACCACGGCCGTAGCGCCGTGCCAACGATGGGGCAGACGCAGCAGACGGTCGGCCATAAAGACGATGGCAGTCATCACGAGGCTGAGCATCAACGCGCCGAGCGGCATACTCTTGAACGCCACCAGCAACCAGCGGCTCCAGCAATAGAGCCAGCCCCACGACTGGTCGGTGAGGAATTTCATCTGTGAGGCGTCGGAGCTGATGAAATTGGCCTCGGCGGCACGGCGAAAGACATCGCCATAGATCACAGTGCAGAAGATGAAAGCGAAAACGAAGACGAGCAAATAGGGCCAGGGCCGGCTTTGGTAGCGTACCCAAAGCGTCGGTTGCTTGGGCTTTGCCGCCCCAGCCTGTGACGGGGGCGTGGTGGCCGCCCGCTTGCCCATTGTTTTTTTATGCGACATAATTAATAATGATAAAGGGAGATGCGTAAAAAAAGCCCCTCCCGCCCTGCTCCGTTACGGGCAGAGGGGAGAGGATGGGATGTATCGACGTGTTTACTTCACGATGACTTTCTGTCCGGCCACGACGTATACGCCGGGCTGACCCACAGTGATGCGCTCGGTGGGCTGCGAGAGCGTGTGGGTGGTGACGAGACGGCCGTCGGCGGTGTAGATGCTCACCGTGGCGGCGCGGCCACAGTGGAGCCAGATGCAACCGTCGCCACCCTTGGCTGCCACAAAGGGCACATCGGCAGGTGCGGTCTGCACACCGTCCACCACAGGCGTGTAGGCATATTGCGTGTCGAGATAAGCCAGACGGTCGTTAATCCACGTGCTGATATACGACACGTCGCCGTGGATGTCGGCGTGGTAGGTTCTCCAGCGTGAGGTTTCGCGCGTGTCAGCACAGCTTTCGCTGAAGAGGTCGGCATAGTCGGTAAAGCGTTTGATGAGTTTTTCAGCCTGGAATTCTCCGGCTCTCAGTTCGGCATAGCGCTCGGCCAGGAGTTGCTCCCAGTTCCAGTAAGTGCTGTTTTGCAGTCTGTAGAAGAGGGTGTGGGTGCCGTGTTCCTCGGCCCAGAGGAAATCGTCGAAGTTCTGCTCAGCGCCGGTCAGGCTTCTGCTGCCGTCCCACCGGCGGCCCCATGTGCCGTCGAGGTCCCACGGCGCTATGCCGATTTTCGTTTTATAGCTTTTGCCCTCTTTGTCGTAGTTGTAGAAGAACATGTTCTTGCCGTGGTTGTCGGTGGCAAGCATCAGTTCGATGAAGAGGTAATAATCTTTGAGCACCGGGAAATCGAAATAGCGTTCCACACTGTTCTCAAAATCCGCATCGGCACTGGTGGCGACGAAGTTGACGGCATTCCAGAGCGGTCCCCAATCGATTTTCTCGTCTTCCCAGTCGGGATATTTCACCTCATAAGAGGCCCAGGTCTCCGAGCGTGTGTCGTTGTCGTAGCTGCGCGGCGTGGTCATGGGGAAGGTCTTCATATCAATCTGGTGTCCCATAAAGACTTCATAGCTCCACTGCGACGACTTGAAGAGCGTGCCGTGTATGGTGTCGTTCGAGGTCTCGGTGGCAGGCACGAACTTTTTGAGTCGGAGCTGCTTGCGGTCCATCTTTTCGGTCATACAGTAGATGCCGTGATACTGGCCGTTGAGGAACACCTCGACAAAGCGGCCGCGTGTGCCGCTCTTGGCTTTGGGTTCCCAGCCCAATCGGCGCTGATAGGGCTTCGTGGCGAAGTCGTTCCACAGGTCGGTCGACACGCGGTTGCGCATACAGGCCTTGTCCACGGCCATGGCGTCGAGTATCCAGTTGTTGTCGTTGCGCAAGCCGAAGAACTCACGGTCTACGGAGTTGCCGTCGGCGTCGCGAAGCTTGATGGCATAGCTTTTCTTGGCATAGCTCATTGCCGTGGCACCGCGATAGCGGAAGGCGGCCACGACAGTGGAGTCGTAACCGGCCAGGTCGGCATAAGTCACGCGCAGAGAACCGGTGGTATAGGTGCTACCGTTGCAGCTCGGCACGTTCACCTCGACCAAAGGCAGGAAGGTGAAGTTGACAGCGGCCGAAGCCACCTCGTCGCCGGCGCCATTATGCACAGTCATCGTGTAAGGCTCCTCACACGACACTGACGGCAGGGTGATTTGTCCGTCGACAGGGCTGATGCCGTTAATCTTCAATGAATAGGTGTCGTCGGTCTGCGTGAAATGCACGTCGAGAGTGGCGGTGTAGTCCTGGCCGCCGCGGACGGTCGAGGGCAAGGTGGCGTAATAGACTTTGTCCTTGGTGTCATAGACCAGGTCTTTGCCACCGAGGCGCACGGAGTCGGCATAGGCACGGAAGCCCGTAGGCTGCAGACCGGGGAGGCTGACGCCGTTGGCGAGCAAATGGTCGATGTGGCGCTGGTCTGCAGACTGGAAGACAAACGTAGAGCCCTGGTCAACGTCATAAAGGCCCACGCCACGGCTGGTGTCAAGGTCATAGTCGTTCCAATAGAGATAAGAACTTTGGTTCCAGCTTGTCGTGCTCAGGTTGTCCAGTTTCTCGACGGTGTATCCGGCAAAGCCGGTATAGTCCGAGTAGCCCAGTTTCCACAGGCTGCTGCCCGAGGTGTTGCCGTCATATACCGACAAGAACCGCTGGCCCTCATAATATTTATTGAAATAGGTCGAGACGTATTTGCCGTTGTTGGAATAGATGTTCAGACCCGTCGAAGACTGCACGAAATAGAAGAGCGTGGGGGCTGAGGTGACTTGCCGGAGGTCGCTGTCGGTGGCACTGACGAAGAGTCCCGAGCGCACGTTGGCGATGCGGTAGAGCACGGGGTTGTTGGTGTCTGTGGTGTAGACCACGGGCTGGTCCAGCCCTGTGCGCTCCCAATAGTAGCCGTCAGTGGTGACGCCGGCGTCGCCTTCGACCGTTCCCGTTTCGCCTCCGGCCGTTTCTCCGCCGCTTTCACCTGAGCTGACGACCGATTCGCCGCTTTCGTCGTAGAGCAGGAACCAGCTGTTTGCCGTCTGAGCGTCTTCATAGGTGCCTACGAGATAGGTGCCGTCTTTGCGCAGATTGAAATATTGTCCCGGCACACCGACATTCTCGATGACGAGCCAACCCGAAGCGTGTTCGGTGAAAGTCCAGCGTCCGTTGTCGTCGCTCACAGCCGAGGCCAGCTGCAGGCCTTTGGCCACATATTCGCCTGAAGAGTTGGTGAGTCGGCCGGCCACGTAGACGAGATAGTCTCCCGAGGCTGCGTTTTGTATGGTATAGCCGGCGCCGTCGGCTTTGACGGTCCACCAGGCATCGGCGGGCACGTCGGTGGCCGAAGCGAGATAATAGACATAAGGGGCTGCGTCGTGGTATGAACCGAGCACGAGATAGCCCGTTTGTCCCTGGTATTGGCCGCAGACGAAGCGGTATTTGCCGCCGTCTTTGATGTTGACCGTGGCCAGGGCCGTGAGCGTCGTGAGTGCGACGCAGAGGAAAAGGAGTAGAGTCTTTTTCATAGTTTGACTGTCAAAAAGTTGCGCCAAAATTACGCAAAAAACGGGGAAACGCGTGTGCTGCCTGCCAAAATTTATGTCACCGTGGCACAAACGCCATTTTTTTCATACAAATGCCTCCGGCACGTCGCGATGGGCGGCCGGAGGCTTGGCTGTCGCCACCCTGTTGCCGGGTGGCTTATGACGACACCGCCGACACACCTATAATATGTATAGGCGTGCCGGACGGTTTTATTGTTTCACAAACTTGAAGTGTTTGAAATAGACTTGCTGCTCGACGCCCGAGGTGTTGGTCAGCCGGATGGCGGTGCCGGTCATACCGCCCAGTTCGCCTCCGGTGTGGATGACGGGGTCGTCGGCACTGTAGTGGAGCAGCGACACGCGCTGCCACTCGCCGCCGGGACGGCGCACCTCAAGGGTGAAGTGTCGGGCCACGTCTTTGACACCGAGATTGAAGTCCATGCCCTGGAGCGTAAATTCGCGGTCGGCTTCGAGGGTGACGGAGGCGCCGGCAGGCCAGTTGACCACCTCAAGCAGGGGACGTATGCTCACTTCCTGGCCGCCCAGACTGACGGGCTGGTGTGCCAGCTGGCCGACGGTGGCGGTGAGGACGAAGGGATTGTATTCGGCCACGCGCTCAAGTGCCGTCCCGTTTGCCTTGTTGTAGCGGTCGACGCTTTGTGCAAAGATGTTGTCGAGTGTGGGCAGGAGCACACCGGTGGCCAGTTTGATGCCGGGCTGGAAGGGATGGCGCACGTCGGCGTTTTCGAGTTCGAACATCTGCTGGCGAAGCGACCGGGCCTGTTTGTAGAAGGTAGTCAGTTCGGCATCGCCCTGTGTGGCCATCGCCACGACGGCCCGGCCATAGGCGGCCACGTTTTTGCCTTGCAGCAGCCAGGGTCTGAGTTCTTTGATGAGCCACGGATTGGTCTTGTCGGCCAGGAGAATGTCGGCCGAGGCGGCGAGCTGCCGGCATTTGCCGTCTATCTCTGCCAGCGCGGCGGCGTCGAGCGTCACTGCCTTGGCGGCAAGGTCTTTGAGTTCGTCTCCCTCTTCGCGTGCAAAGCCGTGGCCGTTGGGGCCGAGTGCCTTGTTGTAGAGTGCGAATGTGCGCAAAGCCTCTTTTTCGCTTGGCAAAATCTCTGCCAATGCGGCTTCCCAGTCTTTCTGATAGTCGTAGGCGCGCATGTTCCAAGTGTAGTCGGCCACGCCGTAGAGGGCGATTTTTGAGGCTTCGGCATGTTGCATCGGGTTGGATACGAAGCCTGAGATGTCAGAGGCGATATCGAGTCCGTTGCCATAGGTTGGACCGAGCAGGATGCGGTCTCGCACGTAGTCAGACACTGGGAAGTTCCACCAGATGTAGCCTTTGCGGTCGATGCGCTGGTTGATCCACTGCATCGACTCTTTGTCGATGCAGTGCACTACGGTGTTGCCGGTCCACATGATTTCGACGTCTTTGTTCATCTGTGTGCCGAGTGTGCGCAGGTAGCCGCCTTTGTCGCTGGCCCACGAGCGGTTGTATTCGGTGGGACACATGATGAGCGGCGCCACGTCTGGCTTTTTAGCGATGAAGTTGTCGTCGACGTAGTTGAGCAGAGCAGCCTGTTTGTCGGCCTTGGTGCCTTCCCCCCAAATATCGTCGAAAAAGACGGCAAAGGCTCTCACGCCGAGGTCGTACATCTTCTCGAGTTTGGCCACGAGGGCGTCGCGGTCGGCGTCGGTCCACTTGATGTCTATGCCCGGGTGAATGGCCCAATAGAAGTGTACGCCGCGCTCTTTGGCTCTGTCGACGAGCTCTCGGATGCGGGCTGCTTCGGCTTCGGGATAGGGGTCACGCCAGTGGTCGCGGTGATAGGGGTCGTCTTTGGGGCCGTAGATGTAGACATTCATTTTGTGGCGGCCGTAGAAGTCGAGTTGGCGCAGGCGGTGCTCATGGCTCCAGGGCGTGCCATAGAAGCCCTCGACCACGCCACGGTGTTTCACGTCGGGCCAGTCGCGGATGACGCAGGCTTCGAGTTTGCCCTGGCTCATCATGCCGAGCAGGGTCTGCACGCCATAGTAGAGTCCACGGTCTGTGTGTGCGGCAATGGTGGCGCCGGCTTTTTCAATGTTGATAAAATAGGCTTCTTCGCCCCCCGGCACTTGGCGTCTGACTTTGCTCACGGTTTTGTCGCCCACGAGTCCGAGACGGAGGGTGAAGCGTGCTTTGGCGTCTTGCCGCGGCGAAGCCTCATCGAGGGCTTTCATGGCGATGCTGCCCTGCCGCGACTTGTCGCAGACGATGTGCCAGGCGGCGGGAGCGTCGAAGACGGCCACGGTGCCGGCGGGGGCTGTGGCGGTGACTTTCTGGGGTATGGGATTGACAAGGCTCACTTGCGCCGACGCGGCCATGGCACCGAGCAGGAGCAGACTCACAGAGAGAAAGCGTTTTTTCATGGTATGGATTGAGGTTGTTGAAATACTTGTATGTGCAAACTTACGCTTTTTCGGCCAATCGGCAGGGCCCAAAGGCACAAAAAAAGCGCACACCGGCCGATGTGTGTGGCCGATGTGCGTCTGTGTGTGCTTGTCGGAGTGACGGGAAAAAGTTTAACTGCGAAGTTTCCAGTTGCCGTTGTCGTCTTTCTTGAGGCGCATGGTCTTTGTGCTCTTCTGGCCGT